>NZ_JBAVTT010000019.1:0-24712 GCF_049696395.1 Erwinia sp.
TGCGTGAACTGTCATTCCTGAACTCCGGCGTGTCGATCAAGCTGGAAGACAAGCGTGATGCCCGTCAGGATCACTATCACTACGAAGGCGGCATCAAGGCGTTCGTTGAGTACCTGAACAAGAACAAAACCCCCATTCACCCGAATGTCTTCTACTTCTCTACCGAGAAAGACGGCATTGGCGTGGAAGTGGCGCTGCAGTGGAACGACGGTTTCCAGGAAAATATCTACTGCTTTACCAACAACATCCCGCAGCGCGATGGCGGTACACACCTCGTTGGCTTCCGTACCGCGATGACGCGTACGCTGAATGCCTACATGGACAAAGAAGGCTACAGCAAGAAAGCGAAAGTCAGCGCCACCGGTGACGATGCCCGTGAAGGCCTGATTGCTGTCGTTTCAGTGAAAGTGCCGGACCCTAAATTCTCCTCACAGACCAAAGATAAACTGGTCTCTTCTGAGGTGAAAACGGCGGTTGAGCAGCAGATGAACGAACTGCTGGCGGAATACCTGCTGGAAAACCCGACCGATGCAAAAATCGTTGTCGGCAAAATTATTGATGCGGCCCGTGCCCGTGAAGCGGCCCGTCGTGCGCGTGAAATGACTCGCCGTAAAGGTGCGCTGGATCTGGCTGGTCTGCCAGGTAAACTGGCTGACTGTCAGGAGCGTGACCCGGCGCTGTGCGAAATCTACCTGGTGGAGGGTGACTCTGCAGGCGGATCGGCCAAGCAGGGACGTAACCGTAAAAACCAGGCGATCCTGCCGTTGAAGGGGAAAATCCTCAACGTTGAGAAAGCGCGCTTCGATAAGATGCTCGCCTCACAGGAAGTTGCCACGCTGATCACTGCGCTGGGCTGCGGCATTGGCCGTGACGAGTACAACCCGGACAAACTGCGTTATCACAGCATCATTATCATGACCGATGCGGACGTGGATGGATCGCACATCCGTACGCTGCTGCTGACCTTCTTCTACCGTCAGATGCCGGAAATCATCGAGCGTGGCCATGTGTATATCGCCCAGCCACCGTTGTACAAAGTGAAGAAAGGCAAGCAGGAGCAGTACATCAAGGATGATGACGCGATGGATCAATACCAGATCTCTATCGCGCTGGATGGCGCAACCCTGCATACCAACGCAGATGCCCCTGCACTGGGCGGAGCCCCGCTGGAAACGCTGGTATCAGAATTCAACAGCACCCGCAAAATGATCAAACGTATGGAGCGCCGTTATCCGGTTGCCCTGCTTAACTCGCTGATCTACCACTCCACGCTGAGCGACCTGTCTGCACAGGCTTCAGTACAGAGCTGGATCGATGGGTTGGTGACCATGTTGAATGAGAAAGAGCAGCATGGTAGCTCTTACAGCGGTCTGGTGCGTGAAAATCTGGAGCAGCATATCTTTGAGCCGATTGTCCGCATTCGTACCCATGGCGTGGACACCGATTATCCTCTGGATAGCGAATTCGTCTCTGGCGGCGAATACCGTAAGCTCTGTGCTCTGGGTGAAAAACTGCGCGGCCTGATCGAAGAAGACGCCTTCATCGAACGTGGTGAGCGCCGTCAGCCGATTGAGAGCTTTGAGCAGGCGATGGAGTGGCTGGTGAAGGAGTCGCGCCGTGGCCTGACCGTGCAGCGTTACAAAGGTCTGGGCGAGATGAACCCAGAGCAGCTGTGGGAAACCACCATGGATCCAGACAGCCGTCGTATGCTGCGTGTGACGATCAAAGATGCGGTCGCTGCTGACCAGCTGTTTACCACATTGATGGGTGATGCGGTTGAGCCTCGTCGTGCGTTTATCGAAGAGAATGCGTTGCGTGCAGCGAACATCGATATCTAAAGCGTGCTGAAGAAACAATAAAGGCAGATCCCAGGATCTGCCTTTTTTTATGGCTGTCGTCTCTATGGCGGGTTGGCCCCCACTAAAGCATAACGGTAGAAATCACTGTTATTTTTCATGCCCAGTTTGCGCATCACGGCCCGTTTATGCGTACTGATGGTCTTCACACTCAGGCAAGTCAGACGTGAAATGTCGGTTAACGACAGGCCCTGGCGAGTGTATTTGACCACCATGGCTTGTTGCTTACTCAGCACAATGGGGTCGTGAGTGCCACAACGGTGGGGATCATAAATGTTGATAGAGGCACAGTTCGGCACGGTTTTACGGCTGAACAGATCGGCCAGTCGCCGTTTCGATTTGCTTTTATCCACCTGGAACTTGTGTTGCTGACAGGAGCGATTCTCTGCATGGCATGGCGCTGCCAGCCAAATTGACATGCGACGTTCTTTAGACAACGCTTCTGAAATCCGTAGCGCCTGGGTGAGGGGGTTGTTTCCTGATGTGCTATCCGCCTTTACCTCATCGGTGATGATGATATCGGCTGTAAGTAACTCTTTATGGGCTTCAGCCACCAGGAACACCGGGTTTCCCTTATAGTGAGGTTGCCAGGCATCCTGAATAAGACTGATAGCACCTGAGATAAAAAAGCTATCTTTGCTGACGATGACAATATTCATTCTGTTTCCTCCTTGAATGTCACGCAGCGTTATCATCTCACAGATGTTCAAAAAATACACACCTATTAAATTCACCTTTGTCTTAAGTTTTCACTGAAGTTTTATTAAGATGCCGATTTTTCGGGCTGGTCAATGTGAGCTGAATCGCGCTAGCATGAGGAAAACCGTTAGCTGACGAGGACGTTATGGCAATAAAATTGATTGCGATTGATATGGACGGCACCCTGCTTAACCCACAGCATGAAGTCACCCCCGGTGTAAAACAGGCGCTACAGGCTGCCCGCGAGAAAGGTGTTTCTATTGTGCTGGCAACCGGCCGGCCGTTCATCGGTGTGCAGCGCTATCTGATGGAGTTGGATCTCCAGCATGAAGGCCAGTACTGCATAACCAACAACGGCGCACTGGTTCAGGAAGCCGCTACCGGTGAATGTGTCGCAGAAGCTACGCTTACCCACGATGATTACCTCTATTTTGAAAAGCTGGCTCGTGAACTCGGCGTGCATTTCCAGGCGTTGACCAAATCCCAGCTGTTCACCGCGAATAAAGACATCAGTGCGTTCACCGTTCATGAATCCTTCCTGACGGGGATCCCGCTGCACTATCGTGCGGTAGAAGAGATGGACCCGGGCATGACCTTCCCGAAAGTGATGATGATCGATCCGCCGGAAGTGCTGGACCAGGCCATTGCTCGTTTGCCGGAAGAAGCGCGTGCGCGCGCAACCATCATGAAAAGCTCGCCTTACTACCTGGAAATTCTGCATAAAGAGGTGAATAAGGGCGCTGGCGTGAAGGCGCTGGCCGATCGTCTGGGCCTGTCACGTGATGAAGTGATGGCCATTGGCGATCAGGAAAATGACATGGCGATGCTGGAATTTGCCGGGACTGGCGTAGCGATGGGAAATGGCATTGACTCCGTGAAAGCTATCGCCCAGTTTGTGACCAAAACAAACAGGGAAGATGGCGTGGCGTACGCCATTGAGAAGTTCGTACTGTAATGCCTGACTGAGCGTCCCGGCCTGTCCGGGGCGTCACTTTCCTCCCATCTATCCTCTTCCCTTTGTCATTCCTCATCTGCTCTCTGAGACCTGTTCAGGATGGATTGTCTGTTTTGTGATCTGGATTGTAGTACAACCCAGTCTGCGGGTACTACAATAAGTCCTTCGCTACGCTTCCAGGAACATCATGAAAGACGACCTCAGCAAAACGGACCGCATCATTCTGACTCTGGGTGAGGAAATTGTCTCGGGCAAGTATCCGCCCGGAGCCTCATTACCGGCAGAAGCTGAGCTTTGCGAGCAGTTCAGCACCTCGCGCAATATCCTCCGTGAAGTGTATCGCTCGTTAATGGCAAAGCGCCTGATTGAGATGAAACGGTATCGCGGGGCGTTTGCGACCCAGCGCAACCAGTGGAATTTCCTGGACAGCAATGTGCTGCAATGGTCACTGAAACACGATCAGGACCCGCGTCTGATCGCCGCAATGAGCGAAGTCCGAAATCTGGTTGAACCACAAATTGCGCGCTGGTCGGCGGAACGCGCCACCTCCCACGACTTAGCCAAAATTGAGGCCGCGCTGAACGATATGGTCACTCACCATCGCGACCGCGTGGCGTTCAATGAAGCCGATATTCGTTACCACGAAGCGGTGCTGGAATCGGTGCATAACCCGGTTCTTCAGCAGCTTAGCGTGGCTATCAGTTCGCTGCAGTTAGCCGTTTTTGAACGCACTTACATGCCAGATAGCGGCAACATGCCCAATACCCTGCACGAGCATAAAGCGCTGTTTGAGGCAATCCGCCATCAAAAACCTGATGAAGCCGAGCAGGCGGCACTGACGATGATCGCCAGCTCAACCCGACGTCTAAAGGACATCACGTGAACAGCTATATCGCTATTGACTGGGGTTCCACCAATCTTCGTGCCTGGTATTACCGGGAAGGCCGTTGTCAGGAGGATCGCCGATCGGAGTCTGGGATTACCCGGCTCAATGGCCGAACGCCTGCAGAAGTCTTCGCCACCGTGACGGAAGGCTGGCCGGTTGCAGAGTTGCCTGTGGTGATGGCCGGAATGGTGGGGAGTAATGCGGGCTGGCTGAGCGTACCTTATCTGGCCTGCCCGGTTGCGCTGAATGATATCGCTTCGCGCCTGACGAAAGTGGCCGGCCTCGCCTGGATTGTCCCGGGCCTGAGCATGGATACCCGCGATAACGTCAATGTGATGCGCGGTGAAGAAACGCAGCTGCTTGGTGCCGCGAAGTTAAAACCGGCTTCCCATTACGTTATGCCCGGCACGCACTGTAAGTGGGTGAGAGAAGAAGACGGCAAGATTGTCGATTTTCGTACCGTAATGACCGGAGAACTGCACCATGTTCTGCTAAATCACACCCTGGTGGGTACTGGCTTGCCCGAACAAAAGCCGGATGCCGAAGCCTTCCGCCAGGGGCTGGAAACCGGTGCCAACGATCGCAGCATTCTCAGCCGCTTATTTGAGGTGCGCGCGGCCCATGTGCTGGGCGCACGTCCACGCGACTCGGTCAGCGATTACCTCTCAGGCCTGTTAATTGGCCATGAAGTTGCGCTGATGAAAGAGACCTTTATGCAGGGTGAAAGTGCCCCGTTAACCCTTATCGCAGGCAGTTCACTGGCCGATCGTTATCTGCAGGCGATGACTTTTAGCGGACTGTCCGCCCATTTGCTGGAGGGCGATAGCGCCTTCCAACACGGAATCAGGAGTATCGCCGATGAACTGGTCAACTAAGCTGCCGCTGATCGCTATTCTGCGTGGCATTCGCCCGGAAGAAGCTGAGGAGCATGTCGCCGCGCTGATTGATGCAGGTTTCGATGCCATTGAGATTCCGCTGAATTCACCAGACTGGGCGATCAGCATTGCCAGCATGGTCACCACCTTTGGCCACAAAGCGCTAATTGGTGCGGGTACCGTGCTGGAGCCTGAGCAGGTTGATCGGCTGGCAGCCATGAACAGCAAGCTGGTGGTTACGCCAAACACGGACGTCGCGGTGATCAAGCGTGCCGTAGAGAAAGGGATGACGGTCGCTGCAGGCTGCGCCACCGCTTCTGAAGCTTTCGCCGCGCTAAAAGCCGGTGCGCAGGCGCTGAAAATTTTCCCTTCCTCCGCCTTCGGGCCGGATTACATCAAGGCGCTAAAAGCGGTGTTACCAGCGGATGTCCCGGTATTTGCCGTGGGGGGCGTCACGCCTGACAATCTTCATGCGTTTCTGGCCGCAGGTTGCGTGGGCGCAGGGCTGGGCAGCGATCTTTATCGCGCCGGACAACCTGTTACCCGCACTGCTGAGCAGGCACGCGCTTTCGTTGCCGCCTATAAGGAAGCCGTACAATGAAAATCACTAAAATCACCACCTATCGTCTGCCGCCGCGCTGGATGTTCCTGAAAATCGAGACAGATGAAGGCGTGGTGGGCTGGGGCGAGCCGGTCATTGAAGGCCGGGCCAAAAGTGTGGAAGCGGCGGTGCATGAGCTTTCTGAGTATCTGATTGGTCAGGATCCGGCGCGCATTAACGACCTGTGGCAGGTGATGTATCGCGGGGGATTCTACCGTGGCGGCCCGATCCTGATGAGCGCCATCGCCGGGATAGACCAGGCGCTTTGGGATATCAAAGGCAAAGTCCTTGGTGTGCCGGTCTGGCAACTGCTCGGTGGCCTGGTACGTGACAGCATTAAGGCTTATAGCTGGGTTGGCGGCGATCGCCCGGCTGAAGTGATTGATGGTATTAAGAAACTTCGCGAAATCGGCTTCGATACCTTCAAGCTTAACGGCTGCGAAGAGATGGGCATTATCGACAGCTCCCGCAAAGTGGATGCGGCGGTCAACACCGTGGCCCAGATCAGGGAAGCTTTTGGCAACGAGATCGAGTTTGGTCTGGATTTCCACGGACGCGTTAGCGCACCGATGGCAAAAGTGCTGATCAAAGAGCTGGAGCCTTACCGTCCGCTGTTTATTGAAGAGCCGGTGCTGGCGGAGCAGGCTGAATATTATCCTCGCCTGGCGGCACAGACTCATCTGCCGATTGCGGCTGGGGAAAGAATGTATTCCCGCTTCGAATTCAAACGCGTGCTGGAAGCGGGCGGTCTGGCCATTCTACAGCCCGATCTCTCCCACGCGGGGGGAATTACCGAGTGCTTCAAAATTGCGGCAATGGCAGAAGCCTATGATGTGGCACTGGCACCTCATTGTCCGTTAGGGCCGATTGCGCTGGCTTCCTGCCTGCATGTGGATTTTGTTTCCCGCAATGCGGTATTCCAGGAGCAGAGCATGGGCATTCATTACAATAAAGGCGCAGAGCTGCTGGATTATGTGGTGAATAAAGAAGACTTCAATATGAAGGGTGGCCATTTTGCGCCGCTGACTAAACCAGGTCTGGGCGTGGAGATTAACGAACAGCTGGTGATTGAACGCAGCCAAAATGTCGAGAACTGGAAAAATCCGCTGTGGAGGTTTGCAGATGGCTCCGTAGCCGAATGGTAAATCAATCTCCGTCTCCCTTGACGCTGTAGCAGCGTTAGCTGCAGAAACGGACCCGAATCACTTACTAAAGTAAGCTCATCGGGATCCATTTCCTGGCTGCCTTGCTACAGCGCCAATGGCTTGGAGATTGGCACCTGAGACATTATTGGAAAGGGAAAAAGAGTAAAAGCTAAAGTAAAAGTAAAAAAGGAATTTGGTGTCAGGTATTAGTGAGTTAGTGAGTTAGTGAGTTAGTGAGTTAGTGAGTTAGTGAGAGTTTAAGCAATAATAATAATTAAACACCCTAAAATACCCGCGTGCGCTGCGGGCGGTCTTATGCTGCCCGAATCCGGCGATAACGCCTACCGAGGTTGTTATTATGAACACCGATCTGTATACCTCTACGCTGAAGCAACTGAACGCGAAAATTATTCCCTTTATCGTCATCTGCTATTTTGTGGCGAATCTGGACAAGACCAATATCTCGATTGCTGCGCTGCAAATGAATGCGGATCTGGGGCTCTCTGCCAGTATGTATGGCCTGGGCGTTGGCATGTTTTATATCTCTTATATTCTGTTTGAGATCCCCAGTAATGTGATCATGACGAAAGTCGGGGCGCGTCGCTGGATCGCCCGCATAATGATTACCTGGGGCATTGTCAGTACCGGTATGGCCTTTGTACACAGCGCCAATCAGCTGTACGTGATGCGCTTTTTACTGGGGATGGCGGAAGCCGGTTTTGCGCCTGGTATCATTTACTATATCTCCTGCTGGTTCCCAAAAAGTAACCGCGCCAGGGCGATGTCCTTCTTCTATATGGGCTCTGTTGCCGCGTCTATTATTGGGCTGCCGGTGTCAGGTGCGATCCTGAATATGCACGGCATTGCCGACATCGCCGGATGGCGCTGGCTGTTCGCGCTGGAAGGTATTCCGGCTCTGGCGCTGGGTGTGCTGGTGTTGTGGCGCTTGCCGGATACGCCTGATCATGCGCCGTGGTTAAACCCGGAGCAGAAATCCTGGCTGAAGCAGCGTTTGCAGCAGGATAATGCGGGCGTGGAGATCGGTAAAAACCACTCCTGGCTGAGTGCGCTGAAAGATAAAACGGTTCTGTTGCTGAGCCTTGTCTGGTTCCTGCAGGCTTTCGGCTCCATCGGTATCACGCTGTTTATGCCACTGATCATCAAAAGCATGGCGGCCGAGCAGAGTAACTTCGTTATCAGCCTGCTTTCTGCCGTGCCGTTCGTGTTGGCCTGCCTGTTTATGTATCTGAACGGTCGTCATTCCGACAAGACCAATGAACGTTCCTGGCATATGGGTTTACCGCTCATTTTCTCCGGACTGGCGCTGGCTGTGGCTATCTATTCCGGCAATCTGGTGGTCTCTTACCTTCTGTTGGTGCTGACCGTTGGCTTTAACTTTGCCCTGACGCCGATTTTCTGGGCGGTCACTACCGAAAAACTGGCCGGTGTGGCTGCAGCGGCTTCTATCGCCTTTATCAACACCGTAGCGAACTTTGTTGGGCTCGGTTTACCGCCAATCCTTGGCAAAATTAAAGACATGACCAACAGTTATCATTACGGTCTGTTGATTGTGGCCGTGGCGCTGATTCTGGGAGGGGTGATCGGCATTCTCATTTCACGACCCTCGCGCGATGTGCTGAAATCTGTTCCTCACCCTCATTCAGGTAATTGAGATGAAAAAGAAAGTGTTGAAGCTGGCTGGTTTGCCCGCGCCCCTGCTGTCCGCCTTGCAGGAAGTCTATGAAGTCGTGGAATACAGCACCCTGAGTGACAGCGATTTCCAGCAGAGGGCCGGTGAGTTTGACGTCGTACTGACCAATGGTGAAGGGGTGGTGACCCGCGACCAGATCGCTTCTTTGCCTGCTCTGAAGCTGATTGCGGTATTCGGTGTGGGCTATGATGGTGTAGATGTGCAGGCAGCGCTTGAGCATCAGGTCAGGGTGACCCATACGCCGGATGTGCTGACTGAAGACGTAGCGGACCTCGCTATTGGCCTGATGCTGGCAACATCACGTCAGATCCCGGCGGCGCAGGCGTTTATTCAGCAGGGAAAATGGTCACAGGGAAGCTATCCGTGGACCAGAAAAGTGTCCGGTGCTTCGTTGGGGATTGTAGGAATGGGCCGTATTGGCTTGGCCGCGGCGCAACGCGCACAGGCTTTTGATATGTCGATTGCTTACTGCAACCGCTCGCCGGTGAAAGACGTCGCTTATCGCTATCAGCCTGATCTGGTGGCGCTGGCCAAAGAGTGTGATTTTTTGGTGGTTTGCGCGCCTGGAACCGCCAGTAATCGCCACCTGATTAACCGCGAGGTGATGGATGCGCTGGGAAGCGAAGGGATCCTGATCAACGTCGGACGCGGCAGCGTGGTGGATGAGCAGGCACTTATCGCTGCGCTGGATGCCGGAACGCTTGGCGGTGCAGGGCTGGATGTGTTCAGCGAAGAGCCGCAGGTTCCCACTGCTTTGCACAACAGGCCGAATGTGGTGCTGACGCCGCATATGGCCAGCGCCACCTGGGCCACGCGCAAAGCGATGTCTCAGCTGGTGCTGGATAACGTATCCGCCTTTTTTAACGGTTCGCCGCTGGTCTCGCCAGTACCCGAAAGCCGCTGAATGCATTACCCTTAGCGGCTAAGACGGCTAAGGGTAAGCATGATGACAGAAACACAGCTGACGTTTGATCCACGCAATCACCAACTCACCAACATCAATATCTGGACAGCAGACAGCCAGTGGCTGGTGTATGACGTGCGGCCAAACGGTGCCACCTTCAGCAGCCTGACCATTGAGCGGGTTAACCTCAGCGGCCAGACTGAAGTGCTTTATCAGGCCAAAGACGGTGCCCATGTCGGTGTGGTCACTGCCAGCCCCGATTTACCGCCGCGCTATGTTTGCATCCACGGCCCGGAACATCCGGACAGCCAGTGGAAGTATGACTTTCACCATCGCCGTGGGGTGATTATTCAACATGGCCATCTGGAGAATCTGGACGCCTGCGATATTACGCCGCCGTTCACCCCTGGCGCTTTGCGAGGTGGCTCGCATGTTCACGTGTTCAGCCCTGACGGGTCGCGCCTCAGCTTCACCTATAACGACCATGTGATGCACGAACTGAACAACGGGGAAGATTTACGTAACGTTGGCGTTGCTGTGCCTCTCCATGCCGTTTGCCCGCCAAAGCAGCATCCTCGAGAATACGACGGCAGCCATTATTGCGTGCTGGTCAGCAAAACAACCTCAACGCCTGCCGCAGGCAGTGACGAGATCAACCGGGCTTACGAAGAAGGTTGGGTCGGTGAAGAGGGGTATCTGAAACATGATGGTCACCGGCAACGCTGGGCACTGGCCTTTATAGGCGATACCCTGGCAGAAAATGGCGAGAAAGTGCCGGAGGTTTTTCTGGTCGATCTCCCCTCCAACATGGCCGATTTCGCGCTGGAGGGCGATGCGCCTTTAGCCGGAACCGAAACCCGCCTTCCAGCCCCGCCAGCAAACGTTGTACAACGTCGGCTGACCTTTACTCATCAGCGTGCCTTTGCAGGCCTGGCAACCACGCCACGCCACTGGCTGCGCAGCTCGCCTGACGGGCGCGCCATTGCTTTTCTGATGAAGGATGACGCTGGAGTAGTTCAACTCTGGACCGTTGCGCCAACAGGGGGAGAGCCAAGGCAGGTCACGAAGGCGAAAAGTGACATTCAGTCCGCTTTTAGCTGGCATGCGGAAGGACTGTCGGTAGCGCTTATCAATGACAACAGCGTGATGCTCTGCGAGATGGCCAGCGGGAAACTGAAGCGTCTGACGGCGAGAACGGATGAAGCCCCGCTGGCTGATGCGGTAGTCTGTTCTCCCGATGGCTTGCATGTTGCTTACCTGCGCAACGTCGACGGCTGGCAACAAGTGTTTGTTGTCGGTGTCGGGGAGTAACCGCCTGACGTTGTTACTGAGGAGGCGTGCTGCTCGGCATCGGCGCTGCGGTAGCAAGGCTCTCATTGGTGTGATTTTCCCGCTCGCTTTGCAATACGCGCTCGCGAGGGGAGCTTGCCATTTGGTCAGATCCCTTACGGTAGTAATCCCAAGGCAGCAAGAGGGTGTCTACCACCGCTGAAAGCGGCAGGTCGAGTGCGGCAAGCGGGCGCATAACCCAGCCGTTGTTGCTGTCCGCGACTATCGCTGCCCCTGCCCGCGTCCCGGAATAGTAACCGTCTGCAGGGCCGGCATGAGTCATTACGCTGGAGCATCCGGCGGTGCCAGCCAGAGAAAGGCAGGCTAGCAGACCGGCATAGCGGCATTTATTGAATACTCTCATCATCATCATCCCTTCAGTCACGGCAACGCCGGCCTGATTGTTATCGTCATGTGCAGGGGTGTCCCGGCCGCTCTGTGGCGACTCACGCACTGGTTCGACGAATTCTTCCCTGAGTGTATGACATTCATCGAACGAGGGTTAAAAAATTTGCGTTTGCGTGCTCTGAAAGCCTGAGGATGTCACAAATAAGTCGTGGGGAGGCTGACGCTTTCTGCCTGCTAAAAGCAAGGGCTGCAAAAGCGGCCCTTTTTTATCCTTCCTGATGTGCCCGCTCAATCTCTTCGGCGAGGACCGCAATGCCGCGTTCAATCTTGTCACTGTCCGGCACGTAGTTCATCCGCATACATTGATGAGTGTGCGGCCATTCGTGCTCCAGGCCAGGAAAGAAGAAGTGGCCAGGCACCATCAGAACGCCACGCTTTTTCAGCCGCTGATAGAGGACTTCTGTTGAAACAGGCAGATCTTTAAACCACAGCCACAGGAAAATAGCGCCTTCCGGTTTATGGATCAGGCAGCGATCTTCGGACAAATAGCGGCGAATAACCGCAATTGTCTGATTAACCCGCTGCTGATAGAAAGGTTTGATCACCTCTTCAGACAATCGCAGCAAATCCCCGCGCTGAATCATCTCATTAGCGATAGCCGGACCAATGCTGCCCGGTGCCAGGCTGATAATGCCGTTCATATTGCTGATGGCCGAGATCACTTTCTCATCGGCAATAATGATGCCGCAGCGAGCGCCAGGCAGGCCAAGCTTCGACAGGCTCATGCACAGAATGATGTTCGGGTTCCACAGCGGGCGCGCCTCGCTAAAGATAATGCCCGGGAAAGGCACGCCATAAGCATTATCAATCAGCAGCGGGATCTGATGCTGTTGTGCCAGCACATCCAGCTTCATCAGCTCTTCGTCAGTGATCACGTTGCCGGTTGGATTGGTGGGACGAGAGACGCAGATCAGGCCGGTGTCTTCGGTGATCTTAAGATGCTCAAAATCAACGTGATATTTGAACTGGCCTTCCGGCAGCATCTCAATATTCGGGCGCTTGGAAACGAACAGATCTTCATCCAGTCCGGCATCCGCATAGCCAAGGTATTCCGGTGCCAGCGGGAACAGCACGCGTTTCTTGCTGCCATCGGCCCGGCGGCCAGCATACAGATTGAACAGGTAGAAGAACGCGCTTTGGCTGCCGTTGGTCAGGGCAATATTTTTCGGGCTGATTTCCCAGCCAAGCTCTTCACGCAGCAGGGTGGAAAGCGACTCCAGCAGCGTCGTTTTTCCGCGTGGGCCGTCGTAGTTGCACAAGGCTTCGGCCAGTTTTCCTTCATCGTGCATCTGTTGCAGCAACTGCTGGAAATAGTCATTCATCTCAGGGATCTGCGCGGGATTACCGCCGCCCAACATAACTGCACCCGGTGTGCGTATTCCTTCACCCATATCTTCCATCAGACGTGTGATGCCTGAATGTTGCGTAAATTTGTCACCGAAGGCAGAAAAGCTCATAACGTGTTAACTACTTAGTAAAGTCGTGTGGAGGTTTACCTTAACGCCAGCCCCGGCGGGATGCAATCTTCCCTCCCCGCTAAACAGGCTGGCTTTTGTTAAGACCCATTTCATCGGTCAAAGACTAAGGTGCAAGGTGTAACGAGAGCCAGCGGTGCTTTTAATAATTTAACAATTGAGTAAACCAGAGTGTTTATAATTAACAAATTAAAATCATATAAGTGAAATGATGTTTCAATTTTATGGAAATGTAGTTCCATAAATAAAATAATATCGACATTGATCACAGTTATCATCGTTTTGAATTCGCTATAGTGTGCCATCGGCAGAGAAAGTACCTTCTCTTTCTCAGTGATGAAAATTAATGGAAATAACCCACATGATAGCAAGCAGCGTTCAGGATTATCGTCAATGCCAGGGGCTTTCTTCTTCTCTCAAAAGTCTCATTACTCGTGCATTAGACAGTGCAAAGATTCATCCGGAAGAGGGGCGATATCCTCTTGAGGGTGATCAGGCTTTTGTCTTGATTTCCAGCCCATTCACGGAACCGTCAGACGTTCGCCTGGCTGAGTATCACCACCGTTATCTGGATGTACAGATCCTGCTGGAAGGTCGAGAAAAGCTGGGTTACGGCCTGAATCTGGTCTCTGCAGAGCCGGACGGTGAATACTCTGAGGCTAAAGATAGTGCTTTTTGTCACACCATCAGCAACGAACAGTTCTTGATCTTTGCACCCGGTGACATGGCCGTGTTTTTCCCACGTGAATATCATCGGCCTTTATGTGCAGTTAATGACACTCCGGTTCAGATTAAAAAGTTAGTCCTAAAAGTGGATGTTAATTTAATCAGGTAACATTATCTCTCTATTTATTCTTTATAACCAAACCGTTTTTTTTCGGCGGAATACTCACGTCAAAAATATGAAGGTTGAATAATTTAACGATGAAAATAAAACAGGTAATAGAACGTATCCCTGGTGGGATGATGTTGGTTCCCTTATTTATTGGCGCAATTGTCCATACGCTTGCACCCGATGCGGGAAAATATTTTGGTTCCTTCACCAACGGGCTGATGTCCGGTACGGTGCCGATTCTGGCCGTGTGGTTTCTCTGCATGGGAGCCTCCATCAAACTCAATGCCACAGGCACCGTATTACGGAAATCCGGCACACTGGTCGTGACAAAAATTGCTACAGCCTGGATCGTGGCTGCCATAGCGTCACGCATTATTCCCGAATATGGGATTGAGGTGGGCTTCTTTGCAGGGATGTCTACGCTGGCAGTGGTAGCGGCGATGGATATGACCAACGGGGGGCTGTATGCCTCGCTGATGCAGCAATACGGTAGTAAGGAAGAAGCGGGCGCTTTTGTTCTGATGTCGGTCGAGTCTGGCCCGTTAATGACGATGGTCATTCTTGGCACAGCCGGCATTGCCTCCTTCGAGGCGCATGTTTTTGTTGGCGCGGTGCTGCCTTTTCTCATCGGCTTTGCTCTGGGTAATCTGGACCCGGAATTGCGTGAATTCTTTAGCAAAGCCGTTCATACCCTGATCCCATTCTTTGGTTTTGCGCTGGGCAATACCATCAACCTCAACGTTATCCTGGAAACAGGTCTGCTGGGTTGTCTGTTGGGCGTTAGCGTCATTGTCATCACCGGGGTTCCGCTGATGATCGCCGATAAGTTTATTGGCGGTGGCAACGGAACGGCAGGAATTGCCGCCTCCAGTTCAGCGGGTGCCTCTGTCGCCACGCCAGTACTGATTGCTGAAATGGTTCCGCACTTTAAGCCAATGGCCCCAGCCGCAACGGCTCTGGTTGCGACCTCAGTGATTGTCACCTCCCTATTGGTGCCGGTCCTCACTTCTCTCTGGGCGAAACGGCGCGCCGCCGCCTCAGCAACGGCGATGCCACTCTCTGTGGGAGTACAAACCGAGAGCCCCGGGATCCCCAAACCAAAACGAGTATGAATCCGACTAACTCGACCTGGAGTCGTCATGCCGAAGGTCGCCAGCTAAAAATAAGGTAACGCTATGCAAGTTCGCCAGAGTATTCACAGCGATCACGCCAGACAGCTCGACACGGCTGGACTGCGCGCCGAGTTTTTGATTGAGTCTATTTTTGAGGCCGACCGCTACACCATGACTTACAGCCATATTGACCGCATTGTGATTGGCGGCGTAATGCCTGTCAGTCAGAACGTCGTTTTCGCAGCGGATGTGGGTAAAGAGTTTGGCGTTAGCTATTTCCTGGCGCGCCGTGAACTGGGCGTGATCAATATCGGTGGTGCCGGAACCCTCACAGTCGACGGGCAATGTTATGAAGTGGGCCATAAAGAGGCGCTTTATATCGGTAAGGGCGCTAAAGAAGTGATGTTCAGCAGTGTTAGCCCAACCAAGCCTGCGAAGTTTTATTACAACAGTGCGCCTGCCCACACCGCCTATCCTGTCACCCTGGTGACGCTTGATCAGGTCTCCCGGCAAACGCTCGGCAGTCCTGAAACCAGCAACCTGCGCACCATCAATAAGTATCTGGTGCCCGACGTCCTGACCACATGTCAGCTGACCATGGGCCTTACAGAGCTGGCAGAAGGAAATCTGTGGAACACGATGCCTTGCCACACCCACGATCGGCGGATGGAAGTGTACTTCTACTTCAACATGGATGAGCAAACCGCCGTATTCCATATGATGGGTGAGCCACAACAAACTCGCCATCTGCTGGTCCACAACGAGCAGGCCGTCATTTCTCCAAGTTGGTCGATTCACTCCGGTGTCGGGACAAAAAATTACACCTTTATTTGGGGGATGGTTGGCGAGAATCAGGTCTTTGACGATATGGACCACGTCAGCATCAGCGATCTTCGTTAATGCTTTTGGGCATAGTGGGTGAGGTTGGCCTGCCATTACCGGTGCTATTACGTTGTCTTAAGGGCGGCGAACAGGAGTTTGAATATGATTATAAACGCTTTTTCTTTACAGGGCCGAGTGGCCGTAGTGACCGGTTGTGATACCGGGCTTGGGCAGGGAATGGCGGTCGGGCTGGCTGAAGCAGGCTGCGATATTGTTGGGATTAATATTGTCGAGCCTTCCCAAACCCGCGATCTGGTCACCAGCCTTGGCCGCCGTTTTCTCAGTCTGACAGCCGATCTGGCTCAGATAGAGTGCATACCTGGCCTGCTGAAATCAGCCATCGCTGAATTTGGTAAAATAGATATTCTGGTTAATAACGCCGGAATTATTCGCCGTGAGGATGCGATCGATTTCAGCGAAAAAGACTGGGATGACGTAATGAATCTGAACATCAAATCGGTCTTTTTCCTTTCCCAGGCGGTGGCCAGGCAATTTATCCAACAAGGTCAGGGAGGAAAAATAATTAACATTGCGTCGATGCTCTCTTATCAAGGAGGGATCCGGGTCCCTTCTTATACGGCTTCAAAAAGCGCCGTAATGGGGGTTACCCGTCTGCTGGCAAATGAGTGGGCACAACAAGGTATCAATGTGAATGCCATTGCGCCAGGCTACATGGCGACTAACAATACCCAGCAGTTGCGAGCGGATGAAGGGCGCAGCAGTGAAATTCTTGACCGTATTCCAGCCAACCGCTGGGGATTACCCGAGGATATGAAGGGGCCGGTGGTTTTCCTTGCCTCTACAGCTTCTGACTATGTTCACGGCTATACGCTGGCTGTAGACGGCGGTTGGCTGGCGCGATAGCCTTTAAAGAAAGTCTAAGGCCACCTTGCGGTGGCCTTTTTTATGGGGCGATTACCACTCAGGGACTACTTAATCACCTGCGGGTTAACGCAGTTTTTCTCTACTTTACCGGTTAGCGCCGCAATCAGGTTATCCACCGCATCGCTGGCCATGCCATAACGCGTTTCATGCGTTGCCGACCCGATATGCGGTAGCGCCACCACGTTTGGCAGCTTCAGCAGCGGGGAGTCTACTGGCAACGGCTCTTTCTCAAAGACATCCAGACCGGCGGCATGAATCGTGCCGTCCTGCAGGGCCGCAATCAGCGCTTCTTCATCGACAACCGGACCACGGCCCGCGTTGATCAGCACCGCGCTGGACTTCATTTTTGCCAGCTGCTCACGGCCAATCAGATGGTGGGTTTCTTTTGTCAGCGGCAGGCTGATACACAGGAAGTCGGACTCTTTAAGCAGCGTATCGAGGTCGCAGTAAGTGGCATCAAAACGCTGCTCCGCCTCTTCGTGATGCTTACGCGCGTTATAGAGGATGGGCATACTGAAGCCGAGATGCGCGCGCTGGGCCAGCGCCAGACCGATACGGCCCATACCAAGAATGCCCAGCTTTTTGTGGTGTACGTCGATACCGAACCAGTCAGCGCCAATGTTGCTTTTCCACTCGCCAGCCTTCACGCGCTCTGCCACTTCCGTCACGCGGCGGGCAGAAGAGAGCACTAAAGCCATCATGGTATCGGCAACGGTTTCAGTCAGTACCGTTGGCGTGTGCATCAGCACCACACCGCGATCGTTCAGGGCGGCGATATCGAAATTATCCACGCCGACAGAGACGCTGGACGCGGCGCGCAGCTTAGGCGTTTTGCTCAGGAAGTCGGCGTCAACTTTGCCTCCCGACCCCAGAATCCCTTCAGCCTGCTCAAAAGCCGCAGCGTGCTGACTAAGGGTTTCTGGGGTCAGGCCGTTGATTTCAGTCACGGTGAAATGTTCGTCGAGTTTAGCGCGCAGATCTTCCGGTAATTTCTTATACAGCACCACAGAAGGTTTCATTCTCGTCTCCCTTTGAATTGAGGAACGGGCCAGCTGGCCCGTTTTGCATTTTTAAGCGTGTTTAGCGCCGCGGGGCATCGGGGGATGCTTATTCTCCGCCGGCTTAACAATCAACGTCAGCCAGACCGAAATCAGCAGCGATCCCCCCATAAAGATATACGAAGCTGAAGGGCTGCCAGTTGCGCCGTTCAGATAACCTACCACCCACGAGCCAAGGAATGAACCCAGCGCACCCATCGCATTGATCAGCGCCATCGCGCCACCAGCCACGTTACGCGGCAGCATTTCCGGGATAATGGCGAAGAAGGGACCGTAAGGGGCATACATCGCGGCACCGGCAATCACCAGCAGCGTGAACGACAGCCAGAAGTTGTTCGGCCCTACAAGATATGACCCTAAAAACGCCAGAGCGCCAATCAACAGCAACGGCCAGACAAACAATTTTCGGTTTTGTAATTTATCCGAGGCCCAGGAAACCACAATCATGGCGATGGTAGCCGCCAGATAAGGCACGGCTGACAGCCAGCCAGCTTCGACCATGCCCATCTGGTTGCCGTTGCGCAGAATCGAAGGTAACCACAGCACAAAGCCGTACACACCGATGCTCCAGGTGAAGTACTGCGCGCAAAGGATGATCACGTTGCGGGATTTGAACGCTTCGCGGTAATTACGCACCGCTTTGATATTTTCCTGCTCTTTCTGCAGCTGAGCCTGCAGAGCGGCTTTTTCCTCATTGCTCAGCCATTTAGCCTGCGCAGGTTTGTCCTGCACCATAAACCACCAGGCCACCGCCCAGATAACCGCCGGGATCCCCTCAAAGATAAACATTTCACGCCAGCCGAAGGCTTCAATCAGATACCCGGAGACGACGGACATCCACAGCACGGTGACCGGGTTACCGAGGATCAGGAAAGTGTTGGCGCGTGAACGTTCAGATTTGGTAAACCAGTTACTGATGTAAATCAGCATGGCTGGCATCACCGCCGCTTCTACCACGCCGAGCACAAAGCGAATGGCCGCCAGCATAGGGATATTGCTCACCATGCCGGTTAAGGAAGCGCAGACGCCCCACAGAATCAAACAGACGAACACCAGCTTCTTCACGCTGCGGCGTTCGGCGTAGATGGCGCCAGGGATCTGGAAAAAGAAGTAGCCGAGGAAGAACAGGGCGCCCAGTAGCGATGACATGCCTTTGGTGATCCCCAGATCGTCATTTATCCCTGCTGCGGAGGCAAAGCTAAAGTTTGCCCTGTCCAGATACGCCAGGCTGTAGGTGATAAACACGATGGGCATGATGTACCACCAGCGTTTAGGCGCGATTGTTGTCTGTTTGGTCATAGGTGGATCCTCTGTTTGAGGTTTACCGCATTCTGTCCTGTAGGGAAACGATGCGGTTTCATTATGTTGCCGGCTCTGGCAATCGGTACAGGCTAGTAATCGCCCAGTTCAGCGCGACCAGGTAATCCCTCGCTGTCGCCAATGACCTGAATCGCCAGAGAGCCGATTTTGTTGCCGCGACGAATAGCCGCGGGCAACGGTTTTCCTTCCAGTAACGCGCTGATCACCCCAACCGCAAAGCCATCGCCTGCGCCAACGGTATCCACCACGTTTTCTGTTCTGACTGCCTCCACCTGGCCTTTTTCGCCCTGAGAGGTTTTATACCAGGCGCCGTCGCAGCCGGTTTTCACAATCACCGCTTTTACGCCCATATCGAGGTAGAAGTCGGCAATGGCTTCCGGTTGGTCGTAGCCGGTTAATATTTTTCCTTCGCTGATACCAGGCAGCACCCAGTCGGCAAAACTGGCCAATATATTCAGTTGCTTCGCCATCTCTCGCTCACTTGGCCACAGCACCGGGCGCAGGTTGGGATCGAAGGAGATAGTTTTGCCCATCTGCTTCATTTCCTGCGCAGCGAGTTTTGACAGCGCCAGTGAGGAGGAAGAGAGAGCAGCAGAGACGCCGCTCAGATGCAGATGGCGGGCTGAGCCGAAGTAATCAAGGTTGAAGTCTTCTGCCGAAAGATGGCTGGCGGCAGAGCCTTTACGAAAATACTCCACCAGCGGATCGGAGCCATCTTCCACTTTCGATTTCAACTGAAACCCGGTGGCGTAACGGGCATCGGTGGTGACCTGGTGGTGGTCCACGCCCTCTTTTTCCAGCTGCTGCAGGGTGAAGCGGCCAAAGGAGTCGTCACCCACCCGGCTGACCCAACCCACCTTCAGCCCCAGCCTTGCCAGGCCGATAGCCACGTTCAGTTCGGCACCGGCAATGCGCTTCACAAAGCGTTCGGCAGCCGCCAAATCACCGGTTTCCGTGGCGACAAACATCGCCATCGCTTCGCCAATCGTTACCGCATCCAGCGTGCCGTTGTTATGCAGGCTCATCGATCACTCCTCTCGCAGCAGGTCAACATAATGGCGGGTGACGGCTACCAGATCGTCGCCTTCCAGGGGAAATTCAATGCCTCGTGGGACATCACGCGGCAGCAGAGCCAGCGTTTCGCGCCATAAGTTATCGGCATCATCCAACGCCACTGCACGCCAGCCGTTGCCTTCAGGCGCAGCGGCTTTCACGTGGATATAACTGACATACCGGCTGAGGCTATGCGCTGCGGCAATCGGGTCATCGCCTACCCACAGCCAGTTACCCATATCAAACGTCATTCCGTTGCCTGGGCGGACTTCGCCATCCTCGTGGAAGTAGCTGTCTAATGCGGAAAGCTTGCCACAGTCGGTTTGATCGTTCTCTACCACCAGGTGAATGCGCTTATTTGCCAGCTTCTCGCGCAGCGCTGAGCAGTCAAACCCGCGTTGGTAATGTCCCAGCGAATATTTTAGTCGTTGGGCCTGTAATTGCTCAGCTTCTGCAAAGTGGCGATCGAGATGCGGATTGAGCAAACCTTCTTCGGTAAACAGCGCTTCCGGCACCGAGTAGAAGGCCACCAGCCGCGCATCGGCAATGGTTTTACCTAATGCTGGCAGCGTATGAAGTTCTGCATCGCTGAACAATTCCCGGCGGATCTCAACGCCATCAGCCCCTGCTGCGGCAACGATCGGCACTACCGCCTGCTGGCCGCCCAGGGCAGCAATCTGTTCACGACCATAAGCCGCGGTCACTACTATCACTTCTCTTGTCATTGGGTCCTCCAGGCACGGTGTGGCCTTGGCGTTATAAAAACGTTAAATGGAACCGGTTCCAAAGCATAGTGGCAGAGTGCCGTTTTATGATCGCGCTCACGATGTGAACACTTTTAAGCGGGAATGGTCTGAAAAAAACGGTGAACAGCCTGAATGAATCAGGCTTTAGGGTGGGGTAACGCGGTAGAACCACGAACAATAAGGTCGCCGGAGAACACGCAGTCATTTGGCGGGGAAGTGTCGCCATCGATACGGCGGATGACCTGGTCCAGTGCGGAATAGCCTATCTGCCAGGTCGGCTGTTTGAAGGTGGTGATGCCCACGCCAGCCAGCTCTGACCATTCCAGCTCATCAAAGCCCAGCAGGCCAATCTGCTCACCCCACTTCAGGCCAAGACGTTTAAGCGAACGGGCAACCTGTAAAGTCAGGGCACCGTTGACCACCAGCACCGCACAACGTGTTGAGCCATGCTGCTGCCAGAACGCTTTCAACACCCGATCCATTTCGGCGCTGTCAGTCAGGGCTACTTCCGCTTTTTCGGCAAGGCGTGAAGGATGTTGCGCCATCTTGTGCTCAAACGCTCGCAGGCGTTCATGGCGGGTGTTCACCAGCCCCAGCGGTTCGGTAACAAACAGGATGGTCTGAAAATCCTGTTCAATCAGATGCGAAGTGACTTCGGTAGCCGCTTCGGCATTGTTCAGACCGACAACATCACAGGGGAAATCAGGGATTTTACGGTCAATCAGCACCATTGGCAGAAAGGATTGCTGCAGCTGGCTTAATGCCTCTTCACGCATCCCAACCGCATTGACCACAATTCCCTCTACCTGATAACTGCTCAGCAGGTTCAGGTAATGCTGCTCCTGGTCCACCTCGTTGTTGGTGTTACACATCAACAACGTAAAACCCTGAG
The DNA here is from genome assembly GCF_049696395.1 of Erwinia sp. Classification (GTDB taxonomy): domain Bacteria; phylum Pseudomonadota; class Gammaproteobacteria; order Enterobacterales; family Enterobacteriaceae; genus Erwinia. Next base: position 21,628 of record NZ_JBAVTT010000019.1, read on the forward strand.
CGCGGCAGGCCGCTTCAATGCCACACATCACCTCTACCGAATAGGGATTGGTGATATCGGCAATAATCAGCCCGATTAATCGGGTGCGGCCACGCTTCAGGCCCCGCGCCATCTGGCTTGGCCGGTAGTTAAGGTCTGCGATGGCGGTTTCAATCCGCTGCTTTAAATCCGCCGAAAGGACGTTCTGTTCGCCGTTAAGATAGCGAGAAACGCTGGTTTTTCCGGTCTTTGCCGCTTTAGCGACGTCGCTGATGGTGGCTCGTGCCGCCTTGCGGTTCATAGCGATCCTTAAAACAGTAACAGTGAAGAAAAACGACGCTTCAGCCAGTCCTGGCCTGATTACCCTAAGATAGCCCGGAAATGCTGAAAGCGGATCGGGCCATCATAAAGCATATGCTTCGGCGCGCCCATCTTTGAGCCTCAGTGCAGTGATTTAAGTCAGGAAGGGGGGATCTGAATAAATACCGGGCCACATTGGTGGCCCGGAAGGGGCTTTTTTACTGTAACGGACTGAGGGTGATTTCAACGCGACGGTTCTGCGCTTTCCCTTCAGTGGTGCTGTTAGAGGCAACAGGATTTTCCGGGCCTCTGCCGGTGGTACGAACGCGGTTAGCGGCAACGCCCTGAGTGATCAGCGAGCTGCCCACGCTGTCTGCACGCTGCTGGGACAGGGTCATGTTCAGCTGACGGGTGCCAGTGCTGTCGGTGTAGCCAGCTACGTTAACCGCGGTTTTTGGATACTCTTTCAATACCATTGCCACGCCAGTGAGCGTATTCGCACCGGCTGGTTTCAGCGTACTGCTGCTGCTGTCAAAGGTGACGTTATTCGGCATGTTCAGTACGATATTGTCGCCCTGACGAGTCACGCTGACGCCGGTGCCCTTCATTTTGTCACGCAGTTTGGCTTCCTGCACATCCATGTAATAACCTGCGCCGCCGCCCAGGGCTGCACCTGCTGCTGCGCCAATCAGGGCACCTTTGCCACGATCCTTTTTAGAGGATGAAAGCATACCCACACCAGCACCGACTGCGGCACCCAGTCCAGCGCCAATACCCGATTTACCTGCTTCGCGCTCGCCGGTGTACGGGTTAGTCGTACAGGCTGACAGGGCGATCGTACCGCTCAAAACCAGAGCAAGGGTCATAACGCTCTTTTTCATTGGGATTCCTTCTCAATTGCAACGGCGGGCAAATTTGCCCGTAAAAAGCCGATTATGCCGCTGAATTGTGGAAAAATAACGGTGCTTTGGTCTTAAAGTGTAAAGAGACGCTACTTCAGGTTATCCGGGTGGCAAAAACAGTCGGTGACATGATCGTTTATCAGTCCGCAAGCCTGCATAAATGAATAACAGGTGGTGGTACCAACAAATTTAAAACCTTTCTTTTTTAAGGTTTTAGAAAGCGCGTCAGAAGCAGGGCTGAAGGTAGGTGCGCTACGATAATCTGCATGTCGGTGAATTTTCGGCTCGTTATCGACAAAACGCCAGATAAAGGCAGTAAAGGCTTCGCCCTGAGCTTCCATCGCCAATAGCGCGCGAGCATTGGCAATAATCGCTGAGATTTTGCCCCGATGACGGATAATGCCACTGTCCTGCATCAGCCGTTCAACGTCCTCTTCATCCATCAAAGCCACCGCCTGCGGATCAAACTGATGGAAGGCCTTACGGTAATTTTCACGTTTCTTCAGCACCGTGAGCCAGGAAAGCCCAGCCATTTGTCCCTCCAGGCAGAGCATTTCGAACAGCTCGCGCTGGTCCGTAATGGGAATGCCCCACTCGGTATCATGGTAGGCAAGATAGATCGGATCCTGAGAAACCCAGCCGCATCGCTGCATCGTTAACGCTCCTTATGCTATTGACTGAAAAATAATCACCATCGCCTTGACGTTATCGCTTTCCAGGCAATAGTTAGTGAACAGGTTGACCCATAAATACATTCAATAATACGCGCACTCTTATCGATTTTGGGCTCTTTTCCGGAGTCATTTCATGTCAAAGAAATCGTGTGGCACCCGCTCTCTGGCCTTTGGGGCAGTGTGGATAGCGGGTTATCTCTGCTCTGCCAGCCCGGCGCTAAGCTGGGATCAAATTTATGTCTTTGGCGACAGCCTGAGTGATAGCGGCAATAACGGCCGTTACACCTGGGATGGCAGCCAGCACCCGCTGTATGACGATGTCCTGGCGGCTAAAATTAATCAATCATTACGTCCCTCCGATCGGGGCGGGACCAACTACGCTGCAGGTGATGCCGTGGCGGTTCCTGCGCTCAATCCGATCGATAATACCGCCGATCAGCTTCAGGCTTACCTCGCTGCCAACGGCGGAAAAGCGGATGCTGATGGCCTGTATGTACACTGGGTTGGCGGCAACGATCTGGCTGCGGCGGCCCTTAATCCCGTTTTAGCTAACGGCATCGTCCGGGCCAGTGCTTTCGCTGCGGCAAACCAGGTTCATGAACTGTTGGCTGCGGGCGCCAATACGGTGATCGTGCCTACCGTACCCAATATTGGTGCCACGCCCGCTCTGCTGGAGGCCGTTATTCAGACCGCCCTTGCCCCTGTCGTTGATTCGGCGCTGACAGCGGCGTTTGCCTCGCTCAACAGCCAGACCACGCTGGATCAGGACTCTCGCAATCAGGCCATCAAACAAGCTTTTTCAGCGGCAGCTGGCCAGCTCACCTCGGTCACCGCGCTGCGGGAAGCGATAGCCAACCAACTCTATGAGGCCTGGCAAGCGCTCAGTACTCAGGCCAGCGCGCTGACCGACAGTTATAATCAGCAGGAAGACGCTCAGCTGGCCAGTCAGGGCGGCAACATTGTCCGCGTTGATGTCAACCGTCTGTTTAATGAAGTGCTGGCCGATCCCGCTCATTACGGGCTCAGCAACACTGCTGGTATGGCTTGTCCGCCGGGCGTTTCGGCGGCAGTTTGTCGCTCCTCAACACCGGGTTTTTCCAGCCAGCAGGCTTTTCTGTTTGCTGACCGTCTGCACCCAAGCCCGGCCACCCATTTGCTGATTGCTGATTACATCCAGTCGGTGCTGGATGCGCCTGCGCAAGTCGTTGCCCTGAATCAGGCCACGCTGGC
>NZ_JBAVTT010000020.1:0-19963 GCF_049696395.1 Erwinia sp.
GCGTTAGCCTGTCTGTTAGTGGATCCAGAATGTCTGCCACAACGTCCCCGGCCTCTATCCATTCCCCAATTTCACGGCGATGCAGGATCACCCCAGAATGCGGCGTGGTGATGTACTCGCAGCCAGCCAGCGGTACGGCATCGTTGCGCAGTTGAGGAAGTTCAGGTGCTTCCCCCGCGATATACCCTGAATGGATCAGTGCAAAGATTATTGCATCCGCATCTTTCTCTGCCTGCTCGTGGCTCACCTCCCGTACGCCACGTAGCTCAAGCGTGACAGGTAAAAGCGCATCAGGCATCGGGAAGCTGTCGCCAAACGTTCGGTGCAAATAAAGCCATGGCTCGCAACAGGCTTCATCAAAAGGTTCTCCGCCAGAAATATCGGCAATCAGCTGAACGTCGCTGCCGATGTAGCGAGCCAGCGGCTCGACAGCAGACCATGCGTGCGGCGTGGTGTACAGATGCGTGGTGGCTTCCCAGTCACAGTGAATATCAATCATCAGCTCGGACTGGCACGCCATGCGCATCAGCGTGTGTCGCTGCGACGATAGCTCTGTCTGCGGAGGATGCGCGTCAAAGTAGTCGCAGATGGCCTGGCGGATCAGCTGGCGATTTTGCGTTACGTCCTGGGCAAGCTTTCCCTCCAGCAGGCTGGCAAGCGCCGGTCCCAAAGCAGGAAATTGCCGGTTGAAGTCCTGCCCGGAAGCGGTATCAAAGCGACCCAGGTGCGTGCCGTGCCAGTGCTGACCAAGCGCGATGGGGTTGGCTACCGGCACCAGCGTGATTGCCGCCGCGATCCGTCCCGCTGCTTCCAGTTCACCCAACCTGCGTTTCAGATACCAGGCAACGGCTACCCCTGGCAGCTCGTCGCCATGCAGCCCAGCCTGTATGTAAACCTGGCGCTCGCTGGGCAAACCGTAATGGAAGCTGACGATCTCGCGTTGTGTACCCAGCGACGCGCTGAGCAGGGGATGATGGCGTTGTTGCATGAGGGTTTACTCATCAGGTAAATGAGAGCACCCGCAGATGCTCTTTAGACGGGTTCAAATTGCGCTTAGCTCAGGATTGCGGATGCGCCAGACAGTGCGATGCCGAAACTATTTCTGGATAGAAATATCCGTAGCGAAGTACTGCTTTTGAATCTTATCGAAGGTGCCGTTTTTCTTGATTTCAGCAAAGGCGTTGTCGAGCGCTGTTTTTAGCTCGGTATTGCCTTTACGCAGGCCGATAGCGGTGCCAGGGCCGATAATCGGATCCTGCACAATCGGGCCTGCCAGTTCAAAATCTTTGCCCTGAGGATGTTTCAGGAAGCCGATAGCGGCCTGAGCAGCATCGGTAAACACCGCATCAAGACGACCCGAAACCAGATCGCTCTCAACCTGTGCCTGGTCGCCGTAAGGAACGACGGTCACACCGGCCGGTTGCCATTTCGCCAGAGCATAACGCTCCTGCACGGTTCCCTGCTCAACGCCAACGGTTTTACCCTTCAGCGACTCTGGGGTAGGCAGCAGGCCGGAGCCTTTACGGGCAATCAGCTGTGTTTTGGTGTCATACATTGGCTCGGTGAAGTCGATCTGCTTCAGACGCTCTTCAGTCACGCCCATATCCGACAGAATCGCATCGAATTTACGCGCTTTCAGTGCCGGGATCATGCCGTCGAACTGGCTTTCCACCCACACGCATTTCGCCTGCATCTGGGTACAAAGTGCATTACCTAGATCGATATCAAAGCCCACCAGTTTGCCCTGTGGCGTCTTGGACTCAAAAGGAGGATAGGTTGGGTCAACCGCGAAGCGAACCTGATCGATTTTAGCCTGAGCACCAAAGGCGCAACCGGCCATCAGCGAGGCAATTGCTGTCTTACGCAGGAAAGAAAAAATCAACGTTTTAGCCATTTTCTATTAGATCTCAATAACTTTACACAAGCTGACAGAGTACCCGCTGGGGGGGAACCTGTGAACCCTTAATTGGACAAAAGGCCGGTTTCCCGGCCTTAGCAACAGCAGTCAAAACCTACTTATGACGCTCACGCAGGTTGTTGATGATGGTGCTCAGGTTCAAATCCTGATCCTGCAAAAGGACCAGCAGGTGATAGATTAAATCGGAGGCTTCGTTCGTCAGCTCATGGCGATCGTTAACGGTAGCCGCCAGAGCGGTTTCCACGCCTTCTTCACCCACTTTCTGCGCGATACGCTTGGTGCCGCTGGCATACAGGCTGGCGGTATAAGAGCTTTTCGGATCGGCGTGCTTACGCTCGGCCAGCAGTTGCTCTAACTGGTAGAGGAAGGTCCAGTCAGGGGCAGCCGGAGAGAAGCAGCTTGAAGTGCCCAGATGGCAGGTTGGGCCAATCGGGTTAGCCAGGATCAGCAGCGTGTCGTTATCGCAATCTGGCGTGATGCTGACCACGTTCAGATAGTTCTCTGACGTCTCGCCTTTGGTCCACAGTCGCTGTTTGGTGCGGGACCACAAGGTCACTTTGCCAATCTCCAGCGTCTTAGCCAGCGCATCCTGATTCATGTAGCCATGCATCAGCACTTCACCAGACACCGCGTGTTGCACGATGGCAGGCATCATGCCTTCGGTTTTTACCCAATCTAGCTGGGCCAGTTGTTGTTCTGTTAACACGCGCGGATCTCCACACCTTTTTCAATCAGGAACGCTTTCAGCTCCCTGATATTAATAATCTGTTTATGGAAGACGGAAGCGGCCAGCGCGCCGTCCACATCGGCATCCCGGAAGGCTTCATGGAAGTGTTCCATGGTGCCCGCGCCGCCAGAAGCGATCAGCGGAACCTTACACACGGCACGCATCTTCTGCAGTTGGATCAGGTCGTAGCCGTTACGCACGCCGTCCTGATTCATCATATTCAACACGATTTCACCCGCGCCACGCTTTTGGACTTCCTGCACCCAGTCCAGCGTTTCCCAGGTCGTCACCTTGGTGCGGCTTTCATCACCGGTGTACTGATTGACGTGATACTTGCCTGTCTCGCTGTCGTACCAGGTATCGATACCCACCACGATGCACTGCACGCCAAAGCGGTCGGCCAGACGAGTAATCAGCTCCGGATCGGCCAGCGCCGGTGAATTGATCGAAATCTTGTCAGCACCAAACGACAGGATCTGCGCGGCATCTTCCGCAGACTTGATCCCGCCCGCTACGCAGAAAGGAATATCAATCACTTCTGCTACGCGAGAAACCCAGCTTTTATCGACTACGCGGCCATCAGAAGAGGCGGTGATATCGTAAAAGACCAGCTCATCAGCGCCTTCCTGCGCATAGCGCTGCGCCAGCGGCACGATATCGCCAATGATCTCGTGATTGCGGAACTGTACGCCTTTCACTACCTGTCCGTCACGGACGTCCAGGCAGGGAATTATCCTTTTTGCCAGCATGAGATTGCCTCCGAAACGGTGAATTTACCTTCCAGCAGGGCGCGACCGACGATCACGCCTTTCGCTCCGCAGCCGTTCAGCGCGGCAACGTCATCCAGCGAGCCAATGCCGCCAGAAGACTGGAAGGCGATAGTTGGGAAACGGGCGGAGACTTCGCGGTACAGCTCAACATTGGAGCCGCTGAGCGTGCCATCGCGGGAAATATCTGTGCAGAGCACATGCTTCAGGCCGACAGGCAGAAACTGCTCAATAACCTCTTCCAGCGTGACGCCAGCCGCTTCCTGCCAGCCGCTGATGGCCACTTCCTTGCGGTTGTTGGCATCAATACGCACGTCCAGTGCCAGCACAATGGCTTCCGGGCCGTACTGCTTAAACCAGCTTTTCACTTCTTCAGGATTTTTGACCGCCGTTGAGCCAACGACCACGCGGGTAGCACCGGCGTTCAGCAGAGCTTCAACATCTTCACGGGTGCGAATACCGCCACCAACCTGCACCGGCACATTCACCCCGGCCAGTAATTTCGTCAGAAGAGGGATCTGGCGAGCGGCCGGATCTTTGGCCCCGGTTAAATCCACAAGGTGCAGCACTTCTGCGCCCTGAGCTTCATAATCCTGCAAACGTGGCAGCGGGTCGCTGCCGTAATCACGTTGTTGGCCGTAGTCGCCTTGATGCAAACGGACCACTTTGCCTTCAATCAAATCTAGTGCGGGGATAATCATGCCCGTTACATCTCCAGGAAATTTTTCAGCAGCTGCGCGCCAGCGGCACCGGAACGCTCCGGGTGGAACTGCACGCCGAAGAAGTTATCTTTCTGCACCGCAGCGGTAAAAGCTTCGCCGTAGTTGCATTGGGCAATGGTGTACTCGTTCACCGGCATCGCATAGCTGTGAACGAAATAGAAGTAAGAGTCATCGGGAATGCCACGGAACAGGTGATTACCCGCCTGAGAAGTGATCTGATTCCAGCCCATATGCGGCAGGGGCAGACCCAGATCAACCATCTTCAGTACCGGTTGTTCGATCACACTGAGGGTTTTAACGCCGCCGCTCTCATCGCTTTCTGAACCCAATAGCTGCATGCCAAGGCAGATGCCCAGCACCGGCTGAGTACAGGCTTTGATCAGCTCAATCAGCTCACGCTCGCGCAGCTGATCCATGGCCGCTTGTGCCGTACCAACGCCTGGCAGCAACAGCTTGTCGGCCTGTAAAACCGTATCGGCATCGCGGCTTACTATCGGATCGTAGCCCAGACGTTGCACGGCCCACTTCACCGATGAGAGGTTGGCGCAGCCTGTATCCAGGATTACCACGTTCATCACAGCACTCCTTTCGAGCTGGGCAGAGTATTGCCTTCAACGCGAATCGCCTGGCGCAGCGTGCGGCCAAAGGCTTTGAACAAACTTTCAACGCGGTGATGGTCGTTCTTGCCTTTGGTTTTCAGGTGCAGGGTGCTCGCCATGGTGTAAGAAAGCGAGCTGAAGAAGTGTTCAACCATCTCGGTGCTCAGGTCGCCCACGCGCTGATAGCTGAACTCCGCTTTGTATTCCAGGTGCGGACGGCCAGAGATATCCAGCGCGCAGCGTGCCAGGCACTCATCCATTGGCAGCACAAAGCCAAAGCGGCCGATACCACGTTTGTCGCCCAACGCTTTTAGCAAGGCTTCGCCCAGTGCCAGACCGGTATCTTCCACGGTGTGGTGATCGTCAATATAGAGATCGCCTTTCACATCGATATTCATGCGGAAACCGCCGTGGGTAGCAATCTGATCCAGCATATGGTCGAAGAAGCCCACGCCGGTGTTGAACTTGCTGTTGCCTTCGCGATCCAGCCAGACTTCCACGCTGATCTGCGTCTCTTTAGTATTCCGTTTTACCAGCGCGTGGCGATCGCGTTTCGTCAGCTGTTGCTCAATCGCCAGCCAGTTGATGTCATTGCGCGAGTAAAGCAGGCCGCTAATGCCCATGTTGCTGGCCAGCTGCACGTCAGTAGCGCGGTCACCAATCACATAGCTGTTAGCGGTATCCAGCACACCAGCCGCCAGCCAGGTTTCAACCATTTTGGTTTTCGGCTTACGGCAGTCGCAATTGTCGGCTGGCAGGTGCGGGCAAATCAGCACCTCATCGAACTGCACGCCCTGAGATGAGAGGATTTGCATCATCAGGTTGTGCGGGCCGTCAAAATCAGCCTGCGGGAAACTGTCGGTGCCCAGGCCATCCTGATTGGTGATCATCACCAGTTTGAAGCCGGCTTTTTGCAGTGACAACAGTACCGGGATAACATCTGGCTCAAAGGCCAGTTTGTCCATGCGATCCACCTGGAAGTCGGTCGGTGGCTCGGAGATGATCGTGCCGTCACGATCGATAAAGAGGACTTTCTGGCTCATGCTTGCTCCCTGGAGTCGGACGCGCCTGGTAAGGTTTTCAGCGCCGAGATGACGCGGTTACACTCTTCACGGGTGCCAACGGAGATGCGCAGGCATCCCGACAGTCCCGGTTGTTTGTTCTGGTCACGCAAAATAATGCCTTGATCCCACAACGTTTTAAAGACCTGACTGGAGGCGGTAAAGCGTGCGAGAACGTAATTGGTTTCGCTTGGGAACACCTGCTCCACGCAGTCACATTGCTGCAGGGCGGCAATCAACTGCTCACGCGTGGCAATCAGTTCGCCAACGTGTGACTTCATCATCGCAATGCCTTGATCGCTCAGAGCCTGCGCGGCGATATCAGCCACCGGCGTGGAGAGAGGATAAGGGGCGATCACCTTCATCAACAGGGCAATCACCTCAGCATTTGCCAGCGTGAAGCCACAACGCAGTCCGGCCAGTGCGAAGGCTTTAGACAGCGTACGAAGGATCACCAGATGAGGATACTCTTGCAGCCAGCTGGTTAAAGAAGCCTGTGGGCAGAACTCAATGTAAGCTTCATCGGCTACGACCAGCGCTTTGCCGCGGGTCATGTCCAGTAGCTGACGGATAGCGTCAGGATTAACCAGATTGCCGGTAGGATTGTTCGGGCTGCAGACGTAAACCACCTTAACGCCATCCAGTTGCTCAGCAATGGCAGGCAGGTTCAGCTGCCAGCCTTCATCGGCTTCCACAGTGCGGTATTCCACGCCGATGGTTTCCGCGCTAACGCTGTACATTCCGTAAGTCGGCGGGCAGAACAGCACCGCATCTTTGCCCGGCTCACAGAATGCGCGTATCAACAGTTCAATGCCTTCATCGGCCCCACGGCTGACCAGCACCTGCTCTTTGGTCAGTCCGGCGTAGGCGGCATAACGCTCAATCACCAGCGCGGGCTGACACTCCGGATAGCGGTTCAGCGTTTGCTGAGTCAGCTCAAACGGCACGGCCAAAGGATATTCATTGGCGTTCAGCCAGACATCACCGTTGCCGCCAAGGCGGCGGGCAGACTGATAAGGCGTCAGGGCGCGGACGTTCGCACGGGCCAGCTCTTCAATCTTGCTGCTCATGGCTTCTCCTTAAGCGCGGCAACGCGCAGGGTAACGGCATTTTTGTGCGCGGTAAGCTGCTCGGCAGCCGCCAGAATCTCGATGGTCGGTGCCAGGTTCATAAAGCCCTGCGGCGTCAGTTCCTGCACGGTCATGCGCTTCTGGAAGTCCGCCAGACCCAGGCTTGAACAGGTTGAGGTGTAACCATAAGTCGGCAGCACATGGTTGGTGCCGGAAGCATAATCCCCGGCAGATTCCGGTGACCAGTCGCCCAGGAAGACTGACCCGGCGCTGGTAATGCTGTCGACCAAATCACGGGCCTGACGAGTCTGAATAATCAGGTGCTCTGGCCCGTAACGGTTGCTGATCTCAATGCACTGTTGCAGATCTTTGGTCACAATCAGACGACTGCTTTCCAGGGCTTTACGGGCGGTTTCTGCACGCGGCAATTCAGCCAGCTGCGCTTCTACAGCTTCAGCCACTTCTTTCGCCATCTGCAGAGAAGGGGTTAGCAAAATAACCTGAGAGTCCGGACCGTGTTCAGCCTGAGAAAGTAGATCGGAGGCGACAAAAGCAGGCGTGGCTTCAGCATCGGCAATCACCAGAACTTCGGAAGGCCCGGCGGGCATATCTATCGCGGCCCCATCAAGGCGCTGGCTGACCTGACGTTTGGCTTCAGTGACATACGCGTTACCTGGACCAAAAATCTTGTCGACCTTAGGCACAGATTCCGTGCCCAAGGCCAGAGCGGCAATCGCCTGCGCGCCGCCAACCTGAAACACTTCCTTCACACCACAAAGTTTAGCGGCATAAAGGATCTCGTCAGCAATCGGTGGCGGAGAGCAAAGCACCACGCGCTGGCAGCCAGCAATGCGTGCCGGCGTAGCCAGCATCAGCACGGTGGAGAACAGCGGGGCAGTACCACCAGGAATATACAGGCCAACAGAAGCCACCGGACGGGTGATCTGCTGGCAACGTACGCCTGGCTGCGTTTCGATATCAACCGGTGGCAACTTTTGCGCCACATGGAAGGTTTCGATATTGCCCACGGCAACGGCCATCGCCTGCTTGATCTCATCACCCAGACGGGCGGCAGCAGCGTCAATTTCCTCAGGGGTCACTCGCAATGCGTCAACCTGAGTCTTATCGAAGGCAGCGCTGTAAAAACGCAGTGCCTCATCGCCTTCTGCTTTCACCTTATCCAGGATGCCGCGAACGGTAAGGCTGATATTCTCTGATGCTGAAATCGCCGGACGGGTCAGAAGCGCTTGCTGCTGCGCTTCGTCACAGGTTTGCCAGTCGATGGGGGTCGCGAAGTTTGCCATCGGTTACTCCATCATCTTCTCAATTGGCAAGACCAGGATGGAGCTGGCGCCCAGCGCCTTCAGCTTTTCCATCGTTTCCCAGAACAGGGTTTCGCTGCTGACCATATGCATTGCTACGCGGCTCTTGTCGCCGGCCAGTGGCAGCACGGTAGGGCGCTCGGCACCTGGCAGCAGGGAGATAATATCTTCCAGCTTTTCGCTCGGCGCGTGCAGCATAATGTATTTGGATTCACGGGCCTGAATAACGCCCTGGATACGGGTCATCAGCTTGTCGATCAGCTCTTGCTTGGCGGCTGGCATTTCACCATCGCGCTGGATCAGGCAGGCTTTCGAGCGGTAAATCACTTCCACTTCACGCAGGCCGTTGGCTTCAAGCGTTGCGCCGGTAGAAACCAGGTCACAAATTGCATCGGCCAGACCAGCGCGCGGGGCCACTTCTACAGAACCGTTCAGCAGGCAGGATTTGAATGCCACGCCTTGTTTGTCCAGATACTGTTTCAGAATGTGCGGATAAGAGGTGGCGATACGGGAGTTTTGTAAACACTGTGGACCGGTATATTCATCATCTACTGACATCGCCAGCGACAGACGGCAGCCACCGAAATCAAGACGACGCAGGGTGAAGTAACGCGGGTCTTCGCCCTGAGCGCGGCGGTTCAGCAACTCTTCTTCCAGCACGTTCTCACCAATTATACCGAGGTCAACCACGCCATCCATAACCAGGCCAGGGATATCGTCATCACGGACACGCAGGATATCAATCGGCATGTTCTCAGCGAAGGCAATCAGACGCTGCTGCTGCAGATTAATTTTGATGCCGCAGCGGGAGAGTAATTCGCGTGAATCATCGCTTAAACGGCCTGATTTCTGCATAGCTATGCGTAAACGGGTGTTATCTAACATCGGTACCTTTCCTTATTTCCTGTCTGCTTCGACCTGAGATTATTTGCAGTTCGTCCATCCTGGCCTGGGCCCGGCCCAAAAAAAAAGCCCCTGGAAGGTGATCTTCCGGGGGCTTCTCTTGCGTTCTGCACCACTGGAAGATCCTACTCGTCTTCCAGCACCAATCGCCTGAAAGACTAGTCAGGATGATGGTGATGATGGTGGTTGAACTGAACGCTTGTCATAAAATTCTCTTGGATGAATGGATATTCATTTCGTGACAAATAACCTAACGCAGGAGATACACTGGCGCAACCCTTTTTTGTCAATGATGAAAGATTCTCTCATCATCTGGGCATTGTTACTGACAATGGGCTGGCGTAGTTTTAGGGTATTGAGCAAGCCTCACTACAGGAGTCAGAGGATGAAAAAAGTAGCCATTATTGGTTTAGGTTGGCTGGGCATGCCATTGGGGCTGTCGCTAACCGCCCACGGCTGGCAGGTTACCGGCAGTAAAACCACGCTGGATGGCGTGGAAGCGGCCCGCATGTGCGGCATTGAAAGCTATCAGCTGGAGCTGACACCAGAGCTAATCTGTGATCCGGACGATTTGGAAGCTTTACTGAGCGTAGATGCGCTGGTCATCACCTTACCAGCAAGTCGCACTGCAGAAGGGGGCGAAAACTACCAGTTGGCCGTGCAGCAGATTGTAGACAGCGCGCTGGCTCGGGCCATTCCGAGAATCATTTTCACCAGCTCAACGTCTGTCTACGGCAGCGGTTCCGGGATAATGAAAGAGAGTTCACCGCTTGAGCCCAAAACGGTTGCCGGAAAAACGCTGAAAGAGTTGGAGGACTGGCTGCACCATCTGCCTAATACCTCCGTAGATATCCTGCGCCTTTCTGGTCTGGTGGGGCCGGAACGACATCCTGGCCGCTTCCTTGCCGGGAAAACGGATCTGACCGATGGCAGTCACGGTGTGAATCTGGTGCATCTGGAAGATGTGGTTGCGGCTATTTCGTTGCTGCTGCAAACACCAAAAGGCGGCCACATCTATAACCTGAGCGCACCCAAACATCCTGCCCGCAACGAGTTCTACCCAGCTGTTGCCAGGCAACTTGGGCTAACGCCGCCAACGTTCCGCGAGGAAGAGGGCGGAGACGCGGGCAAGTTGATTGACGGCAGCAAAATCTGCAGCGAGCTGGGGTTTGAATACAGCTATACCGATCCACAGAAGATGCCGCTTAAGTAAAGCGTTTTCAGGTTCTCCAGCGAGGGGAACCTTAAACTCCCAACCTGTCCCTTAAAGAGTACCAGGCTGCGCCAATAGCGGTTAGCGGTACCCGGAACCTTCGGCCGCCGGGGAAGGGGAGATGGGGGAGTTTGGCAAAAGCATCAAAGCGCTGGGGCTGGCCGCTCAGCGCTTCACTCACCAGTTTTCCGGCAAGGTGGGTGAAGGTTACGCCATGTCCGCTGTCACCCTGAATATAAAACACGCCGTTATCCAGACGCCCGATTTGCGGCATACGGGAAAGCGTCAGCAGGAAATTCCCACTCCAGCTGTAATCGAACTTTATCCCTGCTAACTGCGGGAAAGTCTTCAACAACTTCGGCCTGATCAACGCATCTATGTCTTCTGGCTCACGCGCGCCATACACCACGCCACCACCATATAACAGGCGATTATCAGCCGTCAGCCGGTAGTAATCGAGAAGGTAGTTACAGTCTTCCACACAACTGTTATTCGGCAGTAACGCCAGAGCTTTGTCCGCTGAAAGGGGTTCGGTGGCCACAATCTGTGAGCCACACGGAATGCTGAGACGCGCTAAACGCGGTTCAAGATGCGGTGCCAGGTAGGCATTTCCGGCGAAAATTACGAATTTTGCGGTGACCTGGCCTTTAGCCGTTTTCACCTGATGCGGGCTGCCGTACGCCACCGAAGTGACTTCGGACTCTTCATAAATGCGTCCGCCGTGATTGCGGATAGCTTCAGCTTCACCCAACGCCAGATTCAGCGGATGAATATGGCCGCCGTTATTGTCCAGCAGGCCACCCACATAACGATCGCTGGCAATTTCACGGCGAATTCCCGTTTCGTCCAGCATCTGTAATTGGTCATTGCCGTACTGTTTCCAGCGTTTATGCTGTTCCTTCAAATGGTGCAGCTGACGTTTGTTCAGTGCAGCAAAGATCCCGCCCTGACGGTAGTCACAATCAATAGCGTAACGCTTGATTCGATCGCGTATCACGCTGGCCCCTTCAAACATCATGCTGCCCAGCAGGCTTGCACTCTCTTTGCCGTAGCGCTGTTCAATCACGTCCACATCACGGCTGTAGGAGTTCACTACCTGGCCGCCGTTGCGTCCGCTGGCACCGAAACCAACTTTGGCCGCTTCCAGCACCACCACGTCATAACCCGCTTCAGTCAGGAACAATGCAGAAGACAGGCCGGTAAATCCGCCGCCAATCACACAGACATCGCACTGAATGCTGTTTTCCAGTTGCGGCCAGGGAGCGTGAGGATTGGCCGTTGCGGCATAGTAACTCTTCACATGGTCCATAACTCGCTCCTTTTCAGTTTGGGTCCCGGCTTAGAAGGTCGCTGGGGTATGCGCACTGACAATCCGACAACGCTGTGCGGATGAATTGGTAAAGCTGTGGGGCAGGCCGGTGTTGATCACATAACTTTGCCCGGCATGCAGCGAATAGCTCTGGCCGCTGATGGTCAGGGTAATTTCTCCCTCCAGCAGCGTGCCGGTTTCTTCACCCTGATGGCGAATTTTTTCGCCGGTTGTCGCGCCTGGTTCATAGGTTTCCAGCAGCATTCCCAGCGTGCGTTCCGGGTTGCCGTTATGGATTAACCTTAGCGACACGCCCTGGCTGCCGATATCGATCAGATCATCGGCGTCAATCACCACTTTGGGCTCTTCATTACTGACCGGTTCCGAGAAAAATTCGGAAAGGGAGAGTCCATAGACTTTCAACAACTTCTGCAGCGTACTGACCGCAGGGCTGACTTTATCCTGTTCAATCGTGCTGATGGCGCTGTGCGTGAGGCCGGAGAGTTCGGCTACGCGGCGTTGTGACAGTCCCATTTGTTGGCGGATTTCCGATAAACGTCGTCCCGGAGCCACAGTGGCTTCGCTCATGGCCTTTCTTTCTCCTGATGCCGTTGGCAGGCGTGGATAAATCCATCGAACAACAGGCGGGATAATGTCGACGTCTCGCTGTGCCATTCCGGATGCCATTGCACCGCAAGAGCAAACGGATGGTCACGCAGACTGACAGCCTCAATCAGGCCATCTGTGGCACGCGCCTCGATGCGGAGTGAGGGACCAAGAGAGCGGATCCCCTGTTGATGTAACGAATTGACCCAGAACTTCTCGCAGCCTTCAACCAGTGGTGACAGCAGGCCGTCCGGCTCTACGTAGACTTCATGAGCTGGGGCATATTGCTCGTCCAGAGACAGCTTATCGTCTTCACGATGCTCCTGAAAGCCGGGAACCTGATGCAGCTGTCGATGCAGGCTGCCGCCGGTCGCCACCACCAGCTCCTGCAATCCCCGACAGATAGCCAGCATCGGCAGGCTTTGAGCGGTTGCGGCTTTAATTAAGGCAAAGGCGAGCTGGTCGCGACCGGGGTCGGCATACTGTTCGGTGCCGGATTCGCCATAATGGTGTGGTTCGATATTGCTTGGGCTGCCAGTAAGAAGCAGGCCACTCAGCGGAGCCATAGCAATTTCTAATAGATCGGGAGAGGACATCAACCCCTGCGGTAACGCCAGCGGCACGCCGCCAGCCTGCAGTACGGCTTCCAGATATTTGTTATGCACCATCTGGGTGGGATGACCGCCCTTATCAATCTGGCACATCACTACGCCAATCAATGGCTTGTTAAATATAATGCCCATCTTTCCCCTCGCGATGCTGTTCGAAATATCTACCGGAAAAGGCGCTTTAGCCGCTAATTTGTGCAATATATTTTCAATCTAGCAACCGACTGCACAATATTCAAACGGATTTGGCGGCAAAATAAACTTGAATGTAACATTTGCACACTTTTTGTGTTGGCGCTATGTTAGGAATGTGGCTGTTATTTTGAGCAACGCTCAACACTAACCAGACAAAGGCGGGCAGGACTATGACAAATATTGTCGAAGTAGAAGACTTCACGAGACACAGTGAACAGAAACGAACCAGCGCGTTCCAGAATGAAGTGCAGGCTTATCTGGAACGCCACCCTGAAACTCAGTACGTCGATATTCTTCTAAACGATCTCAACGGTGTCTTTCGCGGTAAGCGCATCCCCTTCGCTAATCTGACCAAACTCGAGAAAGGCTGTTATTTCCCCGCTTCCGTTTTCGCCATGGACATCCTCGGCAACACCGTAGAAGAAGCGGGTCTGGGCCAGGCTCTGGGCGAACCAGACAATATTTGTATCCCCGTAGAAGGCACGTTAATCCCCTCAGCTGCCGATCCTCAACATCTGGCGCAGGTGCTTCTGACCATGCGCAATCAAGATGGTACTCCCTTTGACGTTGAACCCCGGAACGTTCTCAATCAGCTCTGGCAACAGTTGCGCAATCGAGGTCTGTTTCCGGTGGTAGCGGTAGAGCTGGAGTTCTATCTGGTCGATAAAAAGCGCGATGCGGAAGGGTATATTCAACCCCCGTGCGCGCCGGGCAGCGACGAGCGTAATATGCAAAGCCAGGTCTACTCAGTCGATAACCTCGATCACTTCTCAGAAGTGTTGAGTGAGATTGATACGCTGGCGAAGCAGCAGGGAATTCCAGCCGATGGCGCACTGGCTGAAGCTTCTCCCGGCCAGTTCGAAATCAATCTGCATCATACCCGCAATGTCCTCAGCGCCTGCGACCATGCCATTCAGCTGAAACGCCTGGTGCGCCAGGTGGCTGAAAATCACGGTATGACCGCCACCTTTATGGCCAAGCCTTATGAAGAGTACGCCGGCAGTGGCATGCATGTGCATATCAGCGTGCTGGATGCCGCGGACCACAATGCTTTTGCCTGTGATGACGGTAGCAACTCGCCGCTGCTGAAGCGCGCGCTGGCTGGCATGATTGATCTGATGCCGGCTTCAATGGCGCTGCTGGCACCGAACGTCAATGCCTATCGTCGTTTCCTGCCCGAAGCCTTTGTGCCCTTACAGGCTTCATGGGGCCATAACAACCGGACGGTTGCGCTGCGTATTCCTTGCGGGGATATCGACAATCACCGTATTGAATACCGTGTTGCCGGAGCCGATGCCAATCCCTATCTGGTGATGGCGGCAATTCTGGCGGGCATGCTGCACGGCATGGATAACCAACTGCCCTTACCGCCAGCGATAACCGGCAACGGCCATGAAGCGGATGGCAATCCATTGCCGATCCGTCAGAGCGATGCGCTGTATGAGTTTGAACAAAGTTTTGCGCTGCAAAAACTGTTGGGTGAGCGGTTCGGCTTCGTCTGGCACAGCTGCAAACACCATGAGCTGATGCATTTTGAACGACTGATCACCGCAACGGAAATCGACTGGATGCTGAAAAACGCCTGACGGGAGGCTATAAAATGACGCAAACCAACCAGCAATGGCAGGCGAGACGTGAAGCAGCCGTCACGCAGGGTGTGGGGAATTCTCTGCAGGTCTATGTGCAGAAGGCGTTAAACGCCGAAATCTGGGATGTGGAAGGCAAGCGCTATATCGATTTCGCCTCTGGGATTGCCGTGGTGAATACCGGGCATAATCACCCAAAAGTCATTCAGGCCGTCGCGGCGCAACTGGAGTGTTTCACTCATCCCTGTTTCCAGGTCACGCCTTATGGCAGTTATATTGAGCTGGCCGAAAAATTGAACGCGCTGGTGCCGATTGCTGAGCAGACACAAACCCTGCTGATGTCGACGGGTGCAGAAGCGGTAGAGAATGCCATTAAGGTCGCGAGGATTGCGACAGGGCGCAGCGCGGTGATTGCGTTTCGCGGGGGATTCCATGGCCGGACGCTGTTGGGAATGGCGCTGACCGGTAAAGTTCAGCCCTATAAAAAAGGCTATGGACCTTTCCCCGGGGGAATTTTCCATGCGCCTTACCCGGCCGACTATTTAGGGATCGGTGAAACCCAGTCGCTGGCTTCGCTGCAGGGGATTTTCGCGGCAGATGTGTCTCCTGATGATGTTGCCGCCATCATCATTGAACCGGTGCAGGGCGAAGGGGGTTTTTACGCCGCGCCCACCTCTTTTCTCCAGCAGCTGCGTAAAATCTGTGATGAACATGGCATCGTATTGATTGCCGATGAAATCCAGAGTGGTTTTTGTCGAACCGGTAAAACCTTTGCGATTGAGCACAGCGGCGTGGAGCCAGACCTGGTCACTATGGCAAAAAGCCTGGCTGGCGGCTTCCCTCTTTCTGCGCTGGTTGGCCGTAAATCGCTGATGGAAAAAGCGCAGGCTGGTGGTCTGGGGGGAACCTACGCCGGATCGCCAATCGGTATTGCGGCTGCGCTGGCCGTCATAGGAATAATCGATGATGAGCAGCTGAATGCCAAAGCCTGTGAGCAGGGTGAATGGCTGAAGAGCGCGTTACAGCACCTGGCAGAGGAGTTTGACTGCATTGGCGATATTCGTGGCGTAGGCGCTATGGTAGCGATGGAGTTAGTTGAGGAGCGCGACCGCACCCGCCCTGATAAAGCGTTGACGCAGGCACTGGTGCAGGAAGCCGGGCGTCAGGGGCTGATTCTGCTCTCCTGCGGCGTAAGAGCCAATGTCATCCGATTCCTTATCCCCTTGACCGCAAGTAAAGAAATTGTCACCGAAGGCCTTAACCTCTTGTCATCCTCCCTCCGTCTGGTGCAGAATATGCGCCCTGCAAAATGAATCTATAACCGTCGCTTATGCGCCGGTTATTTTTTTGCAGTAAACACATTCGCTTTTAAGAGGCCGGTCCAGAACCGGATAGATAGTTGCTTTTAGCACGCACGGACGTGCTATGTAGAGGATAAGAACGATGGGGCTACATTTTATTTCACCAGTGCACGCCGGTATTCGCCAGCGTGATGACTACGGCGCCGCGGCAGGCACTTTCTTCACCCACGCCTGCCAGTCCGTTACCCTCTTTAAAAACAGCTCTCGCATTGCGCGAAGTTTCCCTGTGGTTCAATCCAGAACGATTGACGCTATAGGGAGGCTGAATCATGTCGCTTAATCCTCAAACGTCCCGTCCGCAACTGAAAAAAACGCTGACATTATTGCCTGTGGTAATGATGGGCCTGGCCTATATGCAGCCAATGACCCTGTTCGATACCTTCGGCATTGTCTCTGGCCTGACCGATGGTCACGTGGCCACGGCTTACGCCTTTGCGTTAATCGCTATCCTCTTTACAGCACTGAGCTATGGCAAGCTGGTCCGTCGCTTCCCCTCTGCGGGTTCGGCCTATACCTATGCTCAAAAAGCTATCAGCCCACACGTAGGCTTTTTGGTGGGCTGGTCATCGCTGCTGGACTATTTGTTCATGCCGATGATCAACATTCTGCTGGCTAAAATTTACTTTGAAGCGCTGGTGCCGGGTATCCCGTCATGGATCTTCGTGGTGATGCTGGTCGGCTTTATGACGCTCTCCAACCTTAAAGGCATCAAAACGGTCGCCAATTTTAACAGCGTGATCGTGGTGCTGCAGGTGGTGGTGATGATCGTCATTATGGCGATGGTGGTTTACGGCGTGGCGCACGGTGAAGGTGCCGGTACGCTGGTCAGCAGCAAACCCTTCTGGTCGGAGAATGCGCATGTAGTGCCGATGATTACCGGTGCGACCATCCTGTGCTTCTCATTCCTGGGCTTCGACGGCATCAGCTCGCTGTCTGAAGAGACCAAAGATGCAGAGCGCGTCATCCCTAAAGCAATCTTCCTGACGGCACTGATCGGTGGGGTGATTTTCGTGGTGGTGTCGTACTTCCTGCAGCTGTACTTCCCGGACATTTCGCGCTTCAAGGATCCTGACGCTTCACAGCCAGAGATCATGCTTTACGTGGCAGGCAAAGCCTTCCAGTTCGGCATTCTGATCTTCTCCTGTGTTACCGTGTTGGCTTCCGGTATGGCTGCGCACGCTGGCGTTTCCCGTCTGATGTATGTGATGGGCCGTGATGGTGTCTTCCCGGAGCGTTTCTTCGGTTATATCCATCCGAAATGGCGTACCCCGGCATTGAACGTACTGCTGGTTGGCGTGATTGCTCTGTCATCAATCACTTTTGATCTGGTGACCGCAACGGCGCTGATTAACTTTGGTGCGCTGGTGGCGTTTACCTTTGTTAACCTGTCGGTGATTTCGCAGTTCTGGATCCGTGAAGGCCGCAATAAAACGCTGAAAGACAACTTCAACTTCCTGCTGCTGCCGCTGTGTGGCGCCTTTACAGTAGGTGCGTTGTGGATCAACCTGGAAGAGAGCTCGATGATTCTGGGTCTGGTGTGGGGCACGATTGGCCTGATCTATCTGGCCTTTGTAACCCGCAGCTTCCGCAACCCGGTGCCGCAGTGCACTGAAGAGCCGATGTAAGTTTCAGGCTTGGTTGCAATTGAAAAGGGCGCTTCGGCGCCCTTTTTTGATCGTCAGTTTCTGCTGCACATTGTCGTCATTATCCTCTTCCGACTGCAGACGAGGATAATGATGAGCGGCGAGACATCCGTTCTGTCAGAAGATTAAGAAACCAGTTCGCGGGCGTAATCGAACAGTGCTTTGAGCTGGCTGATTTTCGCCTGATCCCCTTCATACTGATTGAGCAGCATTTCCAGTTCCTGCACATAGCTCTGTACCCGCTCCGGGTTTAAGGCTTCACGACGATGCTGCAACCAACGCTTCTGCTCGGCTTCATCCAGCGTGCCTGGATAGTTTCGGGCCCGAAAGCGGAACAGCAGTTTCTCAATACGGGCATCGTTAAAGGTCAGATCCAGCGCGGGGAGATTCTCCGGCAGCGTTTGCTGAATGATATTCATGGTGTTGCGATCGGCATCGCTGAAGAAGCCATCATACAGTTGGGCATCAACATCACTGGAACCCGCAAAAGGTTCTGCTTCCGCAAATAACGCCACCACTTTTTCTCGTACTTCCGGGTGCTGACGCAGAATGGCTAGGTTATCCAGGCAGCGCTGGCGATCGATCCCCAGACGTTCGGCATCTTCCGGACGTAACGTGTTGGCCGGAGCCACCACCGGGCATTTGTTGATGTGCATCAGCTTGACCGGAACCGGGGCGTTGTCCCCCAGTTCGTCCCTGCGGGTGTAAAGACGCTCACGCAAGGTATCCGCATCCAGTTCCAGCAGGGGAGTGATATCCCCCGCCAAATCACAGGTAATCAGCGCATTTTTATTCACCGGATGCCATGCCAGCGGTGCAATCCAGCTGGTGTTACCCCTGAATGCGCCGAACATCCCGGAGATATGCACCAGCGGCTTCATCTGTGGAATATCAATCAGAGTAGAGATCTTATTCTTATTACGATGAGTGAACAGGAAGTCATACAGGCGAGGCTGCTTCTCTTTCACCAGTTTAGCCATGGCGATGGTCGCATAAACGTCCGACATCGCATCATGCGCATTCTCGTGGGAAACGCCGTTGGCTTTGGTCAAATGCTCCAGTCGGAAGCTCGGTAAGCCATCCTCATTTTCTGGCCACTCGATGCCTTCAGGGCGCAATGCATAGCAGGCGCGCATCACATCCAGCAGATCCCAGCGGCTGTTGCCTTGCTGCCAGCTCCAGCCATAGGGATCGTAAAAATTACGGTAAAGCAGGTTACGCGTGACCTCATCATCAAACCGCACATTGTTATAGCCAACGATGCAGGTATTGGGCTCACTAAACAGTGTATGGATGCGTTTGGTGAAAGCCGCCTCGGTAATCCCTTTAGCCTTCGCCAACTGAGGCGTAATCCCGGTGATCATCACCGCCTCAGGCTGAGGCAGATAGTCATCCGCAGGCTGGCAATAGAACACCTCAGGCTCACCTATGATGTTGAAGTCCATATCAGTGCGGATCCCGGCGAACTGCGCAGGCCGGTCCAGCGACGGGCTTTTGCCGAAGGTCTCGTAGTCATGGAACAGGAAGGTGGGCTGCGGCTTGTTCTCTTTCACTGGCGATTTTCCACTGCTTGGTTGGCTGATTTAGGGTACGACTTAGCGCTACATGGTAAACCATAACCAGGGCGTCATGAAGAGCGGGGGAATTTAAGTTGGGATGTTGTTTGCGTGGCAACAACATGTCTTTCGCTATGCGAAAAATAGAGTGGGGGAATTGCTCCCCCACTTACTTTGATTTAACCCGCTATGTCCCTGGCGACAGGTCGTTGGCCCAAGACCTTCTTCCCAATCATAATCCCAGGCTTTTCAACGTAGCGATAAAGCAAAGATCCCAGAGCATAGGTAACCGGGATGCAGACTGCGCAGACCGTTGCGAAGCGCACCAGGTCGCTTTTGCCAGCCAGGCCGGTATGGGTCAGCAGCAGCGCAATGGCTGGGATGACAATCAGCAAATGCAACAGATAGACCGAGAACGAGACGTCGCCTAACCAGGTGCTTACGCGGTTGTTCAGCAGCTTGCGGGGCAGGGCGATCGCTTTCGTCATCAGGCTGCCTTCAGCGTACTGCCACAGGATAGCGGCCATGCCAACAATCATCAGCACTTCCATTGCCAGTTGCAGTGGAATGGCTTCCAGGCCAATCACCTTACTGGCAACCGGGCCCAGCAGCGCAAAGGCCACATACAGCAGCGCTTTACGGCGCACCGCTTCGGCCAGCAACATACCCGACAGGAACATATTTAGCTTAATCAGGATCATTGACGGCATCTCGAAAGCTTCATAATAATCAGCCAGCACATAACGGCCCACGCAGCACAGCACCATAAAGCCAATCAGCGAGGTGGCGTAACCAAA
>NZ_JBAVTT010000021.1:0-28364 GCF_049696395.1 Erwinia sp.
CAGCTGTCTGCGCCGTGGCTTCCTTTACGTCGGCCCAGTAACAGCCTGCCTTCCCGCACAATCAATATGCCTACGCCAACGTTGGGCTGGGTCATTCCTCTCTCCTCCGATCGGCCTGCCGGGCCGACATTGTTAGCTAAATAGATTCAGCAGGTGGGCTAATTGTTTTTCATTTGTTATCAGCGTGGTAAGCCAAAGAAAGCGCCGTTAAAGGCCACTTTTCCCCTGTGCAGCCTGGCAGGGGAAGCGCTTCACACTTTCTCCGCGTCGGCGGTATGCTGGCGGCGATGAGCCATAATCTGCTGCAGATTCATCTCAATCCAGTCGGCTAACCCTACAACCTGCTCCCGCACTTCCTGCCCGCTTGGCGAGAGCCGGTATTCAACGTGTGGCGGAATAACGTCATAGGCTATACGCTCTACAAAGCCATCCTCTTCCATAAACCTCAGCGTCTGCGACAGCATTCGTTCGCTGATGCCGCCGATTTTTCTTCTCAGTTCACTGAAACGCAGGGTGTCATCCTGCAAGGCGACGAGGATAAGCAGGCTCCAGCGGCTGGTCAGGCGCTTCAGTACATCCCTGGAGGGACAGTTGGCATCAAACAGTTCACCCCGGCGAAACTTGTCGCTGAGCGAGAGGCTGGGACTTTCTTCATTTTTTTGCATACTAACATTCCTGTAAGTACTTACTTTTAATTAGTGTATGGCATAGGCTGATTGGGTGAAAGCGATTTACGCGGCAACCGCCGCCACACCTTATGCATTCCACAGGAGATCATCATGATTGCTGTAACCGGCGCGACTGGCCAACTGGGCCGTTTAGTGATTGAAGCCTTACTGAAGAAAGTGCCTGCTGCGGAGATTATTGCCGCAGTTCGTTCGCCTGAGAAGGCTGCGGAGTTTGCGGAGTTGGGTGTTCAGGTACGCCAGGCTGACTATGCAAAACCAGAAACCTTAGCCAGCGCGTTCAGTGGCGTGGAAAAAGTGCTGCTGGTCTCCTCCAGCGAAGTGGGCGCGCGTGAGGCTCAGCACAAAGCGGTGATCGCAGCCGCTAAAGAAGCGGGTGTGTCTCTGCTGGCTTACACCAGTTTGCTGCATGCGGACACCAGCGCGCTGGGTCTGGCTGCTGAACACGTTGCTACTGAGCAGGCGTTGATCGCCTCGGGTGTGCCCTACGCTATCCTGCGTAACGGCTGGTATACCGAAAACTACGCGGCCAGCATCGCACCTGCCATCACTCACGGCGCCTTTATCGGCGCGGCAGGAGAGGGCAAGATTGCCTCAGCCAGCCGTCAGGATTATGCCGAAGCCGCAGCCGCCGTGCTGGCAGGCAATGATGCAGCAGGGAAAATTTATGAACTGTCCGGTGACACAGCCTACACGCTGGCGGAATTTACCGCAGAGATCGCTAAGCAGAGTGGCAAAGCGATCCAGCATATCGATATGCCTCAGGCTGATTTTTCCGCCGCGCTGAAGGGCGCAGGTCTGCCAGACTGGCTGGCAGAAATGCTGGCAGATTCTGATGCCGGTGCGGCAAAAGGGGGCCTGTTTGATGACAGCCACACGCTCAGCAAACTGACCGGTCACCCAACCACACCTTGGCAGGATGTGGTC
Source organism: Erwinia sp. (assembly GCF_049696395.1). Lineage (GTDB taxonomy): Bacteria > Pseudomonadota > Gammaproteobacteria > Enterobacterales > Enterobacteriaceae > Erwinia. Next base: position 1,614 of record NZ_JBAVTT010000021.1, read on the forward strand.
AAAGCCTTCGTGACTAAAGCGTAATCGCTACGGGAGAGCCTGGCTCTCCCTCTCTTCTTGTTGCTGGCTGGAAAGTAATTTCGCCTGTCGCTTAATCTTTTTGACAGACCCGGTCAAATATCTTCACTATCGGCCCGGGAAATAATCTTGCACTATCGCCACTACATTTCGTGAAAATAAAGGCCAGATGCATGTCATTAATCAAAAAAATATCCGTCCCGTTAGTTATTACTGCTGCACTCTACTCTCAGTTTTCTGCTGCGGCAGTTGAAAGCTATGCGATGGACTCCGGGCACACTTCAGTAGTGGTTTCCTGGACTCACTTTGGTTTTTCGCATCCTACTGCTGATTTATCTGGCATCACCGGGAATATTGATTTTGACAACAGCAACGTTGCTAAATCCAAAGTCGATGTTTCCATTCCGGTGGACACTATAAATACCCATGTTGATGCGCTGACCACCGAATTTAAAGGGGCAGAGTATTTCGACGTGACCAAATTCCCAACTGCGACATTTAAAAGCACGAAAGTGGTCAGCAAAGGGAAAAATAAAATGGACGTTTATGGCGACCTGACCATCAAAGATATTACCAAACCCGTGATCCTGCATGCCGTGCTGAACAAGCAGGGTATGCATCCAATGGTGAAGAAGCAGGCGGTTGGCTTTGACGCGACCACCACTTTTAAGCGTTCTGATTTCAAGCTGGATAAATATGTGCCAGCCGTCAGCGATGATGTGAAGCTGACTATCTCTACTGAAGCTTACGCTAAGTAAGTTTATCCGTGCGGAAGGCCTGCTTTCCGCACTGTTGTTCTCTCCTCCGCCAGGCTTTTTCTGCCCGATCTACTGCCAGAATTTCTTCTTACTCGTTTTACCAATCCCCGGATTACAGCTGTTAGTGGGATCGAGCTGACGCAGGTGTGACTCATGTTCACAGGACGCGTGATAAAGATGGCCTACGTTGTGCTCCGCCGGGTATTTCGCGCCTCGCTGGTCGAGGTACTTCAGCACCGCGTGTTTAAAGGCAACCGCATCCACGCCGGGTTTCAGTATGTAGTCCTGATGATTCACAAAGCAGAAGAAGTGCCCGCAACAGGAGTCTTCCTGCACCTTGTCCTGCAGAGCCTGCGGCAATTTAATCCGCCATTCTGTATCGTTACGACGTAAAGCGACATCAAAGGCGATCAGCCGTTGGTCGGTATTAATCCCTTTGTAATCGCAATAAGAGATGGTGCAACCACCCACGCCGAAACGCACCAGGAAAGCATCGCGCTCTTCGCGGCTGTCGCAGGGAAAATACTGGCCGGACTTATCGCTGAAGAAGGCTTCCAGTAAGCGCTGCAACTCATCAGCATGACGCGCTTCCGCTTTGATCATCAGATGGTGCTCAAAACGTTCACGGTAAGCCAGGATGCGTGGGGCAACCCCTTTTGGCGTCACGTTATTGGCAAACTGCAGCACTTTATCGACAAAGTTTGCTGGCAAGACCTTGAGGTTTTTGACCCGAATATCCCATTTTGCTTTGTTCGCCATCAGCTGCGGCAAGGCTTCCGGGCCGAAGCGGTTGATGGCCCAGTACATATGTTTGGCATAGCGCACGGTCAGGTCAAACGCATCGCGGTGGATATATTCCGCCTGCAACGGCAATTCCGACAGTCCTGCAAGCAGATAACGGCGCAGGGCAACCAGCTCGGTTTCATCATTGGTGCCGATATAAAAAGTGCGGGTTTTATCGCTGGCATCGAAAGTGGAGAGGCGTACCGCAAATACGGCGACCTTGCCAGCGCTGCCTGAACTGTCGTGGAGATACTGCACGTTACCGTTGTAGCGAGTTGGCGTGTCCGCCTCTACATCACGCAGGATAGCGGCATAATCATCTGCCCAGATTTTGCCTTCCCAGTCTGGCGCTGTACCGGTGCTAAATTGCTGTGATTCCAGATTAGCGATCATCTCTTCCGGTGTACTACCCAACTCAATACCCAGATGATTTACCAGCTGCAAAGACCCATCAGCATTGATGCGCGCAAACAGCGATTTTTCAGTGAAGGCGGGGCCACGGCGAATGAGTGAGCCGCCGGAGTTATTACACACTCCACCAATCACTGAAGCACCAATACAGGAAGATCCGATAACGGAGTGGGGCTCTTTGCCGTGGGGCAGCAGCGCTTTTTCCAGTTCAGTAAGGGTGCTTCCGGGGAAAGCCAGTACCTGCCTGGCCTGGTCGATCACCTGCACGCCTTTCAACTTCCGGGTGCTGACAATCACCACTTCGCGGTCGTACTCTGCGCCATCAGGCGTTGAGCCGCCGGTGACGCCGGTATTGGCTGCCTGCATCAGAATAATGCTGTCACAGGCTACGCAGGCCTGCAGCACCTGCCAGAGTTGCATCAACGTGTGTGGGATCGCCACCGCCAACGCTTTACCGCTGCCAACGCGGAAGCCTTTCGTGTAGTAAGCTTTGCTGTCCTCGCTGGTCAGCACCTGCTCTTTACCCAGTAACTGCTCCAGTCGGGTAATGACGCCTGACTCCTTCACCATCTGAACGGCTCCTGAATGTGACTTATCCAGCGGCGACCACCCTGAGGGTAGCAGCCTGATTGGGCATGTAAGTTCCATACTACAGAGCACATCGGTGAAAAACTGTGATTTATGTGCGGCTGAACGGGACGCGTGATCGATCGCAGTTAAGCCGCAAAGGGAGAGTTCAAAGGCAGGGGCGAGGGGCCAGATACGTTGATACCACTTCCCGGATGGCTACGCCTATCACCGTCACCTCATCCAGTTGCTCCCCTTCAATAATGTCCCCCTCATCGGTGACAAGCTGTTGAGGGTTTTGCCGGACTCGTGCCCAGCTGCAGCTGCCATCCAGTTCAACCAGCACGCGGCTGCCAGCAATGGCAGGACGGTAACGATCGATAATGCACAGGGTGCCATTGCAGGAGGTCAGATAGCAGTCGTGATTGGTCGGCACCAAATCCTGTAATTTACTGAACAGAAAGGTGATTTCGTGCCGGGCAGGAGAACGAAAACGTGCCGTTTGAGAAGAGAGCACCTCACCGGTAGCGGAATGTTCAATGAACGTTGTCATACCTTGCCCCTTAATTATTCCATCGCTTTGATGGTGAACGTCACCACGCCAAAGATCTCCAGTTTGTCTTCCCCGGAGAGCACAATCGGCGGCCAGCCTGCGTTCATTGCCAGCAGTTGTACCGCTGGCCTCAGCTGCAGTTTTTTAACCGTAAACTCTCCGTCGATAGCGGCGACCACAATATCACCGTGACCGGCGGTTAGAGAGTTATCCACCACCAGTAAATCCCCGTCGTCGATCCCTGCATCCTTCATCGACTCACCACTCACTTTAATGAAGTAGGTTGAGTCTGGTCGCTGGATCAGCAAGTTATTGAGATCCAGGCGCTGCCCAACATCGTCCTCTGCAGTAAAAGGCGAGCCACAGGGCACGCGGGCAAGAAAGAGGGGTAAATGCAGGCTTTCCCGCACTTCGGCAAGCTGAAGAAGGTTCATGATGATGGCTCACAAAATGACTGTATATAAATACAGTATTATCATTTGCGACTCAGGATCAAGTCTGACGGCCGTTATTTTAGCGGATAATTGTTAACACTATGTTATTTAATGCTTAATTCAGCTTTTGACTGGCAGGGCATTGAGCGCTGCTGCCAGAAAGTGGGGGGATTGCCTGAGGACGTGACTGACTGAGGAAACAGTGAATGCCATTTTTACGCAAACGAAAAAAAGGGCATCAGCGTTAACTGATACCCTTTCCTGAAGGTCATGTTATTCAATTCTGGATGATGCCGTTGAAAATGCAGTCATCGTTGCTTGAACACCACCTTCGTTTTGACACCCGTTAAAAGCTTACTTCTAACCAGTGTGCTTCGATGTATGGTGCCCGGACTCGGAATCGAACCAAGGACACGGGGATTTTCAATCCCCTGCTCTACCGACTGAGCTATCCGGGCAACGGGGCGCATTAAACCGTAAAGGCCGTCTTGCGTCAACGGCTTTGTCACAAAAATCCCTTAAACGGCTGCTGATTGCTTGCTTTTCAAACAGACAGCAGGGGTTTTGCTCAGGCCAGTGCGCCATTTTTACGGCATAACGCAATGCTTAAAACGTCCTCAGCCAGCGTGCGGGCCGTAACCACTTCCTGCACGTTGCGTGTCACCAACAGACGGCTCAGGCAGCCCTCAAGGATCAACTCCATCTGATGAGCAACCAGCGTTGGATTGTCAGTTTCCAGCTCGGTTAACAGACTGTGAGTATGCTGCCAGGAGGCTTGTTTCTGTAAATCAGCCACCTGATGGATGGGATGGTCAGGCTGCGGATAAAAACTGCAGGCCGCAATAAACAAACAGCCAGGATAGCGCTGGTTTTTCACCGCATCTTCCAGCACCTGATAGCGGGCCATCAGCTTTTGTTCTGCATTCAGCGTCTCATCAAGCAACAGCTTACGCCGCCAGATATCGATTTGCTGGCTGTGGTAGCGCAGGGCGTCATACAGCAACGCTTCACGATCTGGCCAGAAGCGGTGCAGATCCTCTAACTGGCAGTTCACCGCTTGTGCCATGTCGGCGAAAGACGTTGAGGCCGCCAGGCCTTTTTGCTCGAGTATGTTTAATGCATGCTCGAGTACCTGTTCACGTTGCAAGTGACTCTCCTCTTGAATGCCCGTTTCGCGGTTCTTAACCGGGAAATCACACCCTAGTGTCGTTTACTCCGCGAGTTTCTGCAAATGCTGCTGGAAAGCGGCGGCATCCATGAAGCCCGTGACTCGGGAGTGGGGGATTTCTTTGCCGCTGGCATCGAAGAACAAAATGGTTGGCAGCCCCAGAACCTGCAGCTGTTTTAGCAAGGCGCTGTCCTGGGCATTGTTAGCCGTGACATCAGCTTGCAGCAGCTGGGTGTTGCTCAGCGCACTTTGAACGTCTGGCTGGCTGAAGGTGTATTTCTCGAACTCCTTGCAAGCCACACACCAGTCAGCGTAGAGGTCGAGCAGGGTAATGCGTCCCTGAGCGTTTTGCAGCGCTTTATTTAGCTGGTCAGTGTCACTAATACGGGTGAAGTTAAGGTGTGCGATGGCTGCGTTTTGACTTGGGGATGAAAATGCCCAGTCCTGTAAAGGACGTGCAGCAACCAGTGCGGCTGCCAGCATCACTATTTGCCCAAGGCGCAGCCAGCCGTTACCAGACTTCAAACTGATAAAGGCCCAGCCGAAGAAGGCGACGGCCAGCAGGCTCCACAGACGCAGGCCCCACTGATCGCCAATCACTCGTTCCAGCAGAAACACGGGCAAAGCAAGGATCACAAATCCAAACCCTTCTTTGACCGTTTGCATCCAGGCGCCGCTTTTAGGCAGCAGGCGGTTGCCAAACAGCGTGACGGCAATCAGCGGTAGCCCCATTCCCAGCGCGTACAGATAGAGCGTGCCAGCGCCAGCCAGCATGTTCCCGCTTTGAGCAATATAAAGCAGGATCGCGCTAAGGGGTGCGGTGGTGCAGGGGGAGCAAATCAACCCAGCCAGCGCACCCATCAAAAAGACGCCGGTAAGCGATCCACCTTGCTGGCGGTTGCTCCAGAGCGTCAGCCGAGTTTGTAGCGAAGAAGGCAGCTGCAGTGTGAACAGGCCAAACATCGACAAAGAGAGCAGGATAAAGAGCACGGACAACCCAATCAGAATGGCTGGTGCCTGCAACGCAGCCTGAAAACGCAGGCCTGCCGCCGCCACAATCACGCCCATTACCGTGTAAGTCAGCGCCATGCCCTGGACATAAACCATCGCCAAAGCGAACAAACGACCCAGAGAGTATTGACGATTGCCGCCGAGAATAATGCCGGAAATCAAGGGATACATCGGCAGCACACAGGGAGTGAAGGCTACGCCAATGCCGATCAGCAGCGCCCAAAGTGGCGAGAATGGCAGGCTTCCGTCTGGCGAAGTCTGAGCACTTACCGGTGCGGAAGCGCTAGTCGTCAACGCAGCGCCATTATGCTGGGTTGAAGACTCAGTAACAGCCTGACCGGTGACAACGCTGCCAGCTTTCACTTCCTCTAACGGCACACTGCGTGTTTCCGGTGGATAACAGAATCCTGCTGCGGCACAACCCTGATAAGTGACGCTGACCGTTGCCCCTTTGCCCGCCTGCTGCAGGACTAAAGGTAACGTCAGACTTTCCGGATAAATTTCGGTTTTGCCATAGAACTCGTCTTCATGAGGTTGGCCCTCAGGAAGCGTAAAGTCCGCGAGCTTCGCGCCGTTAGCCGAGAGGGTAATTTGCTGGCGATAGAGGTAATAGCCGGGTTTAACCTGCCAGCTAAGCGTCAGCTTGTTAGCCTGTTGATTGAAGTCAAAAGCAAAGGCCTGGTCAACCGTGCCGAAATGGCTGTTGCTGTTTTGTCCGAACAGCGAGGCCGAAGCACTCAGGCTGAACAGGGTGGTAAACAGGATAAAAATCAGTGATGTAATGCGCTTAGCCATAACGGGTAACCACGTTCTCCATGTTGGGCTGAGTCGGGCAGAGGGCGGAGAGACTTCCGGCAGCGCTGTGACTGAGCTCAGAGGGTAATCCTCGGGTGCGACGCAACTATAACATGCCGTCACGGCAGGGAGTTTTTCAGGATGTAACGTGGAAAACCAGAGCGGAGAATGCTCCGCCCTGGTAAGGATTGCTTTCAGGTGATTCTGGCCGATCTGACGCTATAAAATGAGGTGACCCAAGATAAAGCCAAACAGCACGGACAGCGCAATCGCGAGGGTGCCCGGAACAATAAACGAGTGGTTGAAGACATACTTCCCAATGCGTGTTGAACCGGTATCGTCCATTTCTACGGCGGCCAGCAGCGTAGGATAGGTTGGCAGCACAAACAGTGCTGAGACGGCAGCAAACGAAGCTACGGCGGTGATGGGTGAGACGCCAAGCAGTAAGGCAGCAGGCATCAAGGCTTTTGTGGTGGCGGCCTGTGAATAGAGCAGCGTGGAAGCAAAGAACAGGATTACCGCCAGCATCCACGGGTAATCAGTCAGCAGGTCGCCCGCCACCTGCTGAATCTCGCCAATGTGCGCTTTCACAAAGGTGTCGCCCAGCCAGGCTACACCCATTACGCAGATGCAGGCACTCATGCCGGATTTGAAGGTGCTGGCAGAGAGGATTTTCGCGGTATCCACTTTACAGGTAAAGCAGATGATGGCGGCAACGGTTAGCATAAAGACCACGATGGCTTCATTGCGCGGCAGTACCGGGTTGGTTATCAGGCCAACGGCATCGCTGATGGCAGTGGCATAGAGCACCACCGCGACAATGCCGATCAGGAACAGCAGAACGGACAGCTTTGCGCCGGGTTTGGCTTCGTACACCCCGGCACCACGCAGAACGGTTTCCCCTTTAGCCAACTTTTGCTGGTAAATCGCATCTTCTTTCAGCTCTTTCCCCAGGAAATTGGTGATGAGTGCTGCAAGGAAAATAGCGATCATGGTTGAAGGGATCGACACGGCTAACAGTGCAAGATAGCTGATGCCCTTTGGCTCCAGGATCCCGGCAAGAAACACCACCGCAGCCGAAATTGGCGAGGCGGTAATAGCAATCTGTGAAGCCACAACCGCAATGGATAAGGGACGCGAAGGGCGAACGCCTTGCTCTTTGGCCACTTCAGCGATCACCGGCAGGGTGGAAAATGCCGTATGCCCGGTTCCTGCCATCAATGTCATAAAATAGGTCACCAGAGGCGCAAGTAAGGTGATGTAGCGCGGGTGCTTCCTGAGCAGGCGCTCAGCCATGCTGACCAGGTAATCCATCCCGCCTGCTACCTGCATGGCAGCAATGGCGGCAATAACCCCCATAATAATTTCAATGACGTCGAAGGGAATGGCGCCCGGCTTGAGGTGAAAGCCGAGCGTCAGAATTAGCATTCCCAGGCCACCGGCAAAACCGATACCAATGCCGCCCAGCCGCGCTCCCAGATAAATCGCCAACAGGACGACAATTAACTCCGGCACAATCATGATCTACTCCTTGGACTTTTTTGATAACTAACCGTTAATAATATGTAGGCTGTGCCATAAAAAAAGGCACGTCGTTCTGCGAACGCACGTGCCTTTAAGGTCTGTCAGGTTGAACTGTTATTGATCATTTTCATCGGTGTAGCGTTTGGCTTTATACACCGGGAACATCAGATTCTGCGTGGAGAAAATGTCATCCAGTTCTGCTTCGGTCAGTAATCCACGTTCCAGCACCACTTCCCGAACGCTTTTGCCCGTTTCAGCACAAATCTTGCCGACGATGTCGCCGTTGTGGTGGCCGATATACGGGTTGAGATAGGTAACGATACCAATCGAATTAAAGACATAAGCTTCACAGACCGCTTTGTTAGCGGTAATGCCGTTCACGCATTTTTCCAGCAGGTTTGAACAGGCGTTGGTCAGAATATGGACCGACTCAAACAGCGCCTGGCCGATAACCGGTTCCATGACGTTCAGCTGCAGTTGACCCGCTTCAGAAGCCATCGTCACGGTCACGTCATTGCCGATCACCTTGAAACACACCTGATTAACGACTTCTGGTACCACCGGATTCACCTTGGCAGGCATGATCGAAGAACCAGCCTGCAATTCCGGCAGGTTGATTTCATTCAGCCCAGCGCGAGGCCCGGAGGAGAGAAGACGCAGGTCATTACAGATTTTAGAGAGTTTAACCGCCAGGCGCTTCAGCGCGCTGTGCACCATGACATAGGCACCGCAGTCTGAGGTCGCTTCGATCAAATCTTCCGCAGGTACACAAGGCAGGTTGCTGACTTCGGCCAGCTTCTGCACCGCCAGTGCCTGATAACCGTCCGGCGTGTTCAGGCGCGTACCGATAGCCGTGGCGCCCAGATTCACTTCCAGCAGCAATTCGCCGGTGCGCAGCAGGTTTTTAATCTCTTCATTCAGCAGAACGCTGTAGGCGTGGAACTCCTGGCCTAACGTCATTGGCACCGCGTCCTGCAACTGGGTACGGCCCATTTTCAGGATGGTTTCAAACTCAACAGCTTTGCGCTGGAAGCCTTCGCTTAACTGGCCGATGGCATCCAACAGCTTTAAAATAGAGGTATAGACGGCAATACGAAAACCGGTTGGGTAGGCATCATTGGTGGACTGGCACTTGTTCACGTGGTCATTGGGATTGAGGAACTGGTATTCCCCTTTCTGGTGACCCATCAACTCCAGACCAATGTTGGCAAGCACTTCATTGGTATTCATGTTGACCGAGGTGCCGGCACCGCCCTGATAGACATCGATAGGGAACTGATCCATGCATTTGCCGTTGTTCAACACTTCATCGCAGGCCTGAATAATGGTGTTGGCGATATGTCGGGGAATAGTCTGCAACTCTTTGTTGGCCATCGCCGCTGCTTTTTTGACCATTACCATGCCACGCACAAACTCGGGGATATCGCTGATTTTACTGTTACTGATGTAAAAATTTTCAATCGCACGCAGAGTATGAACACCGTAGTAAGCATCTGCCGGAACTTCACGCATACCTAACAGGTCTTCTTCGATACGAATGCTATTTGTCATGAGAACCTTCTTGTTTTTGCTACCGGATACACCCAAAAAGTCGGTGTAGATCATCACAATCAAAGTGAATCTTTGGTCATGAACAGCCTCGGCCGACATGTTATCCATTTGCGGTAGACTGAGCACGATCATATTCTGTTAAGGGCAAAAAGCCTGAATCCAGATCACTTAAATTGCGTTCATTTTCAAACCTCTTCGACTTAGTGTGATATTGATCACATCTTCATGACCAACATGAATTTCGTATAAGGTAGTTGAAAAATGCTCTGTAAGAGCCCATTTCATTAGTCTACGATCGTGATGATCCCTATTTTTGCCGTCCCGCCTTGCGCGAGAGGGCCCTGACAGACAGGAGACTGCGGTGCGCTGGTTACCGTTTTTAGTATTGTTTATTCTCGCCTGGATTGAGATCACTCTCTTCATTCAGGTGGCGCACGTGATGGGCGTGCTGCTGACGCTGCTGCTGGTGGTGTTCAGTTCCCTCATTGGTATCTCGCTGGTAAAAAACCAGGGGATGAAAAACTTTATGCTGATGCAGCAGAAGCTGGCCGCCGGTGATAGCCCAGCCGCCGAGATGATTAAAAGCGTGTCGCTGATCATCGCTGGTTTCCTGTTGCTGCTGCCTGGTTTCTTCACCGACTTCCTCGGCTTGCTGCTGCTGCTGCCGCCAGTGCAAAAGCACCTGACGCTGAAGCTGATGCCGCACCTGAAGGTTTGGCGCGGGACAGGCGCAGGCCCGGACAGTGGTTTCACCGTTGACGGTGAATTCGAGCGCAAAGACAGCAAACTCCTTGAGCACGATGATCCTGAGGATCGCCGTTAACGGAGCCGAAGGCGGGATTTCCCGCCTTTTTGCTTTTCAGGGGAAACGATTGCCTGTTATTTGTGCAGTTGGTTTGCAGAAGCGAAATTTTTATTTTTTTCCCCTTGAAAGCCCCTCTACCAGGCCCTATCTCTTTCGTCACGAGGCCGGTGCCAGTGAAGCCCGGCGTTCATCCCAAAAACCTGATTGGCTTCTCAAAGGAGAGTTATCAATGAAAATTCGTCCATTGCACGACCGTGTTATCGTCAAGCGTAAAGAAGTGGAATCTAAATCAGCTGGCGGCATCGTGCTGACTGGCTCCGCAGCCGGTAAATCTACCCGTGGCGAAGTACTGGCAGTTGGCAATGGCCGTATCCTGGAAAGCGGCGATGTGAAACCGCTGGACGTTAAAGTTGGCGATGTTGTGATCTTCAGCGAAGGCTACGGTGCGAAAACTGAGAAAATCGACAACCAGGAAGTGCTGATCATTTCTGAAAGCGACATTCTGGCAATTGTTGAAGCGTAATTACGCGTAACTCACTGAACAAACGAATTTAAGGGATATTTTAAGATGGCAGCTAAAGACGTAAAATTCGGTAATGACGCACGCGTAAAAATGCTGCGTGGCGTTAACGTACTGGCAGATGCAGTAAAAGTTACCCTGGGCCCGAAAGGCCGTAACGTGGTTCTGGATAAATCTTTTGGTTCACCAACCATCACTAAAGATGGCGTTTCTGTAGCACGTGAAATCGAACTGGAAGACAAGTTCGAAAACATGGGTGCTCAGATGGTGAAAGAAGTGGCCTCTAAAGCGAACGACGCTGCAGGCGACGGCACCACCACCGCAACTGTTCTGGCTCAGTCTATCGTTAACGAAGGTCTGAAAGCCGTTGCTGCGGGCATGAACCCAATGGATCTGAAGCGCGGGATCGACAAAGCTGTTATCCACGCTGTTGAAGAACTGAAAAAACTGTCTGTGCCTTGCTCTGACTCTAAAGCTATCGCTCAGGTAGGTACCATCTCTGCTAACTCCGATGAAACCGTGGGCGAACTGATTGCTCAGGCGATGGAAAAAGTGGGCAAAGAAGGCGTGATCACCGTTGAGGAAGGCACCGGCCTGCAAGACGAGCTGGACGTGGTTGAAGGTATGCAGTTTGACCGTGGCTACCTGTCCCCGTACTTCATCAACAAGCCAGAAACTGGCGCAGTAGAACTGGAAACCCCGTTCATTCTGCTGGCTGACAAAAAAATCTCCAACATCCGTGAAATGCTGCCAGTGCTGGAAGCCGTAGCGAAAGCTGGCAAACCACTGCTGATCGTAGCGGAAGATGTTGAAGGCGAAGCGCTGGCTACTCTGGTAGTGAACACCATGCGCGGTATCGTGAAAGTGGCTGCGGTTAAAGCACCTGGTTTCGGCGACCGTCGTAAAGCTATGCTGCAGGACATCGCTGTGCTGACTGGCGGTACCGTTATCTCTGAAGAGATCGGTATGGAGCTGGAAAAAGCGACTCTGGAAGATCTGGGTCAGGCAAAACGCGTTGTAATCAGCAAAGACACCACCATCATCATTGATGGCGTGGGCGAAGAAGCGACTATCTCTGGCCGTGTCTCTCAGATCCGTCAGCAGATTGAAGAAGCGACTTCTGACTACGACCGTGAAAAGCTGCAGGAGCGCGTAGCGAAACTGGCAGGCGGCGTTGCCGTACTGAAAGTTGGCGCAGCCACTGAAGTTGAAATGAAAGAGAAGAAAGCTCGCGTTGAAGATGCCCTGCACGCAACCCGTGCTGCGGTTGAAGAAGGCGTTGTTGCTGGTGGTGGTGTTGCACTGGTACGCGTGGCTTCTAAACTGGTTGATCTGCGTGGCCAGAACGAAGACCAGAACGTGGGTATCAAAGTTGCACTGCGTGCAATGGAATCTCCACTGCGTCAGATCGTTTCTAACGCCGGTGAAGAGCCTTCAGTTGTGACTAACAACGTGAAAGCGGGCGAAGGTAACTACGGTTACAACGCACAGACTGAAGAATACGGCGACATGATCGACTTCGGTATCCTGGACCCAACTAAAGTGACCCGTTCTGCTCTGCAGTATGCGGCCTCTATTGCTGGTCTGATGATCACCACCGAATGTATGATTACCGATCTGCCGAAAGGCGACACCCCTGATTTAGGCGGTGGCGGTATGGGTGGTATGGGCGGCATGGGCGGCATGATGTAATACGACGAAAGTCGTGTTGCTGCCAGGCTTCACTGAAAAGTGCCAGCTCTGTAGCCCTTAGCAGTTCTGAAGAAAGAAGCCCCGCCAATTGGTGGGGCTTCTTATTTGTTGTCTACCGCGATATTTCATTCAAGATCAGAAGCCTATTCGTACTCCCCACATTTGCCGTAACCGGCGATTCAATGTGGTGGCCTTTCAGGTAATCTATTTCCGCAAAGAGTAAAGCGTCCTGTGGGGAGCGTGCCTCCAGCACTAAACCATAGCAGCCAGTATTACCCGGAATGCTATTGGCGAAATTCCATTTATTGTTAAACCTGACACCGTTATTTTTACTTCTGTATTACGGCTTTAAATTCGGAAGTTATCGGTGGGCTGGACTTTTCCGCTCTGAATGTTTAGCGCTGCACAACGGGTTCCCGGTAGTGAGTTGCCTTAGCAGCTATTGTTTCTTCCATTTTATTTTCAGGCTTATAGTGATTTTTAATCATGTTCAATGAAATGGACGTTCCCTGGCACTATTTTATTGGGTTAGGGTTATTCAAATGAATGACTCAACACACTAATGCCAGCTGAGACTCTGTCATTGTTATTGCCCTGAAAATTCCGTGTTGCTGGTGACCTTTACATGTTTATTGTTTTTTAAATCTTGTCAGTTCAATGGCACTCTGTCGCGTTAGTTCATACAAAGCTCAAGGGAAAAAATCGGTTCTTTGGGTGAGGTTTATGAGGTTAGAAACAGGTTTTTTTTCCTCTGAACAATTTGCGGCAAAACGCTAACGTAAGTTCAGGAATTCTGCTTTTTTATGGTAGGCTCGTCGGAGTATTTTGATGATAATAATGGGGATTAAAATGCGGATTAACGTTTTGCTTGGTCTTTCAGTAGCAGCTGCGCTGCTGGCGGGCTGTAGCAGCAGTTCTAACACCCTGAGTGCTGCGGGTGAGCGCGTCAGCTTTACCGACCAGCAACCAGCGAAAGAGTGCCAACTGCTGGGCAACCTGACCGGTGAGCAGAGCAACTGGTTAAGCGGTGCTGGCGGCGGCGAAAGCAGCTCGCTGCGTGGCGCGGCAAACGATCTGCGCAACCGTGCGGCAGAAATGGGCGGCAACACGATTTACGGTGCAACCAGCCCAACGCAAAACATCTGGTCAAGCTTTGCCCCGCTGGACAGCAAAATGAGCGGCCAGGTGTACAAGTGCCCTTAACAGTTTGCGGCTACGCTCTGCAGGTTGAGACCGCTTACTAGCGATTGGCAGAGTGTCTGAAGCAGAAAAGACAGGGGGAGGATCATTGATCCTCCCCCTGTTTGTGTTTGTGGCGTGGTTAAATCTGGCGTAGCTGTAAATCGAGCGGGGTTTTGCTGGGTTCCCCACCAATCTCACGGGCCAGCTTCGGTACCATATAGCCGGAAACGTTGGCTAACAGTTCCCGCATAATCGCCCTGGCTTCTTCGTCCGAAACATAGAAGTGCGCTGCACCCTGCACTTTATCCAGCACATGCAGGTAATAAGGCAGGACTCCCGCATCAAACAAGGCATTGCTGAGCGTGGCCAGCGTGGTGGCATTATCATTGATATTGCGCAACAGCACGCTCTGGTTAAGCAGCGTGACACCCGCCATTTTCAGCTGTTGCAGGGCATCCCGCAGCTCGTCATCTATCTCTTGCGCGTGATTGATGTGGGTCACCATCAGCACTTGCAGCCGCGACTGCGCCAACCGCTGACAGAGCGAACGGGTGATACGGCTGGGGATCACCACCGGCAACCGGCTGTGGATCCTGAGGCGTTTCAGATGCGGGATCTGCTCCAGTTCGCTGATGAGCCAGTCCAGTTCGGCGTCTTTTGCCATCAAAGGATCGCCACCGGAGAAAATAATCTCATCCAGTTCTGGCTGCTCTCGGATATACTCCAGGGCTTGCTGCCAGTTGCGCTTGTTTCCCTGGTTATCCTGGTAGGGAAAATGGCGGCGGAAACAGTAGCGGCAGTTAACCGCACAACCGCCTTTAACCAGCAACAGCGCACGATTGCGATATTTATGTAACAGACCCGGCACCACGCTGCTCTGCTCATCGAGCGGGTCAGTACTGTAACCCGGAGCATCAACAAACTCCTGGCTGGCGGTGATCACCTGCAGCAGGAGCGGATCTTGTGGATCGCCTTTTTGCATTCTGGACGCGAAGGCCCGCGGGACGCGCAGGGCAAACAGACGTCGGGCATCACTGCCTGCCGTTAGCTCCGGGTGCGAATCGAGGCCTAAAAGTTGCAGTAATTCATTTGGGTCGGTGATTACATCCGCAAGTTGATGCAACCATTCTTCTCGCGAAGGGGTTTTTAGGGTTACAATGTGTGCCATTTTTTTGGCTTAGTACCAGTATTAAATTGTAGAGGGCCTTTATGGCGACTTATTCTAGCAACGATTTCCGTCCCGGTCTTAAAATCATGTTCGAAGGCGAACCTTACGCTATCGAATCGAGCGAGTTCGTTAAACCAGGTAAAGGCCAGGCTTTTGCACGCGTAAAAATGCGTCGCCTGCTGACCGGCTCCCGCGTTGAGAAAACCTTCAAATCTACCGACTCCGCTGAAGGCGCAGACGTAGTAGATACCAACCTCAACTACCTGTACAACGACGGTGAGTTCTACCACTTCATGCACCCGGAAACCTTCGAACAGCACCCTGTTGAAGAGAAGACCGTGGGCGATGCGGCTAAATGGCTGCTGGATAACGCAGAATGTATCGTAACCCTGTGGAACGGCAAGCCGATCCAGGTGTTGCCACCAAACTTCGTTGAGCTGGAAATCACTGATACCGATCCAGGCCTGAAAGGCGATACCGCTGGTACTGGCGGCAAGCCAGCTACCCTGTCTACCGGTGCCGTGGTCAAAGTGCCACTGTTCGTGCAGATTGGCGAAGTGATCCGTGTTGATACCCGTTCAGGCGAATACGTTTCTCGCGTGAAATAAGCCCGATGAAGTGGGCCTGAGCCTCAGGCCCCTTTTCTTTAACGATGTGAGCTGAATCAGATGATGAAGTGGATAAAACTCATTGCTGTAGCAGTGCTTATGACCAGTGCGCTCAGCGCCTGCAATACCTTTCACGGGTTTGGTGAGGATGTTCAACACCTCGGCGGTGCTATCTCACACGCAGCCAACTAATCTGTCGCGAAAATGTCCTTTTGCTACCTGCTTCAATAGCATGTGGTCAAATTACAGCTATGCTTAATTCGCTGTACTTTACTTCACGCTAAAAGGACATTCCTATGTTAAAGAAAAGTATTATTTCACTCCTTTCTGTACTGGTGCTTTCTTCGGTGCTCACAGCTTGTAACACCACGCGTGGCGTGGGTGAAGACGTGTCAGCCGGTGGCCAGGCGATTCAAAAAAGCGCTCAGTAATTACGATGCCGGTGCTCCCCGCACCGGCTTCATTGCCTACTTTCCTTGTTGCACCCAAATCAACTTGCTGACATCAAAGCCATTCTCCCGGGCTTTCGCTAACATTGACTCTTTCACCTGATCTGAAATCTGCGGCGTACGGGAAAGGATCCAGAGATAGTCACGGTTCGGACCACTGACCAGCGAATGCTGATACTCGTTATCCAGCGCAATCACGTTGTAACCGCCATAGAACGGGCCGAAAAATGACACTTTCAGGGCTGCGCGGCTCTGTGGGCCGGTAAAATAGGCTTTACCTTCACTTTCCTGCCAGCGCTGCTTCTTCACGTTATAACCGCGATTAACCACCTTCAGGCCGCCATCATCACGCTTACTGTAGGTTGCCGTGACATGATCAAGCCCACTTTCGAAAGAGTGGTCAAGTCTGGCGATTTCATACCATTTACCCAGATAAAGATCGGCATTAAACCCTTCAATGGGCGTAACACCCTTAGGCGGGGTTACGCTGCAGGCGACGGACAATAAGGCAACGGTGCCTGCGACCAGTATTTTCCACAGAGACATAAGCTATTCCTTTGAGATTGAATAGCTTGAGTATAGAGGATGTTTCAGGCGGCAGGCGTGCCGCCTGTGAATTACAGCGTGATCACCCCAATTGCCGTCACTACGGTGAGAATGACAGCCAGCCCGTAGAACACCCATTTTCCTGCCGGAACAGGAAGTCGGATGTCATGCATCCCATGATGCAGGCGATGCAGTGCGCACCACAGTGGCATGACAATCATCAGAAACAGGAACAGGCGTCCGGGCAGGGATTGTGCCGACTGGAGGAGATGCTCATAGCTGAGTCCACGTTCTGTCCCTATTCCTAAGGGAAGCAGCAATCCAGCCAACAGAATAACCACAGGCGAGACCAGAGCCGCCCACATTCCTCCGGCACCAAACAGCCCCCAGAACACCGGTTCATTTGAACGCAGTGAGGTGTTTTTCATAATGCTTCCCTCATTATCAGTGCCCACGTCAGCAGGATCAGGCTAATCAGTACCATCAAAACCCAAAGGCATTTGATGACGGGAGCTGAGGGCATTTTTTTTCCGCCCAGCATGATGACCTGGGCCTTAGGGGCCAGCTCAAACCAGGT
Source organism: Erwinia sp. (assembly GCF_049696395.1). Lineage (GTDB taxonomy): Bacteria > Pseudomonadota > Gammaproteobacteria > Enterobacterales > Enterobacteriaceae > Erwinia. Next base: position 18,734 of record NZ_JBAVTT010000021.1, read on the forward strand.
TTTACTGTGTAACAAGGCTGCCGCCAGCGCGACTGTGTTCATCAACAGCATAAAGGGATGTTGTAAGACGGTGACAAATGCCTGCCAACTCTGCTCGCCATTCTTCAAGGCGAAAAGGCCAAAAATCATTTCAACGCTGAACCACAGCGCGGGCAGTGCCGTGGCTTCGCGCAGCATATAAAAACGGTAGTAGCCTGATTTTTGCCACCAGTTGGCCGGCATCGGGCGTTGAAAGGGTTTCCGTTTCGTCGTCATTATAGGGCTCCCTACTGCGGTCTGAGTGTGGTAATCAGGAAATCCTGAGCGCTGGCCACTTTGCTTTGCTGAATAGCTGCTGCCGGGTCAACATGCTTCGGGCAAACCTCCGAGCAGAAGCCAACAAAGGTGCAGGGCCAGACGCCGTTCTCGCCGTTCAGTTTTGGCATTCGCTGCGCCTTGCCTTTATCACGGCTATCAAGGTTGTAGCGGTGCGCCAGAGTAATGGCTGCAGGGCCGATAAATTCCGGATTGAGGCCAAATTGCGGGCAGGCGGCGTAACACAGACCGCAGTTGATGCAGCCGGAGAATTGATGATACTTCGCCATCTGCGCCGGAGTTTGTCGGTGAGGACCTCGTTCTGCGTCCCGAGGGTTACCGATAATCCACGGCTTTACTGCCTCCAGGCTTTCGATAAAGCGGCTCATATCCACAATCAGATCCCGTTCTACGGGGAAGTGTGCCAGCGGTTCAACCAGCAGGCCTTTCGGGTAGTGACGCAAAAAGGTTTTGCAGGCCAGTTTGGGGACACCATTCACCATCATGCCGCAGGAGCCACAAATCGCCATCCGGCAAGACCAGCGGTACGACAGGTCCCACGCGAGGTTATCTTTAATAAAACCAAGCGCATCCAGCAGAGAAGTTTGCTCGTCCCAGGGAACGTCAAAGATTTCATGACGTGGAACCTTGTCGGCTTCCGGGTTATAGCGCTGAACCGTAATTTTACAGTGAGCAAGTTCACTCATGGAGGGCCTCCTTACCTTCAGATTCGGCACCATAGACGCGTTTCGCCGGAGGTGATCGGGTAATGTTGACCTCATCCCAGCTGATTTCAGGTGCACCGTCAGGGCGATAAAAACTCAGGGAGTGCTTCAGATACTGTTCGTCGTTGCGGGTAGTGCAGCCTTCATCCAGCCGCTGATGAGCGCCACGGGACTCTTTACGCTGGAGGGCGGCATGAGCCATGCATTCGGCCACGTTAAGGCCGTGCGCCAGTTCAATGCTGTAGAGCAGCTGCGTGTTGAAAACGCTGGAGGTATCGCTGATGTGCAGATGCTTGCAGCGCTCCTGCAGCTCAGCCAGTTTGTCGACGGTCTTTTGCATCAGTTCTGGCGTGCGGTAGATGCCGCACCCTTCTTCCATTGCCAACCCCATCTCATCTCGCAGTTCTGACCAGCTCTCTTTGCCTTGTTGATTTACCAGCCCTTGCAGGCGCTTTTCACAGTCTTTGGCCTGGGCTTCCAGCGTGCTGGCGGATTTTTTATGGGCTTGAACGGCATGTCTGGCCGCATTTTCCCCGGCAAGCCTGCCGAACACGGCCAGTTCAGCCAGCGAGTTAGAGCCCAAACGGTTGGCACCGTGAAGGCCGACTGATGAGCATTCCCCAACGGCGAAGAGACCGGCGATCCTCGTTTCGCACTGGGCGTTGGTTTCAATACCGCCCATGGTGTAATGAGCTGTAGGCCGCACGGGGATTGGAGCCTGCGCAGGATCCACGCCAATATAGGCTTTACTGAGTTCACAGATAAACGGCAGGCGCTCTAGCAACTTCTTCTCGCCAAGATGGCGCAAATCCAGATGCACCACGTCACCGCGTGGTGTGGCCACGGTTCGGCCTTTACGCCACTCATGCCAGAAGGCTTGAGAGACTTTGTCACGCGGGCCCAGCTCCATATATTTGTTTTTCGGCTGGCCGAGCGGCGTTTCCGGTCCCATTCCGTAGTCCTGCAGATAGCGGTAGCCATCCTTGTTGACCATAATACCGCCTTCACCCCGGCAGCCTTCGGTCATCAGGATCCCTGAACCTGGCAGTCCGGTCGGATGATATTGCACAAACTCCATGTCCCTTAACGGCACACCATGACGCAGCGCCATGCCCATACCGTCACCTGTGACGATGCCGCCATTGGTGTTGTAGCGATAGACCCTGGCTGCTCCTCCTGTTGCCAGCACCACGGCTCCGGCATGAATTTGTATCAGCGTGCCTTCCATCATATTCATGGCTACCAGACCCCGCGCTTCCCCTTCATCAACCAGCAGATCCAGCACGAAGTGCTCGTCAAAACGCTGGATTTGCGGGTATTTCAGTGAGGTTTGAAACAGCGTGTGCAGCATATGGAAACCGGTTTTATCCGCGGCAAACCAGGTACGCTCAATCTTCATCCCGCCGAAGCGACGCACGTTTACCGTGCCATCGTCCCGGCGGCTCCACGGGCAGCCCCACAACTCAAGCTGGGTCATCTCCCTTGGGCAGTGCTCTACAAAATAATCGACGACATCCTGTTCGCACAGCCAGTCTCCCCCTGAAACGGTGTCCTGAAAATGGAGATCGAAGCTGTCGTGGGATTGCGTCACGGCGGCAGAACCGCCTTCTGCGGCTACGGTATGGCTACGCATTGGATAGACTTTCGAGACCAGCGCAATAGTCAAGGCGGGGTAGGCTTCAGCGGCAGCAATAGCGGCGCGGAGTCCAGCTCCGCCAGCGCCGACAATGACCAGATCGGCAGTATAGGTTTGCACGGTGTTCTCCCTGTCAGAGTGTCAGAAGAGTGGAAAAGGTCAGGAAATCCTCACTTTTTCCAGGGAGAACAGTATAAAACCGGCCATCAGCGCTAAACTTGATATGTTCGGGTATTGGTATGAGAAATAAACAGAAAAAGCGCGATCTGGCCGACATTTTTCACTGAGGAGATGTGCAATCGCACGGCGATCTTCAGTGATGAGGGGAATTTTTCGGTGCAAATTTGTGTGTTCATGTCCGTACGGGTAGACTGCTTCACCCTGTCTGATGAGGAGTAGAAACAATGAGCGATACGGCCAGCTGGCAGCCTAGCGCATCTATAAGCAATTTACTGAAGCGTGCGGCGATTATGGCGGAAATTCGGCGATTCTTTGCCGATCGCGGGGTGCTGGAAGTGGAAACCCCGGCGATGAGCCAGGCCACGGTGACCGATATTCATCTGTTTCCTTTTCAGACCCGCTTTGTCGGGCCGGGCGCGGCGCAGGGACTCGATCTCTATCTGATGACCAGCCCTGAATACCATATGAAGCGTTTACTGGCGGCAGGAAGTGGCCCGATCTTCCAGCTTTGCCGCAGCTTTCGTAACGAAGAAGCGGGACGCCACCACAATCCAGAATTCACCATGCTGGAGTGGTACCGTCCGCATTACGACATGTACCGGCTGATGAACGAAGTCGATGACCTGTTACAGCAGGTGCTGGAATGCGCCCCGGCAGAAACGCTCTCTTATCAGCAGGCTTTTATTCGCCATCTGGAAATCGATCCGCTGTCGGCTGATAAAACTCAGCTGCGTGAAGTGGCTGAGAAGTTGGGCGTGGGCGATTTGGCTAACCGCGAAGAAGACCGCGACACCCTACTGCAACTGCTGTTTATGATGGGTGTTGAGCCACAAATCGGTAAAGATAAGCCGGCCTTTGTATACCACTTTCCGGCCAGTCAGGCTTCCCTGGCGGAGATCAGCACGGAGGATCACCGCGTGGCAGAGCGTTTTGAGGTGTACTTCAAGGGGATTGAGCTGGCGAATGGCTTCCGCGAACTGACCGACAGCCGCGAGCAGAAGCAACGCTTTGACCAGGATAACCGGAAACGTGCGGCTCGTGGGCTTCCTCAGCAACCCATTGACACTAACCTGTTGGCTGCGCTTGCGCATGGGATGCCGGATTGTTCAGGCGTAGCCTTAGGTGTCGATCGCATCGTGATGCTGGCGCTGAAAGCCGACTCTCTGAGCGAAGTGATTGCCTTCCCGGTCGATCGCTGCTGAGCGTTCAAGAGGCGGCGGACTGCCGCCTCTGCTGTTTTACAACCCGCCTGATTTATAAGAACGTGCAGCCGGAGCCCCATTCTGAGCTGGCGTCTTGCGTCCAATCGTCTCCATGCGCACCTGGAAAGGTGGGAACGGCATTTCCAGCCCGTGTTCCTGATAGCCCCGCAGAATAAGCTGATGCAGCTCATGGCGCAGCGGCATGCGGTGCCCCATCTCTGCGGCGTGAATACGCAGCTCAAACAGCTGAATACCCTGTTGAAGATCCACCAGATAGGCTTCCGGCGGCGGGGCTTCCAGCACGTACTGGCAGCGTTGCGCTGCTGTGAGCAGGACATTGGTCACTTCTTCACTGTTGGCTTCAGCAGAGGCTGGAATAGTCAGCACCACGCGGGTCACCGAGTCTGACAACGACCAGTTAATAAACTGTTCGGTAATAAAGGCCTTATTCGGCACGATAATCTCTTTGCGGTCCCAGTCGGTGATGGTGGTGGCGCGGGTGTTAATCTTGGTAATGCTGCCGGTCAAATCCCGAATGGTGACGGTATCGCCGATGCGAATCGGTTTCTCAAACAGAATAATCAGGCCGGAGATAAAGTTGGCGAAAATCTCCTGTAACCCAAAGCCTAATCCCACACCCAGTGCGGCAACCAGCCATTGCAACTTCGACCAGTCCACACCAATCATTGAGAACCCGACCAGCCCGCCAACGAAAATCAGGATGTATTTCGTCAGGGTAGTAATGGCATAGCCAGTGCCAGGCGTCAGGCTCAGGTGCTGGAGCAGTGCCAGTTCCAGCAGGGCAGGCATATTCCGCACCAGCTGGGTGGTAATGATCAGCACCAGAATAGCAATCAGCACCGATCCCAGCGTGATTGGTTGCAGGCTTTCAACGCCCTGCACCGTAGTGCTGGCATCCCACAGACGGATGTTTTCGAGGAAGCCAAACGCCGAGTGAATTTCGGACCACAGCACAATCACCGAAATCAGCGCAACCAGCGTCAGAATGGAACGAACGAGCCGCAGAGACTGCGCGCTGATGGCATCCAGATCGATTACCGGTTCTTCCACTTCAAGCGTGTCGGAGTTGCTTTGAGGAACGACCGCTTCCTCTTCGCCTTTCGCACGTTGGGCGAGGATCTCAGCACGGCGATTTCGCGCACGATCAAAGGCAATGCGGCGCCGCTGGATCAGCATCCAACGGCGGATAATATGGTAGATAACCAGCAGCAGGAACCAGATAGCAACGGAGGTTTCCAGCCTTGCCAGTAGCGCCTGAGAAGTCGCCAGATAGCCAATACAGGACGCCAGCGCGGCAAACAGTGGAATGAAGATCATCAGATTCCACAGCATCTTGTTAATCAGGTTGTCACCGCTGCCTTCTTTGTCCAGATGCAGCGGGATGCCGGCACGCTTAAGGCTGACGGTGACCAGGCTTAGCGCACCGCAAATCAGGATGAAACAGAGTCTTCCCAGCGTGGCGGAGAACTGCCGATCTTCCAGGTTATCGAAGCTTATCAACAGCATAATCAGCGGCACAACCAGGCCGATGCACAGCGAATAGAAGCGCATGGCGCGGGCAACGCGGGCCTGAGGCCAGCGGAAGTGAACAATGAACAATCCCTGCGGGCGGGCAAAAGCGGCGCTGATCATAAAGACCCACAGCAACGGCACGGTTGCCGTTATGCCATCGCCAATAGCTACCGCGATAGGATAAGGCCAGGCATGTTGCAGCCCATAACCCAGCGCCATCCACAGCACCGGCAAGGGCAGGGCGACGAGAATTGACCAGAACACCGTACGCATCGTTAAACCGAAACGGTCCTGCGTCACTTTGCCGACCTTGCTGGCCGAGCGGTTCATAAAATCACGGTAGTGGCGGCGGGAGCTGAGACTGAAGCCAACCAGCAGCACGGCGCCAATAATCGGGATAAGGGTTTCGCGGCTGGTGAACATCATCACCATCGCGCCGCCCAGCTGGCCGAGCGTATCCAGCGACAGCAGGCTCTTCAGGTCACGCGCCAAATCCATCGGGAAATTCAGGCTTAACGCATTCACATCCGCCGTCCAGAACAGGTAGCGGTGGGTGGCTTCTTTGACTTCGTTTAACGCATCTTCAAGCTGGCCATTCGCCACCTTCAGCTTGGTCACTTCCAGGATCAGATTGTCACACCCTGAGAGCAGCGAACCGATCAGCTCGCGCTGCGTTTTGATTTGCGCATCAAGAATACGTTTCTGTTCTGTGGTTAGCGGGCTGCCATCATCCTGCTTAATCTGACGAAGCTGCTGCTGACGTTCGAGCAGATCTTCATAGCGCAGCCGCTGAACACGCAGTTCCCCCATCTCATTATCAAGCTGCTGGGGCTTAGGCATATCAGGCAGACGGGCAACCTGAGCTCGTAGCGCCTCGCCAAGCACGTTAGAGACGCCAAGCCACTGGGACTGCTCGCGGATTGTGCTCAGCGCCTGACGCACCTGAATGGTCTGATTATTGGCCGTTCGCTGCTGCGAGGCCACCAGGTCCATTCTTTGGGCCTGCTGGTTGAGATCATTAGACAGTTCGCGGTTAACACGGAACTGTTTATCGAGATTTTTCGGCAGTTCGCCGCTGTTTTGAGCCAGTTGCTCGGTACGCTCCAGGGCGATTTCGGCTTCGCGCTGGCGACGGCTGTTCAGCTGATTACGTAAGTCCTGCAAATAGGCATCCAGCTGAGCGGCTTTACGCTGATGGAACTCGCCGCGCATTCTTGCCAGTTCCTGACGATTGTTTGCCGACAGCTGAGCCAGTTCGAGCTCATCAACCCGGGCTTTTTGTGCCGCCGATTCCGCCTGGCGGGCCGCGAGCTGTGCCTGGGCTAAAGGCGTGGTGGCTGAAGGCTGCCCTTGCAGACGGCGTTCAATATCATTGAGTGCTCGACGGGCTTCGGTTTGCTGTTGCGGAAGTTGAGCCAGTGAATCGCTTATCTCACGGGCTCGATCCTGCTCCTGCTGTGCCTGGCGACCCTCTTCAATCAGCTGGCTGCTGACCTGCAGGATCTCCTGATCGAGTTCAGGGGCGGTCATGGTATTGCTGATAGTTTTTGGGTTATCAGTCAGCGCGGTGATCTGCTGGCGCAGATCGCGCGAAAGCTTCGGGAAACCATCAATGATCTGCTGGTAGGCATCTGAATTGGCCTGAGATTTTTGCAGCTCATCAAGCCAGTTCAGCGTCGACTGCAGCGCATCCACCGTTTCCGCCTGATTCGGCGTGGTTTTGTCTGATTTAGCTTCTTCAAGCTGTTGCTTGATTTGGGCGGTATCAGGGGCGCTGGCGCCCCAGGCGGGCTGGAGGAGTATCCAGCCCAACAAAATTGGAAGAATCAGGCGTAACATAGGCGTCTACTATGGGTGGTGTAAAACTTCTTCCGCACTGGTTTTCTGCAGTGCGATGGCGAGCGTCTGACCCAGGCGCGTTTTGGTTTCTGGCGTCAGACTTTCGGCCAGTTTTACCCTGTCTTTGGCAAACAGATTAATCACCGTTGAGCCCAACTTGAAGCGGCCCATTTCCTGGCCTTTCAGCAGCACGACCGAACCCTCTTCTTCGGCACCCGGCCAGCTCCAGCGTTTGATCACGCCTTCCCGCGGAGGGGTTACCGTGCCGGACCAGACGGTTTCGATGCTTCCCACGATAGTTGCTCCCACCAGAATCTGAGCCATAGGACCAAATTCGGTATCAAACAGGCAAATAACGCGCTCGTTGCGGGCAAACAGGTTAGGGATATTCTGCGCCGTCAGCGGATTGACGGAATAAAGATCGCCGGGGACATAAATCATCTCGCGCAGGATGCCATTGCAAGGCATATGCACGCGGTGGTAATCCCTTGGTGCCAGGTAAGTGGTAATGAACTCGCCGTCACGGAACATCTCTGCCATGGCGGTATTGCCAGCCAGCAGCGCTTCCAGCGAATAAGTGTGACCCTTCGCCTGGAAAATCTGGTCGCCGTTGATGTGGCCTAACTGGCTGACTGCGCCATCGGCAGGCAGCACCAGCAGATTGGGATCGGTCTCAATTGGCCGGGCTTCGTCGCGTAACGGACGGACGAAGAAGTCATTGAAGGTGCGATAGCTCGCCGTGTCTGATTTCTGAGCCTCTTTCATATCGACTTTATAGAACCAGACAAACGCATCGATAACCGCTTTAGTGAGCCAGCCTGCGCGCTTACCAGCGCCCCAGCCAGCCAGTTCAGTCAGGCCTTTTTTAGGCAGAATGTTATTCAGACCAAGTTTAAAACGATCCAACACGGTAGCCTCCTGGCTTGATCAGACAAATAGAGAAACGGGGCGGATTGTAACAGCGCCCTGGTGATTAGGCTATGACGCCTGTCTGCGTGATGCAGACAGGCCGGGATCAGTTACTGTTTTCTGAAAAACTGCGCCGTGTTTTCAGTTGCATATCCGACATGCTATCCAGAATTCGGTGGTAGCTTTCAAAGCGGGCAGGATCAATCTTGCCGTTTTCTACGGCTTCACGCAGCGCACAACCCGGATCGTTGTCATGCTTACAATCGCGGAATTTACAGTGGCCTAAAAACTCACGGAATTCGACAAATCCCTGGGTGATTTGTTCCGGCTCAAGATGCCATAAACCGAATTCCCTGACGCCAGGGGAGTCAATCACATCACCGCCCTGTGGGAAGTGATACAGGCGTGAGGCGGTGGTGGTGTGCTGACCCAGACCAGAGACGTCAGAGACGTCGTTCGTCAGGATCTCATTAACGCCCAGTTGCAGCCCCAAAAGGGTATTCAGCAAGCTGGATTTGCCCACGCCAGACTGACCAGCAAAGATGCTGATGCGGCCAACCAGCGCTTCTTCCAACGCTTGCAGACCGTTTTTCTGATGGCTGGAAACCATCAATACGCGATACCCAATGCGACGGTAGATATCCATCTGTTCTTCAACAAATTTACGTCCTGCTTCATCAAGCAGGTCGATTTTGTTCAACACCAGCAGAGGCTCTACCTCCAGCGTTTCACTGGCTATCAGATAGCGGTCAATAATATTCAGTGACAGCTCAGGCAGGATCGCAGAAACAATCACAATCTGATTGAGGTTGGCCGCGATCGGCTTCACGCCGTCGTAAAAGTCTGGGCGAGTCAGGACCGAGGTGCGTTCATGAACGGCCTCAACAATCCCTTTAACGGTGGCACTTCCTTCAACACCCGGACGCCATAACACGCGGTCGCCGGTGACCAGCGAGCGAATGGTGCGGCGAATGTTGCAGCGGTGCACTGAACCATCCGCATCTTCCACATCGGCGTGCATACCAAAACGGCTAATGACCACACCGTCCCGCGCTTCGCCAAACAGGCTGTCATCGGGCTCTGGTTTATCCGCACGTTGTTTAAGGCGGCGGTCGTGGTTAGCACTGACGCGACGTTGCTGACCCTTGGACAGTTTGTTTTTACTCACTCTTCCTCACATGGTTGGCAGGCTTCGCCCTGACAGGGCAAAACGTTTATGATACACCCTAATGTTTGATGATATAAGCCACGGTGAGGATCCCTATGACCGCAAATGCCAGTAACCTGATTTGGATTGACTTAGAAATGACCGG
>NZ_JBAVTT010000022.1:0-49776 GCF_049696395.1 Erwinia sp.
GAAGATCTGATTGCGCAGAAGGTCGACATCATTGGCGTAGTGCCGAACGACCCGAAAGTGCTGGAGCCGGTACTGAAGCGTGCCCGTGACGCAGGGATCCTGGTGATCACTCACGAATCGCCAGGCCAGAAGAATGCCAACTGGGATTTCGAACTGGTTGATGCCGCCACGCACGGTATCAACCATATGAAAAAACTCGCCGAGTGCATGAAAGAGGAAGGCAAATATGCCGTGTACGTTGGCAGCCTGACCGTGCCGTTGCATCAGCAGTGGACCGATGCTGCGATCAATTACCAGAAAGAGCATTACCCGAAAATGCAGAGGGTTTCTGACAAGTTCGGCGTCGGCGAATCGCTGGATGACTCCATCCGAACCACCAATGAACTGATGTCGAAATATCCCGACCTGAAAGGAATTATGGCCTTTGGGTCGCAAGGCCCGATTGGTGCCGGACGAGCAGTGATGAACCGTCAGAAAGCCGATCAGGTTTGTGTCATTGGGTCATTCAGCCCTGGTCAGGGGGCTTCTCTGGTCAGCCGTGGCGTGATCAAAGGTGGCTATATCTGGAACCCCATGACCGCAGGCGAAGTCTTTATCCGCGTGGCCGACATGATTGAGAAGAAAGAACCCTTCACCGACGGCATGACTATCGAAGGGCTTGGCACCGTCAAAGTGGACGAGAAAAACCACACCCTGCTGGGAAATAACACCGAGAGCCTGGACAAAGCCAACCTGCCTAAACTGGTCAAAATGGGGCTGTAATCATGAAGCTAATCGAACCACACCGGCTGATTGAGCTGGCTAACCTGTCGAAAACCTTTGGCGGTAACCGCGCACTCAGCGAGATATCGCTGTCGCTGATGGCAGGCGAAGTCCACTGCCTCGCTGGTACTAACGGCTGTGGCAAGAGCACGCTGATTAAAGTCATTTCCGGCGTGCATGCGCCGGACAGCGGCAGCAGCATCACGCTGGATAACGGGGAAGTCTTTCCCCGCCTCACCCCAAAACAGGCACGCCAGTTTGGCATTCAGGTGATCTATCAGGATCTGTCACTGTTTCCCAATCTGAGCGTCGCCGAGAACATCGCTTTTGAGCATAACCTTAACGGTCTGCTGGGCTGGTACAGCGTTAAAAAGCTGCGCCAGACCGCTGAACGCATCATTGGCGAACTGAATTTCAACCTGAAGCTGAATGACAAGGTCGCCTCCCTCTCTATCGCGCAGCGTCAGCAGGTCGCTATTTGCCGTGCGCTGGTTGCCGATGCGCGGCTGGTGATTATGGATGAGCCAACCGCCTCGCTGACCCGCACCGAGGTGAACCAGCTGCTAAGAACGGTGCGTTATCTGAAAGAAAAAAATATCTGTGTGGTGTTTGTCAGCCATCGTCTGGATGAAGTGCTGGAGATTTCCGACCGGGTTACGGTGATCCGCGACGGCCGCAAAATGGGCACCTGGCCTGCCAGCGAGATCGACAGCCACCATCTGACCGAGTTAATGACTGGCCTGAAACTCGATTACGCACTCAAGCCGCCGTTTAAAAATGATGCCCGCACGCTGTTAGAAGTGGAAAACCTTACCCGCGCAGGTCAGTACCAGGACGTGAGTTTCAGCCTGCGCGAAGGCGAAGTGTTGGGACTTTGCGGTCTGTTGGGTTCAGGCCGCACCGAACTGGCGCTGTCGCTGTTTGGCATGACCCGCCCGGACAGCGGCAAGATCTGGCTGGATACCAAACCGGTGCGCTTCCGCAGCCATGAAGAGGCGATCAAAGCCGGGATTGGCTATGTGTCTGAAGATCGCCTGACGCTGGGATTAGTTCAGCAGCAGTCGGTGGCCGACAACATGGTGCTGCCGATCCTCGATAAGCTGCGCAACCGCTTCCACCTGATTAATGAGTACCGCAAAAACAAGCTGATCCTCGAGTGGATTAACCAGCTTGGCGTGCGCGTGGCCGATCCCAATCAGGCCATCTCCACCCTTTCCGGCGGCAATCAGCAAAAGATCGTGCTGGCGAAGTGGGTACTGACTCAGCCCAAAATCCTGATCCTCGACTCCCCGACGGTCGGCGTTGATGTCGGCGCCAAAGCCAGTATTTACCGGCTGATCCACGAGCTGGCGAAAGAAGGTCTGGCGATCATTTTAATCTCCGATGAAGTGCCGGAAGTCTATTACAACTGCGACCGCATTCTGCATTTCCGGGATGGCCAGGTTTATGCCGAATATCAGCCTGCTGACGTTGAGCAACAGGCGCTGGCGGAGGTGATCAATGCCTGACTTATCCTTTTTCAAACCGCAGTCGAGCCAGGGCTGGCTGGCCTGGGTGTTACTGGTCAGCGTGGTGATTTTTTCCCTCAGCAGCAGCCAGTTTCTCTCAGTGCAGAACCTGCTGGACCTGGCTGAAAGCTACGCCGTCACCGGGATTTTCGCCCTCGGGCTGTTTGTGGTGCTGGTGACGGGCGGCATTGATATCTCTTTTGCCGCAGTGGCTTCGGTCGTGCAGTACCTGATCGCCACGTTGTTTGTGCAGTTCCAGTTCGATAACGCCGCGCTGAGCATTCTGTTAGCCATCGCCTGCGGCACGCTGTTCGGCATGATTAACGCAGTGCTGATTTACTCGCTGCGCATCGTCTCCATCATCATCACCATCAGTATGCAGTCGCTGCTGTTCGGCATGCTGATGTGGCTGACCAACGGCAAAAGCCTCTACAGCCTGCCGGACTGGTGGATCCAGCTCAGAAGCGTGCTGCCGTTTGAAGTACAGGGACAACCTTTCCAGATTGGCCTGCCGTTGGCAGTGATGCTGAGTCTGGCGCTGTTGACCTGGTTACTGCTGAACAAAACCCATCTTGGCCGCCAGCTGTACGCCGTTGGCGGTGACCAGGAATCGGCACGCCGCATCGGTATCCGCGTTGGGCTGATTCATTTACTGGCTTACGGCTATCTGGGTGCGCTGGCGGCTATTGGCGGGCTGGTGCAGGTGTATCGCATGGGGGAAGTGGTGCCCAACGCCTTAGTAGGCGGTGAACTGGATGTGCTGGCCGCAACGGTGCTTGGCGGGGCAAGCCTGATGGGCGGCAAAGGCACGGTGACCGGGACGCTGATGGGCGTGTTCCTGATTGCCATCCTGAAAAACGGCCTCAACCTGCTCGGCGTCTCGGACTACTTCATGAATATCGTGATTGGCGCGGTGATCATGGTGGCCATCACCGTGACCCACTACAAAAAACGCAAAGAGACTGACGTCAGCTTCGTCTGACGCAAGGAGAACTGATGAAACGATTGCAATGGGCGAAACCAGACGGCACCACCAGCGGACTGATGCTGCTGATCGTGCTGGCGGTGGTCCTCTTCTCCTGGATGATGCCGGGCCGATTTCTGACTGACGGCACCTTTATGAGCATGGCTTTCCAGCTGCCTGAGCTGGGACTGCTGACGCTGGCGATGTTTATCGCCATTCTCAGCGGCGGTCTGAACCTGTGCATTATCGCCACCGCTAACCTGACCAGTTTATTTATCGCCTGGCTGTTGCTGCACTTTCTGCCAGCCGGAGCGGGCATCGCCCTGCAGCTTTTCTGGCTGGCTCTGGGCTTAATCGGTGCCGCCGCCATCGCCATTGTTATCGGTGCCATTACGGGCCTGATGGTGACCAAAATTGGCGCTCACCCGATCCTGGTGACGCTGGCGACCATGATGACGGTGAACGGCATTGGCATCTATCTGACGCACGGCGCAGCCGTTAGCGGCATGCCAGAAGTTTTGAATGTGCTGGGTTCCGGCACCTTGCTGGGCGTGCCGCTGCCGATGTGGGTGTTTCTGATTGCCGCCGCCGGAATGGCGCTGTTCCTTGGCAAAACCCGCGCTGGCAAATGCATTTATATGGGCGGCAGCAACATCAACGCCACCTGGTTCAGCGGCATCAATACCCACCGAATGCTGATGCTGGTGTACATCATCTCCAGCCTGCTTTGTGTCTTAGCCGGGCTGGTGATGATGGCACGCTTTAATTCGGCCCGAATGGGTTACGGCGACTCTTATCTGCTGCTTACCGTGCTGGCCATCATCCTTGGCGGCACCAACCCCAACGGCGGCTTTGGCCGTGTCAGCGGCGTAGTGCTGTCGCTGATTGCGCTGCAAACCCTGTCTACCGGCTTCAACCTGATGAATATCAGCCAGCATTTCAGCCTCGCTATGTGGGGTGCCGTGCTGATTGTGGTGCTGGCAGTGAAATTTTTTAACGCCCGTCATGCGGAATACCGCGCCGTGCGCCGTAGCGCCCTGCGCGCCAACTTAATGAAAAAGGAAGTCTGATGCGTACTAAAATCTCCCCTTCGCTGATGTGCATGAACCTGATGGAAATTAAGCAACAGCTGGCCGTGCTGAATACCCGGGCCGATTTCCTGCATGTCGATATTATGGACGGCCACTATGTGAAAAATATCACCCTGTCGCCGTTCTTTATTGAACAAATCCGCCCTTATACGCCGGTCGCTATTGATGTGCATTTGATGGTAGAGGAACCTACCCACTTTATTGAAGCGGTAGCCAAAGCCGGGGCGGATTATATTTGCCCGCACGCCGAAACCATTAACCGCGATGCTTTCCGGGTCATTAACCAGATCCGCTCGCTGAATAAGAAAGTCGGTGTGGTGTTGAATCCGGCCACGCCGGTTTCCTTTATTCATCACTACATTCACCTGCTGGATAAGATCACCATCATGACCGTTGATCCTGGCTATGCCGGTCAGCCGTTTATTCCTGAGATGGTGAAGAAGATTGCCGAACTGAAAGCGTTGAAACAGCAGCACGGCTACAGTTACCTGATCGAAATTGACGGTTCCTGCAACGAGAAGACCTACTCCACGCTGCTGGATGCTGGCGCTGAAGTGCTGATTGTCGGGACATCTGGCCTGTTTAATCTGGATGATGACCTGGAAAAAGCCTGGGACAGCATGACGCAGAAAATCACCGATTCGCAGGGCAGGCTGAGGGCGTCCGCATGACACAAACCTGGTTAGGTGTGGATATAGGCGGGACCAGCACCAGGCTAATGACCATGAGTGAAGGAAGGTGGCTGGATTTTCATAAGGTAGCCACCGCCAGCTGGTCGCAGGAGCCGGAGGCTTTGGCTGCGCTGGCAGCGTTGATTGAACAGGTGCTGGAGAAACAAGCGGTCGATGGCATCATGCTTGGTTTGCCCGGGATCCTCAGCCGCGACCGCCAGCAGGTGTTGTCATTGCCCTTTATTCAGGCGCTGGATAACCAGCCGGTGGCGGAGAAACTGTCTGTGCAGCTTGGTGTGCCGGTGGCGATGGATAAAGATGTCAACCATCTGATGCTGTGGGATTTATTACAGCTGCCTGTGCTACCGCGCAATGCTGTTGGCCTGTACCTGGGCACCGGCATGGGCAACAGTTTGTGGCTAAACGGCTCGTTTTATCACGGAGAACATGGCGGCGCAGGCGAACTGGGCCATATTCCGCTGGGTGATACTGCGCTGCCCTGCCCTTGTGGCAACCACGGCTGTGCGGAGACGCTGATCTCCGGACACTGGCTGAGTGGCTGGGCGAAGAGAGAAGTGCCGGAGACGCCGATGTCCCACCTCTTTACCCATCATCATGCGCACCAGGAGCTGCAAGCTTTTGTCCGTCGACTGGCGAAAACAATCGCTACCGAGATGAATATTCTCGACCCGGATACGCTGATCCTCGGCGGCGGCGTGCTGGCCATGGCTGACTTCCCGCTGGCCGACCTTCGCCAGGCGATCCAGCAGCATTTGCGGCCGCCGGTCACCCGCAGCGCCCTGAAAATTGTCTTCAGTGAAGCCACCGACCGGACCGGCTGTCGCGGTGCCTGCCTGGCCGCTAAGCGCCACTTTGGAGGAGCAGCATGAAAGGAAAAGTGTGTGTGTTTGGCTCGTTCAACCTGGATATCGTCTCCAAAATGAGCCGTTTCCCGATGCCTGGCGAGTCGCTGATTGCCCAAAGCAGCCTGATGGGGCCCGGCGGAAAAGGGGCGAATCAGGCTACCGCCGCCCTGCGCGCTGGCGCACGGGTTCACTATATCGGCAAGATTGGCAGCGATGATTTCGGCAGTTTTGCCCGCCGTCATCTGGAAAAAACCGGCTTTGACGCCATCACGCTGTTTACCTGCAAAGAGAAGCCCACCGGCAACGCGCTGATTTATGTCGCAGGCGATGATGCCGAGAACATGATTGCCGTTTACCCAGGCGCTAATCTGACGGTAACCGCGCAGGAAGTGGCTCGCTGCCAGCCTACCGTCGCGGCAGCGGATATCATGCTGATGCAGTTGGAAAACAATCTCAGCGCGATTCAAAGGATGATTGACGGTGCCAGAGCCTCCGAAACCTTCCTGATCCTCAACCCGGCTCCCTGGCAGAAAGTCAGCGATACCTTGCTGAGCAAAGTCGATTTACTGACGCCAAACAGCACCGAAGCGACGTTACTTAGCGGCGTGGTGGTCAGCGACGTTGCCAGCGCAAAACTGGCTGCCGAAGTGCTTCACCGCAAAGGCGTACGCCAGCTGATTATCACGCTGGGAACTCAGGGCGCGTTGCTGTCAGATGGCGAGCTGTTTTCCCTGATCCCGGTCTATCCGGCACAGCCAAAAGACAGCACTGGTGCAGGTGATGCCTTCAATGGCGCACTGGCTGCAAGGCTGGCGGCTGGAGAAACGCTGGAGAAAGCGGCGCTGTTCGCGGCCGCCTATGCTTCGGTCTGTGTTGAGCGAGCCGGAGCGGCCCATTCGATGCCGCTCTATGCCGAAGCTGTTGAGCGGATGCAGGCCTTCCCGGAGATTGCGATCCAGACTTTGCAGCCTGAAACCGCATGACAAGAAGGGTCAGAGAGGGTTACAGCTTCAGCCAGCCTTCCAGCAGGGCGTGCTGAAGCAGCATCACCGTTTTGCCGTCTTTGATGCGGCCCTCTTTGATCATCCCCCAGGCCTGAGGGAAAGGTATTTCCATCACGTCGATATCTTCATCTTCCACGCCACCGCCTGAATTGGCCCGCAGGGAGTCATTGTATTCCGCCGCGAAGAAGTGGATCAGTTCAGTCACCCCGCCCGGCGACATGTACATTTCGTAGAGCTTTTCAACGTGCCCCACCTCGTAACCGGTCTCTTCAATGGCTTCCTTACGGATGCAATCTTCCGGCGAATCATCGTCCAGCAATCCGGCACAGGCTTCAATCAGCATCCCGGTTTCATTGCCATTCACATAAGTCGCAATACGGAACTGACGGGTCAGGATGACGCTGTTTTTATCGCGGTTATACAGCAGGATTGTCGCCCCATTGCCGCGGTCGTAAACTTCGCGTTTGTGGCGGATGGTTGAACCATCGTTGGCGGAGAGATCGTAGGTGAAATTACGCAGAACGAACCAGTTTTCTGACAGGATTTTATTCTTGATCACTTCAATTTTGGCTGACATACCGGCTCCATTGCGTTTTTAAGGAGCCTGTCATCATAAAGCCGGGCCGGGAGGAAAACTATCCGAATTCTGCCTTTGCTTCGGAATATCTCCAGCGGCATAAAAAAAGGCGGCCTGTAAAAAAGGCCGCCTTTTCTGTTCAGCAACAGATTATTTCGCTGACTCTTCCTGCACCGCAGCATGTTCAGTCTGGGCGACTTCCTGCACGCGCTTACGCACGCCAAACCAGCCCAGGATCAGGATCAGGGCAATCAGTGGCACGGCAGCAATGGTGTAAGTGCCGTTAGGGTAGTCGAATGCCATCAATACCAGCACGCTGGCCAGGAACACCAGAGTCAGCCACGAGGTGAACGGTGCCCAAGGCATCTTGAAGCTGACGTCTTCCGCTTTACCTTCTTTGATCGCTTTACGCAGACGCATCTGGCAAACCACGATAAAGCCCCAGGAAGAGATAATTCCCAGCGAGGCGATATTCAGTACGATCTCAAAGACGCGTGAAGGGACGATATAGTTGAGGTAAACCCCAATGATATACACGCCAATTGTCACCAGGATGCCCATGTAAGGAACCTGCTGACCGCTCATTTTTGACATGAACTTAGGTGCCGAGCCGCCCATCGACATCGAACGCAGAATACGGCCTGTTGAATAAAGGCCCGAGTTCAGACTGGAGAGCGCCGCGCTCAGCACCACGATATTCATGATGCTGCCAACGTAAGGCACGCCCAGTTTCGAGAAGAAGGTCACGAACGGACTCTGTCCTGCCTGGTAAGCATTCCACGGCAGTAACAGCACCAGCAGCACAACCGAGCCAACATAGAACAGGCCGATACGCCAGATCACGCTGTTAATCGCTTTTGGCAGCATGGTTTTCGGGTCTTTACACTCACCTGCTGCTGTCCCAACCAGTTCGATTGAAGCAAAGGCAAAGACCACTCCCTGCACCAGTACCAACGCCGGTAACAACCCGTGTGGGAAGAAACCCCCGTTGTCTGTTATCAGGTGGAAGCCGGTGGCGTTGCCGTCCAGCGGTTTACCGGTTCCGAGGAACACCACACCAACAATCAGGAAGATAGCGATAGCCAGTACCTTGACCAGCGCAAACCAGAACTCCATCTCAGCGAACCACTTCACGCCGATCATATTCATGGTGCCGACGATAGCCAGCGCGCCAAGGGCGAACACCCACTGCGGAACATCGCCGAACGCGCCCCAGTAGTGCATATAAAGCGCCACTGCGGTGATATCGACGATGCCGGTCATTGCCCAGTTAACGAAGTACATCCAGCCCGCGACATAAGACGCTTTTTCGCCAAGGAACTCACGCGCATAGGAAACAAAGCTGCCGCTTGATGGACGGTGAAGAACCAACTCACCCAGCGCTCGCAGGATAAAGAAGGAGAAGATGCCACACACTAAATAGACGATGGCCAGCGCTGGGCCAGCAATCTGCAAACGGGCGCCCGCACCAAGAAACAGTCCTGTACCAATCGCCCCACCAATCGCAATCATCTGAACGTGACGATTGTCCATGGCCTTGTGATAGCCAGAGTCATGAGAATTTAACCAACGTCTTCTTGCGGCGCGTTTGTCTGCAACCGCTGTTTTATCAGCTTTCATGTTTTTCCTATTATCCTGTCCACAGTATTACGGTTACCCGTCCAGGGTATCCTGATGTCTGTCGCCAACCAAACGATTGCGTCCACAGCACAAACGTCTGGGCAAAACCCGGGTTCCTGTAATTATATTCTTAGCGGAAGCGGGAAAATTGCGGCGATGCATCCTAACCGTTCTGGAAAGCTGACGCAAAAGTTCCGAGAGTGAAATCGTGAGCTTTTGTAATTTTTGCCGGATGGCGCATAAAAAAACCGACCGCAAAGGGCGGTCGGTTCAGTGAGTTCACTAAGGCTACACAGGGGTAAAGCTGAGGGGTAAAACTAACGGGGTAAACTTAACGGTAAATCTCTGCGTTACCACTCCACAGGCTTGAATCACCTGGGGTGTCAGCGCGAATAACACGGTAATGTGAGGCACCCATTTCAGACGCCTTTTTGGAGAGCTGATGGGTGGCATCATCTAAAGAACCGCTGACGCTTGAAACTGAGACAGTGCCCATTGCTTGCAAATTCTGGCTCTGTTGTTCATTGACCTGAGTAGCAGCCAATGCTGAGAAAGAAGTAGCAGCAAAAAGTGTGGCAGCGATAAGAGCAGGTAATTTCATGTTCATAATTCGTTTCCTCATCGAAAGTTATCATTCGTCAGAAAGGTGATGTTCGTTACGGAATCAATTATGACCTTGCTAATGAAAAGCACAGTGAGCGAGGGGTAAAAGTGGTTAAGGATTGTGAAGAGAATGCCGATCTGTCCAAAGAAGTGTCAGTGAAAGTGATATTTAACCTGGAGTGTAAAAAGTGATGTCAAATAGCGCAGGAAAGAAACATTTTAGGCGTTTTTTTTGAAGCAGGAACCCACTGTATCCGGGTTATGGCAGCGCTTCAAGCGACGGACCGCACGTTTTGAACATTCTTTCTGCAGCCTACTCAGGTCAGTTTTTTGCCTGAGCGTTGCGGCTATACTGACTGCCACTCTTTATAAGGATCAGATGGATGTTTAAACGTTCCGTCACTGGCAGCCTTGCCCGCGCTCTGTTCGCCATCGCCCTGCTGTCTGTGCTCTCTACCAGCCTGGCATTGCTGACTCTCTCCACCAGCCTGCGCGATGCCGAAGCCATTAACATCGCCGGTTCGCTGCGTATGCAAAGTTATCGTCTGGCGTGGGATGCCTCCAGCCTGAGATCAGCGCTGCCGAAAGATATCGCCGCTTATCAGAAGTCCGTTGAATCTCCGCCGTTAACAGCGCTGGATCGGGCTTACGTCCCGGACAGTGTCAGAACCCGTTATCACCAGCTATTGTTAGCCTGGCACGCCCTTCAGCCCGAGCTGCTGGCTGGAAACACCCAGCATTATCAGCAAAATGTCTCCCGCTATGTGGCGCAGATCGACCTGTTCGTATTGGCGCTGCAACACTGGGCGGAGCTGAAGATGAAGCTGGTTGCCGGGGTTAGTCTGCTCGGTTTTGTCGCCATCGCCCTGTTGGTCTTCTGGACCCTGCGGCTGGTTAAACGTCAGGTGGTGATCCCGCTGAATAAGCTGGTTGAAGCCAGTCATGACATCGAGCAGGCTCGTTTTCAGCACACGCCGCTGGATACTGAACTGCCCAATGAACTGGGGATGCTCGCCAGAGCCTTCACCAGCATGTCCGCTGAGCTGGATAAGCAGTATCAATGTCTTGAACTGGCGGTAAAAGAGAAAACCAGCGACTTACGCCAGGCTAACCGCCATCTGGCGCTGCTCTATAACTGTTCGGAAACGCTGAGCCAGCAGCTGGACCCTGCCGATGCCTGGCCACAAGTGCTGCAGACCGTGAAGGATCATGAAGGCCTCAATGCCATTGAACTGATTGCCCAGCCCCACGGAACCCTGAGCGCAGGTCAGGTGAGTCACCAGCTGCCGTGGTTAAGTTTGCCGCTGGATCCTGAGGCTGAACACCCCAGCTCGTTCTTGCGCTGGCAGACGGCCACCAGCGAACCAAAGTTAATGCAGGGCCTCGCTAACTTACTGTCGCGCTCGCTGCAACTGGACCACGCGCAGCAAAAAGTCCGCCATCTGTTGGTGATGGAGGAGCGCGCTACGCTTGCCCGCGAGCTACATGATTCGCTGGCGCAATCCCTCGCGTATTTACGCATCCAGCTTGCCCGGCTGAAACGGGTTGTAGAGAGCGATGCGGTTCCGGCGCAGGCTATTGTTGGCGAGATTGACCGCGCCCTGACCGAAGCGAATCTTCAGCTGCGCGAGTTGCTGACCACCTTCCGCCTGTCTATTCAGCCCGCTGATTTGGCCACGGCTCTGCGACAGGTGATCGCCACCCTTCGGGCGCAGTCCAGTGCTGAGATAGTGTTAGAGAGTGAGCCAACGGTGCAACATCTGCAGGCGAAACAACAGGTTCATGTCCTGCAAATTGTGCGAGAAGCGCTGCTTAATGCCATCCGACACGCGCAGGCGTCGCGTATTGTGATCCGCTGCAGTAACGCGGCTGACGGAGAAAATCTGATTGAGATTCATGATGATGGTGTGGGCAGTGACGCGTTAATCTCTCCGCCTGGTCATTACGGCCTGGCAATCATGCAGGAAAGGGCAAAAAATCTGCAGGGCGGGATTGCTTTCCGTTCCGCCAGTCAGCAAGGAACCACCGTCTCATTGCACTTCCCCTCTCCGGGCGCTGAAAAAGGGACAGCATGACAAAGTCGCGACAGCACAAGGGCTGGCGGCTTACTTCAATGGGCTAATTAGCACGATAATTTACACTTTCTCCTCATTTTCTCCACGATTCTTCACAAGCCTGAGGGTAAAGTGTTTAATGCCGAAGCACTTTGAATAAACTAAAAAAATTTGCGGCGGACCGGACTTCAGCAGCCCGCGCCCCAGGGATAAGGCAGGCGCATTTCCTTTCCTGACTACTTGCCTGGAGCTTTATTTAATGGCGAATTTTTTTATCGATCGCCCGATCTTCGCCTGGGTGATAGCGATTTTGCTTTGCCTGACCGGCACACTGGCTATTCTTGATCTTCCGGTTGAGCAATATCCCGACCTTGCTCCCCCTAACGTCCGCATCACCGCCAACTATCCTGGCGCCTCAGCTGAAACGCTGGAAAATACCGTTACCCAGGTTATCGAACAGAATATGACGGGTATCGATAACATGATGTACATGTCCTCCCAGAGCAGTAACACCGGGCAGGCGACCATCACACTGACCTTTACCGCCGGAACCAACCCGGATGAAGCCCGCCAGCAGGTACAAAACCAGCTGCAGTCCGCGCTGCGTAAACTGCCACAGGATGTGCAGACTCAGGGCGTAACGGTAACCAAAACGGGTGACACCAATATTCTGATGGTGGCGTTTGTCTCCACCGACGGCAGCATGGATAAGCAGGATATTTCCGACTACGTTGCCAGTAACGTGCAGGACCCCCTGAGCCGTATTGATGGCGTGGGCCAGGTCGATGCTTATGGCTCTCAGTACGCAATGCGTATCTGGCTCGATCCCAATAAGATGATTAATTATGCGCTGACAACCTCGGATATCGTCTCAGCCATTGAGTCGCAAAACAGTCAGGTCGCCGTAGGTCAGCTTGGTGGGTTACCTTCTGTCGACCGCCAGGCGTTGAATGCCACTATTAACTCGCAATCCCTGCTGAATACCCCGCAACAGTTCCGCGACATCACACTGCGGGTGAACCAGGATGGTTCAGAAGTGAAGCTTGGCGACGTGGCGGATGTGGCGTTGGGCGCAGAGAAGTATGACTTCCTTAGCCAGTACAACGGCCAGGCGGCTTCCGGTCTGGGTGTTAAACTGGCCTCCGGCGCTAACGAGCTGCAAACCGATGAGTTAGTCCGCGCCCGCATTGATGAGCTTTCCCACTTCTTCCCGCATGGTCTGAAAGCAGAGATTGCTTACGAAACCACGCCTTTTGTTAAAGCCTCGATTGAGGATGTGGTCAAAACCCTGATTGAAGCGGTGATCCTGGTCTTCGTGGTGATGTATCTGTTTATGCAGAACTTCCGCGCCACGCTGATCCCAACGATTGCCGTTCCGGTGGTCTTGCTGGGCACCTTCACTGTTCTTTCGGCCTTCGGTTTCAGCATCAACACCCTGACGATGTTCGCCATGGTGCTGGCCATCGGACTTCTTGTCGATGATGCCATCGTGGTGGTGGAGAACGTGGAACGAATAATGAGTGAGGAAGGACTTTCTCCTTATGAAGCGACCAAAAAGTCGATGGGGCAGATTCAGGGTGCGCTGGTGGGAATAGCGCTGGTATTGTCAGCGGTATTTATTCCAATGGCCTTTTTTGGCGGCACAACCGGCGCCATTTACCGTCAGTTCTCGGTGACGATTGTCTCCGCAATGGTGCTGTCAGTATTGGTGGCGATGATCCTCACCCCTGCCCTTTGCGCCACGCTGCTGAAACCTATTCCTAAAGGCCATCATCATGGTCGTCGTGGGTTTTTCGGCTGGTTTAACCGGATGTTCAACCGCAATGCCGAGCGCTATGAACGCGGCGTGGGCAAGATTCTGGCGAAAGCCGGACGCTGGATGGTGTTGTATATGCTGCTGATTGCGGGGATGGCCTTCCTGTTCCTGCGTCTGCCAACGTCCTTCCTGCCGCTTGAAGACCGTGGCGTCTTCACCACCCAGGTTCAGTTGCCGCCTGGCTCAACGCTGCAGCAAACCAATAAAGTCGTTAACAAGGTCGAGCAGTACTATCTGACTAAAGAGAAAAACAATGTGCTGTCGGTGTTCTCAACCATTGGTGCCGGTCCCGGCGGTAATGGCCAGAACGTAGCGCGTATGTTTGTGCGCTTGAAAGACTGGGGAGATCGCCCAGGTGCTGAAAACACTTCCTTCGCCATTATCGAACGGGCGACGAAAGCCTTCAAAGAGATCAAAGAAGGTCGGGTAATTGCCAGTAGCCCACCGGCGATAACTGGGATGGGTAACTCCGCGGGCTTTGATATGGAATTGCAGGATCACGCTGGCCTGGGCCACGATGCGCTGATGAAAGCGCGCGATCAACTCCTGGCCGCATCAGAGGGGAATGCTTCGCTGACACGAGTTCGTCACAACGGCCTGGATGACACGCCGCAGTTAAGGATCAACGTGGATCAGCATAAAGCGCAGGCGCTGGGCGTTTCTATTGATGATATCAATGACACCTTGCAGACCGGCTGGGGCTCGACCTATGTCAACGACTTCCTCGACCGTGGCCGTGTGAAAAAGGTCTATGTTCAGGCCGCTGCGAAATACCGCATGTTGCCGGATGACATCAGCAAATGGTACGTCCGTAACAGCAGCGGCGGCATGGTGCCGTTCACCGCTTTCGCCACTACCAGTTGGGAAACCGGTTCGCCGCGCCTGGAACGCTATAACGGCTATTCCGCCGTAGAGATAGTGGGTGAATCTGCTCAGGGTGTCAGTACCGGTGCCGCCATGGACGTGATGGAAAATCTGGTCAGCAAGCTGCCTACCGGCTTTGGATTGCAGTGGACCGGTGCCTCCTATCAGGAAAGGATGTCCGGCTCCCAGGCGCCAGCACTTTACGCTATTTCACTGTTAGTGGTGTTCCTCTGTCTGGCTGCGCTGTATGAGAGCTGGTCGATCCCGTTCTCGGTCATGCTGGTTGTGCCGCTGGGCGTTATCGGAGCCCTTGTGGCAACCTGGGCTCGCGGACTGGAAAACGATGTCTACTTCCAGGTTGGGTTGTTGACGGTGATCGGCCTGTCGGCGAAGAATGCCATTCTGATTGTGGAGTTCGCCAATGAGATCAACGCTAAAGGTCGGGATCTTCTCGAATCCACGTTGGAAGCTTCTAAGCAGCGTCTGCGTCCGATTCTGATGACCTCACTGGCCTTTATCTTCGGCGTCTTGCCAATGGTGATCAGTAACGGTGCCGGCTCAAGCAGCCAACATGCGGTGGGAACCGGCGTGATGGGCGGGATGATTTCCGCGACCGTACTGGCGATTTTCTTCGTTCCGCTGTTCTTTGTGTTAGTCCGACGGCGCTTCCCGATACAGGAAAAACCGGGGAAATAAACGAACAAAGGCAGCACCGAGGTGCTGCCTTTCTGCTCTGGTGGTGGTCAAGTGTTGCCCGATCAGCCGTACTTTAAGAAGGTGTTATTTACGCGTTAACATTGCTTCGATAAAGTCTTTCCAGGTCCCCATTTCTGTATCAATCATAAATCACCTCTCTTTTATTGTGGGTCCATTATAGGATTAATCCTAAGGCGAAGTGAATCATTTTCGTACCGCAAAAGGCGATTCAATTTCGATCAAAACTGTAATTTGTGTGGCAGGGCACAGTTCTGCCGTTATCATTAGCGGGCTACTCACTAGTATGATTATCAATCGAAAACCAGAGGAACGGGCAAGATGCAGATGGTACTGAGCACAACTGACGAAAAACCCAAGGTAAACTGGCAGGCGTTGGCTGATTTAATTGAGCGTGCAGGTCTTAGCCGCCGCGATCCACAAACGCTTCAGCGCGCTTATCAGCATTCGCAATTCGTCTGGTTTGGTTACGTTGACGGTAAGTTAATGGCAACGGCTCATGCTATCAGCGACATGACCTACGCTTCCTACCTTTCCGATGTGATTGTGGACGACTCTTTTCAGGGCAAGGGCTATGGCGGGCAACTAATGGCCGCGATCATGGAATCACTGGCACCCTGCGGAAAAGTGTTCATCTATTCGATGCCGGACAAAATCAGCTTCTATAAGAAACTGGGTTATGCGCCGCTGACCACCGGAATGATTTACGCTGAAGGAACGGCATTGCTGAGGCTGCAGGAGAAGGGGTTTGTTAGCTGATAAAACTTGGGGGGCTGATTGCCCCCCGTAAACGTCCACTGTTATTTCAGAACTATTACTTTATCGTAGCCGCCGCTTTCGCTGTCGATATGCGTTTTGGCATCAGGATGGTCTGCCATCACCGCCTCAACGATGTGATTGAACTCATCACACCGGCTGGTTTTCTTCCGCACGATCACGATCATCGATTGTGTCTCTTCAACCGTATGGGCGGAAGACGCTTTCATATAGTTCATATTGTCCCTCCTTACGCTAAGTCTCTGTCTGGGTGATGATATTCTGCGCTTCCCTGCTGCCTCGCAGGCGCATCCGTTGTAGACTAAACGCCTGAACAGTATCGAATATAGTTGAAACCCACAGAAAAAAGAAGGGAACCGTCATGCTTACAATGTACGGCATCAAAAATTGCGACACCCTTAAGAAGGCGCGAAAGTACCTGGAAGCCAACGCTGTGGCGTATCAGTTTCATGACTACCGGGCTGATGGCCTGGACAGCGCCACCTTACAGGGTTTTATTGATGTGCTGGGCTGGGAAGCCTTGCTGAACACCCGTGGCACCACGTGGCGCAAGCTCAGTGAAGAAACGCGCAATGGGGTGAATAATGCGGCAACCGCACGCGATCTGATGCTGGAACACCCGGCAATCATCAAACGCCCGTTGCTCTGCAGCACAGACGGCTCTATGCTGCTGGGCTTTACTGAAGCAACTTACCAGCCATTTATTTCGGAGAAGTCCTGATTATGTTTTGTCCGGTCATTGAGCTGACGCAGCAGCTTATTCGTCGCCCTTCCCTCAGCCCGGATGATGCCGGTTGCCAGGCTATCTTGATCGAACGCCTGAAGGCGCTTGGCTTCACCATTGAACCGATGAATATTGGCGATACCCTGAATGTCTGGGCATGGCGCGGCCAGGGCGAAACGCTGGCCTTTGCCGGGCATACCGATGTGGTGCCAACGGGCGATGCCAGCCGTTGGATCAATCCGCCGTTTGAACCCACTATTCGTGACGGCATGCTTTACGGCCGTGGCGCGGCAGATATGAAAGGCTCGCTGGCTGCCATGATTGTCGCGGCGGAACGCTTTGTTACCAGCAATCCAAACCATAAAGGGCGTCTGGCATTCCTGATCACATCTGATGAAGAAGCGAGTGCCACCAACGGCACGGTGAAAGTGGTTGAAGCGCTGATGGCCCGTAAAGAGCGGATGGATTACTGCCTGGTCGGCGAACCGTCCAGCACCGAAGTGGTCGGTGACGTGGTGAAAAATGGCCGTCGTGGTTCAATGACAGCAAACCTGACCGTGCATGGCGTTCAGGGACATGTGGCTTATCCTCATCTGGCCGATAACCCGGTCCACAACGCATTGCCTGCTCTGAATGAGCTGGTTGCGACAGAATGGGATCAGGGAAATGAGTTCTTCCCGCCAACCAGTATGCAGATTGCCAATGTGCAGGCCGGGACCGGCAGCAATAACGTCATCCCTGGTGAATTCTTTGTGCAGTTTAACTTCCGCTTCAGTACCGAGCTGACTGACGCGATGATTAAGCAGAAAGTGCAGGAATTGCTGGATCGCCACCAGCTGCGTTACACGCTGGAGTGGACTGTTTCCGGCCAGCCGTTCCTGACATCACGCGGTAAACTGGTAGATGCGGTAGTAAATGCCGTTGAGCACTATAATGAAATTAAACCGCAGTTGCTGACTACCGGTGGCACTTCAGACGGCCGCTTTATCGCCCGCATGGGTGCGCAGGTAGTGGAACTGGGTCCGGTGAACGCCACCATTCATAAAATCAATGAGTGTGTTAAAGCCGCCGACCTGCAATTGCTGAGCCGCATGTACCAGCGGATTATGGAACAGCTGATCGCTTAAGCGAATAAGGTGAGAATATGGAATGGCTGAAACACTATTGGTGGCTGCTAATCATTGTGCTGATGGTAGGCGTACTGATGAACGTCTATAAAGATCTGAAGCGCATCGATCCCAAAAAGTATCTGGATAACAAACCCGATTTGCCACCGCATCGTGATTTTAACGACAAGTGGGATGATGAAGACGACTTCCCTAAAAAGAAATAGGCAGCAGGGGCATTCGCCCCTGCTCCACCCCGTTGACTGACCAGCCTCTTTACGTCCTGATTTATCCTGAAGCCCTGATTGAATTGAGGGTGCTCTGCCAGCGTTCGCTGGAAGCCAGATCAAGCGTTCTCAGCGCTCTTTGCGTTTCCTGCCGCCACCCAGCCAGTAATGCCTTGCGACCAGACAGTCCAAATTGCTGATTGAGTTCCACTGGCGACATTTCGCCGACAATCGCTCCTTTCAACAGCGGCAAATCGCTTTGACAACGGCTAACCAGCCGCCCCAATGCGCCAATGCTGGCCTCAAAAGGACGGTGTCCCCAGGCAAACCCGGCCAGCTCACGCCAGTCTTCTTCGTCCAGACTTTGATCCGCAAGCTCAGCAATGTTCAGCTCGATATCAGGGAGAAGTCGCTGTAACCACGGCCAGTCACGTTGCAGCCTGTTGCTGGCCTGCTCAACCAGATATTCTCCCTGCTCGCTTAAAGGGAGGATCGCCATTGCCGTAAAACACCCGCTACTGGCTTCCTGCTGGCTGCCAAATCGCACCAGTTTGAAGCCGCAGGCACGCCAAAAGGCCCAAAGTTCTGCCGTATAACCGAAACTGACCGATAAAAAATCCAGCCCCTCAGCCTCCTTCCTGCTTTGCTGCACCATTTGACGACCGGTTCCCTGTCGGCGGCAGTCTGGCGTAATGGCGATGCGGCTGATACGTCTTGACCGAAGCTGAGCAGCTTGGGGCCAGCCACCGTGGGCAGCAAGAGACTGAGCAACCAGATTCCCTCTTGGACGCCGGAATCCGGCCCAGACCGCGTCGGACAAATCGGCAGACAGGCCGCCCTCATCCACCAGCAACATCGCGCCCTGAACCGTTCCTCCCTGAGAGGCCAGACTGAAATGCAGGCCTGGCGCATCCATCATCCGCCGCAAATCCAGCGGGGAAGTACGGTAGTGGGCGCTCGCCAGCAACTGATACATGGCCGACAGTTGTTCAGGCTCAGTCAGCCAGGCAGACTGTTCAGGGAAGGAAAACTGCAGCGGCAGCGTGCTCTGTTCTGGTTCCGCTTCCGCAATAAGCAGCGCTTTATTGATAAAGCGCTCCATGGGATCATTCGCTGACCAACGCAGCGGCTGCTCAAGCTTGCGTAAGGTGAACTGGGGCAGACTGGCGCAGAATTTCAACATAAAGCCGCGACCGGTCCCTTCATAACCCAGTAAGGTCGACGTCAGCAACACGCGAGGATAAAGCTCTACCAGCTGCCGGAGGATTGGTGCTGGAAGGGCTGCGGCTTCATCCACCAGCAGCCAGTCAATATTCTGTGGGCGCTGTTGAGGGCTCAGCGCCAGAAGGCGATCCGGCGCGATAAACTCGAAGGCTTCTCCGGCGAACTCTGCCAGCACATCCGTGGCAACTTTCGCCGGAGCGGTAATCAGGCAGCGTCCCCGCCAGCGTGCGGCCAGCAAGCCTGCGAGGGCTGATTTTCCTCTGCCGCGCGGCGCAATAATCACTGAAATACCGGGTTCACTGGTCAGTAGCTCGTCGAGCACCGCCTGCTGCTGTGAGGTGTTATCAGGCTGCCAGTCGGGAAATGTTGGCAGAGGGGGTAAAGTGAAGGGCTGATGCTGGCGTAAGAGTGCAAGGGTCTCATCCTGCTCAACCAGCTGCTGAAAACGGCGGATAAAGTGGAATGACGGGATGGGAGCAGCCTGCTCGCTCCAACGCAGAGAATCGGTATCTGGTAACGTCGCCCAACGCGACCACTCTGGCACCAGTATCAGCAGCCAGCTGCCCGCTTTGATCGTACCGGAAAGTGCGGCCAGCGCTTCTGCATGAAACCCGCTACGGGCATCAAAAACCGCGTGGAGAAACTCCCGCCCCAGCAAGGTTCTTGCCGCTGCTGGGGCGCAGTTCAGCGGGCTGTGTGGCGCATCACCCAGCCACATCCAGTCACCCGGTAACCACGCCATCCACTGTTCAGCCTGATGCTGGCACCAGCTGTCATCACCGCTGATCACCAGAATCTGCCGAAGCCCTTGCTGCCTGAGTTGTTCGCTGTAGTGAAGCGTGTCGTTGATCCCAGCCATGTTCAGCGACTAAACGTATCGCACTGACCCGGATTACCACTATCAAAGCCTTTTTTAAACCAGCTGTAACGCTGCTCTGACGTCCCGTGAGTAAAGCTGTCGGGTACGACCCTACCCTGACCGCGCTGTTGCAGACGATCGTCGCCGATCGCTTCAGCAGCATTCAACGCTTCCTGCAAATCGCCGGGTTCAAGCACGTTTTGCTTTTGCATGTAGTAGCCCCACACGCCCGCAAAACAGTCTGCCTGCAGTTCCATTTTCACCGAAAGCTGGTTGGCCTGAGTCTGGCTGGCACCCTGCTGCATCTGACGCACTTTTTGCTCAATGCCCAGCAGTTTCTGCACGTGATGGCCGACTTCATGCGCAATAACATACCCTTGCGCAAAATCACCGTCTGCCCCAAGTTTGCTTTTCATCTCATCGTAAAACGACAGGTCAATGTACACCGTGGAATCAGCCGGACAGTAGAAAGGCCCCATGACTGACTGACCAGTGCCACAGCCGGTGCGGGTTGCCCCGCGATACATCACCAGTTTTGGCTGTGTGTAGGTTTTGCCCATTTTCTGGAAAAGCTGTTGCCAGGTATCTTCCGTCGTCGCCAGGATCACTGAGGTAAATTTCGCGGCCTCGTCCTGCTGTGGCTTGATGCTGCTTTGACGTTGCGGAGCAGGTTGAGAAACGCTGGTGCTTTCTCCCGTCAATAAAGGACTAAGGTCATAGCCATAGTAACTGGCTACCACCACGACAATCAGCAGAATTATCCCGCCCTTACCTCGAGGAATGCGCATTCTTCCCGCCCCCATTGAGGGTGACGAGCCAGAATCATCACGGCGATCGTCCACATTATCGCTCTCACGGCGCCCTTGCCAACGCATACATTACCTCTCGTTATCATCATTCCACGGCTGTAACAGTGATTTTAGACGTGTGTCTCTGCTAACACCAGCTAAGTGGGTATAACGGGAGAAGTTGACTGGATCAGACGAGGAAAAAACGGTCACTGGGGGAAAAAATAAAAGCTGCGGCAGAGTGCCGCAGCCAGAAAACTTAGTCGAGCTTCACACCCAGACGGGTAGCCACTTCTTCATAAGCTTCGATCAGGCCGCCCAGGCTCTGGCGGTAACGGTCTTTGTCCATCTTGTTCAGTGTTTCTTTGTCCCACAGACGTGCGCCATCCGGAGAGAACTCATCACCCAGCACCACTTCGCCGTTGAACAGGCCAAACTCCAGCTTGAAGTCCACCAGAATCAGTCCGGCGTCAGAGAACAATTTGCTCAGCACGTCGTTAGCTTTATAGGTCAGCTCACGCATGCGGGCCAGATTCTCTTTGTTCACCCAACCAAAGGTTTCGCAGTAAGATTCGTTCACCATCGGGTCGTGTTTCGCATCGTCCTTCAGGAACAGGTCAAACAGCGGTGGGTTGAGGATCATTCCCTCTTCCACGCCCAGACGCTTCACCAGCGAGCCAGCGGCACGGTTACGCATCACGCACTCTACCGGCACCATATCCAGCTTTTTGACCAGCGCTTCGTTATCAGACAGCAGCGCTTCCATCTGCGTCGGGATACCGGCTTCCTGCAGTTTAGTCATGATGAAATAATTAAACTTATTGTTAATCATTCCTTTGCGATCAAACTGTTCGATACGTTCACCGTCCAGTGCTGACGTATCGTTACGGAATTCGAGTACCAACAGATCCGGATTTTCGGTGCTGTAAACGGTTTTCGCTTTGCCGCGATACAACTCAGCTTGCTTTTGCATCTTCTTAAACTCCAAAAATAGAACGGGAAAAATGGGGCTGTAACTAGTTTATTCTCTGTGGCGAAAAAATCGAAGCAATCGTTTACGTACAGAGGAATAAAAAAGGCCGGAAAGTCCGGCCTTAAGGTATTACTTGCTGAAGGCAGCGTTGAATACGGCAACCAGCGCATCGTTCTGCGACTGGGTCAGCGTATGGCCTTTTGGATCGAGGAACTGCAGGCTACTGCGGTTATCCAGATCGCCGACCTGCAGCTTATAATCGCCGTTGGTCAGACCTGGGTCTTTCGCGCCTAACTGGTCCCACTCATCACTGTCCAGAGCTTTGTAGGTCACGTT
Source organism: Erwinia sp. (assembly GCF_049696395.1). Classification (GTDB taxonomy): domain Bacteria; phylum Pseudomonadota; class Gammaproteobacteria; order Enterobacterales; family Enterobacteriaceae; genus Erwinia. The sequence goes on from NZ_JBAVTT010000022.1 coordinate 22,129, forward strand.
CAGGCTACCCTGAGAGCGGTTAGTATCTGTTACTTTCCAGCCGGCACGTTGCAGTGCTGCTGGCAGACGATCCCAGACGGTATTGAACGGGGCACGGACAATCAGATCCGGCAGGCCGGTATCATCTGCGCCACTCTGCACGTCAATCTGCGTGGAAGTGCGCTTGGCAGCCGCGTTTTCACGTGAGGTTTCGTTTTTATCCAGGCTGTTGCTCAATTCGTTCAGCATCTGCGCGGTGTAGCGCTGAAGCTGAACAGGAGAGTTCACGCCTTTATCTTCCTGCTGCAGTTCCAGCAGTTTGACAGACAGCGCCTGCTGATAACCCTGCTGCTGCACGCTGATCTGGTAGCGGCCACGATACTGATGGTCTTCATCAGCACGGTTCCACTGCACCCAATCAGTGGTCAGCGTCTGGTTAGCATCGTTGCGGCTGGCAATCGGGTAATTCTTCGCCTGCACAACGTCAACAACCTGCGGCCACAGTGAACCGGTACGCGCGTTGTCCAGTAACAGCACGCCTGAATTACCGGCAAACTGGGTACGGGTTCCGTTCATCAAGGCCAGTGGCTGAGCCGGTGGACGAATGTCCAGCTGCTTACCAATGGCGCCAGTGCTGCTGGCGGATGGGATCTCAAAATCGCCATTCTGCAACGGCATTACCATCCCTGCCGGTGCGTGCAGATCGCTTACATCAGCCGCTTTCAGATAAGATTCATCGCCGCTGACCTGGCGCTTGTAGCGCTGATCGCTGGAACATGCTGCCAGCAGCATCACTAAAGAAAGCCCTACCACTTTTGCTACCGTGGACTTTTGTACTGAATAAGCCATTAAAACTCCCTAAATTTACAGCAGACCTGCGCTTTTCAGTGCCTGCTCAACAACCGGACGACCGGCATCAGTCATCGGCGTCATCGGCAGACGCAGCGTGTCGGTTGCAATTAATCCTAACTGCTTAGCAGCCCATTTAACCGGGACAGGATTAGGCTCAATGAATAGCTTCTGATGCAGGTGCATCAGGCGCTGATTAAGGCGACGTGCTTCGGCAAAGTTGCCCTGGCTGGCCAGTTTGCACAATTCTACCATTTCACGCGCGGCAATATTTGCCGTAACAGAGATTACGCCCTGTCCGCCAAGCTGCATGAAGTCGAGGGAAGTGGCATCGTCGCCACTGACCAGAATGAAATCTTCATCAACCAGCTCTTGGATCTGACTTACCCGCGATAAGTTCCCGGTAGCCTCTTTAATTCCGATAATATTTTGTATTTTCGCCAGGCGACCGACCGTTTCTGGCAGCATATCGCAGCCCGTGCGCGACGGGACGTTATACAACATCTGCGGCAGATCGGTGCTTTCTGCAATGGCTTTGAAGTGCTGATACAGCCCTTCCTGAGTGGGACGATTGTAGTATGGGGTCACGGTCAGGCAGCCGACCACACCGCTTTTTTCAAAGCGTTTGGTCAGGGCAATCCCTTCAGCGGTGGCGTTAGCGCCGGTTCCGGCAATCACCGGAATGCGGCCGTCGGCCAGCTCCAGCGTCATCATCACCACATCACCATGTTCGTCATGGCTTAATGTGGCGGATTCACCGGTGGTCCCTACTGAGACAATTGCCGCGGTTCCGCTGGCAACATGATAATCAATCAGTTTTTTCAAACTCGCACGGCAGACAAACCCTTTGTCATCCATCGGCGTGACGAGTGCAACAATACTTCCCGTGAACATTAGCCATCCCCTCCACAAACAAGTCCTTCATGGTACGGTTTACGGTACTCTAAAAGCAAGCAGACAAGGCCCCCAGGCCACTTGGCATAGGGTATTTTTTATGTTTACCTTAGAGTTATCACAATTGCTAATCATCATGACGGACAGGAAGCATCATTTTGCCGCAGTCACAGCAACATCATCTGGTTATCACCGCACTGGGGGTTGACCGCCCGGGGATTGTTAACACCATCACCCGCCACGTCAGCAGCTGCGGTTGCAACATTGAAGATAGCCGTCTGGCCATGCTGGGTGAGGAATTCAGCTTTATCATGCTGCTTTCCGGCAGTTGGAACGCGATTACGTTGATTGAGTCAACGCTGCCATTAAAGGGCGCGGAACTGGAATTGCTGATCGTGATGAAACGCACCACCTTCTGCGAACGTCCGCCCATGCCCGCCACTGTCTGGGTTCAGGTGGAAGTCAAGGATTCGCCACACATCATTGAGCGCTTCACCGATCTGTTTGATTCCCATCAAATGAATATCGCCGAACTGGTGTCACGCACCCAGCCCGCGCAAGAAAATCAGCCGCCTTTACTCTATATTCAAATTACCGCTCACAGCCCGGCCAGCCAGGATGCCTCATTTATTGAGCAGGCCTTCAACAGGCTATGTACAGAACTGCAGGCGCAAGGCACTATTAACGTCGTCCAGTATCCACAGCATGAAGAAAAAAGGGAGAGTAGTGATGAATCCACTGAAAGCCGGTGATAACGCACCGAAATTTAGCTTGCCCGATCAGGATGGCGAACAAGTAAATTTAACCGACTTCCAGGGACAGCGCGTTCTGGTGTATTTCTACCCGAAAGCGATGACGCCAGGCTGCACCGTGCAAGCATGCGGTCTGCGTGACAGCATGGATGAGCTGAAAAAAGCCGGTGTTGATGTGTTAGGGATCAGCACCGATAAGCCGGAGAAACTGTCGCGATTTGTTGAGAAAGAGCTGCTGAACTTTACGCTGCTTTCCGATGAAGACCATCAGGTTTGTGAGCAGTTTGGCATCTGGGGTGAGAAGACGTTTATGGGCAAAACCTATGACGGCATCCACCGAGTCAGCTTCCTGATTGGCACTGATGGCAAGGTTGAGCATGTGTTTGATGACTTCAAAACAGCGACTCACCACGACATCGTGATGGACTACCTGAAAACAGCCTGATCGTCTGGTCAGTCGGTTAAAAATAAAAAAAGGGCAGAAGAGAATGCACCTTAATTGCCGGATTATCTCCGATTATTAAGGCACAGCAACGCTTCTGCCCTTTTCTTCTGCATCGACTTTATCTGAGTTTTTTCTGCTCTACGTTCAGCTCATCAGGCCAGGCATGAACCACCGCTTTGATCAGCGTGGCCAGTGGAATGGCGAAGAACACCCCCCAGAACCCCCACAGTCCGCCAAAGATCACCACAGAAAGGATAATCACCAGCGGATGCAGATTGACGGCTTCTGAGAACAGCACCGGCACCAGAATATTGCCATCCAGCCCCTGAATAATCAGATAGACGATAATCATCGTCCAGAAGTCGCCGCCCAGGCCCCATTGCGCCAGGCCAACGCCGATAACCGGAATGGTCACCGCCAGTGCGCCAACATAAGGGATTAAGACCGAGAACCCAACCAGCACCGCCAGCAGCAGCGCATAGTTCATGCCGATAGCCAGGAAGCCGATCCAGGTAGCAATCCCAACCACCACCATCTCCAGCACTTTGCCGCGAATATAGTTGGAGACCTGCTGGTTCATCTCTTCCCACACCTGACCAGCCAGGCCACGGTTGCGAGGCAGAACACGGCTGATTGCGCTCAGCATCTGATCTTTATCTTTCAGCAGGAAGAACACCATCAGCGGCACCAGCACCAGATAAATAGCCAGCGTCATGATCCCCACCAGCGAAGCCAGTGAGTACTTCACCAGCTGGTCGCCCATCCCGCTCAGTCGGCTGCGCAGGTTTTCGATCACGATATCCACGATGCCCACGTCCATCAGCGTCGGGAAGCGCTCCGGCAAGCGGGTCGCATACTGATAAAGACTGTTGAGCATGGTCGGCAGCTCGTGAGCCAGATTGATGCCCTGTTGCCAGGCAACGGGGGCAACCACCAGCACTAACACCAGCAATAAAGAGGCGAAAATAATTAAAATGATCGCTGTTGCCCAGGTACGTGAACAGCCCAGTCGTTCAAGACGAACGGTCGGCCACTCCAGCAGATAAGCCACCACTAAAGCCACCAGCAGCGGTGCCAGCAGGCCATTAAAGAAGAAAAGAATACAGAAGGCGGCGATCAGGATGGCCAGCAAGGCGATAGCCTGGGGATCGCTGAAGCGGCGGCGATACCACTGAATTAAAAGGTCGAGCATGGAGAACGTCCTTGCGTACTAAGGGGGAAACAGTCTACCTGAAGGGTGAGGCGCTGTCGCGTGACTGTCCGGCCTGACTGGTGCCAGGCCGGACAGAAAGGGTTAGCGGCTATGCTGCTGAGGGTGCAACTCAAGCTGAGGTTCTGGCTGGCAGGTCACCACGCGGTTACGTCCGGCATTCTTCGCCTGATACAGCGCATCATCCGCCTGTTTGAACGCCTGCTCCATCGAGACTTCATCAGGTGACCAGAACGCCACGCCAATCGAGATCGAAATGTGCCCAACGGTTGGCAGCTCCAGCAGCTCAATCTTTCTTCTGACGCGCTCGGCGATAGCCAACGCTATCTCACGCTCGGCGCCAGGCATGATCATCAGGAACTCTTCCCCGCCGTTACGGCAAACCACGTCGGTCTGTCGGGAGCTTTTACTCAGCTGATCCGCCACGCTTTTAATCACGTTATCGCCGACGTCATGGCCCCAGGTATCATTCACCTTTTTGAAGTGATCGATATCTACCGCCAACACGGCGAAAGGCTGACGGGTAGCCAGGAAATATTCCAGCACCGCATTCAGACCACGGCGGTTGAGCAGTTCGGTCATCGGATCGGTCTGCACTTCAAACTTCAGTCGACCAATTTTATCCTGCAACAGGCCAATCCCGGCCAGCATCGCACGCTTAATCTGTGACGATTCATAATACCAGGAACGAATACCGTTGATCTCTTTCGACACGCCCGGCGCATCCATCTGGCTGGCCTTACGCGCCAGTTGCCAAAGTGGCAGAGCAATCAGACGGGCCAGGATCCACGCGCAGATCAGCGTCAGCAGTGCAAAAGGCACTGAGTGTTGCAGCACCTTCAATAACAGGCTGTTCAGCGGTTCCAGGGTGGTTTGCGTCGGTTTCATCGCTACAATCATCCAGCCCGGAGTGGAAACCATCGCGTAACCCGCCAGCATCGGTTCGCCGCTGGCTTTGGGGATCTGCTGATAACCATTGCTGTTCTTCTTTCTGACTTCATCCTCGATCAGCGGGGCAATTTTTTGTCCGATAAGCTTGCCGTTCTGGTGATAAAGCACGCGGTTATCACTATCAACGACATAAAGAGAGGAGCCATCGCGGTAGAACTGCTCGCCGAGCAACTCGTTCAGAATGCTTTTTTTCTTCAGGTAGATCGTGCCGCCAACGAAGCCCAGATAGCTGCCGGTTTTTGACCAAACCGGCCAGGAGACAAACACCATCAGGTTATTAGCAGCCGAAAGGCTCGGTTTGCCGATCAGCGGTTTACGCTCAGTCAGCGCCTGAGTGGTGGTACTGGTGGTCAGGTGCATGCCTTTCAGCATCAATGACTCCGGCGAAATGGCTTTCACCCAGCCCTTAGCATCCACAATCACCACCGAGTTAAAGCTGTTGGTCTGCTCGCGCAGGCGATCGACCTCGCTTTGCAACGCCGCATCGTTATCCATACCGTCGCCCAGCACCTTGGCGCTAAACGCCAGCTGTGACTGTGCCAGCTGAAAAAACATTTCAGTCGTGGAGGCCAGTTTAGTGGCGTAAACGCGGTTAGATTCAAGCGTATTGGTGATCAGCACCTCACGCTGTACACGCCAGGTGGCGTACAGGGAGTTGGCCAGAGTAATCACGATGCTGGCCACGGCTAATAACGTAATGAGCGTGCGCAAGTCCGTTTTGGGGCGACTCAGCCTCAACATGGACTCACCTCGGTGAGACGTTTCATAATATAGCGCCTTATTATTTTTTGTGCGCGTTTGTATAAGTGCGTGTTGTGCCCTGGTGAAGCACCGGCTAATTGTACACCTCTCGTTCGTTTTGGGAATATTCTGACGTCCTTAATACCAATAATAATTTGGTTTAATCGTTAAGTCCGTTGGCATCATAAAACGGGTAAGGGCCGTCAAACTAATCTACCACGCCCTGGTGCGTGATCGCACCCTGTTCAGGTATCCAGCGATGCAGTAAATACCCGGTTGTCTCCAGGCAAAAATTGGCCGGGCATTTCCAGCACGGCAGCAGGCTGAAGACCAGCAGCGTGCGGGAGGATTGGGTGCGCAACTGGCGGGCAAGTTAGCCACGATTTATGACAGAAAAAGGATCGCAGCAGGTGACTGGCTGACTCTTTCGGTGGCGGGGAAAACGGCAAAGCGTAATGAATTGAGCGCGGTTCTGCGGGCCACTGGCCCGCGTCATAGCCGGCACTACAGAATCACATAGCGAGGAAGGCGTAGCCCTGATTCTCCAGGGTGGCAACCGTGGTTGGGCTGGACAGCGCGTGCGTCACTGTTTTATCAATCCACTCATTCTGGAAATGATGGAAGGCGACAGATTGATCGCAAACCGAGACATCAACGCCCTTAGCTCGCAGTTGGCCGATCAGCTTGAGGTTGGGATTATCCATACCAAACATTTTTTTATACTGTTCGTTATTTAACATCGCTGGCGTGCCATCACCGGTGACGGAAACCACAAACTTCAGCTGTTCAACCGGTACGCCAGAAGCGACATACAAATTCACTACGCGGGCGACACGTTCAAGGCCGAGATTAGGATCCCTGGGACCATTTTCCGCTTTGGTAATCTGGAAAACGATTTTATTGCTGTCACCCACAGCCGGTTTATAAGCCACATCTGATTCGTAATGCATTTTACCGTAGCCCTCAATCGTAGGGCTCGACCAGAAACCCGCAGGTTCAGCAGCTGGACTGCCAAAACGGGCGCTAATTTTATCGGCAATATCCGGGGCCTTTGAAAAACTGGCTCCGACAAATCCGGCCACAACAGCAATGACTAAATAGGATACTACTGGACGCATAGGAGGCTCTCCGCAACAGGGCAACGAGTCAGATGGCTCACGGATAAAAGGCTGTAGGATCTCGCCAACTGCGGCGACAACAGGATCTATACCATAGCTTTGTCAGATTGTTCCCTGGCGAAAAAGGCATAAAGGGGTAATTAATTCATCAGTGAAATTATTAACATTCCGCACTGTTCAAATTAAGTTTAATATTATACATAACAACAAGTTAAAAGCAGACCCAGCATTTAACACAACGATAAAGTAGAGGTTGTATTTTAGTGATCTGTTTAATAGTAATAATTTTAATTTAAGTCAAATTATTCATGGTACTGGATTGCAGATAATAAATTAATGCGTGGTACTGGGTATTATTTATTAACCTCCAAATCCAGCAATAATATTAATATTCACTCTGTCACGCTTTCACCCTTTACCGGGTGCTTTTAGGACTAAACCTAATCAAATTTCATGCCACCATCAGAATTATTGAATAAATTTACCTAACTTTAAACAAAAAAAATCGTCATCTTAGCCGCTACGCTTTTTTAAAATGTGACAAAGGACGCAAAAAAAGCCGTTATATCAGCCGCCGTCCAGATTCTTCCCCCGCTAAAAGAACAGCAGAAATCACCGTTATTCAGCATGAGACAGTCAATTTTTTACGGCAATTTTGGACTTTTTGCAGAAAATCATTCAGTAACCGGCTGTTGCAACCGTTTCCTTCCCCTCAACATATGATTATTATACCCTGCGAAAAGGGCAACGATTGCCAGCAGCAGACAGAACATTTGCTCACACTGCCGGTCGAAAGTAGACGTCATCAGAATGGGATCCCGCATGATCAGTAGATTGAAGCAGTGTGCTCTTGCCTCACTCATCTTTTCTCTTACGGCCGCTTCACTGCCGTTAAAAGCCGATGTCAGCGATAATCTGCCGGATATTGGCACCACGGCAGGCAATACCTTGTCTATCGGCCAGGAACTGCAGATGGGCGACTTCTATGTCCGCCAACTGCGCGGCAGTGCGCCGTTGATCAACGATCCGCTGTTGAACGACTACATTAATCAGCTGGGTCAACGGCTGGTTGCTCATGCCTGGTCGGTTAAAACGCCCTTCCACTTCTTCCTTATTCGCAATGATGAGATCAACGCCTTCGCCTTCTTTGGCGGCAATGTTGTTCTGCACTCGGCTCTTTTCCGCTATACCGATAATGAAAGCCAGCTGGCCTCGGTGATGGCGCACGAAATCTCACACGTCACCCAACGTCACCTGGCCCGAGCGATGGAAGAACAGCAACGCAATGCCCCGCTCACCTGGGTGGGTGCACTGGGATCGATTCTGTTGGCAATGGCCAGCCCGCAGGCTGGGATGGCCGCATTAAGTGGCACGCTGGCTGGCGCGCAACAAGGGATCATCAGCTTTACTCAGCAAAATGAACAGGAAGCCGACCGCATTGGGATTCAGGTGTTGCAGCGCTCAGGGTTTGATCCGGAAGCGATGCCGAACTTCCTGCAGAAACTGGCCGATCAGTCGCGCTTCTCCTCCAAGCCACCGGAAATCCTGTTAACTCACCCCTTGCCGGATAGCCGCCTGTCGGATGCCCGTAACCGTGCTAATCAGATGAAACCGGTGGTTGTACAGTCCTCGCAGGACTATTACATGGCTAAAGTTCGCGCGCTGGGCATGTACTCTACGGGTCAGAATCAGCTGACTGATGATCTGCTGGATACGCTGAATAAAGGGAATACGCGAGAACAGGCTGCGGGACAATACGGCAAAGCGGTGCAGTTTTTACAGGCCAAAAGTTTCGCTAATGCCAAAAAAATTATCGCGCCTCTGCTGGCTAAGCAGCCGAATAACGTCTGGTATCTGGACATCATGAGCGATATTGATATCGGGTTGAACCAGCCGCAGCAGGCTATCTCTATGCTGCTGGCCGCGAAGGGGGTCAACGCAAGCGCGGTAGTCCAGCTAAACCTGGCGAACGCTTATGTTGAAGCGAAGCAACCCGCTGAAGCGAGCAAAATTCTCAATCGCTATACCTGGGCACACAAAGACGATCCTAACGGCTGGGATTTGCTGGCGCAGGCCAGTGCCGATCAGGGATTAACCGATGAAGAGGAAGCCGCCAGAGCGGAAAGTATGGCGCTGAATGGTCAGCTTGATCAGGCTATCAGAAGTTTGAGCAGCGCCAGTGCCTCCGTGCCGTTAGGCAGCCTGAAGCAGGCGAGATATGATGCGCGAATCGATCAGCTTCGCCAGTTGCAGCAACGCTTCAAGCCTTATATGAGATCCTGATCGCGCCGGGCTGAAAACAGAGTTCGGTACGGGGAATTACAGGCCTAGCGCTTCTTTCACAAAAGGAATGGTCAGCTTACGCTGGGCACTGATGGAAGCGCGGTCAAGCTTATCAAGCGTCACGAACAGCGTACGCATTTCACGATCCAGCCTTTTCAGCAGAAAACGGCCCACGTCTTCCGGTAACTCAAAACCACGCAGCCTTGCCCGCAGCTGCAGAGCCTGCAACTTGTCCTCATCCGATAACGGCTGAAGGCGATAAATCTGTCCCCAGTCCAGGCGTGACGCCAGATCGGCTAACTTGAGGTTTAACTGACGGGGAGGACGATCGGCGGTAATCAGTAAGCGGGTTCTGCCGGTTTCCAGAATGCGGTTGTAGAGGTCGAAGATCGCCATTTCCCAGGGTTCGTCCCCGGCAATGCATTCGATATTGTCGATGCAGATCAGCGGCAACTGCTCCATACCATCCAACACTTCCGGCACAAACCAGGTGCGCTTATCCAGCGGCACATAGCCAACGGCCTCGCCACGAGCGGAAAGTTCTGCGCAGGCGGCATGCAGCAAATGGCTGCGACCTCCCCCTTCACGCGACCAGAAATAAAAATAGCTGCCGTGCTCCTGTTGCAACGCACTTTGCAGCGCGGCAATCAGCGACGGGTTCTCCCCCGGCCAGAAGCTGGCGAAGGTTTCGTCATCGGGCAAATACAAGGGCAAAGAGAGCTGTGCCGGTGTGTTCAGAAGCACCTCAGTGTTGATCGGGCAAAATCCGGCTGGAGTTTATCACAACTTCCTTCCGTTAATAAACGCAGCCGGATCGCCCTGGCTTACAGGTGATCGCGATCCTGTGGATCGAGCACCTCTTCTTCAGGACGGATCAGGCTGATAGCCTTAAAGATCAGGCTCAGCAGGATGCCAATAATCGTGGCCAGCGCCATGCCTTTCAGTTCAGCAGCACCGATATGCACCGTAGCGCCGCTCACACCGATAATCAGGATTACGGAAGTCAGGATCAGGTTCTGTGCCTTGTTGTAATCCACTTTCGATTCAATCAGCACGCGAATACCTGAAGCGCCAATCACGCCGTACAACAGCAAGGACACGCCGCCCATCACCGGCACAGGAACGGCCTGGATCACCGCCGCCAGTTTACCGACGCAAGAGAGCAGAATAGCCAGAATAGCCGCGCCGCCAATCACCCAGGTGCTGTAGACGCGGGTGATTGCCATCACGCCAATGTTCTCACCGTACGTGGTGTTTGGCGTGGAGCCAAAGAAGCCGGAGATCACCGTTGAGATGCCGTTAGCAAACATCGAACGATGCAGGCCGGGATCTTTCAACAGATCCTTTTTCACGATATTGGCGGTAACCACCAGATGACCAACGTGCTCAGCAATCACCACCAGCGCCGCAGGCAGGATAGTTAACATTGCGTACCATTCGAAGCGCGGAGTGTAGAAGGTTGGCAGCGCAAACCAGTGCGCAGCTTCTACCGACGACCAGTCCACAATGCCCATCGCCGAGGAGAGCGCGTAGCCGGCAATCACGCCAATCAGAATCGGAATAATGGCCATAAAGCCCCGGAACAGCACCGAGCCAAAGACCGTCACACCCAGCGTTACCATCGAGATAATGAGGGTTTTGGTGTCGACGGAAGCGCCATCAGCAGGCAACAGCCCAGCCATTTTTGCCGCTACGCCAGCCAGTTCCAGGCCAATAACCGCCACAATCGCGCCCATCGCTGCTGGGGGGAACATCACGTCCAGCCACCCGGTGCCGGCCTTTTTGACAATCAACGCCACCAGGCAGAACAGCACGCCACAGAGAATAAAGCCGCCGAGCGCCACTTCATAACCCAGCGGCAACAGCAGTAAAACCGGGGAGATAAAGGCAAAGCTTGAGCCGAGATACGCCGGAATTTTGCCTTTACAGATAAACAGATAGAGCAAGGTGCCCACGCCGTTAAACAGCAATACCGTGGCTGGGTTGATATGGAAAAGGATAGGCACCAGCACGGTTGCGCCAAACATAGCGAACAAGTGCTGGAAGCTGAGCGGAATGGTTTGCAGCAGCGGTGGCCGCTCGCTAACGCCAATTGCACGACGTGTCATTGTAAACCCCTTTGTTTTACCCATTAAAAAGCCGACTCTGCGGTCGGCTTGTCTCGTTATTAACGGCTTATTTGGTGCCGAAGATCTTATCGCCTGCGTCACCAAGGCCCGGAATAATATACCCTTTCTCATTCAGTCCCTGATCGATGGACGCGGTGTACAGCTCAACATCCGGATGCGCTTTCTCCAGCGCAGCAATCCCTTCAGGAGCCGCCACCAGCACCAGCACTTTAATGCTGACGCAACCGGCCTTTTTCAGCAGGTCGATAGTGGCAATCATCGACCCGCCGGTCGCCAGCATTGGGTCTACCACCAGCGCCATGCGCTCTTCAATGTTGGAAACTAACTTCTGGAAATAAGGGACGGGTTCCAGCGTCTCTTCATCGCGGTAAACACCCACCACGCTGATGCGCGCGCTTGGCACGTGCTCAAGCACGCCTTCCATCATGCCCAGTCCCGCACGCAGGATTGGCACAACGGTGATTTTCTTGCCTTTAATCTGTTCGATTTCTACCGGACCGTTCCAGCCTTCAATGGTCACCTTTTCGGTGGCTAAATCGGAGGTGGCTTCATAAGTCAGCAGACTTCCCACTTCTGAGGCGAGTTCACGAAAACGTTTGGTGCTTACGTCATGCTCACGCATCAGTCCCAGTTTATGTTTGACCAGCGGGTGTTTGACTACCACGATCTTCATTGTTGTACTCCCGGAGTGTTAAGCTGCAAAAAAAAATCGCGAGATTATAGCGCCATTTACGCTCAGTGCTCTATGACTTAATGCAACTTTTGATTAAACCGCCCTCACCCGACAATAATTAGCTAAAATCCAGATATCCGCAACGCGTCAGAAGATGGCACTCGCAAACGTTTGCCTGCGCTGTTAGAATTGCCGCGCTTTATTTTCCATACCACCAACCGCAAACCGCGTGGGGATTTCGCAGTGACCGACAAAACCTCTCTCAGCTATAAAGACGCCGGCGTAGATATCGATGCTGGTAATGCTTTAGTCGATCGTATCAAAGGCGTAGTGAAAAAGACTCGTCGCCCGGAAGTGATGGGTGGACTGGGCGGTTTCGGTGCCCTTTGTGCGCTGCCGCAAAAATACCGTGAGCCAATCCTGGTTTCCGGCACTGACGGCGTCGGCACCAAGCTGCGTCTGGCGATGGACCTTAAACGCCACGATACTATCGGTATCGATCTGGTCGCGATGTGCGTGAATGATTTGGTGGTTCAGGGCGCCGAGCCGCTGTTCTTCCTGGATTACTATGCCACGGGCAAACTGGAAGTAGACACCGCAGCCAGCGTGATTACCGGCATTGCTGAAGGCTGCTCGCAGTCTGGCTGTGCACTGGTAGGCGGCGAAACCGCTGAAATGCCTGGCATGTACCACGGCGAAGATTATGACGTGGCAGGCTTCTGCGTCGGCGTCGTTGAAAAATCAGAAATTATCGATGGTAGCAAAGTTCAGGACGGCGACGTACTGATTGCCCTCGGCTCCAGCGGCCCGCACTCTAATGGCTATTCGCTGGTGCGTAAAATTCTGGAAGTCAGTAAAACCGACCCGGAAACGACTCAGCTGGAAGGCAAGTCGCTGGCCGACCATCTGCTGGAACCGACCCGCATCTACGTGAAAAACATCCTGAGCCTGATCGAACAGGTTGATGTTCACGCGATTGCTCACCTGACCGGTGGCGGCTTCTGGGAAAACATCCCACGCGTGCTGCCAGACAACACCCAGGCAGTCATCGAAGAGTCAAGCTGGCAGTGGCCTGCTGTCTTTGGCTGGATGCAGGAAGCGGGCAACGTCAGCCGCTTTGAGATGTACCGCACCTTTAACTGTGGCGTGGGCATGTTAATCGCCCTCAGTGCAGAAGAAGCCGACAAAGCGGTGCAGCTGATGACCGATGCAGGCGAAAAAGCCTGGAAAATCGGCGTAATCAAAGCCTCCGATTCCGAAGAGCGTGTGGTCATTAACGCATGAAACGGCTAGTCGTGCTGGTTTCCGGCCAGGGGAGTAATCTTCAGGCTATCCTGGATGCCTGCCAGCAAGGCCAGATCCACGGCAGCGTTGCTGCCGTATTCAGCAACAAGTCGGAAGCTTACGGCCTTACACGAGCGCGTGAAGCAGGTATTCCTGCCCACGCACTCGCGGCTTCCCAGTTTGCTGACCGTGAAGCCTTCGATCGCCAGCTGATGCTGGAAATCGATGCTTATGCCCCCGATTTAGTGGTGCTGGCCGGTTACATGCGGATCCTCAGCCCGACGTTCGTCCAGCACTATGCCGGACGCATGCTGAACATCCACCCTTCCCTGCTGCCGAAATATCCGGGTCTGCACACTCACCGTCAGGCTATTGAGAATGGCGATGAAGAGCACGGCACCTCGGTGCATTTCGTCACAGAGCAGTTGGACGGCGGTCCGGTAATCCTTCAGGCGAAGGTGCCGGTGTTTGCAGAAGACAGCGAAGAGGATGTCAACGCCCGCGTTCAGCATCAGGAACACGCTATTTATCCGTTGGTAGTAGGCTGGTTTGTCGATGGCAGACTGGCAATGCGGGAAGGTGCAGCCTGGCTGGACGGTGAGAAGCTGCCTGAAGAAGGGCATGCTGGCGACTAAGCGTTGACCGTGACTGCGTAGAAAGGGGGAGATCGCTGATCTCCCCCTTTTTTTATTAGCCGTAGCGACCGGTAATGTAATCTTCAGTCCGGCGCTGGCGCGGGGTGGTAAACAGCTCGTCAGTCTCGCCAAATTCCACCACGCTTCCCTGATGCATAAACGCGGTGAAATCAGACACCCTGGCGGCCTGCTGCATATTGTGGGTGACCAGAATCAGCGTGAAGTGCTGTTTCAGGCTGCTCATCAGCTCTTCAATGACCAGCGTCGAAATCGGGTCCAGCGCTGAAGTTGGCTCGTCCAGCAGCAGAATTTCCGGCTCAATCGCAATGGCTCTGGCAATCACCAGACGCTGCTGTTGCCCGCTCGAGAGCGTCAGCGCGTTCTGCCAGAGGTTATCCTTCACTTCGCCCCACAGCGCGGCGGCACGCAAAGCCCGCTCAACCGCCTCATCCAGTACGCGCCTGTCGCGAACACCTTGCAGCCTCAGGCCGTAGACGATGTTTTCATAAATAGTTTTAGGAAACGGATTTGGCCGCTGGAACACCATGCCGACTCTGCGGCGCAGCGAAGACAAGTCCTGACTGGCACCGAGGATCGACTGCTGATTCAGACGAATATCGCCCTCGGTCCGGCAGCCATCAATCAGTTCATTCATCCGGTTCATACTGCGCAGCAGCGTGGATTTTCCACAGCCGGAAGGGCCAATCAGCGCGGTGATACGATTTTTGGGAATGCGCAGGCTAATCTCTTTCAGCGCCTGCTTCTCGCCATACCACAGCGACAGGTTCTCCAGCTCAAGCGTGCTTTCCAGCTCATCAGGCTTCACCATGTTTCTCTCATAATCAGTTCATCAAAGCGCGATAGCGTTCCCGCAGGCGGTGCCGCAGCACCATCGCCAGCAGGTTCAGCGCGAGAATTATCGTTACCAGCAGTAAGGCCGTGGCAAAGACCAGCGGACGATCCGCCTGAGCATTCGGGCTCTGGAAAGCCAGATCGTAAATCTGGAAGCCAAGGTGCATAAACTTGCGATCCAGATGCAAATAAGGGAACACCGCATCGATCGGCAGTTCTGGCACCATTTTCACCACGCCAACCAGCATCAGCGGTGCAGTCTCTCCGGCTGCTCGGGCTACCGCCAGGATCAAACCGGTCAGCATAGCAGGAACCGCCAGCGGCAGGGTCACATGCCACAGCGTTTCCGCCTGAGTAGCGCCCAGTGCCAGCGAACCCTGGCGCAGTGAGTCAGGAATGCGTGACAGACCTTCTTCAGTGGCAACAATCACTACCGGCAGCGTTAACAGCGCCAGGGTCAGCGAAGCCCACAGCAAGCCTGGCGTGCCGAAGGTGGGATCCGGTAAGGCGTCAGTAAAGAACAGTTTGTCCAGGCTGCCGCCAATCAGCCAGACGAAAAAGCCCAGACCAAAAACACCGTAGACAATAGAAGGCACGCCAGCCAGATTCACCACCGCAATCCTGACCAGCCGGGTCATCAGGCCATTACCGGCATATTCATGCAGCCAGATTGCGGCAATCACCCCAAGAGGCATCACCACTATCGACATCAGCAGCACCATCAGTACGGTGCCAAATATCGCCGGGAACACGCCGCCTTCCCCCATGCTGTCGCCCTGCGTGCCGCTGACAAAGTGCCAGACCTGCCAGACAAACTGCAGCCATTTCTCGCCGTAGCTCATCGCATTTGGATACCAGGCGCTCAGGATTTCATTCATCACAATGCGATGCTGCTGCCCCTGCGCATCCCGCAGGATCAGCACCGTGCTGCTGCTTTCGCTGTTCAATGCCCTAAGCTGCTGCGCTTTCTGCATAAACTGGCGCTGAAGCTCAGCGCTGTCTGCCTGATGAATAGACTGTGCCTGAGCCGTGTACTGGTGCTGTTGCTGAAGATGGCGCTGTTGCTGGGCCAGCTGCTCCAGTTCGCTGTTCAGCTTAGCCATGCTCACCCGACGGATCTTTTCCGCCTGCGACATATGCTGCTGCGCCTGTTTTATCCGCTGCTGCAAAGTCCGCATCATATTGCGAGCCACCAGCGGCTGGCCATTCTCCAGCAGGCCGTCAAACCAGCCATAGGCCATGCCCCCGGAACGACGTTGCAGCGCAATCACGCCGGTGGGCTGCTCGCTGGAGACGATCTGGCTGCTTAAAATGCTTTGAAAATCTGAGGCGGCAAAGTCACGGTTGCCGGTTTTGATAAGGTAACGAGTCAGTTCTTCCGGCAGCCCTGCGGGCAAGACGCGACCACTTTCCTCAAGCTGCTGCCGGGAAACAGTCTGCGACTGCGCCACTTCCCCCAACATCTGCGTGGTGCCCACCTTTTGCTGCACCGTATAGAGCGTGACCGGATGCGGCCAGAAATACTTCACCCCCTGCCAGGCAAGCAGGGTTATCAGCAGAATAAAGGCCAGCAGGCTCACGGCAACCGCGCCCCCTGTCAGCCAGCGCCAACGGTGATTACTCATCACAACACTCATAGCGCGCCCTCATGCTGGCCATAACGCCTGCGCAGACGTTGGCGGATCACTTCAGCCAGCGTGTTCACCGTCAAGGTAAAGACCAACAGCACCAGCGCGCTCAGGAACAGAATACGGTAGTGACCGCTCCCGGCAGCAGCCTCTGGCATTTCAATCGCCACATTAGCGGCAAGGCTACGAACGCCCTGCAATAAACCGCCTTCAGTCACCGGCGTATTGCCCGTCGCCATCAACACAATCATGGTTTCACCCAGTGCACGGCCAAAGCCAATCATCAGGGCGGCGAAAATGCCGGAGGAAGCACCGGGCACCACCACGCGAGTGAGTGTTTGCCACTGCGTTGCCCCCAACGCCAGCGAGCCCTGGCCTAAAGAAGCCGGTACGCTGAACAGGGCATCTTCCGCCAGAGTGAAAATTAAAGGGACCAGCGCAAAGCCCATCGCTACACCAGCAATCAGCAGGTTACGCTGTTGATAACCGCCACTAAAACGATCAGCCAGTCCTTTGCCAAACAGGCTGTGCTCCAGCGCTGGCAGCAACCACAGGCAGAAGAAGCCGGTCAGGAGCAGCAGAGGCAGCAAAACCCAGATTTCGCGTCCTTCATCACACAGGCGACGACGCCAGCGCGGAGACAACTTCAGCGAGGCCCAACTGCACAGCAACAGCATGCCAGCCAACATCAGCGGCAATAACAGTACGCCGAGCAACCTGTCAGCCAGCTGCGGGGCAAGCCATAACCCGGCAATCAGGCCGATCACCACGCTTGGCAAGGCCCCCATCATCTCGATAGCTGGCTTCACCCAACGCCTTAACCCTGGCGCCATAAACCAGGCCGTATACATGGCTGCCGCCAACGCCAGCGGAGTAGCAAACAGCATCGCCAGTCCGGCGGCTTTCAACGTACCGACCACCATCGGCACCAGGCTGAACTTCCCCTGATACTCGTCGTTGGCCGAGGTGGACTGCCAGACATAATCAGGCGAAGGATAGTGTTCATACCAGACCTTCTGCCAGAGATTGCGCCAGCTGATATCGGGCCACGGATTATCAATTTTGTAGTGCTGCATCACGCCGGCATTTTCGACCAGCAAGCCGTCACCCTGCGGTGAAAAGGCAACGTTCTCCGCGCCAGAGTTAAGCTGGCGTGACAAAATTGCCCCTCTTTGCTTGCTGGCATACAGCTTGAGTTCTCCCGCAGGACTGAGGGTGGCAAAGACGCGACGATGCGCTTCACTGAACAGCAGCCCGCGATCTTCTGCCCCGGCAAACTGACGGATGGGCTGCAAATGCGGCCCGGTTTCGCTGGCGATATCAAACCACTGGGCAATCCCGTCGGCGTCTGACAAAAGCAAAGAACTGCCGCCGCTCAACAAAGCAATTCGCTTGGGTGCTGAAGTCAGGCTGCGTGTATCCCGCAGAACTGGCCCTTCCGCGGTTATCCGCCAGACACGTAAAATAGACCCGGAGACGCCAAACAGCAGTTTGCCATCCGGGGAGAGCAGCAGTTGAGTAACGTCCTGCACAGGCAGCGTGAACCTCACCACTGCACTGCCAACTGCATACTGCAACAGCGTGATCTGCTGTTGACTGCTTTGCGCAATCAGCCAGCGATCGTCAGCATGGGCAATGCTCATCACCGTTGCGCTTGGGTCGCTGCCGGCTAATGGCTTATCGCCCAGCGGGAACTTCCAGACAGGTTCTCTACCCGCTACCGTGAGTTGCGGCTGTACCAGCACCACTCCGCTGGCACTGCTAAGTAACACGCTGCCATTGTCGGCAGTGGTCACTGCACTGACCTGACCACGGGAAAGCGGAAAGGCCACTGAAGGCGGCTGGGCATCAAGAGGGATAAAGAAGCCCTGTCCCTGGCGGTCAATACGCCATGCCCACTTTTGTTGGGTATCCATACCCAGCGCCACCGCCGGTTCTGAGGCCGGGAGCTTGAGGGTATGTGCGCTCCCGAGGGTCGGGGAAGAGAACAGCGGCACCACAACCCACAGCAGCCAGACAAACAGCAACAGCATCACCAGCAGGATCGCCAGACCACAGACTCTGACGACGAGGCGAGTCAGCCGATCAATAAACTGACGGCGCTGGTCGTTAAACTGGGCGGGAATGGGGGTCGAACTCATGCGTTGATTGCTTTCCAGTGCGCTTAGAAGCCGCTATGTTGCCCGTATGTGGTTAATAAGACAATCATCAATGTCCGTTGGACTTTACTGCCATACTCTCGCCATAATGACCTGAGACAATGGCCGGTCAAGGGCAGGATCTTCAGACGGAGTAAAAATGGGTCAGGAAAAGCTGTATATAGAAAAAGAGTTGAGCTGGTTATCGTTCAACGAGCGCGTACTCCAGGAAGCGGCTGATAAAACCAACCCCCTGATTGAGCGTATGCGATTTTTAGGCATTTACTCCAATAACCTGGAGGAATTCTATAAAGTCCGCTTCGCCGACTTAAAACGCCGCATTCTGATTGGCGAAGAGCAAGGCATTCCTAATACTCCACGCCACTTACTGAAAAAAATTCAGGCGCGGGTGCTGAAGGCAGATCAGGAATTTGATGGCCTGTACAATGACTTACTGCTGGAGATGGCGCGTAATCAGATCTTCCTGATCAACGAACGCCAACTTTCACCGAATCAGCAAAGCTGGTTGCGCCACTATTTTAAACACCAGCTTCGCCAGCACATCACCCCGATTCTGGTGAATCACGACACCGATCTGATCGAGTTTCTGAAGGATGACTACACCTATCTGGCGGTTGAGATTATCCGTGGTGAGCAAATCAGCTATGCCTTGCTGGAAATCCCTTCAGACAAGGTTCCGCGCTTCGTTAACCTGCCGCCAGAAACGCCCCGCCGCCGCAAACCAATGATCCTGTTGGACAATATTTTGCGCTATTGCCTGGGCGATATTTTCCGTGGCTTCTTTGATTATGATGCGCTAAATGCCTACTCAATGAAGATGACGCGCGATGCCGAATACGACCTGGTAACAGAGATGGAGTCCAGCCTGCTGGAACTGATGTCCTCCAGCCTGAAGCAGCGTTTAACCGCCGAACCGGTGCGCTTCGTTTACCAGCGCGATATGCCGGACGCGATGGTGGAGATGCTGAGCAAAAAGCTGAACATCACCAACTACGACTCTATCGTACCAGGCGGTCGCTACCACAACTTCAAAGACTTCATCAGTTTCCCGAACGTTGGCAAGGCGAATCTGGTTAACAAACCGCTGCCGCAATTGCGTCATATCTGGTTTGATCGTTTCCGTAACGGCTTCGATGCCATCCGCAACCGCGATGTGCTGCTTTACTACCCTTACCACACCTTTGAACATGTGCTGGAACTGCTACGCCAGGCGTCATTTGACCCGGCGGTGTTAGCCATCAAAATCAACATTTACCGTGTAGCCAAGAACTCGCGCATTATCGATGCGATGATCCATGCGGCTTACAACGGCAAAAAAGTTACCGTGGTGGTGGAGCTGCAGGCGCGCTTTGATGAAGCAGCGAATATCCACTGGGCTAAGCGACTGACCGAAGCCGGTGTGCACGTGATTTTCTCGGCGCCTGGCCTGAAAATCCACGCCAAGCTGTTCCTTATCTCCCGCCGTGAAAACGGTGAGATTGCCCGTTATGCCCACATCGGCACCGGTAACTTCAACGAAAAAACCGCCCGTATTTATACCGACTATTCGTTGCTAACCGCTGATGCGCGTATCACTAACGAAGTGCGCCGGGTGTTTAACTTTATTGAAAACCCTTATCGTCCGGTTACCTTTGAGCACCTGATGGTGTCGCCACAGAACTCACGTAAGATGCTGTATCAGCTGATCGACAATGAGATTGCCAATGCCCAAAAAGGCATTCAGGCTGGCATCACGCTCAAAGTTAATAACCTGGTCGACAAAGGCCTGGTCGATCGGCTTTACACCGCCTCCAGCGTGGGCGTGAAGGTAGACCTGCTGATCCGTGGGATGTGCTCCCTCATACCCAATCTGGAAGGCATCAGTGAAAATATCCGCGTAATTAGTATTGTTGATCGCTACCTTGAGCACGATCGCGTCTATATTTTTGATAACGGCGGCGATAAAAAAGTCTATCTCTCCTCCGCTGACTGGATGACCCGCAATATCGATTACCGTATTGAAGTGGCTGTCGCCATTCTTGACCCTATTCTGAAACAGCGGGTGCTGGATATTATTGGCATCCTGTTAAGTGATACGCTAAAGGCGCGCTTCGTAGACAAAGAGTTGAGCAATAAGTATGTACCGCGCGGTAACCGCCGCAAAGTGCGCGCCCAGCTGGCTATTTACGATTACATTAAATCTCTGGAACAACCTGACTAACTCACTATGCCAATATCCCAGAAAAATACGCCCAAACCGCAGGAATTCGCCGCAATCGACCTGGGCTCGAACAGTTTTCATATGGTGATTGCCCGCGTGGTGGATGGCGCCATGCAGGTGCTCGGCAGGTTGAAACAGCGGGTTCATCTGGCCGATGGCCTGGATCACAACAACGTACTGGGCGAAGAGGCTATTGAGCGCGGGTTAAGTTGCCTGGCGCTGTTTGCCGAACGTCTGCAGGGTTTCAGCCCGGCCAACGTGACCATTGTCGGTACGCATACGCTGCGTGAAGCGGTAAACGCCGAAGATTTTCTGCGTCGTGCCGCAGATGTGATCCCTTACCCGATTGAGGTGATCTCCGGGAACGAAGAAGCCCGTCTGATCTTTATGGGCGTGGAGCATACGCAGCCGGAAAAAGGCCGCAAGCTGGTGATCGATATCGGCGGGGGGTCAACCGAGATGGTGATCGGGGAAGACTTCGAACCTAAACTGGTCGAAAGCCGCCGCATGGGCTGCGTTAGCTTTGCTAACCTCTACTTCCCTGGCGGGGTGATCAGTAAAGAGAACTTCCGCCGTGCGCGCTTAGCCGCAGCGCAAAAGCTGGAAACCATGGCCTGGCAATATCGCCTGACCGGCTGGCAGTTTGCGCTGGGCGCTTCCGGTAGCATCAAAGCCGCCTGTGAAGTGCTGCTGGCAATGGGCGAGAAAGAAAAGTTAATCACGCCTGAACGTCTTGAGATGCTGTACGACGAAGTGATCAAACAAAAGTCGTTTGATGCACTGAGTTTACCTGGCCTTTCTGAAGACCGTAAAGCGGTGTTTGTGCCCGGCTTAGCCATTCTCTGTGGCGTGTTTGATGCGCTGGCTATTCGCGAACTGCGTCTGTCTGACGGTGCGCTACGCGAAGGTGTGCTTTATGAGATGGAAGGCCGTTTCCGCCATCAGGACATCCGCAGCCGCACCGCCCAAAGCCTGGCAAATCATTATGCCATCGACAGCGATCAGGCTCGGCGGGTACTGGAAACCACGGAAAAACTCTACCTGCAATGGCGCGATCAGAACCCTAAGCTGACGAATCCGCAGCTTTCTGCCCTGCTTAAATGGGCCGCGATGCTGCACGAAGTGGGACTGACCATTAACCACAGCGGTATGCAGCGTCACTCCTCTTATATCCTGCAAAACACCAATTTGCCTGGATTTAACCAGGATCAACAAACGCTGCTGGCAACCCTGGTACGCTTCCATCGCAAAGCGGTGAAAGTCGATGAGATGCCTCGTCTTACCCTGTTCAAGAAAAAGCAGTTCCTGCCGTTAGTGTTCCTGTTGCGCCTTGGCGCGCTGCTGAATAATCAGCGCCAGGCGACAAATACGCCAGATCTGCTGAAACTGGACACGGATGATGGCCACTGGACGCTGACTTTCCCGGTCGACTATTTCAGCCAGAACAATCTGGTACAGCTCGATTTAGAACGCGAGCAGAGCTACTGGAAAGAAGTGACTGGCTGGCAGCTAACGATTCAGGAAGAGACCAAGTCATGATTGTCAGGCCCGATAACTACTACACCGAAAAATATCAGCTCTCCCCCACGCATTCTGAAGTGCTGGAAGCGTTGCAGCAGATAGCGCCCGGAAGGGCGCTGGACGTGGGCTGCGGCAGCGGCAGAAACTCACTTTACCTCAACCTGAAGGGGTTTGACGTCACCGGTTGGGATAATAACCCGGCCAGCCTGGCCCGACTGAACCAGATCATTGCCGATGAACAACTGACCGGGATCGAGACGGCGGAAAAAGATCTCAACGATCTGCGTTTCAATGGCGGCTGGGATTTTGTGCTGTCCACTGTCGTGATGATGTTTCTGCAGCCGGAAACTATCCCTCAGCTGATTGCTGATATGCAGGCCAGCACGGTGAAAGGCGGTTATAACCTGATTGTTGCGGCGATGGATACCGAAGATTATCCGTGCAATCAGGGCTTCCCGTTTGCCTTTAAATCGGGCGAACTGAGCGATTATTACCGCAAATGGCACATCCTGAAATACAACGAGCACGTGGGGCAGCTGCATCGCACTGACGAGCAAGGTAACCGTATTCCGCTGCGCTTTGCCACGCTGCTGGCACAGAAAGAAATGACTAAAGACTGACAATCTTACCGGGTTCAGGCTGGCGCCGGAAAACTTAAGTGCTGGCCTGAATCATCTCCTGCAATGGCTGTGCCGAGCCAATGTAGTCTCCCTGAAGATAGTCCACGCCTAACTGAAGTAACGCCTGTTCTGTTTCCTGTGAGTTTACGCCACAGGCAACCACCCTCATCCTCTTGCTTCTTGCCAGCGTACAGATTGCCGCAATCACCTGATAATCCAGGCTGTCCTGCAACATGCCGTTGATAAAACGGGCGTCCACTTTCAGCATATCGCCTTCCACCTCTTTTAACCGCGCATACCCGCCAAACTTGCTGCCAAAATCGGTGACGACCACCCGACAGCCAAGTTGCAGAAGCTGTAAAACAGAGCGCCCTGCCCAACTGGACTGATTCAGCAACGGGCAGTCCTGTACCTGAATAATCACCTGCCAGGGCTGGAGGTCGTGGAGATCCAGATACTGTGCTAATTCTTTCGCCAGCGTAGGTCGGCATAAGGTGGAGATAAACAGGGTCACGGCAAAACGGTTGCCGGAGAGCTGATGCCGGTGCTGATGGGCAAAAGCCAGCATCTGCTCAATCACCCAGCGATCGATATCCCAACTTAGCCCTAATTCATCCAGTTTCTCTGGCGGCAGTATTTGCCCTGCATCGTCCTGCATCTCGAGCTTCAGATCGTAGTAATCGTCCCCACGCACACCGCGAACCCGCTGCGCCCAAATCGGATAGCCCTGATGACGTAATCTGTGTCGGACCTGATCCAGCAAAGCCACTTTTTCCGCGACCAGGCGCTGAACCGGCAAACTTTGATTTCGCATCAGCCCTTCCGCCATACCGGTTCTTAGTGACTGTTCTGCCATGGCGCTCATTTCCCCCAGCAGTTCATAGAGATGGGTGACCGGGCGGCGAACGGTGCAATAGCTCAAGCCAATTTCTGGGTGGATTGGCAGCCCTTCCCAGCGCAGATGAAACACTTTCAGCTTCCCCTCAATATTTTCCAGCCGCTGCTGATGGGCGGAGTAATTCAGTCTGATAGCCAAATCAAAACCGGGCAGTTGGTAGACCTGTTCACCCGTTTGCAGGTCAGTAAGCAGATAGCTCGCCAGACTGCGTTTGTACTGGATACGTAGCCGTAATCCATAAATACGGCTGAGGCGTTCAAGTTCCGGAATACTCAGGAAACAGAGAATAGTCAACGGGATGCCGTTCAAATCGGTGCTGAGCGCACGCAGATTGGGTAAGTTAAAAACCGGATCGCTCAATGCCGCCAGTTTAGTTTTGAGCAATATCTGGCGTTGGCGGGTACTGATCGCTGCCATCATCAGGATGGTCAGACTGAATACCAGCAGGTTTGCCGACATCACCGCCAGATGGTACGGCTCGGTGCCAGGGCTCAGGAATCTGTCCCGCAATTGATACAGCACCACCAGCAGCACGGCCCAGCTTAATGAGGTAAAGAGGTAGCCGAAACGCATGGCTGACCACAGCATCAGAGGCAGCAGCACAGGAATACCATAATCGGTGGCTAACAGGTTTTCTTTGTTTTGCTGAACCAACAGCAGCATCACCAAAAGGAATCCAATCAGAGAGACCCACGCCACGCACTCATACGGGTAGACATTCGCTGCCCGTTGCCTGGTTAGCCGCAGGTAAAGTACCTGCCAGAAACGTGGCTTGCGAATGCAACGAATTACAAAGTAGTAAACCTGCACCATAGTTACGCAGGACAGCAGGACGGATTGAAAATTCAGCAGCGTATGCAGGGTGAAAAAGCTGGAGGAGAAAATGGTCCCCCCAATCGTTATCAGACCGGAATTTGCCACCAGTTGAACACTCAAGATAAACAGCCCCGGAATAAAAAAAGCCAGCCAAAGCAAACGCACTGATGTCAGGCTCAGGCCACCATAATCCGCCTTCCAGCGTCTGCCCGCATGGAGTTTGTAGCCCTTCCATCCCGTAGCCAGTACCGCCAGCGTTAAGCCAATAATGATCACCGCGGGAAGTGGACTAAAACGGGAGAAATAGTAGAGGCTTAGCACCAGCGTGATGCCTGGCATCGCTCGCCAGTCAAAGACCAGCAGCATAGCAATGTACATCGCCAACGGCAGGTAAATCAGATAGACATAGCCGCCTTCAACCATCAGACGGATGGAGAGATGAGTGGAAAGCGGCATCAGCAACAACGGCAAAATCAGCGGTAAACCCAGTGAGCTTTGGCTGAGGCGAGAAATCCAGTTTGTGATTTTCATGGTGCTCGACAGGTTGGCAGAGACGTTGGGCTGCTTTGCAGGTTTGCGCGATCTGAAGTCGCATTCGGTCATAGTAAAGTCAGCAGGTAAGGATAAATTGATTCAAATCAATCCAAACTGATTTGCTGAGACGAATGCCCGCTCGTTTAGAAAAATGTGTCTTAAGCCAGGCTAGAATCTGATTTGACGCAATCTGTAGGTCCGCACTCAGAGTTAACGTTGACCTGCTAAGCTGGCTGTGCCTAAATTGCACTATCGCCTTCGGGCTCTTCTCAGGAAACTTTGCGTGAACAGCGCTATGTCATTTAGAAAACGTCGTAAAACCAGCCATATGACCCGTATCGTGTTGCTGGTGAGCTTTATTATCTTAGTGGGACGGTTAATTTTTGTGGTTCCCGGCGCCATTGAACATCATCAGCAAAAAAAACAGGACGTTGCCGCGCCAACCGTCGTGACGAAATAATCGGCTCTCACATCGTATTCCCCCCAGGGAGTTGCTATAAAAATGCGACTTCTCTCACTCTTTTGCCTGATTTGAGCAATACTTACCGTCTCGCTCGTCTTTTGCCAGACACAAGGGAATTTTTATGTCTGTAGCCTTATCCCATACTGAGCAATTAGCTGAAATCCGTGGCCGTATCCTCAATCTGCTGTTAAATGACGGCGATCTGGTGGATACGCTGCTCGAACGTCCGCTGAATGAATCCCCTGCCGAAGCCAAAGCGCACGAAGAGCAGGCGGAAGAGATCAGGCAATACATTCCCCTGCTGCACGCCGCTGACATTGCTGACCTGCTGGAAGCCTTGCCGGAGGACGAACGCCTGGCGCTGTGGCATCTGATCGATACCGAGCGTCGCGGTATGGTGCTGGTAGAAGCCTCTGAGAGCGTCTGGGAAAGCCTGATCGAAGAGATGAGCGACCGGGATTTGCTGCGCGCCATCGCCCCGCTGGATATTGATGAGCAGGTTTACCTGTCGAAGTATCTTTCGCGAGATTTAACCGGCCGTTTGCTGACCTCCCTGGATCCGGCGTTACGCTCCCGCGTGCTGGAGGTGATGGATTTC
Source organism: Erwinia sp. (assembly GCF_049696395.1). Taxonomy (GTDB): domain Bacteria; phylum Pseudomonadota; class Gammaproteobacteria; order Enterobacterales; family Enterobacteriaceae; genus Erwinia. The sequence goes on from NZ_JBAVTT010000022.1 coordinate 48,361, forward strand.
GATCGCGATCGTGTGGGTCGGATCACCGACTTCAAACTGATCACCATGCCTGCTGATGTGACTTTGGCCACCGTGCAGCGTTATCTGCGGCGTAAAAAATCCATTCCAGAAGGCACCGATAAACTTTTTATCACCGACGAGAACAATACCCTTCTTGGCGAGCTGACGCTGACCGACATTTTGTTGAACAAGCCGAAGAAGATGGTTCATGAGGTGATGAACGATAAGCCGACTACCTTCCGCATCGATGATAAAGCCGAAGATGCTGCCGGGGCGTTCGAACGTTACAACCTGATTTCTGCAGCCGTTATTGATGCCAAAGGCAAGTTAATGGGCCGCGTGACCATCGAAGACGTGGTTGACCTGGTCAATGAAGAGAACGACAGCAATATCCGTAAAATGGGGGGGGTAAACCCGGATGAAGATGTCTTCGCCCCGGTCCGAAAAGCGGTGCGCACTCGCTGGACATGGCTGGCCGTAAACCTTTGTACCGCTTTTGTTGCTTCAAGGGTGATTGGCTTATTTGAAGGAACTATCTCGCAAATCGTGGCGCTGGCAGCACTGATGCCGATTGTGGCGGGTATCGGCGGCAATACCGGGAATCAGACCATTACCATGATTGTCCGGGCGCTGGCGCTGCACCAGGTTGAACCGGGTAACTTCTCCTTCCTGATTGGCCGCGAACTGGGTGTTGCGCTGATCAATGGCCTGTGCTGGGGAGGAATTATGGGTGGCGTGACCTGGGCGATGTACGGCAATCCGGCGCTGGGCGGCGTAATGATGCTGGCGATGGTGCTGAACCTGCTGCTGGCCGCGTTGATGGGCGTTGTCATCCCGTTACTGATGACCAAATTCAAGCGAGATCCAGCCGTGGGTTCCAGCGTGTTAATTACCGCACTGACCGATACCGGCGGCTTCTTCATTTTCCTCGGTCTGGCGACAATTTTCTTAATTCACTAACCGGTCAGCTTCACTAAACAATCAAAGGGCGAAATTATTCGCTCTTTTTTTATGTTCGCAGGTCAATCAATTGATCGCTTACGGCGGACCCCTGGGCGTTGCCGCAGTGCAAAAATGGATGGATTAAGGGGGTAAAACATCCCCGAAATAGTATAAAAAAGCCCGCAAAGGCGGGCTTAATTAATTTAACCTTCAGTCACTTACAACGTAGCGCAGGTTTATTCCCACTCAATCGTAGCCGGGGGTTTGCCAGAAATATCATAAACCACACGGGAGATGCCGTTGATTTCGTTGATGATGCGGTTAGAGACGCGGCCCAGGAACTCATGAGGCAGATGTGCCCAATGCGCGGTCATAAAGTCGATGGTCTCTACAGCGCGCAGAGAAACGACCCAATCATATTTACGGCCATCGCCCATCACGCCAACGGAACGGACTGGCAGGAACACGGTGAAC
>NZ_JBAVTT010000023.1:0-30231 GCF_049696395.1 Erwinia sp.
GCTTGGCTCCGACGGTGATTTCGCCTTTCTGCACATGGTCAGCACGGATGTTACCAATACCGCCGGCCAGCATGATCGGCTTATGGTAACCACGCAGCTCCACGCCGTTATGGCTGTTGACCTGCTCTTCATAGGTACGGAAGTAGCCATTTAGCGCAGGACGACCAAATTCATTGTTGAATGCCGCGCCGCCCAGTGGGCCTTCGGTCATGATATCCAGCGCGGTGACGATGCGGTCAGGTTTGCCGAAGTCTTCTTCCCACGGCTGTTCAAAACCAGGAATACGCAGGTTAGAAACCGAGAAGCCAACCAGACCCGCTTTCGGTTTCGCGCCACGTCCGGTTGCGCCTTCATCACGGATTTCACCGCCTGAACCGGTTGCCGCGCCCGGCCAAGGAGAAATGGCCGTTGGATGGTTGTGGGTTTCAACCTTCATCAGAATGTGAGCTTCTTCCTGATGGAAGTCGTACTGCCCTTTTTCTGCATCAGCATAGAAACGACCAACCTGAGAGCCTTCCATCACCGCAGCATTGTCTTTATAAGCAGACAACACGTGGTCCGGGGTTTTCTCCATGGTGTTTTTGATCATCTTGAACAGCGATTTAGGCTGTTGCTCGCCGTCGATTATCCAGTCGGCGTTGAAGATTTTATGACGACAGTGCTCTGAGTTTGCCTGAGCAAACATATACAGCTCGATGTCGTTCGGGTTGCGCCCGAGTTTTTCGAAGGCCGCCAGCAGATAGTCGATTTCATCATCGGCCAGTGCCAGTCCCAGTTTACGGTTAGCTTTATCCAGCGCTTCACGGCCTTCACCCAGCACATCGACGCTCTGCAGCGGAGCAGGCTGGTGATGAGCAAACAGCTGTTCAGCCTGGCTCAGTTCGCTCAGGACCACTTCCATCATGCGGTCGTGCAGCAGAGCAGCCAGCAGAGACCACTGAGCTTCCGTCAACTGTGGGGCCTTCACATAGAAAGCCAGACCGCGTTCAAGGCGAAGAACCTGAGGCAGATCGCAGTTATGCGCAATGTCGGTCGCTTTAGAGGACCACGGCGAAATGGTCCCAGGACGTGGCGTGACCAGGATCAGGCGCCCTTCCGGAGAATGTTCCGCGAGAGAGGGACCGTACTTCAGCAGTCGCTGTAAACGGGCTTTTTCATCAGCAGCAAGTGGCGTGCTGACGTCAGCAAAATGGACGTACTCAGCGTAAATATCACTCACCGGCAGGTGAGCGTCCTGAAAGCGGGCCAGCAATTTAGTCATACGAAATGCCGACAGAGCGGGCGAACCACGCAGAATTTCCATCATCAAAGATCTCTCATCTTCGAAGCGCCGGGCGACGCTTCTTTGGGCGCAACAGGGAAAGCGGGCGGTATTATAGAGAATCCACGGCGGTTACGAAACCGTTTGCGCAGAATTAATCGCAGCAGGGAATTGGCTGAAATTCACACAATTCAGGTTGAATTCAGTTGCGCAGGGCCACCGAGTTGCGCAAAATGCCCCACGCTCAGGATCCATTATAGACATCAAATACTGCCGTTACAGACAGAACCTGAGAGCAATCGAGAGATAACCATTTGAAACGCCTGAAAATTAATTATCTTTTCATTGGTCTGGTTACCGTGCTGCTTGCGTTGGCACTGTGGCCATCGATCCCCTGGTATGGGGGTCAACAGGACCAGATAGAGCAGATAAAATCACGGGGAGTGTTGCGTGTCAGCACCTTAAATTCCCCGCTGACTTACTACACCATTAATAAAGCCCCGGCCGGAATGGACTATGAGTTGGCAAAACGCTTCGCCGATTATCTGGGTGTAAAGCTACAGATCACGGTCAGGCAGAACCTCAGTGACCTGTTTGACGACCTGGAAGACGACAAAGCGGACGTGCTGGCAGCAGGTTTAATTTACAGCAACGAGCGCCTGTCGCGATTTCGGACCGGTCCTACCTATTACTCTGTATCCCAGCAACTGGTTTACCGGATGGGTAAGCCACGCCCAAAAAACCTTGGTGATATCCACGGTCGCCTGACGGTCGCCTCCGATTCTGCTTACCTTTCCACCCTGCGCGGCATTAAACAGAATCAGTATCCCGATCTGGACTGGGCGATTTCTACCGATCAGAGCCCGAACACGCTGTTAGAAGCGGTGGCTGATGGCAAACTCGATTACACCGTCGGGGATTCTGTCTCTATTGCCCTGCTCCAGCGCATTCATCCGCAACTGGCCGTGGCCTTCGACATTACCGATGAAGAGCCCATCACCTGGTATATGCAGCGCGACCAGGATGACAGCCTGAATGCGGCGATGCTCGACTATTTCAATCAGATGGGCGAAGAAGGGGCGATGGCGCGGCTGGATGAGAAGTATCTTGGCCATGTAGGCACCTTCGATTACGTCGATACTCGCTCTTTCCTGCGCGCCATTGATGGCACGCTGCCGGATATCCGTCCGCTGTTTCAAAAGTATGCCAGCGAAATCGACTGGCGTTTACTGGCGGCTATCTCCTACCAGGAGTCTCACTGGAATCCTCAGGCAACCTCCCCGACAGGCGTGCGCGGCATGATGATGCTGACCCGTAATACGGCTGAAAGTCTCAATGTCAGCGATCGGACAGATCCCGAGCAAAGCATCCGTGGCGGCAGCGAATATCTGACGAGGATGATGGAAAAAGTGCCGCAGACCATTCCGGACGATGAGAAAATTTGGTTTGCACTGGCCGCTTATAACATGGGTTATGCCCATATGCTGGATGCGCGCAAGCTGACGGAGAAACAGAAAGGCAATCCGGATAGCTGGGCAGATGTGAAGCTGCGCCTGCCCATGCTCAGCCAGAAACGCTATTACAGCCAGACCAATTACGGTTACGCCCGCGGTCAGGAAGCTTATAACTACGTGGAAAATATCCGGCTTTATCAGATAAGCCTGGTGGGGTATCTGCAGGATCAGGAGCGTAAGCTGGCGCAGCAGGCTGCTTATGAAGCGGAGATGGGTGAAGGCTATCCGGCTGTAGCGCCTAAAATTGCCCTGAACTAAAAAATATTAAAGGGCGAAACTCGCCCCTTATAACGTTATTCGTCTTCTGCCGCCTGCTGACGTTGCTGGTTTCGCAACGCCTTCTTTTCTGCACGGCGGTGGCGGAAGAAATCACTCAGCATGCCCGCGCACTCTTCTGCCAGCACACCTTCTTCAACCTTAATCTGATGGTTCATTCCAGGGTGCCCCAGCACGTCCAGCAGCGATCCTGCAGCACCAGTCTTCTCATCCCTTGCGCCAAACACCAGCTTGCCGATGCGGCCATGAACCATCGCCCCGGCGCACATGACGCAAGGCTCCAGCGTAACGTACAAGGTCGTGTCCAGCAGCCGATAGTTTTCCAGCTCTTTTCCTCCCTGGCGCAGCGCCATGATCTCCGCATGGGCTGTAGGATCATGGTGGCCTATTGGGCGGTTCCAGCCTTCGCCTATCACTTTATCGCCTTGCACCAGCACCGCGCCGACCGGCACTTCACCCTCTTCCCAGGCACGACGAGCCAGCATCAGAGCATGGCGCATCCAGAATTCATCGCTTACTTTGTCGCTCACCTGAGTCTCCAGCTAAAAAACGCGGCACAGTATACCTGTTTTACTCAAGCTGTTGCAGTTCGCCCTGCGGCGTGACGCGCCAGCGATGCTGGCAGAAGAACAGCAGCGGGTTATCCTGCTTACTGTCGCTGTAACCGCTATAAAGCTGCAAAGGCGTGCCAATTTTCTCTTCCAGACGGGCGACCTTTTCATGCCCCAGACAGCGCATTGCCAGCACTCGCCCACCGAAACCGCGAGTCATCTGACTGGCAATCAGCTTTACCTTCGGCAAAAACGCCGAGTCGAAATAGACCTGCTCGACTAACCGCTGGGGGGAACCAGTGATTAACCAGACATCCGCATCCGAGCTGTTCAGATAGTCGGTAAGCCGTTGCTGAACCACCGGGAAAGCCGTAACACGCTGGCGGAACCAGTGAGCAAAGGCATTTTCCTTTGCCGTGAGACTTTCCTCGCTGTGGCCAAAAGTAATGGACCACAGCAGCAAACTCATCGGCCAGCGGGCAGCACGCCCCTTAATCAGTAAACCGGCGCCAATCACCGGCAGTAACGGCACCACCAATAGCAGGTTCAACGGCTGACGCTTCAGTAAATAGCGCATAAAAGTGCCGAACATATCCTGCTGATGCAGCGTGCCGTCTAAATCAAAAAACACCACGCGTCGTTCCTGACCAGTCATCAAACCTTACTCCTCAGGATCTTCAAATCCCATAAACCAGGCAAAAATAAATCCGCAGACCACGGCGGTCAACACCCCTGCGAGATAGAGCATTACCTTACCAGAGATGATAGTGAGCGCCAGTGGCAGACCAGAAATACCGAAGGTAATGACCGTCGCTACTTTGGCATAGCTGATGACTGCCCCGCCAACTGCACCGCCAAGACAGGCTGCAATAAAGGGTTTGCCTAAAGGCAGCGTAACACCAAATATCAGCGGTTCGCCAATCCCCAGGATCCCAACGGGAAGCGCTCCTTTTACCAGCTTCTTCAATCGCGCATTGCGGGTTTTCAACAATACCGCCAGTGAAGCGCCAACCTGGCCCATACCGCCCATCGCCAGAATCGGTAACAGCGCGTTATAACCATGTGCCTGAACCAGCTCAACATGAATGGGCACCATTCCCTGATGCAAGCCGGTTAACACCAGCGGCAGGAAAGTCCCCGCCAGCACTGCGCCAACCAGAATTCCCCCGCGATCGATAGCCAGTGTCGCCCCGTGTGCAATCACATCAGAGATGACGCCGCCCAGCGGTTGCAAGGCCACTATCGCCAGCGTGGCAGTTATAAGTGTAGTCAGAAGCGGGTTGAGGATCAGCTCTACCGCCTCCGGCAACCCCTGTCGCAGCTTTTTCTCAATCCAGCACATCAGCACCACCACCAGCAGCACGGCGATAACCCCGCCACGGCCAGGCTGCAGATTTTCACCAAACAGCGTAATTTGAGCCAGCGCCGGACTGGAAAGGATCCCTGCCATCACGCCACCGAGGGCGATGGATCCGCCAAAGACTCGCGCTGTGTTCACGCCCACCAGAATGTTCATGATGGTGAAAATAGTACTGCCGAAGATGGCTGCCAGACCTAACAGGTTGGGATACTGAGTGGCAAAATCCCCAACAATATCCGGGCGCTTGAGAATATTGATGATCCCGGTGATCAAACCGGAAGCGATGAAAGCGGGGATGAGAGGAATAAAAACGTTGGCCAGCTGACGGAGTGCATCGCTCATTGGCGCTTTATACTTCTGCTTCGCCTGAACTTTGTTCTGGCTGATAGCCTGCTCATCAGAAGGGGCGGACGCTAAAGGAGTGCGCATTGCCTCTACTACTTTAGCCGCCGCACCCGGCCCGACGATGAACTGGTGCTGACTTCCCTGCTTCACGTACCCCTTCACGCCCTCTAACTGGCGGAGTTGAGTCAGATCCAGACGATCTTCGTCGTTCACTTCAATACGTACCCTTGTCATGCAATTTTCTAACCGGGAGATATTCTCCTCCCCGCCAATCCCTTGCAGAAGGTTGCCTGCCAGTTTCATCGCCTTTTCCATAGCCTATCCTCTGTCCTGAAGCGCTGCGCGCAGGAATCCTTTATGTTTCATTAACAAACTTTTGGCTTCATCAGCCGCCACGCCACTCAATACCATCAGAATGGCGGTTTTTACCTCAAACTGGGTCTGTTTCAGCGCCGCCTCGGCCTCTTCTGCAGAGCATCCAGTTGCCTGGCAAACCATACGGCAGGCACGATCGACCAGTTTGATATTGGTCGCCTGCATATCCACCATCAGGTTCTGGTAAACCTTGCCAATACGTACCATTGCGCCGGTTGAAATCATGTTCAGCACCAGCTTCTGAGCCGTCCCCGATTTCAGCCGGGTTGACCCCGTCAGAGCTTCCGGGCCAACCACCGGCGAAATAGCAATTTCTGCTTCACGGGCGATGGGTGAGCCAGGATTACAAGAGATGGCCGCAGTGTGGCACCCAAGCTGACGTGCATAACGCAATGCACCGATAACATAAGGTGTGCGGCCTGATGCAGCAATCCCTACCACCATATCTTCGGGCTTCAGATCCAGAGCCTGCAGATCGCTGATCCCCAGTTGCTCATTATCTTCAGCGCCTTCAACCGCTTTGAGTAATGCGCCGGGTCCGCCAGCAATCAGTCCAACCACCAGACCGTGAGGAACGCCGAAGGTTGGCGGACATTCAGAAGCATCTAACACGCCCAAACGCCCGCTAGTGCCAGCCCCCAGATAAATGAGCCTGCCACCAGCTGACAATGATGCTGCCGCTGCATCAACGGCTTTGGCTACTTCAGGCAAAGTAAGCCGGACGGCTTCGGCGACCGTAGCATCCTGTTGATTGAATTTTGTGACCATCTCCAGCGTGGACAAGTTGTCCAAATCCATCGTCTCTGCGTTACGCGTTTCTGAAACCAGTGCGCCAAGATCCATGTATCCTCACTTATGAATTTTTAATTCTCAAACAATCACTAAATTGCGAATATTATATTCACTTCAAAACACAATTTACCTAATTTTAATCATGGATTGTGATAAAAGTGCCGATAAACTTACCGCATATCGTACAGCAAGCTATTATCTGTCCATATAATTCAAGCTGTTGGCATTTTATTTAGAGGTAGACCGATGAGTTCCCTGCTGCGTATTCGCCAGTTGTACCCGTCACTGGCAATGAACGAAAGGCGACTGGCCGATTTTCTGCTGTCGCAGCCGGACCGCGCACGTCATCTTAGCTCGCAAAAACTGGCTGAGGAGTCTGGTGTCAGCCAGTCCAGCGTGGTGAAGTTTGCCCAGAAGCTGGGATACAAAGGTTTCCCCGCCCTGAAGCTGGCACTGAGCGAATCGCTGGCGGATAAAGACGCTATCACGGTACACAATTTGATCCTGAGTGACGACCCGCTCAAACTGGTTGGCGAAAAGTTGCTAACCGAGAAGCAGTCTGCCATTCGCGCCACGCTGGATATCAACAGTGAGGAGATGCTGCTGGAGACGCTGCGGCTGATCCGCAGCGCTAACCGCATTGTTTTGGTAGGAATTGGGGCTTCTGGCCTGGTGGCGAAGGACTTCTCCTGGAAGCTGATGAAGATAGGCATCAACGCGGTAGCTGAGCAGGACATGCATGCCTTACTGGCCAGCGTACAGGCGCTGAATCCTGGCGACTTGCTGTTAGCCATCTCTTATACCGGCGAACGGCGCGAGATTAACCTGGCCGCACAGGAAGCCCAGCGGGCCGGTGCAAATGTGCTCGCCTTCACGGGCTTCACGCCGAATACCCTGCAGCAGTGTGCCACTCATTGCCTGTATACCGTGGCAGAAGAGCAAACTACCCGCAGTGCCGCCATCTCTTCAACGACGGCGCAGCTGACACTGACCGACCTGCTGTTTATGGCGCTGGTTCAGCGCGATCCGGAAAGGGCCTCCAGCCATATTCGCCACAGCGAGGCTTTGGTGAAAAAGCTGGTCTGATGAGATTAGCGGCGTATAATACCCGCGCACTTTATCCTGTTACTGATTGAGAGACCTATGGCGCTGCTTATCACAAAGAAATGCATTAACTGTGACATGTGCGAGCCAGAGTGCCCCAATCAGGCCATTTCAATGGGCGACAGCCTGTATGAAATTGACGCCGATCGCTGCACCGAGTGCGTCGGCCACTATGAGACGCCCACCTGCCAACAGGTTTGCCCTATCGTGAATACCATCATTACCGATCCCGCGCATATCGAGAGCAATGACCTGCTGTGGGAGAAATTTGTGGTGTTGCATCATGGGGGATAAAAGAAGAAACCGGGCAATTGCCTGCTTACCCGGTTTCTGAAGATCAGTTTTCGATAATGACCGTAGCGCAGGCATAGTGCCTTTCGTCAGCCAGCGTGACATGCACATGCGCCACGCCAAGCTTTATAGCCACTTCCTGCGCCTGCAGGAAGAAACGCAGCCCAGGCTTACCTAATTCGTCGTTGTACACTTCAAACTGGTTAAAGGCCAGTCCACCACGGATACCGGTGCCAAACGCCTTTGCTGCCGCCTCTTTCACCGCAAACCGCTTGGCAAGAAAACGCACCGGCTGCTGATGAGCCTGGTATTGCGCCCACTCATTGTCACTCAGCACGCGCTTTGCCAGTCGGTCGCCGGAACGGGAAATCACCCCTTCAATGCGGGAGATTTCCACGATATCGGTGCCGAGGCCCAGAATAGCCATTAGCGACGCGCTTCCCGCATCAGCTCTTTCATCTCTTTCACCGCATCAGCCAAACCACTCATCACCGCACGACCGATAATCGCATGGCCAATGTTCAGTTCATGCATCTGTGGCAGCGCCGCAATAGGCTGAACGTTGTGGTAAGTCAGCCCGTGACCAGCATTCACCTTCAAACCTTTGCCAGCAGCATAGGCAGCGGCATCTTTGATGCGGATAAATTCAGCGTGACGCTCGCGCCCTTCTTCGGCTTCAGCATAGGCACCGGTATGAATTTCAATATAAGGCGCGCCTGAAGCCATAGCCGCGTCAATCTGACGATGATCGGCATCGATAAACAGCGAGACCAGGATCCCAGCTTCCGTCAGTCTCGTCACCGCGTAAGTGATTTTCTCCAACTGACCGGCTACATCCAGGCCACCTTCAGTGGTCACTTCTTCACGCTTCTCTGGCACCAGGCAACAGAAATGCGGTTTAATTTCGCAGGCGATATCGACCATTTCGTCGGTCACAGCCATTTCCAGATTCATACGGGTCTGAATGGTCTGGCGCAGGATGCGAACATCGCGGTCGGTAATATGACGTCGATCTTCACGCAGGTGCACAGTAATGCCATCGGCTCCTGCCTGCTCTGAGACAAACGCTGCCTGAACAGGATCGGGATAGTTTGTGCCACGCGCATTACGCACGGTTGCAACGTGATCGATATTAACGCCTAACAATAACTCAGCCATGACAATCCTCGGAATTTTTGCAATGAGTGAAGGCAGTGTACAACGTTCACCACGCTGACCGGAACGGTCTGGTGGCTTTACTCTTCGTCCGGGAGCACGGCAGCCCGTTTTTTCGGCACAAACTGACGAAACAGCTCCTGGCTTTTGAGGGGCTTGCCGCCAAGATAGGGCTTCAGCGCGATGCGTGTGAAACGCTTCGCCGCCCGCAATGTGTCGATATCAGGGAACGTGCGCTCTTCCAGTGCGCGTAACTGCCGCCCGGTAAAAGTGTGATTTCCCATCACCAGACTGGCGATAAATCCTTTCTCTGCTCTGTAGGTATAGGTCATGCCGTCAGCCACTTCTTCGCCACTTCCGGCGCAGTGCAGAAAGTCGACGCCATAGCCAAGATGGCCCAACATCGCCAGTTCAAAGCGCCTTAGGGCCGGTTCTGGTGAGCCCGTGACCGCAGCCAGTGCCTGAAGGCAATACAGATAATCAAAGAAGAGTTCGGTAAAGGCGGTTTCCTGTTCCAGCACACGTGAAAGCAGCTCATTCACATAAAGGCCGCAATAAAGTGTCAGACCAGAAAGGGGAAGTGCAAGGGAGATGGGCTCAGCGCCACGAAGCGTTTTAACTTCGCCGCGCCCGCCCCAACGAACCAGCAAGGGAGTGAAAGGTTGTAAAGCGCCTTTCAGGCTGGAGCGTTTGCCTCGGGCGCCTTTGGCAAGCACCCGAATACGACCATAATTCTCAGAAAACAGATCGAGCAGAAGACTGGTTTCGCTGTAAGGACGTCCATGCAGGACGAATGCGCGCTGCCAGCCTTCCATTGGGATCAAAGGTCGTCGGTGTAGCCCAGGCTACGAAGAGCACGCTCATCATCCGCCCAGCCTGACTTCACTTTCACCCACAGTTCAAGATGCACTTTTTGCTCGAACATCTCTTCCATGTCTTTACGCGCTTCGATACCGATGGTTTTGATTTTGGTGCCTTTATTACCAATAACCATCTTCTTCTGGCCTTCACGCTCAACCAGAATCAGACCATTGATGTCGTAACCGCCGCGAGCGTTAGTGACAAACTGCTCAATCTCAACGGTGACCGAGTAAGGCAGTTCAGCACCCAGGAAACGCATCAGTTTTTCACGGATGATTTCGGAGGCCATAAAGCGCTGTGAGCGGTCTGTAACGTAATCTTCCGGGAAATGGTGAACCGCTTCCGGCAGGCGTTTACGCACAATGCTGGCAATGGTATCGACATTCTTGCCGCTTTCGGCAGAGATTGGCACCACGTCCATAAAGTCCATCTGCTGGCTGAGGAACTGCATATGAGGCAGCAGAATACTTTTGTCAGTGATGTTATCAACTTTGTTGATCGCCAGAAGAACCGGGACACGGTTGTCTCTCAGCTTGTTGACCACCATCTCGTCATCCGCTGTCCAGCGAGTGCCTTCTACCACAAAGATCACCAGCTCAACATCGCCGATGGAGCTGCTGGCTGCACGGTTCATCAGACGGTTGATCGCCCGCTTCTCTTCCATATGCAGGCCTGGGGTATCCACATAGATAGCCTGGTAAGGCCCTTCAGTATGGATGCCCATAATACGGTGGCGCGTGGTCTGTGGCTTGCGCGAGGTGATCGAGATTTTCTGCCCCAGTAACTGGTTCAGTAAGGTGGATTTCCCGACGTTTGGACGGCCTACGATAGCAATAAAGCCGCAATGGGTAGTTTCTTCGTTCATTCAAGTCCTAGCTTAATCAGCGCCTGTTCGGCGGCTGCCTGCTCGGCTTTGCGACGGCTGGAGCCGGTTCCTACAACCGGATCTGCCATGCCGCTAACCTGGCAGTGAATAGTAAATTCCTGGTCATGCGCTTCGCCACGCACCTGCACCACCAGATAGGAGGGCAGCGGCAGATGACGACCCTGCAGATATTCCTGCAGACGCGTTTTTGGATCTTTCTGTTTGTCGCCTGGGCTGATTTGCTCCAGACGGCTGGCATACCATTCGAGGATCAGTTTTTCAACGTTCTGAATATCGCTGTCCAGGAACACGCCACCAATCAGCGCTTCGACGGTATCGGCAAGGATCGATTCACGGCGATAACCGCCGCTTTTCAACTCGCCAGGCCCAAGACGCAGGCATTCGCCCAAATCAAATTCACGGGCCATCTCTGCCAGCGTATTACCTCGCACCAATGTCGCACGCATGCGGCTCATATCACCTTCGTCCACACGCGGAAAACGTTGATAGAGTGCATTGGCAATCACATAGCTGAGGATTGAGTCGCCCAGAAATTCCAGTCTTTCGTTATGTTTGCTGCTGGCACTGCGGTGAGTAAGCGCCTGCTGCAACAATTCCTGATGAGTAAAAGTGTAGCCCAACTTACGCTGGAGCCTGGTTATTACAATGGGGTTCATGTGTTACCAATATCTGAATGCGTCAATAATTCTGCACACGGAACAGGGCTGGCCAGGCCAACACGAAACTGTTTCGTGTGCAGTGGCTGCCCCGTAGGGCAACCATCCGTTAAACTGAAGATGTCTACAGACAAACTCAGTGAATACCGCCGATGCGGCTAAGGCGAACGCCAGTTGGCCATTGCCCTTCCTGCTTGTCAAAGCTCATCCAGATGGCTGTCGCTTTGCCCACCAGGTTCTTCTCCGGTACGAAGCCCCAATAACGGCTGTCTGCGCTGTTATCACGGTTGTCGCCCATCATGAAGTACATGCCCTGAGGCACCACCCAGCTTGACTGAGGCTGACCAGGCTGCTGGTAATACGAGCTAGCCTGGCTTTGTGCCTGAGTCACCAGCAGAATGCGGTGCGTTACGTCACCCAGCGTTTCATTGCGGGTTGCCAGACGAAGGCCACCCTGCATAGATTCACCCTGTGGTTTCTCGTAGAAGCCGTTACCGACTTCGTTACCATCAAACCCGCTGAAGGTCTGAATAAAATCGCTTGGCTGCACATCGGAATAGGTCACCGCTACCGCTTTGTCACAGCTCTGTTGGGCACAAGCTGGATTGATACTCACGGTTTTGCTCTGCGGATCGTAAACTACGTGGTCACCCGGTAAGCCGACTACACGCTTGATGTAATCCATGCTCGGATCTTTCGGATATTTAAAGACCGCGATATCACCACGCTTAGGATGCCCGGTTGGGATCAGCGTGGTCTGAGTGATCGGATCTTTAATCCCGTAAGCAAACTTTTCGACCAGGATGAAGTCCCCGATCAACAGCGTTGGCATCATGGAACCGGACGGAATCTGGAAAGGTTCGTAGATAAACGAACGCACCACAAACACCAGCAACAGAACCGGGAAAACAGAGGCGGCTGTTTCTACCCAGCCTGGCTGTTTAGTGGCTTTATCCTGCTCCCCTGTGCTGCCTGCAAGAGCAGCAGCTTCAGCCAATTTGGCCTTGCGGGCTGGTGCCCACTTGAATTTATCAATGCACCAGATAATCCCGGTGATCAAGGTCGCTATCGCCAAAATCAGGGCGAACATATTAGCCATTCCAGTTCCCTCGTAGCCTTAGGGCTTATTTACTTTCTTTACCAACATGGAGTATGGCAAGGAACGCTTCCTGTGGCAGCTCAACGTTACCTACCTGCTTCATACGTTTCTTACCGTCTTTCTGTTTCTGCAACAGTTTCTTCTTACGGCTGACGTCACCGCCGTAGCATTTTGCCAGGACGTTTTTGCGCAGCTGTTTAACGGTAGAACGGGCAATGATGTGCGTGCCAATCGCGGCCTGAATCGCTATATCAAACTGCTGACGAGGGATCAGCTCACGCATCTTCTCAACCAGATCGCGACCACGGTAAGGGGCGTTCTCACGGTGAGTGATCAGCGCCAGCGCATCTACACGCTCGGAGTTGATCAGCACGTCTACACGGACCATGTCAGAGGTCTGGAAGCGTTTGAAGTTGTAATCCAGCGAGGCATAACCGCGCGAGGTCGACTTCAGACGGTCGAAGAAATCAAGAACCACTTCGGCCATCGGGATTTCGTAAGTCAGCGCAACCTGATTACCGTGGTAAACCATGTTGGTCTGCATGCCGCGTTTCTCGATGCACAGCGTAATCACGTTACCCAGGAATTCCTGTGGCAACAGCATATGACACTCGGCAATGGGCTCACGCAGCTCTTCGATATTGTTCAGCGGTGGCAATTTACCTGGGCTGTCCACGTAGACGGTTTCGCCGGTGGTGGTGATCACTTCGTAAACTACGGTCGGCGCAGTAGTAATCAGCTCAAGATCGTATTCACGCTCAAGACGTTCCTGAATGATCTCCATGTGCAGCAGACCCAGGAAGCCGCAGCGGAAGCCGAAGCCCAGCGCAGTGGAGCTTTCTGGCTCATAGAACAGAGAGGCATCGTTCAGGCTCAGTTTACCCAGCGCATCACGGAAGGCTTCGTAATCGTCAGAGCTGATCGGGAACAGACCGGCATAAACCTGAGGCTTCACTTTCTTAAAGCCTGGCAGCGCTTTGTCCGCCGGGTTACGAGCAAGAGTTAGCGTATCGCCCACTGGTGCGCCGAGAATATCTTTAATGGCGCAAACCAACCAGCCAACTTCCCCGCAGTTCAGGGCATCACGATCTACACGCTTCGGCGTGAAGATACCCAGGCGGTCCGCGTTGTAAGTCTGGCCGGTACTCATGACTTTGACTTTTTCGCCTTTGCGCAGCGTCCCGTTTTTCACACGGATCAAAGAAACTACGCCAAGGTAGTTATCGAACCATGAGTCGATGATAAGGGCCTGCAGCGGGCCATCCGGATCGCCTTCTGGCGGTGGGATGTCACGGACTAAACGCTCCAGCACATCAGGAACGCCGACGCCAGTTTTCGCTGAGCAGCGCACCGCATCAGTGGCATCAATGCCAACGATGTCTTCAATTTCCTGGGCAACACGATCCGGATCTGCCGCTGGCAGATCGATCTTGTTCAGCACCGGTACTACTTCCAGATCCATTTCCATCGCGGTGTAGCAGTTTGCCAGCGTCTGGGCTTCAACACCCTGACCAGCATCTACCACCAGCAATGCACCTTCACAAGCCGCCAGCGAGCGGGAAACTTCATAGGAGAAGTCCACATGGCCTGGGGTGTCGATAAAATTGAGCTGGTAAGTTTCACCGTCCGGCGCGTGGTACGCGAGGGTTACGCTTTGCGCCTTGATGGTAATACCGCGTTCACGCTCCAGATCCATGGAATCCAAAACCTGCGCGGCCATTTCACGTTCGGTCAGGCCACCGCAAATTTGAATCAAACGGTCAGAGAGCGTTGATTTGCCGTGGTCGATATGAGCGATGACAGAAAAGTTTCTTATATGCTTCATTTATATGAATATTTTCGCTTAAACGTTCGGTTTAATTCTCGCGGTGGACACAGCTTTTAACACTTCATGCAATGTACCCGCCATCAATGAGCACGTATCTTACACTGTTAGCCCCTTGCACGAAAGAATTCACATACATAGCCGGGAATCAAATTCGCAACTGGAGGTGTCATTTTAAAGACAAAATGTCTCAAGGGCGCCGGTCGAGGTAGGCTAAATAAAACGCAACACTGTCATGATCTAAAAAAGGCCGCTTTGGCGGCCTGACTAAAATTAATGCTCTGAATAATGCTGCTGCCCGTTACTTGTTAGCAGGTAAGGTAACCCAATAACCAGGCTGATAGTCCAGCGGTAAGAAGCGTTTGTGGAACTCGCGGAAGGTCGCATCAGGATCGATATCTTTGAACAAATCCGGGTGAAGCCATTTGGCCATAGCCTGAATCGCCACAAAGTTATAAGGACTGTCGTAGAACTGATGCCAGATAGCATGGGCATTGCCATTGGTGGCGACCGGCAGCGTCCTGAAGGCAGGACGTTCCATCAACGCCTGGAGACGCTTAATGGCTTCCTTCTGGTCGGCTCCTGGTCCAACACCCACCCAGCCGTTCGCCGTGTTGTAGTTTTTCCAGTTAGCGCCGGTGACAATCACCACATCAGGGTTTGAACTGATGATCTGTTCCGGGTTAAGCATGCCAAAGGTTCCAGGGATCAGCCCTTTGGCAATATTACGCCCCCCGGCGACTTCCACCATCCTCCCGAAGTTTTCATCCCCAAAAGACATACAGCACTCTTCGGTATAGCCACCAGCGCGATCCAGCATCACAGAAGGACGTTTTCCCTGATAGTTTTTCAGACGTTCGGTAACGATCTCCACCTGTTGACGGCGGAAAGCGATGATTTCATCTGCTCTTTCCGGTTTGCCAACCAGCTGCCCCATGATCTGAATGCTTTTCTCTGCATTTTCAAAAGGCTTTTCGCGGAAATCGATAAAAACCACCGGGATGCCCAGTTTGCTCAGTTTATCAATCAGATGACCTTCATCCGTGGCCGCTTTGGATTCGAGGTTCATCAATACCAGGTCAGGTTTTAGCGTCAGTGCTTGCTCAACGTTAAACGTGCCGTCTTTTGCACCGCCAAAGGTGGGCAGATTTTTAATCTGTGGATATTTCTTTTCATAATTCTGATAGCTGTCGAAATCGGCCTTAGGCAAATCGTCACGCCAGCCCACTACACGTTGAAATGGCGCTTCAGTATCAAACGCAGCCAGCAGAAAAATCTGCCGCCCTTCCCCAAGGATCACCCTTTTAACCGGTGATTTTATCTCAACTTTTCGACCACTGACATCTTCCACCACGAAGGGTGCGGCCAGTGAAGCTACGGAAAATAACAGACCACCAGCAAGGACACAGAACTTAGCCAGACGATGTTGCATGACATACCCCAGAAGAAGTAATGATAATCATTATCATCAAAGAGCGTGCATGCTACGATGCCGGTAAAATTAAAACAATATGTGTCCGGGGATTTCTTTATGTTTCAGAATAAGCGTCATAAAAATGAGAGCATGATCACTTTTTGTAGAAGGTAAACACCAGCGGAAGGAGAAATCGCCGTGAGCACGGCAGATTATAAAGTTTAACGGTCCATTTCTACACGCAAAGCATCAGGTGGCAGAGCAACACTTAAAATCACCGGCTGAAAGGAGGCCGACTTACCCAGATAACTGGAGATGCCTTTGGCAAGGATAAAGCCGCCAATCCCACCCAGCAATGCGCCTGAAGCAGCGGCCAGATCGCTATGAAACAATGATTGAAACACGCCGGCCAGGATGAATAATCCGACCAGCGGGGTCATGTAGACCAGCAGCGCTGAGCTAAGCAGACTTTTTTCGGCAATGCCCAGTTCAATCCGCTGCCCGGCTTCCAGCGGTTCTACGCTGGCGACTTTCATCACATGAGCGTTTTTGGGCCCGAGTTTATCCAGCATATGGCTGCCGCAGCCCTTCCGCGCAGAACAGCTGCTGCAGGAGGTTTTAATTTCTGAATGCAGCGTGGCTATGCCATTGTTCCAGGAGACCACAGTGGCCCATTCTCTCATCATGGTGTCGATCCTAAATTGACCGCATCTGCAATGCGTTTAGCGGTTGAAGGTGGCAATTCGCCAACTACAGTAATCTCCGCATTATTACGCACTTCAGTCTGCACCGTACGACGCCCAGTGCGCATTAACTGCGGAGAACTGTATTTATCCGCTGCGCTGACGTTGATGGAGAAGCTGAACAAGCCATCAGAGTAAAGACGGGATTCAACCGGTTTGTTCAGTGAAGGGATCTGTCGGCGACTTTGCGTCACTTCTTTCATGCCGGTGGGTAACCAGCCAGCTTTCCAGCTTAACGCCACTTTCTCGCTCTGTGGGACGGACAAGGCTGGAGGAAGCGTGGATTTTTCCAGCCCCCTCATCACATTCTTAACGCCATCATCCACTGCAAAGCTAATTACGCGGTATTGCTCCAGCGTTTCGCCGTCTCTGTCCAGCAAATCGACACGCAGAGGCAGTTTGGTTTCGCTGTCCAGCCAGACGATATAGCTGTAACGGGTTCCATCTCGCGCCACAATGCGGATGACTTCGCACAGCTGATCGGCGATACGCGTCCGCCCAACCGGGACGAAATCATAGTCATCGGCTAGCTTACGGAAATCGGCATAAACGAGGGAAGGCAGTGAATCGACAATATGATCGCCCGGTAAAGTGAAAGGCTCCAGGCCAGGTTCGAAATAACTGATTTCGCTCCCTCGCTGAATAATCTCACGGCGCGGACCATCCATCTGCAGCAGCTGAGCGTAAATTTTGTCGCCCAGCATGGCATGACGATAACGTAAGGATTCAATCCCTAACCGTGAAACGTTGATATAGGCGAATTCATAACTGAGAGACTGGCTGGCCTGCTCCATCTGTTGCAAGAGCGCCCCGGAGGTGGTTGATTCCGCCGGGGCGACACTGGAGTACATCAGGCTGCCAGCCATAAGGCTGACGGCACACCAAAGTTGCTTCATTACTGCTGCTGAATTCCTAACGACTGATTACCGGGAACCTGAACAGCGGCCTGCTGTTCGGGCGCCTGCTCAAACTGAAGCTGGTCGGAATGCAAACGACGCTGCAATTCATAGTCCTGCAGCATGGCGTTTACGCGACGACGCGAGTCCTGAACCTGCTGGCTGGCAGTGGTATTATTGGTCGCGCTTTCAGCAGAAGGCACGCCAAGGCTGACTGGTGAAGCCTGCCCCATCATCGGCAGCGTGTTAAATACCGGCGAATCTGACTGCGGCTGACCATTCTGTGGCTGGTTGTAATGCTGAACACCCACAATCACGGCCAGTGACACGCAGGCAGCAACGCCAACCTGTGTGAGCTGGGCTGCCCATGGACGCACTTTGTGCCAGAAAGGCATAGTTTCATAGCGTTCTGGTTTTGGTTGCGCTTCAGGGATCAGCGTCGTGGTTTTGTGGACCGGCTCAAGTTCAATGGCGGCGGCAACGCGTGCGGCAATATCGAAATGCATAACCTGAGCAACGTCGCCACGCATTGTGTCGCGGATCAGGTGGTAGCTTTCCCAATTTTTCTGCAGCGTAGCGTCTTTAGACAATGCGGATAAAACTTCATTATCTAAAGCCTCACCATCCATTAAAGCGGAAAGTTGTTCTTTCTGCATGCCTCAGTACCCTTCCTGTGTACGCTATGACTAGCGTTGGATAAGCGGTTGAATTTTATTATCAATAGCTTCTCGCGCACGGAAAATACGGGAACGTACCGTACCTACCGGACAATCCATAATGGCGGCTATCTCTTCATAGCTCAAACCATCCAACTCCCTGAGGGTGATCGCCATGCGGAGATCTTCAGGCAGCGTCTCAATGGTGCGAAAAACTATCTGCTTCAATTCTTCAGACAACATTAAGTTCTCAGGGTTCGAAATTTCTTTCAGTGCACCTGCACTTTCGAAGTTTTCTGCGTCAATCGCATCCACATCGCTGGCCGGTGGACGACGCCCCTGAGCAACCAGGTAATTTTTGGCCGTATTGACGGCAATCCTGTAGAGCCAGGTATAAAACGCACTGTCGCCGCGGAAAGATTCCAGCGCACGATAGGCTTTTATAAAGGATTCCTGCACTACGTCAGGGACATCTCCGGAGGGGACATAGCGGGAAACCAGACTCGCCACTTTGTGCTGGTAGCGAACCACCAGTAAATTAAAGGCCTTCTGATCTCCTTTCTGTACTCGCTCAACGAGGACCTGATCCGTTAACTGCTCGCTCATCCGAGGTAATGTCTCCCCAAATCATGTTCCACGCGTTTTTGAACTTCCCGCAATAACTCATATTTTTCGAGCAAGCATGCGCTTTGAGTGATCATCATGAGTAAAGTTCCGTTGCGCCATTTTAATTGTGATGTTTAGCCGGAAAGGATAAATCAGCGATCATTTTTATGATTTCTGACTGATTAAGCAGCCACTGCCCCCTTTGCTCTTTTGCCTGTTGGCATAAAGAGTCCCGTCAACGCCGCAGAGTACCCCATGAACACCGTTTTTTCACCTTAAAATCACGGTAATCCAAGCCTGTTCTCAATATTAAACCTTATTGCCGCTGAATTGACGCAAATTGACTTAATTCTTACATTTACCAAACTCTCGGTCAGCTCACACTCTGCCTGTTGATCACGAAAAAGCCTTTTTTTGCGCCGAAGTTGAGTGCTATGCTCAGCAAACAACCTGTTTAGTAAATTAAACACTATGACTTCTTCATCTGAATACAGCTGTGACGTGTTGATCATTGGTAGCGGTGCCGCGGGCTTAACATTGGCCTTACGCCTGGCTGAAAAGCATCAGGTCACCGTGTTGAGTAAGGGCCCGGTCAGCGAAGGGTCAACCTTCTACGCTCAGGGCGGGATTGCTGCTGTCTTCGATGAGACGGACAGTATTGAATCCCATGTTGAAGATACCCTGATTGCTGGCGGAGGGCTTTGCGATCGCGATGCGGTCTCCTTCATTGCCAGCAATGCGCGCCATTGTGTTCAGTGGCTGATTGATAACGGTATGCTGTTTGATAAAGAAAACCCGGATAACTCGGAAGGCCGTTATCATCTGACCCGCGAAGGCGGCCACAGCCACCGCAGAATTCTACACAGTGCTGATGCTACAGGGCGCGCGGTGGAAACTACGCTGGTCAGCCAGGCGCTAAGCCACCCTAATATTCGCATTATTGAGCGCAGCAATGCGGTCGATTTGATTGTGTCCGACAAAATTGGTTTGCCAGGCGAACGTCGCGTGGTCGGAGCCTATATCTGGAACCGCAAACGCGAAAAAGTAGAAACCTGTCGGGCTCGCTCAGTGGTGCTGGCAACAGGCGGGGCTGCAAAGGTGTATCAGTACACCACCAATCCGGATGTCGCCTCCGGTGACGGAATTGCCATGGCCTGGCGTGCAGGCTGTCGTGTAGCGAACCTTGAGTTCAACCAGTTCCATCCAACCTGTCTGTTCCATCCCGACGCGAGGAATTTCCTGTTAACGGAAGCGCTGCGTGGTGAAGGCGCTATCCTTAAGCGTCCTGATGGCAGCCGTTTCATGCCCGAATTCGACGAACGTGCTGAGCTTGCCCCGCGTGACATCGTCGCCCGCGCTATCGACCACGAAATGAAACGCCTCGGCGCGGACTGCATGTATCTGGATATCAGCCATAAACCGGCTGATTTCATCCGCGCCCATTTCCCGATGATTGATGAAAAACTGCAAACGCTGGGCTTTGACTTAACCAAGGAGCCGATCCCAATCGTCCCGGCAGCCCACTACACCTGCGGCGGTGTCGTCGTTGATCAGCAAGGCCTGACAGATATCACCGGGCTGTATGCCATTGGCGAAGTCAGCTACACCGGCTTGCATGGCGCGAACCGACTGGCCTCAAACTCCTTGCTGGAATGTCTGGTGTATGGCTGGTCTGCCGCTGAGCACATCAATCTGCATCTGCAGGACGCCAGCATGCCGGAAGAGTTGCCACAATGGGATGAAAGCCGGGTCGATGATTCTGATGAACGCGTAGTGATCCAGCATAACTGGCACGAGCTTCGCCTGTTAATGTGGGATTACGTAGGGATTGTGCGCACCACCAAACGCCTTGAGCGAGCGCTGCGCCGCATTAACATGCTTCAACAGGAAATTGACGAGTACTACGCTAACTTCCGCATCTCCAACAATTTGCTTGAGCTGCGAAATCTGGTTCAGGTTGCTGAGTTGATTGTCCGCTGTGCGATGGAGAGAAAAGAGAGCCGGGGTCTGCATTACACACTCGACTATCCAAACTTGCTGGACGAGGCTAAACCTACCCTGCTCTCGCCGTAATTAGCGGAACAGGTAGAAGTCGCGCGTCAGGCTGCAATGCGCTTCGGAATAATTGTGGTCTGGCCCGCGAATGGTCATGCGGTCAACAAACAGCTCACCAGGCTTAGGTGACAGCGCCAGCAGCACACGATTTGGCGGGCGCATTTCAGTGTCTGAAATATCCGTCCGGCAATGAAGATGCCAGCCGCGCTGTTGGGCCAGTTCAACCAACTTATCCCCCGCCGTTGCCGGCAGCACCACACAGAAAAACCCTTCTTCAGTGATTAACTCTTCTGCGCAGCCCAGCAACACATCGTGAGTTAAATCCGTGGTATAACGAGCTGAAGCGCGTTCAGGGCTGGCACAATCAACACCTGGAACAAAGTAAGGCGGATTACTGACTATCAGCGAATACCGCTGATCGGCCTTTTTTGACCAAAGAACGATGTCATCCTGCCAGATATGAATTCTGTTTGCCCATGGCGAAGCGGCGGCATTTTCCTTCGCTTGTCCTGCGGCCTGCTCGTCCAGCTCAACGGCATCGACCTCAACATCTTGCCCGGTTCGCTGCGCCAGCATCAGCGCGATCAGTCCGCTGCCGGTACCGATATCCAGTACGCGTTGCGCACCTGCTACTGGCGCCCAGGCACCCAGCAAAACGCCATCGGTTCCCACCTTCATCGCACAGCGATCGTGGGCGACAAAAAACTGTTTGAAGGTAAAACCGTTGGCGCGAAGAACCGCTTTCTGTTGAGACATTTGACTGACCTGAAATGGAAACGGCGCTAGCATAGGACAATATCCAGGGAAGGAAAAGTCATTAAGACCACACAAACAGATGAAGATCGTGTTCAATCTGTCTATAATCAGCGCCCCAAACTGAGGTAGACCATGACTGTAACCACTTTTTCCGAACTCGAACTTGATGAAAGCCTGCTGAAAGCTCTGCAGGACAAGGGCTATACACGCCCTACGGCTATCCAGGCCGCTGCGATCCCGCCTGCACTGGAGGGTCGTGACGTTCTGGGTTCGGCACCAACCGGTACAGGCAAAACGGCGGCTTATCTGCTGCCCGTGCTTCAGCATCTGCTCGACTTCCCCCGTAAAAAATCCGGGCCGCCGCGCGTTCTGATCTTAACCCCTACTCGCGAACTGGCGATGCAGGTTGCCGATCAGGCCCGTGAGCTTGCCAAATATACCCATCTGGATATCGCGACGATAACCGGTGGCGTTGCGTATATGAACCACGCGGAAGTGTTCAGCGAAAACCAGGACGTGGTGGTAGCAACCACTGGCCGTCTGTTGCAGTACATCAAAGAAGAGAACTTTGACTGCCGCGCGGTAGAATCGCTGATCCTTGATGAAGCGGACCGTATGCTGGACATGGGCTTTGCCCAGGATATCGAAACCATTGCGGCTGAAACTCGCTGGCGCAAGCAGACGTTGCTGTTCTCCGCAACGCTGGAAGGCGAAGCCATCAGAGACTTCTCTGAACGTCTGCTGAACGAGCCGGAAGAAATTGAAGCCGATCCGGCCCGCCGCGAACGTAAAAAAATTCTGCAGTGGTACTACCGTGCGGATGACATTAAGCATAAAACCGCACTGCTGATCCACATGCTGAAACAGCCTGAAGTCACTCGTTCAGTGGTATTTGTGCGTAAACGTGAGCGTGTGCACGAGCTGTGTGGCTGGCTGCGTGAAGCTGGCATCAACACCAGCTATCTGGAAGGCGAACTGGAGCAGTTCAAGCGCAACGAAGCGATCAAACGTGTAGTCGATGGGCGTGTAAACGTGATGGTCGCTACCGATATAGCCGCACGCGGTATCGACATCGAAGATGTCAGCCACGTGTTCAACTTCGATATGCCACGCACTTCCGATACCTATCTGCACCGTATTGGCCGTACTGGGCGTGCTGGTAAGAAAGGCATTGCGATTTCTCTTGTCGAAGCGCACGACAACGTGTTGCTGGGTAAAGTGACTCGCTACATTAAAGAGCCGCTGAAATCACGCACCATTGACGAGCTGCGCCCAACAACGCGCCCGCCTAGCGAGAAGCTGAACGGCAAGCCGTCGAAGAAAGTGCTGGCAAAGCGTAAAGAGCAGAAACAGACCGAAGCGAAAGACGCCCAGCCACGTGCTAAAGAGCGCCACCGTGATACCAGGAATATTGGTAAGCGTCGCAAACCAACGGCTGTTGCCAAACCGGACAGTGCTGAATAATTGCACCGCACAACAAAAAACCGCCCTCATCAGGCGGTTTTTTTAGGACTGTCATTCAGTAAAATAACGCTTACGACCCCTTTTCAGGGTGAGCACAACCATTATCACCTTCGAAATTTTCAACCTGAATGCAACAAATCCTTATTTTAAATAACTTTCATTGCATTACAGAGAAAATCACAGTGGTGCACTTTTCAACACGCCACCTGTTTTCATGACTATTACTGTGGATTTTTGCCGATCTTTACAGACTTTCTGTGAAGGTACGGGCAATAACGTCACGTTGCTGTTCTGGCGTCAATGAATTGAAACGCACGGCATAGCCAGAAACGCGGATGGTCAGCTGAGGATACTTTTCTGGGTGATCAACGGCATCCTGTAAGGTCTCGCGGCGCAGGACGTTAACGTTCAGATGTTGCCCGCCTTCCACACGCACTTCCGGCTTCACTTCCAATGGAATTTCACGGTATTCGATCTGACCTAAGTCACTGACCGGGACTACCTGATCTTCGCTGTAACCTGCTTTGGCGCAGACGCAACGTGCTTCAGCTTTCTCGTCGTCCAACAGCCAGAATGAGTTCAGCAGACCGGCGTTAGATGCTTTGGTAATTTGAATTCCGGTAATCATGATTGTGCCTCCAGGCAGGTGCGGGCTGATAACTATCAGCAAGGATAAATGAACAGGATAAACTTACATCCGATCTGTATATCAGCCTGAGAGTGGTGTTTCTTTGACCAAAATCAATATCGAGCCACTTACAAAAAGAGACTCTTGAGCAACTTTATGATTTATCTCAATTTTCGCCAACCTCTTGTTTCATATTTTTTTGAAAAATATCAACATTATTTTAAGTTTTACCGGTTGCGGATCCACGTTAAGCTACGGGGCAAAACGTTAAGGAGGCGAAAATGGTCAACACACTGACCTGGCACGACGTGCTGGCAGAGGAAAAAGAGAAGCCCTATTTTATTGAGACGCTGGCTAAAGTGGCTAACGAGCGCGCGTCGGGCAAAATCGTCTATCCGCCTCAAAAAGATGTGTTCAATGCGCTGCGTATGACTGAATTAGGCGACATCAAAGTGGTGATCCTCGGACAGGATCCCTATCACGGGCCCAATCAGGCTCACGGCCTGGCCTTCTCTGTACTGCCTGGCGTGGCTGTACCGCCCTCACTGGTAAATATGTATAAAGAGCTGGTGACAGACATTCCAGGCTTTGTACGCCCGCAGCACGGCTTCCTGGAGAGCTGGGCGCGTCAGGGCGTGATGCTGCTCAACACGGTGCTGACTGTTGAAGGCGGCAATGCGCATTCACATGCAAAGTTTGGCTGGGAAACCTTCACTGACAGAGTGATCGGTGCGATTAACGAACACCGCGAAGGGGTGGTATTCCTGCTGTGGGGAGCCCACGCGCAGAAGAAGGGAAGCATTATTGATCGCCAGCGACACCATGTATTGCTGGCCCCTCACCCTTCCCCACTCTCTGCCCATCGCGGCTTTTTTGGCAGCGGCCATTTCTCCAGCACCAACGAGTGGCTGGAGCAGCACGGCGAAAAACCGATCGACTGGCAGCCCGTTTTGCCGGAATAACAGCATAAAAAAAAGCACCCGAAGGTGCTTTTTTTACTGGTGCCGGGCATTTATGCCTTGGCTTTCGCTACGGCAACCATCGCCGGACGAAGCAGACGGCCATTCAGCGTGTAACCTCGTTGCATCACCATCAGAACGTGGTTAGGGGCTACATCATCAGATTCCATCATCGACATCGCCTGGTGCAATTCAGGGTTGAACGGCACGTTAACGTCGCCAATCACTTCCACACCGAATTTACGCACGGCACCTAACAGAGATTTCTGCGTCAGCTCAATCCCTTCGATCATCGAGGCCAGTTCAGGATTGCTCTTGTCAGCCACTTCCAACGCGCGCTCCAGGCTATCGATCACTGGCAGCAGTTCGTTGGCAAATTTTTCCAGCGCAAATTTGTGCGCTTTTTCGACGTCCACTTCAGCACGGCGACGGATGTTCTCAATCTCAGCCTGGGCACGGATTTGGGCTTCACGTACGCCGCCCTGAGACTGAGCCAGCTGGACTTCCAGCTCGGCAATACGCTCGTCACGTGGATCAACCGCTTCGGCTGTATCAGCGCCCTGATTCTGCGCCTGCTCCATCTCGATTTCGTCTGAGACTTGCTCGTTTGGGGTGTTATGTTCTTTACTACTCATGAATTTCTCCGCGTTTATGCACATTCATCTCGCTGGTTCGCTTATTATGGGGATCAGAACTGCGGTTTCAAGGGAACCCGTCACATTGTCTGAGGTAGTTTACCTCATGAGGAACGCCAGCATCATGAACAAACATTTCAACTGCATCGGTATTGTGGGCCATCCGCGCCATCCTACCGCGTTGACGACACACGAGATGCTCTACCGCTGGCTGACAACTAAAGGCTACGAGGTGATCATTGAGCAGCAGATCGCCCGCGAGCTGAATTTGACGGACGTAGAAACCGGAACGTTGGCTGAAATTGGTCAGCGCGCAGATCTTGCCGTAGTCGTTGGCGGTGATGGCAACATGCTGGGCGCGGCGCGGGTACTGGCCCGATACGATATCAAAGTTATTGGGATTAACCGTGGCAATCTTGGGTTCCTGACGGACCTCGACCCGGATAATGCCCAACAACAGCTAGCCGACGTGCTGGAAGGGAAATACATCACAGAGAGCCGCTTCCTGCTTGAAGCACAGGTTTGTCGCCAGGGCCGTGAACCCCGTATTGGTACAGCGATTAACGAAGTGGTGCTGCACCCGGGCAAAGTCGCCCATATGATTGAGTTCGAGGTCTACATTGATGAGTCCTTTGCCTTCTCTCAACGTTCTGATGGCCTGATTATCTCCACACCAACCGGTTCTACGGCCTATTCGCTTTCAGCGGGCGGCCCAATTTTAACGCCTTCTCTGGATGCTATCGCTATTGTGCCGATGTTCCCGCATACACTCTCAGCACGGCCATTGGTGATTAACAGCAGCAGTACCATTCGTCTGCGTTTTTCCCATATGCGCAGCGACCTGGAAGTGAGCTGTGACAGCCAGATTGCGCTGCCCATTCAGGAAGGTGAAGACGTGTTGATCCGCAGGAATAACGATCACCTCAATCTTATCCACCCGCAAAACTACAACTATTTCAATACGCTGAGCTCTAAACTCGCCTGGTCGAAAAAATTGTTTTAAAAACCAGCGTCAGCTACTTTACTGGTTATAAAACCAGTATATACTGTATGGAAAACCATATCTGTGTTTACATACAGGAATACCATTATGCTGGCACAACTGACCATCAGTAATTTTGCGATTGTTCGTGAACTTGAAATCGATTTTCAGCGTGGCATGACCGCCATCACCGGAGAGACCGGCGCCGGGAAATCCATTGCTATTGATGCGCTCGGCTTGTGCCTTGGCGGTCGGGCGGAAGCGGATATGGTTCGCCTTGGCGCTTCCCGCGCCGATATCTGCGCCCGCTTCTCATTGAAAGACACCCCTTCTGCCCTGCAATGGCTGGTTGATAACCAGCTTGATGAAGGCAATGAGTGCCTGCTACGCCGGGTAATCAGCAGTGATGGGCGCTCTCGCGGTTTTATCAACGGGACGGCGGTTCCCCTTTCTCAGTTACGTGACCTGGGTCAGTTACTGATCCAGATCCACGGCCAACATGCTCACCAGCTGCTGTTGAAACCTGAACACCAGAAAACCTTGCTCGACGGCTACGCCGGAGAAACGGGACTGATGCAGGAAATGGCTGTCAGCTATCGTGCCTGGCACCAAAGCTGCCGTGTACTGGCTCAGCATCAGCAACTCTCTCAGGAACGCGAAGCTCGCCGTGAGCTTTTGCAGTATCAGTTGAAAGAGCTGAACGAATTCGCGCCAGTGACCGGCGAATATGAAGCGATTGATGAAGAGTACAAGCGTCTGGCCAACAGCGGTCAGCTGCTTTCCACCAGTCAGCAGGCTCTGATGCTACTGGCTGACGGCGAGGAGATGACTTTGCAGAATCAGCTGTACACGGCGCAGCAACTGCTTAGCGAGCTGCTGACGATGGATGACAAGCTCAGCGGCGTGTACAAACTGTTGGATGAAGCCGCCATTCAAATCAGTGAAGCCAGCGATGAGCTGCGTCACTATTGTGAGCGTCTGGATCTCGATCCTAATCGTCTGCATGAACTGGAGCAGCGG
Organism: Erwinia sp.; assembly: GCF_049696395.1. Classification (GTDB taxonomy): domain Bacteria; phylum Pseudomonadota; class Gammaproteobacteria; order Enterobacterales; family Enterobacteriaceae; genus Erwinia. Next base: position 27,166 of record NZ_JBAVTT010000023.1, read on the forward strand.
ATCTCTAAACAGATCGCTCTGGCACGCAAACACCATATTTCCCCTGAAGAGCTGCCGCTCTTCCATCAGCAGTTGCTGGAAGAGCAAAGTCTCCTCGATCAGCAGGAGAGCGATCAGGATGAACTGACGCAGACCGTCGCTCGCCATCATCGTGCGGCGATGACCTGTGCTGAGCAGTTGCATCAGCGCCGGGTGCATTTCGCGGAAGAACTGAGCCGCCTGATTGGCGAGAGCATGCATGCGCTTTCCATGCCACACGGTAGGCTGGGTATTGAAGTGTTATTCAATGCCGATCATCTGACCGCCGAAGGAGCAGACCGCATTGATTTCCGCGTGACCACTAACCCTGGTCAGCCGCTTCAGCCGCTGTCTAAAGTTGCCTCTGGCGGTGAGCTATCGCGTATTGCGCTGGCCATTCAGGTGATCACTGCACGTAAGATGGATACGCCAGCGTTGATTTTCGATGAGGTGGATGTGGGCATCAGTGGTCCTACAGCCGCCGTTGTCGGCAAGATGCTGCGTCAACTGGGCGAATCCACTCAGGTGATGTGTGTAACCCACCTTCCGCAGGTTGCGGGCTGTGGTAATCATCATTTCTACGTCAGTAAAGAGACCGATGGTGAAATGACGGAAACCCATATGCAGCCGCTGGATAAACGTGCCCGACTGCAGGAACTGGCCCGTCTGCTGGGCGGTAGCGAGGTGACTCGCAACACGCTGGCGAACGCAAAGGAGCTTTTAGCAGCCTGATTGCCGCACTTTTTTGGCCTGTTGTGGTCATATCCTTGCTCCGTAGAGGTTTCAAACTGCGGAAAGGTTTATTATCATCGTCTTCTTACGCTGTAATCGTCGCGAATGTTCGATGCAGCCAGATTGTTGGCCCGAAAAGGAATAGAGATACTTATGCGCTGTAAAACGCTGACTGCTGCGGCGGTGGTTCTTCTGATGATGACTGCTGGATGTTCCACTCTGGAGCGAGTGGTTTACCGCCCGGACATCAACCAGGGCAACTACCTGGTTGCGAATGACGTTTCCAAAATTCATACCGGCATGACGCAACAGCAGGTGGCTTACACCCTGGGCACGCCGATGATGCGCGACCCGTTTGGTAGCAACGTCTGGTATTACGTGTTCCGTCAGGAGCCAGGCCATGAGCCTGTGACTCAGCAGACGCTGACGCTGACCTTTGATGGTAGCGGTACGCTGACCAATATTGATAACAAGCCAACCCTGAACGGCAAGAAAAGCGGTTAACAGCAGGCTTGTTGATGAAATCGTAAGGCGCTAAGGCGCCTTATTTTTTTGCCGCACGTTCGGCGCGCTGGCGGCGGAGTTCTTTCGGGTCAGCCAGTAGCGGACGATAAATCTCAATACGATCGCCACTGTGCACTTCATCCGCCAGTTTTACCGGGCGACTAAAAATACCCACTTTGTTGCTGGCGAGGTTGATATCGCTTCTGAGTTCAAGAATGCCGGAAGCTTTGATGGCCTCCTCCACAGTCGAACCCTCTTCCACGTTAACCGTGTACAGATACTGTTTTTCTGGCAGTGCATAAACCACTTCAACCGCGATATCAGGCACTGTAGACCTCTTTCGCGCGTTTGGTAAACGCCTGCACCATGCTGCTTGCCAGTTCTTTAAAGACCCGCCCGAAGGCCAGTTCTACCAGCATATTGGTGAACTCAAAATCCAGGCTCAACTCAACCTTACAGGCATCTTCACTGAGCGCAGTGAACTTCCAGCCGCCGGTTAATTTGCGGAACGGGCCATCAACCAGGTGCATAGCAATGCTCTGGTTATCTGTCAGCGTATTGCGCGTGACAAACGTTTTGCTGATCCCAGCCTTAGAGACATCTACCGAAGCGGTCATCTGCTGTTCGCTGGCATCAAGAATACGGCTACCGGTACACCCTGGTAGAAATTCCGGGTAGGCATCCACATCATTTACCAACCGGAACATCTGCTCTGCGCTGTAGGGCACCAACGCGGAACGACTAATCTGAGACATAACGTTTCCTGTTAATCTTCAACTTTCCAATAATACCATTGCCGGCAGGCAAACAAAAATTCTCAGCCGCCAGCGTTCTGCTAAAATAGCGCTTTTCCCCGTCTCGTTTGTTACAGGGGATGCCTTCAATCACTGCTTCATGTAAACTAAGTGGCACTATGACTAAGAAAAAAGCACATAAACCCGGTTCCGCTACCATTGCCATGAACAAACGGGCCCGCCATGAATACTTCATTGAAGATGAATTCGAAGCGGGACTGTCGCTCCAGGGATGGGAAGTCAAATCACTCCGCGCCGGTAAGGCTAACATCAGTGAAAGCTACATTATGCTGCGTGATGGTGAAGCCTTTCTGTTCGGAGCAACATTCCAGGCGCTGATTGGTGCATCTTCTCATGTGGTCTGCGACCCTACTCGTACCCGCAAGCTTCTGCTTAAGGAACGAGAACTCGCCGTCCTGTTCGATAAGGCAAACCGTGATGGTTACACCATCGTGGCCTTATCGCTGTACTGGAAAAATGCCTGGGCCAAGCTGAAAATCGGCATAGCTAAAGGTAAGAAAGAGCACGATAAGCGCGGTGACATCAAAGATCGCGAATGGAAGACCGACAAAGCACGTATCATGAAACACGCCAATCGCTAAGCCTCTGGCGTAGCGACAGGTTTTTCTGTTATACTGCTTCACAGTAGTACATGGGGCTGATTCTGGATTCGACAGGATTTGCGAAGCCCTAGGAGCATGCCGAGGGGCGGTTTGCCTCGTTAAAAGCCGCAAAAAAATAGTTGCAAACGACGAAAACTACGCACTAGCAGCTTAATAACCTGCTCAGAGCCCTCTCTCCCTAGCCTCCGTTCTTAGGACGGGGATCAAGAGAGGTCAAAAACAAAAGAACTCGTGTGGATGTCCTGCCTGGGGCTGAAACACTAAATCTAATCAGGCTAGTTGGTTAGTGGCGTGTCCGTTCGCAGCTAACCGGCGAATGTAAAGACTGGACTAAGCATGTAGTGCCGACGGTGTAGTAATTCTGGACGCGGGTTCAACTCCCGCCAGCTCCACCA
>NZ_JBAVTT010000024.1:0-18995 GCF_049696395.1 Erwinia sp.
GCCAGCTGACCTTCGGCCAGCAGAACAGCGTTTACTATGATGTGGTTGGCGCGAAAACGGATATCTGGGATTACGACATGCGCGCCCAGGGCCCGGGTAACGGCATCAACGGCGACTACGATGGCTCATATCGTTCACGTAAAATGCTGAAGTACAAAAACACTTACGGTGCGGCAGACGTCTATGCTTCTTACCTGTTCAGCGATAACGAATACCTGCCGGGTAACGGCTTGCGCTACAAGCGTGAAGGTGGCGGATCGTTGGGTGTGGATTATCACCTGACCAAAGATCTGACCTGGGGCACCGCATGGAACTATACCCGTGCTGAAATCCGCAATCCTGGCAACGGCGACAACAAAACCTACGATCAGAATATCTACGGCACGTCTTTGAGCTGGAAGCCGGACAACTGGACCTTCAGCTTCGGCGGCGGTTATTACCAGAACTTCCTGACCACCAAACAAGTCAACGTGGATAACTACTTCGCTGGCGATGCGTGGGGTATTGAATATCTGGCCGGTTACACCATTCCGGTAGGACAGTACGCGCTGAAAACCGTGATGCCATACTTTATGGGTGACCGCCTGGAATACATCAACGGCCGCGACTTCCAGCGCATCGATAACGGCGTAGGCGTAACCTTCCAACTGGATTACGGCTTCCGTGTGGACTACGAACACGTCTTCACTTCAAGCTCCGATAACGAGGGCGACATGAACCTGGTGCGTCTGCGTTACGACTTCTAATCTTTTTTAGCCGCGAAGCACTTCGCCGCTTCTGCAGAACAACAGCGCCCTGGCTTATACCGGGGCGCTTTTTTTTTCCCCTGAACAGGATTCAGGTTAGGATTGGGCTATCACTCCTGATAAGGGAGAGGCCAGGGAAATGGAGGAAAAGTGAATCAATCGAAGGCAGTATCAGAGGCAGTTGCAGGCAGCGATCGTCCGTTCTATGACGACCGACTGACGCCATATATTGACATCGATGCTCAACGACTTGAGCGCAATTTACAGCGGATGCAGCAACTGGCGGCGGCTGGGGGTGTGCAACTTCGCCCACATGTGAAAACCCATAAAAGTGTGGCGATCGCTCAACGGCAGATTGAGTTGGGCGCGGTTGGGATCACCGTTTCCAAGCCCAGTGAAGGCGTGGTTTTCATTAAGGGCGGCGTGCGTGATGTGTTGCTGGCTTATCCGGTGGTGCGGGCAGAAACGGTCAGCGAGCTGTTCTCTGTTGCCGCCAGCACGGGCAGCAAACTTGGCGTTATTGTCGCGGGAGTGGCAGGCGTTGCAGCCATAGCCAAAGCTGCCGCAGCGGTAACCTCGCTTGAATTATCCGTCTGGATTAAAGTCGATGTGGGGCTCGGGCGTGTAGGCATTAACCCTGAAAGCGATGACGCTTTGCTGCTGGCCAGCGCACTGAAAGCAGAGGGGCTGCACTTTGCCGGGCTGCTTTCTCATGCAGGACATGCTTACGGTGCCCAGAACCCTGAGCAAATGGCGGACATTGTGCAGGCGGAAGCTCACTGTCTGCAGGGACTGCGTCAGCGCCTGCAGGACGCTGGGTTTGTCGGGGTCGCACTCTCCGTCGGTGCAACGCCGTCGATACTTGGTGCGTCTTTACCGGCTGGCTATCACGAAATTCGTCCTGGTAATTACGCCTTATTAGATCTCACGGGGTTGCGCCTGCAACTCTGCTCGCTGGATGACGTCGCTATCAGCGTGGTGGCCCGAGTGGTGTCGGTAAACGATCGCTACGCGATTATTGATGCGGGCTCAAAAGCGCTTAGTTCTGACAAAGGTCCGCACGGAACGAGTGCAGCCGATTTCGGTCTGGCGGTGAATGAGCTGACGGATCGGCACTATCGCGTGGAGAAATTATCGGAGGAACATGGGTTTATTCCCCATGGTGGAAACAAACCGGCAATTGGCAGTCTGATGCGAATTTTTCCCAACCATTCGTGCGCGGTGATGGCCCAGTTTACGCATTTTGTCATGAGAAAGCCTGATGGCACGGCGGATATCATCACTATCGATGCTCGCGGACAGTTTTTGTAAAACAGGGATCGGATAGGGCATTATTTGATGCGCGGGAGCGCTTTAGCTGGAGAAACCGCAAGGCTGGCGCGCTCATCTGAGTAGCGCGCCGTCATTTTACAGATCGCCGGTCATGTACTGCGCTACGCCGTTGCCAAAGCTCCAGTCGCCTTTGCCGTTGGTGATAAAGCTGATCATCACGTCACTGCCCAAAATCCCGCAGCTCTCTTTCAGCTCGCGGCACAGTTCGGCCATAAAAAACTGCTTCTGTTCATCGCTGCGGGGGCTGGTAAACACCCGCACCATCACCAGATTGTCGGTACGGGTCAGACCCAGCCCGGTATCCTCAAACACCATCTGATAAGCTTTGTTTTCGTGAACAATCTGGTAACGATCGCGTTCTGGTACTTTAAAGGCCGCCAGAACCGCGCGGTGCGCTGCATCCAGTAAGGTTCTCATCTCGGATTCTGAACGGCCCTGAATCACATCAAAATGCAGTAATGGCATGGATTTTTCCCCTGAAATATTTGAATTTTATGGCAAAAAAGCAGACTGGCTGCGTCATGTCTGTTGTTCACTTTACGGGGATTGTGCGCGGGGAAAAAGCGCTATACTTGAATTGATTATTTACTATTGTGAACAATAAAAATGAAAGATGTGAAGACTGACGCGCTGTGGATCCACCTGCACTGGCTGACGGTGCTGGCAGCGCAGGGGAGCTTTACCCGTGCTGCCGAGCGCCTGGACGTCAGCAAAGCGGCAATGAGCCAGAAGATTAAAGAGCTGGAGCATCTGGCTGGCGTACCCTTAGTGACGCGAACAACGCGCAGCGTGCGGCTGACCAGTGCCGGGGAGAAGTTGGTGGAAGAGTTGCGGCAGCCTTTTGCGCAAATCGAACAGAGCTTTTTCAGCGTGCGTGATTCGGCTGGCCCGTTACGTGGTCTGGTCCGGGTTACGGCTCCGGTGGCTTTTGCGCGCCAGCAGTTGGTGCCACACATCACCGCTTTTCTGCGTGAGCATCCGCAGGTGCGTGTGCAGCTGGAGGTTTCGGACCGGCTGGTTTCTCTCGCCAGCGAAGGGTTCGACCTCGCCATCAGACACAGCGATACGCTGCCAGAAACCCACGTTGCCTTGCCGCTGTGTACCACACAGGCTCAGGTGGTCGCTTCTCCGGCCTATCTTGCTCAGCATGGTTTTCCTGAGACGCCACAAGCGCTCGGCGATCATCTGTGCCTTTATTACCCACGCGGAACAGAAATGCCTCGCTGGACCTTTGCTTCCCGTAAGGCGGGAGAGGAGTCAGTGACGGTAAATGTCAGCGGCCCTTTTGCCACCAACAACAGTGAATCGATTCGTGATGCGGCGCTCGACGGCCTTGGCATCGCTTTGCTGCCAGACTTCAGTGCCAGAGCCGCGCTCCGGGAAGGGCGATTGGTGGAAATCCTGCCAGAGTGGCAAACTGTCGGGGCTTTTGCGGAGAGGCTCTACGTTGTGCGTCCCTGGTCTGCTCAGGTTCCGCGTGCGGTTAGTGGGTTTATTCACTGGCTTAGGGAGGCATTTAAGCAGTGATCGGCTTCGCAAAATAAAACTTATATTTCATATTTTCATGTTTTGGAAAATAGTAATCAACTATGCTGAGGACTTTCTTACTTCCCCTTCCCGGAGAGTCCTATGTCCAGCGTTCCCAGCCTTGAAACCCTGCTCCAGCAGGAACACATTGTCCGTGTAACCCAGTTCAGTTTTGATGATGCCTGGAAAGTGGGCGAGGCGATCCATCAGCGTGCCTCGCAGGAAAAATACCCTGTAGCGATCGAAGTCTATGCCTTTGGGCAGGTGTTATTCTGCGCGGCATTGCCAGGCTCAAGCGCCGAGAATCTGGAATGGATAGCCCGTAAACGCAACACAACGCTGCGTAATGGTCATGCCTCGTTATATACCGGTGAAGTCAATGAAGTGGCCGGCACGCGAATGGAGCAGATGAACTATCTGGATCCTGAGCGTTATACCGACCACGGCGGAAGCTTCCCGTTGCTGCTTACCGGCGGTGGGATTATTGGCGCGGTGACGGTGAGTGGCCTGCCCTCGCATGAGGATCATGCGCTGGCGATGTGGGGTATCCAGCAAGTTTTGTAACCTTTTACCTCAAAACTTGACGACGTCATGCGCTACTCTGTTTTGGCAGGATCGCTGCTGCAGTAAGAGAAAAGAGCCGTGAGTGAGACCGAAGAGCATACGATTACCGATATTCTGGCACCGGGTTTGCGGGTGATATTTTGTGGGATCAATCCCGGTAAATCCTCCGCGCACCGGGGCTTCCATTTTGCCCACAAGGGCAACCGCTTCTGGAAGACGATTTGGCAGGCTGGGTTCACCAGCAAACAGTTGCAGCCGGAAGAGGAAATACAGCTGCTGGAAACCGGCTGTGGCATCACTATGCTGGTCGAGCGGCCGACCAAAGAGGCGACTGAGCTTACCGGCATGGAGTTGCGAGACGGGGGAAAAGCGCTGATTGAGAAGATCCTGCACTATCAGCCTTCTGCTCTGGCGGTACTGGGCAAGCAGGCCTATAAACAGGCCTTCCGTGTCAGTAAGGTGGAGTGGGGCAGGCAGCCGCAAACTATCGGCGATACGGAAGTCTGGGTGCTGCCCAATCCCAGCGGACTGAACCGGGCTTCGCAGGATGAGCTGGCAGCCGCCTATCGCGAACTGGATACCGCGCTGGCAACGCGAGGCCGCTAAGTCGTCACAAGAGCTTATGACGGGTCAGGAATTCAGTCGGAAGAGTATCAACACTCTTCAGTACGGATCGGTCACATAAAAAAAAGCCCCTGCATGCAGGGGCTTTTTTACTGGCGCTTGTGGAACGATTAATCGTCCAGGAAGCTACGCAGCACTTCAGAGCGGCTTGGATGACGCAGTTTACGCAACGCCTTCGCTTCAATCTGACGAATACGCTCACGGGTTACGTCAAACTGCTTGCCCACTTCTTCCAGCGTGTGGTCGGTATTCATATCGATACCGAAACGCATACGCAGAACTTTCGCTTCACGGGCCGTCAGGCCTGCCAGCACGTCATGCGTGGCAGAGCGCAGGCTCTCAGAAGTGGCGGAGTCCAGTGGCAGCTCCAGCGTGGTATCTTCGATGAAATCACCCAGATGCGAATCTTCATCATCACCAATCGGCGTCTCCATGGAGATCGGCTCTTTGGCAATTTTCAGCACCTTACGGATTTTATCTTCCGGCATCAGCATGCGTTCGGCCAGCTCTTCTGGCGTAGGCTCGCGACCCATTTCCTGCAGCATCTGGCGTGAAATACGGTTGAGTTTGTTGATAGTCTCAATCATATGCACCGGAATACGGATGGTGCGCGCCTGGTCAGCGATGGAGCGGGTGATAGCCTGACGGATCCACCAGGTGGCATAAGTTGAGAACTTATAACCACGGCGATATTCAAACTTATCAACAGCCTTCATCAGACCAATGTTACCTTCCTGAATCAGATCCAGGAACTGCAGGCCACGGTTGGTGTACTTCTTGGCAATCGAGATAACCAGACGTAAGTTCGCTTCAACCATCTCTTTCTTCGCACGGCGGGCTTTCGCTTCACCGATAGACATACGACGGTTGATGTCCTTAACCTGCTCGATGGTCAGACCGGTTTCTTGCTCGATCTGTCCCAGCTTCATCAGGCCGCGCTGGACGTCTTCAGTGACGTCTTTCAGCTTCTCGGACCATGGCTTGTTCATTGCCAGCGCCGCTTTAAACCAGGTTTCGCTGGTTTCGTTGCCGGTGAACAGCGTGATGAAGTTCTTCTTCGGCATTTTGCAGATTTCAACGCAGAACTTCATGATCAGACGTTCTTGAGTGCGCACGCGATCCATCATGGTACGCATGCTGTTGACCAGGAAGTCGAACTGCTTCGGCACCAGGCGGAACTGCTTGAAGACGTCAGAAAGATTCTGGATTTCGGCTGCGGCATCAGGGTGGCTGCGGCCTTTAGCTTTGATCACGGTACGCGCTTTCTCGTACTGTACACGCAGATCGTTAAACTTCTCGCGCGCCAGTTCCGGGTCGATGCTGTTGTCATCTTCCGCATCGTCGTCTTCTTCTTCTTCTTCGTCGTTATCGCTACGTTCTGCTTCAGAAAGCTCAGAGCCAACGTGCGTGGCTGTAGGGGCAATTTCTGCTTCAGCGTTAGGATCGACAAAGCCAGTGATCATGTCTGACAGGCGTGCTTCGCCCGCTTCAACACGGTCATACTGTTCCAGCAAATAGGTGATAGCTTCCGGGTATTCTGCAACGGAGCACTGAACCTGGTTGATACCCTCTTCGATACGTTTAGCGATGTCGATTTCGCCTTCACGCGTCAGAAGTTCAACGGTACCCATTTCGCGCATGTACATACGCACCGGGTCAGTAGTACGCCCGATTTCAGATTCAACGCTGGACAGCACCTGAGCGGCTGCTTCAGCAGCATCTTCGTCAGTGTCGCTGCTATTCTCGTTCAGGATCAGATCGTCGGCATCAGGCGCTTCTTCTACAACCTGGATGCCCATGTCGTTGATCATCTGAATGATGTCTTCGATCTGATCGGAGTCGACAATATCTTCCGGCAGATGGTCATTGACCTCGGCATAGGTCAGGTAGCCTTGCTCTTTACCACGGGTGACAAGAAGCTTAAGCTGTGACTGCGGGTTTTGCTCCATAAGACGGTATCCACACTTCTGTTAAATTAGATTGGTGTCGGTCGGCTAACAAGCCAACAATAACAGTGAGGGCGTTGGATTTATGCCGCTGCCCATCCAAGCGGCTGCCAGGCTCAACCTGGCGGATTATCGGCACTTAAGCCGCAGTGTTCGGTTTGATCTTTTAGAAGCGATGTCCGCTTCTCAATTCTGTAAACGGCGAAAAAATCAGCCGTCGATCTATTTCTTTGCTAATGCCTGGCTCAGCGTCCAGAACTCGCGGCGTTCTTCCGAGTTCAGGCCATGGGTGCGGTCGCGCGCAATCAGCTCTTCGAGCCGGCGTTCCAGCGCCGCGTCATACATGCTGGCCAGTGAGTCCTGAAACATGGTTTCCACTTCATCTTCTACGATCATGTGGTTCCATGTGGCCAGAGTTTCAAGGCTCTGGCTAAATTTTGTTCCACGGTATAACTCTAGTAGCTGTCCGGTGGTCAGGCCAGGATGAGCAACACAAGTGCTCACTAACTCCACAAAAAGGGGGAATCCCGCCAAATCTGACGCCTCTAATCCTTCCAGCGGCGGCACCATCTTCGCCAGCGCCGGATTCTGGATCAGCAATCCAATAAGTATACGCATGGTTGTGCGTTTTAGCTGGGGCTGTTGGGGAAGCCTGGCTTTCGCACCGACTTTCGGCATCAGCTTATCCAGCTGACTGTCGTCAAGGATCCCCAGTTTGTTACCCAGCTCCTGGCGCAGATAGATGCGTAATGTTTCACCAGGAACCTGCGTGATCAGTGGCAAAGCCAGGGTGCTCAACTGAGCGCGACCATCTGGCGAGCGCAAATCAACCTGAGGCAGTAAAGAGTCAAACAGGAACGCGGAGAGCGGCATTGCCTGCTCCATCCGGGCTTCAAAGGCCTCTTTACCCTCTTTACGCACCAGCGTATCCGGGTCTTCACCATCAGGCAGAAACATAAAGCGTAGCTGACGACCGTCATTCATGTAAGGTAATGCGGTTTCCAGCGCACGCCAGGCGGCTTCGCGGCCTGCTCTGTCACCGTCGTAACAACAAATTACGGTATCAGTCGTGCGGAACAGCAGCTGAATATGCTCGGGTGTGGTCGAGGTTCCCAGCGAGGCAACGGCATAATCAATCCCGAACTGTGCCAGTGCCACCACATCCATATAGCCTTCAACGACCAGCAGTTTCGCCGGTTCTGGATGGTTCTTCTGCGCTTCAAACAGGCCGTACAACTGACGACCCTTATGGAAAATATCGGTTTCGGGGGAGTTGAGGTATTTCGGCATCGCATCGCCTAACACGCGCCCGCCAAATCCTATTACCCGCCCGCGCTTGTCATGGATCGGGAACATTACCCGTTCGCGAAAGCGATCGTAACTGCGGCCCTGATCGTTAGTGACCAACATGCCTGCATCGATTAATGACTGGCGATCGTCCTGATTGCGACCAAAGCGCTTCAGGGCGTTATCCCAGCCTGCAGGGGCATAGCCGATGGAAAAGTGCTTGATGACAGCGTCGCTCAGACCGCGATTCGCCAGATACTCGCGCGCGCCTGAAGACTGACTCTGTGACAGCGACTGCTGATAAAACTCGTTCAGGCCGCCCATCAATTGATAGAGGCTCTGGCGCTGATGACGCTCTAACTGGGTTGGGCCGGTTCCGCTTTCGTACGGCACTTCAAGTCCGTACAGGGTAGCCAACTCTTCGATGCTTTCAACAAACTCCAGACGATCGTAGTTCATCAGGAAGTCGACAGCATTGCCGTGGGCGCCACAGCCGAAGCAGTGGTAGAACTGTTTCTCACCGTTTACGGTGAAAGAAGGGGTTTTTTCGTTATGGAAAGGACAGCACGCATGGTAGTTCTTGCCCTGCTTTTTCAGCTTTACCCGTGCATCGATGAGGTCCACGATGTCCGTGCGCGCCAGCAAGTCATTGATAAATACACGTGGAATTCGTCCAGCCATAAGCCCCGGTTTATCAGTGCATAAACGAGAACAAGCCGCGCATTCCTTTCGGAAAGCACGGCCTTCTTAACTACTACTTGTCTGTAAAACGCGAGGGCGAACCCTCAACGACTAGTACAGACGAGTGCGGCGTGCGTTTTCGCGAGCCAGTTTCTTCGCGTGGCGTTTAACTGCTGACGCTTTAGCGCGCTTACGTTCGGTAGTCGGTTTTTCATAAAACTCACGACGACGAACTTCAGCCAGAACGCCTGCTTTCTCGCAAGAACGCTTGAAGCGACGCAGTGCTACGTCAAATGGCTCGTTTTCACGTACTTTAATTACCGGCATGTAACTCTCACCTCGATAAAATCGGTTTTGTGCTGACGTCGGTGCCAGCTTGTTTCAAAATGGTGCGGAATTTTACTCCAACACAGGCAGCGTTGTAAAGCACCATAGCATTATCTTACCAACAGATGCGCCTGTGCCACTGCCGGTTTTTTCAGGCCAAGGAGTATACATCAATGCAGACGCGGCAGCGAAAATATTTTCCTCTGTTTTTTCAGGGAGTCACGTTTTTCGTTGCAAAATTGCCGCTCTCCACCAGGCCTTCATGCTACACTGCGCGCCGCCAGAATGAGGTAAATAAAGTCATGCGTGTGCTTGGAATTGAAACATCCTGCGATGAAACCGGTATCGCCATTTACGACGAAACCGCCGGTTTGCTCGCCAATCAACTTTACAGCCAGGTCAAACTGCATGCCGATTACGGCGGTGTGGTTCCGGAACTGGCTTCGCGCGATCACGTGCGGAAAACCGTGCCGCTGATCCAGGCTGCTTTGCAAGAGGCTGGATTGCAGGCGAAAGATATCGATGCTGTCGCCTATACGGCTGGTCCTGGTCTGGTTGGCGCACTGCTGGTTGGCGCCACTATCGGCCGTTCTCTGGCCTTTGCCTGGGACGTGCCTGCCATTCCCGTCCACCATATGGAAGGCCATCTTCTGGCCCCCATGCTGGAAGAGAATCCGCCCGAGTTTCCTTTTGTCGCCTTGCTGGTTTCTGGTGGACACACCCAGTTAATCAGCGTGACCGGCATTGGTGAGTACAGCTTGATGGGCGAGTCCGTGGACGATGCGGCAGGTGAAGCCTTCGATAAAACCGCTAAGCTGCTGGGTCTGGATTATCCCGGCGGCCCAATGCTGTCGAAAATGGCTCAGCAGGGCACGGAAAAACGCTTTATTTTTCCTCGTCCAATGACTGACCGTCCAGGGCTGGATTTCAGTTTCTCGGGACTGAAAACCTTTGCGGCTAATACCATCCGTGAAAATAGCGATGACGATCAGACTCGTGCAGATATTGCCCGCGCCTTTGAAGATGCGGTAGTCGATACGCTGGCAATCAAATGCAAACGCGCTCTGGAGCAGACGGGTTTCAAGCGACTGGTGATTGCCGGTGGCGTCAGTGCTAACCGCACCCTGCGCAGCAAAATGGCGGAGGTGATGAAGGCTCGCGGTGGTGAAGTTTTCTATGCGCGACCTGAGTTCTGTACCGATAATGGCGCGATGATCGCTTATGCTGGAATGGTGCGGATGAAAGGGGGAACGCGGGGAGAGCTGAGTGTGACTGTTCGGCCTCGCTGGCCGCTGGCGGAACTGCCTGCGCTGCAGGAGTAGTTTCTACTCTGCCATCATCCCAGATGATGGCAGAGTACGAAGGACGTGGGTATTAGTTACCCAGCAGACCGCCTAACCACCCGCCAATCAACGGGATCTTACCGATGACAGCTTCCACCCTGCCGCCAATGGTGGTGCCAACAGTTTTACCAATCTCACCCCCATTACCCATTTCTGACAGACCGAATAAACTGAAAAGGCCCTCGCCAAGCTTGGAACCAAAACCACTAAGAGCATCCTGGATACAACCTGCACCGCTAACCTGCATAATTTCCTGACTGTTTAACTCTTTCATTTGTAACATCCTTTTAATGATTATTTAGCCTTAGCTAAAGAAGAGATTTTAGAATTAGTGTTGCAGGTAACAGGATGCAATAGTTAGTTGGATTTTTTCTTTTTCTTCTTCCAGATCTTCGTTTCCTGCCCGCGCCACAAACGCTGAATATTGTCGTGATGACGAAGCAGCACCAGGCACGAAAGCATGGCAACCGGGAAGGTAAGTTGGGGTTTGAACCACCAGACGTAGAAGGGGGCGATCAGGGCACTGATAATAGCGCCTAGCGAAGAGTAGCCGCTCAACAGAACCGTCAGTAGCCAGGTTCCGGTCATCAACCCGGTTAAATCCCAGCCGATGGGGGCAATGGCACCAAAAGCCGTAGCCACGCCTTTGCCGCCTTTAAAGTGGAAGAAGACGGGATAGATGTGGCCCAGACAGGCGGCAATAGCGATTAAGCCCAGATAGAGTGGCGACACGCCATAATGGTAAGCCAGCCAGACGGGCAGCATGCCTTTGAGAACATCAAAAACCAGCACCATAGCCGCCGGAATTTTCCCGCCGATGCGCAGCACATTCGTTGCGCCGGGATTACCGGAACCATTAAGGCGCGGGTCCGGCAGTCTGAACAGTCGGCAAACCAGGATTGCGCTGGAAATGGAGCCGCACAGATACGCGAAAAGAATCATACCAAGCGCGAATACACTCATAACACCGTTCCATCTAGTAGGGGTCGTTTTGTTCTCGTCATCCGTGGATAATACGCATAATCCGCCGGAAGTGGTATCCGGCAACCACAAAAACAGAGACGGCCATCATGGATATTGTATTTATTGAACAACTCGCGGTCATCACCACCATTGGTGTTTACGACTGGGAACAGACCATTCAACAGAAACTGGTGTTCGATGTCGAAATGGCCTGGGACAATCGTCAGGCCGCCGCCAGTGACGATGTCAATGATTGCCTGAGCTACGCCGATGTGTCCGAGGCCATTATTCATCACGTAGCCGGGGGCAAATTTGCGCTGGTCGAGCGTGTGGCGGAAGAAGTGGCGGCGTTATTACTGGCACGATTCAACTCGCCATGGGTGCGAATTAAGCTCAGCAAACCCGGTGCAGTAGCTCAGGCAGCCCAGGTCGGGGTGATCATCGAACGCGGGACTAATCCGAAATAAACCCAATGTGATTGCCATCACGGTGAAACCAAACCACATTATGCTCTGTCTTAAGGTTGGCCTAACTCAACCTGGGCACAATTTGGCGGTAGCGTTAAGCAACCGCCTTTTTAATGGTTTTTATACGGATAGGGGTAGATTGGATGGCAGATATTCATCAGCTATGGGTGGCAGCAATACTCGGCATTGTTGAGGGGTTAACGGAGTTTCTTCCTGTCTCCTCCACCGGGCACATGATCATTGTCGGTCATTTGTTAGGATTTGAAGGCGACAAGGCGAACACCTTTGAGGTTGTTATCCAGCTTGGTTCCATTTTAGCCGTAGTAGTGATGTTCTGGCGTCGACTGTTCGGTTTGATTGGCATTCATTTTGGTAAAGTCCCGCATGAAGGCACCGGCAAAGGGCATCTGACGCTTGTCCATATCCTGTTGGGTATGGTGCCAGCCGTGGTTATCGGTCTGCTTTTACACGACAAAATTAAAGAGTTATTCAATCCAATTAACGTGATGTATGCGTTGGTTGTCGGCGGTGTGTTGCTGCTGGCAGCGGAATATCTGAAGCCCAAAACCCCGAAAGCCGTAGGCGTGGATGATATGACCTATCGCCAGGCGTTCGTGATCGGTTGCTTCCAGTGCCTGGCGCTGTGGCCTGGCTTCTCCCGCTCTGGTGCGACCATTTCTGGCGGTATGCTGATGGGCGTAAGCCGTTATGCAGCTTCAGAATTCTCCTTCATTCTGGCCGTGCCGATGATGATGGGTGCCACGGTACTGGATCTCTATAAGAGCATTGGTTTCCTGACCATGGCCGATTTCCCGATGTTTGCTGTTGGCTTCGTCACGGCCTTCATCGTGGCTCTTATTGCCATCAAGGTGTTCCTGAACCTGATCAAGCGCATCTCGTTCGTGCCGTTTGCTATCTACCGCTTTATTGTGGCGGCTGCGGTCTACATGATCTTTGTGTAGTTGAGCGTGCTTAGTCCCGTAGCTGGCCTGCTGAGGCCGCTGCGGGACTGCCTTATCCCTGCTGTTCCTTCCATTTGTTCAACGCCGCAATCCTTCTTCTGGTTAGCTCCTTCCTGACTTCCATCCCTTTGAATCCGCCAGCGACTACCTCTTTTGTTGACACGCTCGATACCACCTCAAACGCCTGACGCAGAAAGTTTCCCTGCGGATAAGTATTGCTCTCAAAACCGGTTCGCCCGCGTGCATCAGCCTCACTGGTCAGCGCGATTTGCTCCACTCGCTGGGGTTTACGCCAGGCATCAATACGATCAAATAAGGCAACCAGGGTTTCAGCGCTCTGGCGTTCCACTGTGTGGACCAGATCGTGAAATTCAGTGACCAGCAGGGCGAGATCGCGGATGGCATTCGGTACGCGCAAGCGCTGGCACAACGCTTCTACCAGCGGAACACCTGCCGGGCCGTGCCCGTGATGGCTGGGCCATTTCTCTGGAGGGGTAAGCGCTTTGCCCACGTCATGGAAAAGAGTAGCAAAACGAATGGCGATATCCGGGCTGAGCTGGGCGGCGATAGCCAGCGTCATCAGGGCATGAACCCCGGTATCGATTTCAGGATGCCATTTGGCCGGGGCGGGCACACCGTAAAGGTTATCCAGTTCCGGGAACAGCACGGCCAGTGCGCCGCAATCTCTCAGCACCTGGAAATAGACCTGCGGATTGCGGGTTTCCAGCGCTTTTTCCGTTTCTTTCCAGACCCGTTCAGGGGTAAGCGTATTTAGCTCACCGCTTTCCGCCATCCAGCGCATCAACGCCTGAGTCTCTTCAGCGACCACAAAATTCAGATGGGCAAAACGCGCAGCGAAACGCGCCACGCGCAGCACGCGGAGCGGATCTTCGTTAAAAGCGGCAGAAACATGGCGCAGAAGACGTTGATCAAGGTCCGCTTTCCCGCCGTAGGGATCGTATAAGCGGCCATCATCGTCCTGGGCAATAGCATTGATGGTCAGATCGCGGCGCTGTAAATCCTGCTCAAGCGTCACGTCCGGGGCGGAGTAGCAGACAAAACCGGTGTAGCCACTGCCGCTTTTGCGCTCGGTGCGCGCCAGCGCATACTCCTGATGGGTTTCAGGATGCAGAAAAACCGGGAAGTCACGGCCAACCTGCTCATACCCCTGGCTCAGCATCTCTTCCGGAGAGGCGCCAACCACTACCCAATCTTTGTCTTTGACCGGCAGATTTAACAGTGCATCGCGTACCGCGCCACCGACAAGGTAAGTCTTCACTACCACGCTCCTGAGTTAAACGTTTCAGGCATCATACTAGAAGTGTAGATCCTCTCCCACCTTTGCGGGTGAGGTTTGCTGAATGACAGGCAGGCAAAAAAGGGCATCAATGGATGCCCTTATGCTGTCCGGTGAACGGTCAGTTCATCCAGCGGTCTTTCTTTTTACGGCTCGGGATCATGTGAGGTAACAGCAGACCCAACAGCAGGCCGACACCGGCAACGCCGCCGCCGTACATAAACCACTGCATAATGATGGTGCGCTGCTTATCATCAAGCTGAACGTTGGCGGCACTCACTTTTTTCTGTGCCACAACCAGTTCGTTTTTCAGCTTCTGATTTTCGTCCTTCAGGCTGTTGATCGCGCCGTCACTGCCGGCCACTTTCTTCTGCATCTCTGCGGTGCGCTGGTTCCAGCTGCCGTCAATGTTGGCCAGCTTGTCAGTCAGGTCTTTTACCTGCTGTTCCAGTTGAGGCACGCGAGTACGCAGGCTTGGCTGCTGACTTAACTGGGATTCAGGGATCCAGGTGGTTCGGCCGTTTGAGTCGCGGATTTGAGCATAATGGGTGCTGTCGTTTGATTGCAGCAACTGCACTTCTTCGCCGGCATTCAGGGTGCCAACAAGGCGGAAATTGTCACCGGGACCACTGCGAACCCAGGTGGAAAGTTCGTCGGAAATATAGCGTTTTTCTTCGGCATGAACGGAGGCTGCTACGCTAAAAGTCAGTAAAGTGAGGGCAATAAGCTGAGTTTTTTTCATTCGATGTCTTTTTTACATGGATCCTGGACAAAAGTAATGGAACAGTCTGGAGCTGGCTCGCATAAAGCTGAATGAGAACTTTCCTGGTCTCAGGGCTATGCGAGGGCTGACGCGAAAGCATAAGAAAGCCAAGACAGCCACGGCGATTCTGCATTACTCTTCACATCATATCTGGCCACTGTGTGCCCCATCATGAAATGAGCGGCAAAATCAGGCCAACACGCCCTTTACCGTACCGCTAATCATCTGATTAAGAAAATATGACCATCGAAATCGAAATAAAGTTCATTGCCACCTCAGAAGCCGCCGAAAAACTGCCTGCACAGCTGGCAAACTGGCCGCATCAGCACTCTGCACCGCAGAAACTGACCAATATCTACTTCGAAACGGCAGACAGTAAGCTGCGCGGGTGGGATATGGGGCTGCGCATTCGTGGCTTCGGTGACAGTTATGAAATGACGCTGAAGACAGCAGGGCAGACCGTAGGCGGCCTGCATCAGCGCCCGGAATACAATGTGGCGCTGGAGAAGCCAGAGCTGGATATTGCCCTGTTACCGACAGACATCTGGCCGCAGGGCTGCGATCTGGCCGTCCTTCAGCAACAGTTAACGCCGCTGTTCAGCACCCATTTTGTGCGTGAAAAGTGGGTAGTTACTTACCTGAAGAGCGAGATTGAGGTTGCGTTTGATAGCGGCGATGTCACTTCTGGTGAACTGAGCGAGCCGCTGCGTGAAATTGAACTTGAGCTAAAAACCGGCGAGCGGGATGACCTGCTTGCCTTCGCCGCTGAACTGGCGAATATGGGCGGATTGCGCTTGGGTAGCCTGAGCAAAGCAGCGCGCGGTTACGCGCTGGCTAAAGGCAATCCAACCCGTGAACTGCAGCCGCTGAAAGTGATGAAAGTCGCGCCGAAAGCCACGGTAGAGCAGGCGATGCTGGCGGCCTTCACCCTGGCGCTGAGCCAGTGGCAGTATCATGAAGAACTGTGGTTGCGGGGCAACCGCGCTGCTCAGCATGAAGTGCAGCAGGCCCTTGAGACCGTGCGTCAAACCTTCTCACTGTTTGGCTCGCTGGTTCCGCGTAAGGCCAGCAATGAGTTGCGCCACTCGTTAACCGGGCTGGAAGAAGCGCTGCGCGAAGATGACGTGCAGGCCGCTGAGCTCTGCTTCAGCACGCTCTCTCTGCAGACCCAGTTAGCACTCACTAACTGGATTGTAACCGAGCGCTGGCGCGGGTTTGTCGATGCGAAAGGCGATGCCAAACTGCAGGGATCGTTCAAACGCTTCTGCGACATCATGCTGGGAAGAATTGCCGCTGATTTAAAAGAGACCTTCGATGATGTGCGTCAGATGAACGAGTATCAGGACAAGCTTAATCGCCTACACCGTCAGTTGCTGGCGGCACGGTTACTGTCAGGTGGCTACGACGCTGAGACGGTGGAGGCCTGGATGCAAAGCTGGCAACAGCTTGCGCAGGCTATAGAAACTCATCAGGAAGTCTGGCTGGAGAGCCATTGCCGTCAGGCTGTTAAGCAACCGGCCTTCTGGAAAAACGGCACCGTTTGAGTCGTGCAAGCCGGTCAGAGAGCAGAGTGAATTTACGCAGTTAACAGGGAGTTTTTATGTCGCCATCGCTTACTCAGATCTTGCCGCCGCTGTTAGCGGCACAAGCTCAACAGCTCAGCCCGGCATTGGGAGAACTGAGCGCCGAACAGCAAGGTGTGCTGGCCTTCAGTGACTTTGTTCAGGATAACCTGACGCGCCATCCTGACTGGTGGCAAGCGCTGCAAGAGCAGGCTCCCGCGTCGGACGAGTGGCGGCACTATCCGGCCTGGCTGGCAGATAAACTGGCTGGCGTAGCGGATGAAAACGCACTGATGCGTGAACTGCGCTTGTTCCGCCGCCAT
Source organism: Erwinia sp. (assembly GCF_049696395.1). Lineage (GTDB taxonomy): Bacteria > Pseudomonadota > Gammaproteobacteria > Enterobacterales > Enterobacteriaceae > Erwinia. The sequence continues at coordinate 16,715 of NZ_JBAVTT010000024.1, forward strand.
ATGCTAACGCGTATTGCGTGGATGCAGACGCTGGCGACAAGCAGTACGCAAGACTCTCTGAAGCAGCTTAGCGAGCTGGCGGAAACGCTGATTGTGGCGGCCCGTGACTGGCTATGGCTGGCCTGCTGCCGTGAATTCGGCACACCGGTCAATGCTGCTGGTGAGCCGCAGCCTTTGCTGATCCTCGGAATGGGAAAACTGGGCGGCGGCGAGCTTAACTTCTCCTCTGACATCGATCTGATATTTACCTGGCCGGAAAATGGCTCAACTACCGGCGGCAGGCGTGAACTGGACAATGCTCAGTTCTTCACGCGGCTTGGTCAGCGGCTGATCAAAGTGCTCGATCAACCCACGGTGGATGGCTTTGTTTATCGCGTAGATATGCGGCTGCGGCCTTTTGGCGACAGCGGCCCGCTGGTGCTGAGCTTTGCCGCTCTGGAAGATTATTACCAGGAGCAAGGACGCGACTGGGAGCGCTATGCGATGGTTAAAGCGCGCCTGATGGGCGGTGTTGACGACCACTGGAGCCAGGAATTACAGCAGATGCTGCGGCCTTTTATCTATCGCCGCTACATCGACTTCAGCGTAATCCAGTCGCTGCGAAATATGAAAAGCATGATTGCCCGTGAAGTCCGGCGGCGTGGTCTGACCGACAATATCAAGTTAGGCGCGGGCGGCATCCGTGAGACGGAATTCATCGTGCAGGTGTTTCAGCTGATCCGTGGCGGGCGCGAGCGTTCGCTGCAGCTGCGAGCTTTGTTACCGACGCTACAGGCCATTGGTGAGCTGAATTTGCTGCCTGGCGAACAGGTGGGCCAACTCGGCGAGGCTTATCTCTACCTGCGACGTCTGGAGAATCTGCTGCAGAGCATCAATGACGAACAGACCCAGACTCTGCCAGCGGACGATGTAAACCGCGAGCGTATGGCCTGGGCGATGGGTGTGGAGAGCTGGGTAGCTCTGACCCAGCAGCTTGAAGGGCATATGGCGGCAGTGCGCGCCATTTTCGATGACCTGATTGGGGACGACACGCCGGAAACCGGTGGCAATAAAGAAGCCGATGATTATGGTGTGCTCTGGCAAGACCGGCTGGAAGAGGCCGAGCTTGCGCCGCTGGTTCCGCAGCTTGAAAGCGAGGCGCGCCAGCGTCTTCTGCAAACCATCAACGATTTCCGTCAGGATGTGGATAAGCGCACTATTGGCCCGCGTGGGCGTCAGGCGCTCGACCAGCTTATGCCCCGTTTACTGAGCGAAGTTTGCCCGCGTGACGATGCCGCGGTAGCGCTCAGCAGGCTGACGCCACTGTTGCTGGGCGTGGTGACACGAACCACTTACCTGGAGCTGCTGACCGAGTATCACGGTGCCTTAAAGCATTTGATCCGCCTGTGTGCGGCTTCTCCGATGGTCGCCAGCCAGCTGGCACGCTATCCGTTGCTGCTCGATGAGCTTCTCGATCCTGCCACGCTTTATCAGCCTACCGCCACGGATGCCTATCGCGATGAGCTGCGCCAGTATCTGTTGCGCATCCCGGAAGAGGATGAAGAGCAGCAGCTGGAAGCGTTGCGCCAGTTTAAGCAGGCGCAACATCTGCGCATCGCTGCAGCAGATATCGCCGAGACGTTGCCGGTGATGAAAGTCAGCGATCATCTGACCTGGCTGGCAGAAGCGATGATTGAGCAGGTCGTCCAGCAGGCCTGGCAGATGATGGTTCAGCGTTATGGCCGTCCTTCGCATCTGACTCAGGTTCAGGAGCGCGGATTTGCGGTGGTCGGTTACGGCAAGTTAGGCGGCTGGGAGCTGGGCTACAGTTCCGATCTGGATCTGGTGTTTTTGCATGACTGCCCGGCTGATGCGGTCACAGACGGCGAGCGCAGCATAGATGGCAGGCAGTTTTACCTGCGTCTGGCGCAGCGTGTGATGCACCTGTTCAGCACCCGCACTTCCTCCGGCATTTTGTATGAAGTGGATGCGCGCCTGCGCCCTTCAGGTGCCGCAGGCATGCTGGTCAGCACCTTTGAGGCGTTTGATGATTATCAACGTAATGAAGCCTGGACCTGGGAGCATCAGGCGCTGGTGCGGGCGCGCATCGTGTTTGGCGAGGCTGCGCTGAGTCAGCGTTTTGATGACATCCGCCGGGGGATCCTGTGTCTGCCGCGTGACGCTGATAAGCTAAAGGTCGAGGTGCGGGAGATGCGTGAGAAAATGCGTGCACACCTTGGCAACAAGCAAAAAGGGCGCTGGGATCTGAAAGCCGATCGCGGCGGGATCACTGATATTGAAT
>NZ_JBAVTT010000025.1:0-21356 GCF_049696395.1 Erwinia sp.
AATCCCACAGGCGCGATGCTCTCCCCGTTCACCGCTCATCGGCTGCTGAAGATGGCCGACGCCGCCAACCTGGTGATTATTGAGGATGATATTTTTGCCGATCTTGAGATGTCCCCGGCCCCAAGACTCGCGGCCTTTGACGGATTGTCACAGGTGATTTTCATCGGCAGCTTTTCAAAAACGGTCTCCGCTTCGGTCCGCTGTGGATTTATTACGGGCCGCGCTGACTGGATTGAGAACCTGACTGATTTCAAAATTGCCACCAGCTTCAGTGGCGGGCGGATGGCGGCCGAGCTGTTGCTGACCGCGATGACCGATAGTGGCTATCGGCGGCACATGGAAACTGTGCGGCACCGACTGGCGCAGGCGATGGACCACACGGTAGCAAAATTAAAACTGCTGGGCATAAATCCCTGGCTGGTACCGCAGGCAGGCATGTTTTTGTGGTGCCAGCTACCGGCTGGAACCGATGCCGCAGACGTGTCGCGCCGTTGTTTGCAGGAAGGTGTGGTTCTGGCGCCGGGAAACACCTTTAGCCAACTACAGACCGCAGGCACTTACATGCGGTTTAATGTCTCTCAGTGCGCTGATGAGCGGATATTCAAGATCCTTGGCTCGGCTTTATCCTGATATCGCAGACTGTTTCTCCTTCCCAGCCGCAAACCCGCCACTTAAAGGAAGTCTTTGGCTTTCTGAATCAGGCTGGTTTTGGTTAGCGCTCCCAGGTATTTCTTCTCCACCGGGTTATTCAGCACCGGCAGGCGCTCCAGCGTGACGCGAGCAAAGGCTTCCCAGCCTTCGGTGATAGTCTGGTTCTCAAAGATATAAGGGAAGGAATCGTCCATCACGCAACTGACTGGCGAATCCAGGGTGATGTCTTTATCCAGCACTTTTCTGGAAATATCATGAATGGATACCGCCCCCAGGAACTGCCCGGTATCACTGATGACATAGACAAAACGCTCACGTTTTAACGAGCTGACCGCCAACGCCTTTCCAACCGTATCCTCCGACTTTAACGCCGCGCCAGAGACAATAAACTGCGAGATGATGCCGTTATCAAAATCGAACTTGGCATCCGAACGGCTGAAGTGGTTTTTGATCACCGGATAGGTGCTGTTGGACTGCAAACGGTAGACGGTCATGGAAGCCAGCACGCAGGCAATCATCGTCGGAAAAAGAAGGCTGCTGTTGAGGGTCATCTCCAGCACCATCAGCATCGCCATTAGCGGAGCCTGACTGACCGAGGCCAGCACCGCGCCCATTCCCACAGCGGCAAATACCACGGTATTATCGACCGGCCAACCGGCCAGACTCATAAGCGTAGCGATCACTACCCCAAGTACTGCACCAATCAGTAACGAAGGCGTGAACAGGCCGCCAACCGCGTTAGACCCCACCGACACAGCTGTGGCAATCATCTTCAATGCCAGCAGGATAACCAGCCCTTTCAGCACAAAATTGCCCGCCATGATGTCGACAATCACTTCATAGCCGTTGCCCAAAATATTGGTGCTGGCAATCGCCATTACGCCCACCATCAGGCCACCTAAGCCCAGCCGGAACGGCAGGTTTTTAATACGGCCAAAGCGCTGCTTACTGAGATTAATTAACCAGATCATCGCCCAGCCCACCAGTCCCGCAGCCAGACCGATCATCACGGTCAACAACATGTTACCCGCCGTCAGGTCAAATTGTGCATGTGAGAAGGGATAAATGGCCGAGCGGTAGCCCAGCGTCCACATGGTCAGCACTGCCACGCCGGAAGAGATGATGAGTGGGATGAGGCGCTGTAAAGCGGAGATGCCAAACGCAATCTCTGCGACGAAAATCGCCGAGGCCAGCGGCGCATGATAAACAGAAGAGAGCCCGGCAGCCGCCGCCATAGCGACAACATCGCTGTTTCGCAGTGACAGCTTAGCAAAGCAAAGCCGCCCCATCAGGCTGCCACTGAGCGCGGAAAGCTGCACCATCGGCCCCTCTTTACCAATTGAGGCCCCGCTGCTGATACTGGCAATGGATGAGAGCGCACGGAACAACGAGGTTTTCGTCGGCACAGCATCCAACCTGGCGTTGATCACTTCCAGATAATCGGTGCGAACCGTCTCTTTTTGTTCAATAGCGGTGGCATAACGCAGGAAAAAACCGGCAATCACGCCTCCCAGCCCCACCACCAGCGGCCAAAGATACCAGGGATACACACCGATGGCCTGCGTCACATCCTGCTGCGTGCCAAACACCACCGAGTTAATCAGCTCAATGGTCTGACGAAAGCCCAGCGTCACCAGCGTAGCCACCAGGCCAACGGGGATCGCTACCAGGATACTGGTCCAGTTTAGTGCGTGTTTACTGCCCTTCGTCATGGTCTCTGAGTGCCCCAGCTGCGGTAATTTCCTCTTAGGGTGAAAGAGGATGTGGTAAAAATCAAACTGCATGATGCCGGATAAGTGTCAGTAACACTGATAATATTTATCAGGGTCGTACCGCTTTTTTTAGCCATTGCCCGCTGGAACCCACATGCTACTCTGAAGGTTAACGCCGTGGACAGAGCAAACGCTCTGCTCCCCTACTGCCTTAAACGTGTGGAGACTGAAACACGCATGATCCGCTTCGCTGTTGTAGGGACTAACTGGATCACCCGCCAGTTTGTCGATGCCGCGCATGAAACCGGCAAAATGAAGCTCACCGCTGTCTACTCGCGCTCGCTCAGCCAGGCTCAGGCCTTCAGCACTGATTATCCCGTGCAGCATCTGTTTACCTCGCTGGAGCAAATGGCGCAGTCAGAGGACATTGATGCGGTGTATATCGCCAGTCCTAACGCCCTGCACTGCCAGCAATCGCTGCTGTTCCTGCAGCATAAAAAACATGTGATTTGCGAGAAACCGCTCGCTTCTAACCTGCACGAAGTGGAAAAGATGATCGCTTGTGCGCGTGAGAATCAGGTGGTGCTTTTTGAAGCCTTCAAAACGGCCAGCCTGCCTAACTTCCTGATCCTGCAACAGGCATTGCCGAAAATCGGCAAGCTGCGCAAAGCGTTTATCAACTATTGCCAGTACTCTTCGCGCTATCAGCGTTATCTGGATGGCGAGAATCCCAACACCTTTAATCCAGCCTGGTCGAACGGCTCGATCATGGATATTGGTTATTATTGCCTGGCAACGGCGGTCAGCCTGTGGGGCGAACCTGATAACGTCTCTGCTAACGCTTCGCTGTTGGCCAGCGGCGTGGATGCTCACGGCACCGTGGTGATGAATTATGGTGATTTTGACGTGACTATCCTGCACTCCAAGGTCAGCCAGTCTGGCGTGCCAAGCGAGATCCAGGGCGAAGCCGGATCGCTGGTTATTGAGCAGGTTTCGGAATGCCAGCGCGTCAGTTTTGTGCCGCGTGGCGCGAAGCCACAGGACCTCAGTCATCCTCAGCACATCAACACCATGTTGTATGAAGCAGAGACCTTCGCCCAGCTGGTAGAGCGCAACGAAGTGAATCATGCTGGCATTGCAACCTCGCGGATTACGGCGAAGTTGCTGACTGAAATCCGTCGCCAGACCGGGGTCGTTTTCCCGGCTGATGAGCGGCCAGATGAAGTGGTTGTGTAAATATTTCTAAATATGTCCAGTTATGATTGACCTGTGCTGCGGTGAACCGTATCTTCTGCCGCAGCATAGGGGAGTAACTTTTACGCCAACTGATCGTCAGCACGGTATCTGTGGATACCCGGTCGTTGGGCAACAGAACTGCACGTTCTGCTGTGAGTGAGACCTGGCTTTGAAGAGAACAACCTGTTTGTCATCTATGATGAAGTAAACGGTCCTGTTTTCTATCGGCCTTTTTTCATTTTACAGGATACGTCTATGCACTCTGTTGGTACGCCTCTGCTGTGGGGCAGCTTCGCTGTTATCGTGGTCATTATGCTGGCTATCGACCTGTTCTTACAGGGTCGTCGCGGCTCTCAAACCATGTCAATGAAACAGGCGGCACTCTGGTCGCTGCTGTGGATCTCCCTCTCTCTTCTGTTCGCTGCCGGTTTCTGGTGGTATCTCGACGGTAATATCGGCCGTGAAGTCGCGAATACGCAAACCCTGGCTTTCCTGACCGGCTACGTGCTGGAAAAAGCGCTGGCGGTGGATAACGTCTTCGTCTGGCTGATGCTGTTCAGCTATTTTGCTGTTCCGGCGGCTATTCAGCGCCGCGTGCTGATTTACGGCATCCTGGGCGCTATCGTGCTGCGGACGATGATGATCTTTGCCGGCAGCTGGCTGGTCTCTGAATTCAGCTGGATCCTCTACATCTTCGGGGCTTTCCTGATCTTCACCGGCATCAAAATGGCGATGGAAGGCGGGGACGATGACAGCAACGTTGGCGACAAGCCGCTGGTGCGCTGGCTGCGTAGCAAAATGCGCATGACGGAAACGATGGAAGGCGAGAAGTTTTTCGTTCGACGTAACGGCGTGCTGTTCGCTACCCCGCTGCTGCTGGTGCTGATTATGGTGGAACTGAGCGATGTGATCTTTGCCGTCGACAGTATTCCGGCTATTTTCGCCGTCACCACTGACCCGTTTATCGTGCTGACCTCGAACCTGTTCGCCATCCTCGGCCTGCGTGCGATGTACTTCCTGCTGGCTAACGTGGCTGAGCGTTTCCATATGCTGAAATATGGCCTGGCGGTAGTGCTGGTGTTTATTGGTGTGAAGATGCTGATCGTCGATTTCTACCATATCCCGGTCTCTGTCTCGCTGGGGACGGTCGGCAGCATTCTGGCCGTGACGCTGATCGTTAACGCCTGGGTGAACCACCGTAACGACCAAAAACAGCTGAGCAAGTAACTGACTCTCTGACCTGTGGCTGCATCGCGGCAGCCACAGGTCAGTTTTTTAAGAGAGGGTCAGTTTATTAGCGCACAAGGTTTATCCAGCTCAACTTTTCGCGACTTTTCCCTTCCCCTGTCATCACATTTCCTTATACTCACCCGCGCAAACACACCGATGCTGCACCATCCAGCGCACACGATGCTGGAGCGCCGCATTGTTATTTATCGATAACAACACTGGTTTTTTACTATGAGTATGGAAAAGAGTCGTCCTGGGCTGTTGCAGCGTCTGACACAGGGCAGCCTGGTTACCCAGATTATGATTGGTCTGATCGCGGGAATAGCCCTGGCGTGGTTCTCGAAAGAGAGCGCCCTGTCTGTTGGTCTGCTTGGCACCCTGTTTGTCAGCGCGCTGAAAGCCGTTGCCCCTCTGCTGGTGATGGTGCTGGTTATGTCCTCCATTGCGAATCATCAGCATGGCACCAAAACCAGTATCAAACCGATCATCATTCTCTATCTGCTGAGTACCTTCTGTGCCGCCGTGGTGGCCGTGGTCTTCAGTCATTTGCTGCCGCAAACGTTGACACTGGCCGATGCCAGCCAGCAAATCACCCCGCCTTCAGGCATTCTGGAAGTGCTGAACGGCCTGCTGCTGAGCATGGTCTCCAACCCGATTGATGCGCTGATGCACGCCAACTACATCGGCATTCTGGTGTGGGCCATTGGCCTGGGCTTCGCCTTCCGCCACAGCAGCGAGACAACTCGCACCTTCCTGAACGATGCTTCCAGCGCCGTGACCTCGTTGGTGAGGCTGGTTATCCGCTTCGCCCCGCTGGGTATTTTCGGGCTGGTTGCGTCAATTCTGGCCACGACTGGCTTCTCTGCACTGTGGGATTACGCGCATCTGCTGGGCCTGTTGCTGGGCTGTATGCTGCTGATGGCGCTGGTGTTTAACCCGCTGCTGGTTTACTGGAAAATCCGTCGCAACCCGTATCCGCTGGTGTTTACCTGCCTGCGTGAAAGTGGCGTTACCGCCTTCTTCACCCGCAGTTCTGCGGCCAATATCCCGGTGAATATGGCGCTGGCGAAAAAGCTGGGCCTGGATGAAGACACTTACTCGGTCTCGATCCCGGTCGGGGCGAATATCAGTATGGCTGGCGCATCAATCACTATTACCGTGCTGACGCTGGCGGCGGTGAATACGCTGGGGATTCAGGTGGATGTCAGTACGGCAATCCTGCTGAGCCTGGTGGCGTCCATTTGTGCTTGCGGTGCTTCTGGCGTGGCTGGCGGCTCACTGCTGCTGATCCCGGTGGCCTGTAATATGTTTGGTATTCCAAACGAAGTGGCGATGCAGGTGGTGGCGGTAGGCTTTATTATTGGCGTGCTGCAGGACTCTGCAGAAACCGCGCTGAACTCCTCTGCGGATATTCTCTTCACGGCGGCAGCCTGCATGGCTGATGAACGTCAGGTAGAGCAAAAGGCTTAATCGTCTTTAACAGGCTCGCCGCTGTGGCGAGCCTGTCTTCATCTCCTTCCCTACAGCGTGACCCCACTTTTGAAAATGGCCAGTTCACGGAAGTCATTGAGCTCATTTTTGGTCTGACGGCCGTTGGCAATCTCCACCAGCGTGTCGACAAAGTTCTCCAGTAACACAGCCATATCCGTTCCCTTGATCAACGCACCCGCATCAAAATCAATCCAGTGAGGCTTTTTCGCTGCCAGTTCACTGTTGGTTGCCAGTTTAACCGTGGGCACAAACCCGCCGTAAGGGGTGCCGCGACCGGTGCTGAACAACACCATATGACACCCTGCGCCTGCCAGCGCGCTGGTGGCTACGGCGTCATTGCCTGGCGCACTTAACAGGTTCAGGCCCGGCTGATGCAGACGCTCGCCGTATTTCAACACGTCCACCACCTGGCTTTGCCCGGCTTTCTGCGTACAACCCAGCGACTTTTCTTCCAGCGTGGTAATACCGCCCGCTTTGTTACCCGGCGAAGGGTTCTCGTAGATAGGCTGATCGTGATCGATAAAGTAGCGCTTAAAGTCGTTGATCATGCTGACGGTTTTTTCAAACGTCTGCTCATCGCGACAGCGGCTCATCAGAATGCGCTCTGCGCCGAACATCTCAGGCACTTCGGTTAACACGGTGGTGCCACCATTGGCGATCATCTGGTCTGAGAATCGTCCCAGCAGCGGATTCGCGGTAATGCCGGACAGGCCATCCGAGCCGCCGCATTCCAGCCCAAACTTCAGTTCGCTCAGCTTGCCCGGCTGGCGCTCGTCGTGACGCATCACCTCATACAATCTACGCAGATGCTCAAGCCCGGCCTCCACCTCATCATCATGCTGCTGCAACGCCATAAAACTGACGCGGTCTGCGTCATAGTCGCCCAGCGTCTCGCGGAAGACATCCACCTGGTTATTTTCGCAGCCCAGGCCAATGACCAGCACGGCACCCGCGTTTGGGTGACGCACCATGTTCTGTAGCATCGTACGGGTGTTTTCATGGTCCTGCCCCAGCTGTGAACAGCCGAACGGATGGGTAAATAAGTGCACGCCATCAATGCCCGCAGCCTCGTCACTCTCCTTCAGGAAACGGTTAACCATCTGTTTGGCAATGCCGTTCACGCAACCTACCGTCGGCAAAATCCACAGTTCGTTGCGGATGCCGACATCGCCATTGCGACGACGGAACAGCTGTACTTCACGGTCTGCAGCCTGCGGCGGCAAGGTGGCGAAGTCGGGCTGATAGCTGTATTCATCAACATCGCTCAGATTGGTGCGGGTATTGTGAGAGTGCAGGATTTCACCCGCTGAAACAGGCACCGTCGCGTGGCCAATCGGCAAGCCATATTTCATCACCAGATCGCCCACGGCCAGCGGCAGAAGCGCAAATTTATGGCCGCGTTCCACGGCTTGCATAAGCACTACGTTCAGCTCACCCAGGGTAAGCGTTTCCCCTTCGGAGAGATCTGCGAGGGCCACAGCAACATTGTCGTTTGGATGGATTTTGATGTAACGCTGCATAGGGTGTTCCTCAGTTCAAACGAGTCAGTGCCTGGCGCATATCGCCGCCGACAATACGTTGCAGGTGTTCGGTGACAGCCGCGGTTAAGCCCGGCACCGTATTAAGATCTTCGCCCCAGTGAGTTGACTCACTGAAAACGGCTTCTACCAGTTGCTGTGGGGCCAGCTTTCCGCTGTCGACCTGCGGCCAGAGATCGGCAAATTTTGTCAGCCAGGCCTCATCGTCGTGCAGGGGATAAGCCTCTTCTCCGCGTTTACCGCGATAAAAGGCCAGCAGGGCCGCGAAGGCAAAACTCAGTCGCACCGGGACTTCACCCGTTTGCTGGCAACTCGCCAGCATCTGCGGCAGCAGCCGGGTACGGAATTTGGTCATGCCATTCAGGGCAATCGCCTGAAGCTGATGGCGGATAAACGGATTACGGAAGCGGTTGAGTACCGCATCGGCAAAAGCATTGAGCTCAGCCGGAGGCTGGGACAGCGTGGGGATAATTTCCTGCCTCAACGTACTGTCGATAAACCCGGCGATCTCCGCATCGGCCATCGCTTCACCCACCGTATCCAACCCTGCGAGGTAAGCCACAGGCACCATCGCGGTGTGCGCGCCATTGAGGATCGCCACCTTTTGCTCTTTGAAAGGTTTGATGTCATCCACCAGGCGAATATTCAGCGGATAACGATCCAGACAGAGCGCCTGCTCTAACCAGGCCGGCCCCTGTATCGCCAGCAGGTAATACACTTCACCGGCCACCAGATAAGCATCCTGATACCCTAACTCCGCCTCAATCTGCTGGGCTTCCTGCGGATAGCCGGTCACAATGCGGTCAACCAGCGTCGAACAGAAGGTATTCGCCTGTTCAATCCAGTGCACAAAAGCCGAAGGAAGCGCCCATTCCTGCGCATAACGCAGCACCAGCGCCTTCAGCGCCTCACCGTTGTCATCAATCAGTTCGCACGGCAACATCACCCAACCTTTGTCACCAGCGCCGGAGAAGTGCTGCCAGCGCGCGTAAAGCAGCTGAGTCAATTTGGCCGGGAAGCTGGTGGCGGGCTTAGCATCCAGACGGTCATCAGCGTCGTACTGAATGCCCGCTTCTGTGGTGTTGGAGAAGACATAGCGAATGTGCTCTTCCTTCGCCAGCGCCAGAAAAGCCTCATGCTGCCGCCACGGATGAATTTCTTCATTCACTGAGCGGATCAGGCGCGGTTCGCTGACCACTTCACCCCGGTCATTTACGCCCCTAATCAGCGTGGTGTAGAGCCCGTCCTGGCTGTTGAGGCTACGGCTCGTCTGGCTGTTGCGGGGACGCACGACCACCACGCCAGCATTCAGCTCAGTATGTTCATTCAACAGATCGATCTGCCAGTCAATGAAAGCGCGCAAGAAGTTGCCTTCGCCAAACTGAATAATTTTTGTCGGGTGAGTCCGTCCAGCAAACTCCCTGCGGTTCAGCGTCGACATAGCTACATCCTTAACCTGTGAAGAGAAGTCAGCCCGGCACCTCCAGCTGACGAATTCCCTCATGTTTAAGAGGTATCGGAAAGGTTGTCCCTGCTGTCGACAGCTAATTGCCAGTTCGATCACAGAATCAGGTTTTAATCCTGTATAAAAAACCGTAACGGTGAAAATTTAACCACCCTGCTTTTAGCGCAAAATGAGAAAGTGCTAAAAATCAGTCAGTCACTCTCTTTTCTTCTCCAACTGACGATAACCAGGATTTTTCAGGCTGTGTCGCCGCCTCAGCGGGCAGCCGAAACTCTGCTATAATGTCAGCCTGTGTAAAGCTTCTTTTCCCTTCCAGCTCGCCCCTGTAAAACATCCTTGGCGACAAGTTTCTCCTGTCTCATTCGTCGGTATTTTGTTACAGTTAAGCGCCCTTTTTTACCGTTTGAGACGGTATTTAAGAAAGCCGGCTTTTTTGTTTTTACGTTGAAATACTGTCCGTGTTCAGAGTCAGACCAGCACCCATAATAACGACTAACTCATCGTGCCGGCCTCCTTCAGAACACCACTAAACAATGATGTTCGGGAATACCCAATGGATATTTTTAAAGCCCTGATCCACGCCCTCTGGCAGCAAGATTTCGAGACCCTTTCAGACCCTACGTTGGTCTGGGCCATCTATTTTGTCCTGTTTATGATCCTTTTCCTGGAAAATGGCCTGCTTCCTGCCGCTTTCCTGCCTGGTGACAGCCTGCTGGTGTTAGTCGGCGTGTTGATTGCTAAAGGCACCCTGACCTTCCCGATGACGCTGTTCATTTTGACCACCGCCGCCAGTCTGGGCTGCTGGTGCAGTTACCTTCAGGGCAAATGGCTGGGCAATACGCCCACGGTGCAAAAATGGCTTTCGCACCTGCCCGCGCAGTATCATCAACGCGCCCACCATTTATTCCATAAACATGGTCTCTCCGCGCTGCTGGTAGGCCGTTTTATCGCTTTTGTCCGCACGCTGCTGCCCACCATCGCTGGCCTTTCCGGCCTGAGCAATGCCCGCTTCCAGTTCTTTAACTGGATGAGCGCGCTGCTTTGGGTGCTGATCCTGACGGTGATCGGCTTTGCTCTGGGCAAGACCCCTATTTTTCGCAAATACGAAGATCAGATGATGTTCTGCCTGATGCTGCTGCCGTTGGTGCTGCTGGTCTTTGGTTTGTTTGGCTCGTTGTTCGTGCTTTGGCGCAAAAAGCGCAGCGTGAGCAATGAGAAAGGAAATTCATAATGATCGCCTTGCTCAAACCTTATCTCACCACGCGGGTGCTCTGCGTGCTGGTGGTCTGCTTCTCCGCGTTATTGCTGGTGGCCTTTATCCCGACGCTGTTCCGCAATGATACCGCACTGCAAATCCGCGCCTCTCGTCAGGGCACCACGCTGCCAGACGGTTTTTATGTCTATCAGCGCCTGAATGCCGAAGGGATCCGCATCAAAAGTATTACCCCGGATAACGACTCACTGGTGATCCGTTTCGATACGGAAGAGCAGAGCATGGCCGCGGAAAAAGTGCTGCATCAGCTGCTGCCTTATGGGTTTGATATCGGCCAGATGGATCCTTCTGGTTCTTCACAGCTGATGAACCGTCTGAGCCTGCGCAAACAGTCCGTTGGTTGATTTTTATCCTGCTTACCGGCGCTATCCCTAAGAATCTTCTCTCTTTTTGAGCTTTTCGGAAAAGCTGTCTATGCTTACTAAGCCAGTCTTCCCGAAGACTCTTTACAGGATTAACGGGACGTCCTGCGGCCCAACACAACGGAAGGTAAATGATTAGCATGAAATACCGCACTCTCCTTGGACTCACCCTGTTCGCTCTGACCACGTTTGCCCATGCGGCAGATTCGCTGTGCCTGCAGAAAGAACAAGCGATCCAGCATGAAATTGACCTGGCCAAAAAACATGACAATCAACGTCGTGTGACCGGTCTGGAGCGTGCGCTAACGGAAGCGAAAGCGGGCTGTACCGATGAAAAGCTGAAGGCTCAGCATCAGGAAAAAATTGCTGCCCACAAGCAGCAGGTCGTTGAGCGTCAGAAAGAGCTGGAAAAGGAAAAAGCGGAGGGCGATGACAGCAAGAAAATCGCCAAACGTGAAGAAAAACTGGCAGAAGCAAAACATGAACTGAAGGAAGTCCAGGCCGCACCTTACTGAGCCGGGCTTTAATTACTGAACATCAATGGAGTTTGTTATGTCAATAGATACTACATCTGAACATCTGCGCGCTGAACTGAAAACCCTGGCTGATACGCTGGAAGAAGTGCTGAGCAACACCGGCGAGAAATCAAAAAACGAGCTGGATAAACTGCGCAGCAAAGCACAAAGCGCATTGAAAGACACGCGCGCGCGCCTGGGTGACTCTGGCGATCGTATTGCTCAAACCTCCCGCGAAGTGGCTGATCACGCAGATGTGTACGTGCGTGAAAACCCATGGACCAGCGTAGGTATCGGTGCCGCCATTGGTGTGGTGCTGGGTGTCTTGCTGACTCGTCGTTAATAATGGCGGATTCTCAGCAAAGCCACGGCCCCGGCAAAGGGGTCATTAACATTGGACAGCGCATTGTCACCACTCTGGTGGGGATAGTGGAAACGCGGGTGCGGCTGGCTGTGGTAGAGCTTGAGGAAGAAAAAGCCAATCTGATACAGATGCTGTTGATGATTGGCCTGACCATGCTCTTTACCGCCTTTGGCCTGATGAGCCTGATGGTGTTAATCATCTGGGCTGTGGATGCACAGTATCGTCTGATGGCGATCGGCATTACCACCGCGGTGCTGTTTGCCCTGGCCTTGATTTTCGGCCTGTGGACGCTGGCGAAATCACGTCGTTCAACCCTGCTGAGCGCAACGCGTAAAGAACTGAAGTCCGATCGCGATGTGCTGGAGGATGACCGATGAGCCGCGAGCGTGATGAACGTAAAGCCGCGCTGCTGCGTAAAATCCAGCAGCAGCGGCTGGACCTCAGCGCCGGTAAAAAGCACTTCCTTGAGAGTACAGCCCGCTACGATCACGGCTGGCTGACGCTGATTGGCCTGCGTCGCTATGTGGCGGTAGGCAGCGGACTGATGGCAATCTGGTCAGTGCGTAATCCACGGCGGATCTCACGCTGGGCCAAACGCGGTATTGGCGTGTGGAGCACCTGGCGTATGGTCCGTAACTACCTTCCTCGTCGCTAGCCCCTTCAGCCCTCGCTGACAGGGGCTTTTCTTCTTTATAGCCCTCGCCCTTTCCAGCCTTTACTGGCCCTGCCAGTCCTGTTCAATTTTCCTGATAAACATCGACAGATTATCTCGCTTACAATGATTCCCATTCGCGAATATTATCTCCTGCAACGAACGGTACTAAGCGCTAAAGACGCTTCAGACCTGAACTTAATGCGGTGGGTAATCCTTCCTGCCTGATAAAACTTGTTAGGGTGAATCATGAAAAAATTAGAAGATATCGGCTTTTTGGTTGCGCGTATTTTGATGCCTGTGCTGTTTATCGTAGCGGGCTGGGGCAAAATCACCGGGTACGCCGGAACTCAGCAGTATATGGAACACATGGGCGTCCCTGGCTTCTTCCTGCCACTGACTATCCTGCTTGAGTTTGGCGGCGGCCTGGCGATCCTGTTCGGTTTACTGACCCGCTTTACCGCAATCGTGACCGTTATTTTCACCCTGATTACCGCGATGGTGTTCCATATCGATTTCTCTGTTGAAGGTAACTCAATCAACTTTATGAAAAACCTGAGCATCGCTGGTGGCTACCTGCTGCTGTTCATCACTGGCCCTGGCGCAATCAGCCTGGATCGCCTGCTGAACAAAAAGTGGTAAGAAACACCCGCTATACTGAGTAACATCATAGCGACGACGATGCTGGCCCTTAGATTTCGATTTGCAGCAAGGCGAACGCCCCCGCAATGAGAGAGATAAGGGCTTTGTCGTTTTTTCACTTAGGGACTGGAGGAAGTATGGGACAACTGATTGACGGTGTGTGGCACGATAACTGGTATGACACCAAATCCACCGGCGGCCGCTTTAAACGCTCTGAATCGGCCTTTCGTAACTGGGTTACGGCTGATGGTGAAGCGGGCCCAACCGGTAAGAGCGGCTTCCGTGCTGAGGCCGACCGCTATCATCTGTATGTTTCTCTCGCCTGCCCGTGGGCGCACCGCACGCTGATTATGCGTGCGCTGAAAGGGCTGGAATCGCTGATTTCCGTCTCCGTGGTGCACCCACTGATGCTGGAGAACGGCTGGACTTTCGACGATGATTTCCCTGCCGCCACGGGCGACAGCCTGTATCAGAACGAATATCTGTATCAGCTTTATCTGCACGCAGATGACGAGTATACCGGCCGCGTGACGGTTCCGGTGCTGTGGGACAAACAGCAAAACACCATCGTCAGCAATGAATCCGCCGATATCCTGCGGATGTTAAACAGTGCTTTTGATGCTGTAGGCGCAAAAGCTGGCGACTATTATCCAGCCGATCTGCGCGGAAAAATTGATGAAGTGAATAGTTGGGTGTACGACACGGTGAACAACGGTGTCTATAAATCGGGTTTTGCTACCTCACAACCGGCTTACGATGAAGCGGTAACCGCGCTGTTCAGTTCACTGGACCGTCTTGAGCAGATGCTGGGCCAACATCGCTATCTTACTGGCGATCGCCTGACAGAGGCTGATTTACGCCTGTGGACCACGCTGGTTCGCTTTGATCCGGTGTATGTCACCCATTTTAAATGCGATAAGCACCGCATCAGTGACTACCTGAACCTGAATGGTTTCCTGCGGGAGATTTATCAGATGCCGGGCCTGGCCGACACCGTCGATCTGGCACATATCCGCCATCACTATTACTGCAGCCATAAAACGATTAACCCGGCTGGGGTGATTTCCATCGGACCGGCTTTTGACTGGGACGAACCTCACGGACGCGACGTGCGGTTCCGCTAATCTTTGCGCTGGCAGAGACAAAAACGGCCGCCTCAATGGAGGGGCCGTTTTTTTTGCTCTGCGCATTTTGGCTGATTAACTCTGGCGCTTAGCCAGCACTTTTGGGATCTCTCGTAAGCACCAGGCCTTCGCTTCCCCCATGCTGTCACGCCGCCACGCCATGATAATGTCAACTTCGCGGGTATATTCCGGGCTGACCACGCGCAAACGTCCTTCGGCGATATCCTTTTCTACCATCGGATAAGGCATTGACGCCACGCCAAGCCCTGCCAACAGCGCCCGATGTTTGTCTTCAATGGTGCTGACGGTCAGTCGCTGTTGCTTATCCAGCAGTTGCACGGTGAGTACCGGACGCTCACGCGCGGTATCAGCCACGGCGATGCCACGGTATTTCACTCGGGTCACTTCTGACAGTGGCTCAGGCTCTCCATGAATAGGATGCTCCGGGCTGGCGACAATCACGCTGATCATGCTGTAAAGCTTGCGGGTGTTGATCTCTGACGAGGCACGGAAATGCAGATCCGGCGCGATCACGATATCTGCCCTGCCTTGCTCCAGACGTTCCCAGGCTCCCGCCAGGACTTCAGTCACCAGAGAAATCTGCGTGTTGGCTTTATCCGCCAGCTTGTCGATCAGCGGGAAGAGATACTCGCTGGGGATCAGCGCTTCGGTGACGATAGTCAGATGCGTTTCCCAACCCCGAGCCAGTGCTTCAGCATCGGTTGTCAGCTTATCAGCCGCTTCTAACAACACCCTGCCACGCTCTAATAACATCCTGCCGACGTTAGTGAACTTGGTGCGGTGGCCTGAACGGTCGAACAGCACGACGTCCAGCTCCTCTTCCAGTTTCTGCATGGTGTAACTGAGGGCAGAAGGAACCCGGCCCAGTTCGTCCGCCGCAGCGGCAAAACTGCCCCGGCGATCAATAGCATCCATCACTCGCAGCGCTTCCAGCGTCAGGGCGCGGTCTTTAGCCATAGCGTTTCTCTGTCAGGAATTTTGAATATAGCGAGCAGATTAACTGGCTAACAATCTGCCGTCCAGAAACTTACTATAGAGACAGAATAAAACGGTCAGGTAAATCGCCTCGACCGGGGAGGATTTATGATTACCAGTCGCACCGCGCAAGAGTGTGGCAAGGCTGATTATGGCTGGCTACAAGCCCGTTATACCTTTTCCTTTGGCCACTATTTTGACCCCAAATTACTGGGCTACGCGTCGTTACGCGTGCTCAATCAGGAAGTGCTGGCACCAGGGGCTTCCTTTCAACCGAGAACCTATCCAAAGGTCGACGTACTGAATCTGATTTTGCAGGGCGAGGCAGAGTATCGCGACAGCGAAGGCAACCACGCTACCGCTCAAAAGGGCGAGGCACTGCTTTTTGCTACCCAGCCCGGCATCAGTTACAGCGAAATAAATGTCAGTAAAGAGCAGGAACTGACGCGTATGCAGCTCTGGCTTGATGCCTGTCCGGAACGTGAGAATGCTGCGGTGCAGCGCGTAAAGATGCCAGACAATGTTCGCTATACGCTGCTGGCTTCGCCAGACGGCGCCGAACAAAGCCTGCAACTCCGTCAGCAGGTTTGGGTCCACCATGTGGTGCTTGAACCTGGCGAGACGCAGACCATTAAACTCCATGGGCCACGAGCCTATCTGCAGTCGATTCACGGCGGGCTGAATGCGGTCACCGGAACGAAGGCAAAAGAAGAGTTAGTGTGCGGAGACGGGGCATTTATACGAGAAGAAGAAAGCGTGACGCTGGTGGCCGAAACGCCACTGCGGGCGCTGGTCATTGATTTGCCCGTTTAATTTAAGCCGGCATCAGGGAAATCCACGTTAGAAAGCAAAACCCCGCCGATGCGGGGTTTTCTTTTTCTGGCCAAACTGGGCTGCCCTAATCCTTCGGCAACACAGGTTATAGCGCTATTCTGGCGCGCGCCTGGCGGTCCAGTACTGATAGAGTTCCAGTGCCGCCGGGCGGATGGCTTGCTGCGACTGCACATAAGCTTCTGGCGTCATTTGTTCAAGCTTAGCGAACTGATCCTCATCGCCGTGGATAGCAATAGCATCAAGCGCCGGCTGCAGGCTATCAGGTAAAGCAGACCAGTCATCCAGCGCCACGCCGCGCAGATAACCAAAGCACCAGTCTTCTACAACTTCGTAATCTTCATCATCTATGGTGCTGAAACCAAACAGCGGTTCAAACTGGTCTGGCGCGGTGGCAAGACGTTCAGCAATATCATTGAGATGTTGAAAGATCAGATCGTTGAAGCGGGATTCTTCCGTATCGCTCGGCCACAAAGGGATCTGCTGTTCGCCGCCCCACAGCGCGGTTAGCCAGACTGATGAAGGGAGTTTAGTCGGGCCTGACAGAATAGCGGTAAACATGCCATCCAGTTCAGAGATATCCAGCACGGAGTTTTCATTGCCGTGGTTCATCAGGGCTTCGTCCAGCCACTCCAGCTCTTCTTCGTTTAGCGGTCCAGTGTTCATGCTGTTCTCCTCAGATCCATCAATTTTCGCGGCGTTAATTCGTCAAGCTTAACAGAAAAGCCTCCTTCCTGACGTAAACGATACAGCAGCCGTTCTGCACGGTTTTTTCAGGAACGCGAGAAGGCAGAAGCTTCAAGCATAAGCGCTTCATCCGGACGAACGCCGGTATACAGTGCAAATTGCTCAAGAGCCTGCAAAGCGATCACTTCGGCTCCCGTCACCACGGTTTTACCCAGTTCGCGGGCCAGTTGGTTCAGCAACCAGCAGAGTTGAAGCTGAGTGTTCAGGGACGAGAGTCGCCTCAATTAACTGAAATCATCGCGTTATGCTGGATCGCTCAATAAATAGCCTGTAACCTATCCCACAATAAAAACAGGGAGAAGGGAGCCTATGGCTTTACATGGAAAGTTCGTAATCAATGATGCGCATTATTCCCCTTTGATGTTTCCGGGCGTAGGAACATTTTTAGCTTTCTCCGGTGACGGTGCTTACCGTAACCGTGGGGCTTGCGGGATGATCCCTAAAATGGGGCCGGTTCCAACGGGCAAATACTGGGTTGTTGACCGTCCGGAAGGTGGGATTAGATCGCAAGTAAATGCTGGTATCAGAGACATTTATAATCACTATGCCAGTGGCGCTACATTTAAGCATTCTGACTGGTTTGCACTGTGGCGAGATGACTGGAACATTGACGATTATATCTGGATAGAAGGCGTCAGGCGTGGCAACTTCCGGCTACATCCTGGCCAGATATCAGAAGGTTGCATCACCCTTCCTCATGATTCAGATTTCGCCATGCTCCGTAATGCCTTGCTGAGAACCCAAAAAATAGAAGTTCCTTGCATGAAGATGCTGAAGGCATATGGTACGATTGAGGTCATTGCTAATGGCAAAAATTGCTCTTAATCTGACCGTGAAAATCGTCGTATTCCTACTGATAATGCTGTTGGTGGCTAAATGGGCACCCTGTAACGGTATGGTTGATAACTTCATGATTAAATCCGTGGGCTTTGATGAAGCCGAAAAAATCGAGAGACTTCTCTTCGGTGAGCCAGATCCTGAGCCTTACGATTCAATAAGAGATTATATTAAAACCCTTATAAATACCCTAATCAGCGTGCCGTTACTCAGTGTAGTTATCATTATATTCAATGGAAGGAACAGTAAAGTTGAAAAAGCCGAAATCCTGAGGGAGTGGGTATTATCAACGTTGAGACGATTTGCAAAGATATTTATTTTCGCCATTCTGTTTTATACTCTTTTCCGATTTATCCCCTATCAAATCTTCTTTCCAGAAAATCAGACTTATTCAGCCTTAACCATCATGGCAGTGACAGGGTTTAACCTGATAATGACTATTGTTATCTATTGGTTTGTCACGAAAAAAATCGCACTAAAAAGGAATTTGTAAAATGCCAATCCCTCCCTATATGTAGCTTAAAGACGATGGCGGAGCAGACATCAAAGGTTCTGTTGACGTTAAAGACCGTGAAGGCAGTATAGAGATCATCGGCTTTAGCCACGGTCTTAATTTGCCAGTAGATAGCGCCAACGGAAAAATTACCGGGACACGTTCACACTCACCGCTAATGATTGAAAAGGAGTTTGATAGTTCCAGTCCGTATCTCTATAAAGCTGTTGCTACTGGCCAGACCCTAAACAGCGCCGAAATCCGTTTCTATAATATCAATAATGCAGGGCAAGAAGTTTGCTATTTCATGATCATGCTCGAAGGTGTGAAGATTACTGGCGTGAATCCTGGCATGCCAAATACTAAACTGACAGGAAACTCGCAGATTAATCACATGGAGTCAATCTCCTTTCAGTACAACAAAATAACCTGGCGTTATGTTGATGGTCATGTGCAGTACACCGATGACTGGAACGTTAAGAACTGATTCTGATCGAAAATCATAATCCCCGCCAGGCGGGGATTTTATTTGAACACAATGTTTAATCAAAAAGATAAGAGTAGGACACCAGGAAGCGATTATCTGGACTGCTGAGGTAAGTGTTGTTATCCATGACAAAGGTATACAGGTTGAATGAGTTGTTCTTATTGAGGGCATAACCCAGGCCCAACCCACCAAAATAGCCATGATAGTTCTCGCCCCGATCATTTTTAGAGCCGTAAGAGCCAGCCGCAAAACCAATCAATGTCAGGGATGTGGTCAGCGGCTTAATAGTAAATGCACCAAGATATCCGCTACTGCCTGAAGTGGTGATGGTGTCGAAACCAAACTCTGGGGAAAGCGAGTCAGCAAATTGAGGCGAAACACAGGCGCTATCCGGTTGATGATTGCAGCCCAGCGTCTCACCCGTGTTGTAGGTATACCCGGCCATCGGGAAGATCTGGAAACCTGCCGGAGAAAAACCGAAATAGCTTAAGGGGACAAAGGTGCCGACAGAATAGTTAGTCTGTGTCGCGCCATTTGAATACTCATTCTTCCCAAAATTGAAGTTCACAATCCCTACAGGAAATAACCAGGATCCCCCTATGCGCCATTCACTGGCATCACTATTGATACGGGCATTCAATTTTCGGGCTTTATCCAGTGCGACAGAGCCTGAAAAGGAGAGATTACTGTCATCTAAATCATAGGTATTGGACCAGGAAACCCCGGCTTCGCTGGTGACCTTAGTCGGATCGTCATCCAGTTTTTCGGAGGCATCCTTTCCCGAGCTCGGTGCCGCATTAGCGCCAGCAATCAGACCCAAAAACAGGCATCCAGCTGGCCACACTCGCCAAATTTTCATATTTTCCCTCAGCTGAAGGGGTCAGCCCGTGTCAGAATTGGTAGCTGTAATTCATGCTGAAAAAATAAAGAGCCGGATCCTGATAGCCGCCTTTAAAGGCCGGTGAGGCTACGTGAGAGGAGGAGATATCAACATATTCAAATGCCACGCCAATGTTGCTGGCAGGCGTAACCTGATACTGCGCTCCCACCCCGTAACGCCAGGCATCCCCCGAAGGCATCGTCATTGAGGTGTCTTCCTGAGAACGGTAAAAACTGCTGTCATAAGCCACGCCGGTATTAAAGCGCCAGTTCTCATCCGGGCGGAACTGAACACCAAGTGCCGCGTGCCAGGTATCCTTAAGCCGGTTTTCACTCTCAACCTGATTACCGGACAGGTAAACCTGATTGCTGCCGTAGGCGCTCCAGTCCTGCCAGCCCAAATCACCCATTACCGACCAGCGCTGGTTAAGGTCATGAACCAGACTCAGCATCAACTGGGCTGGCGTATTGATCTGTGCAGAAAGAGGCAGCTCATATTCCACGCCGCCTAACTGAGGGAATCTGGCTTTGCCATCAATGTTGAAGTGATATTCGGTTTTACTGGTGTAATTGAGACCAACGCGGGTAGCGTCAGTGACGTCGAACAATAAGCCGGTGCGGAAATTCAGTGCCCAGTCATGATCGCTCTGCTTTTCATCCTGCCCGGCAACATTGCGCGTAAGTGAAAGGAAACCATAGTTGATACCCAGCCCGACGCCCCACGAAAGGCGGTCGTTCACTTTCCATGCCACTGCCGGACTGAGGGTTAACGCCAACAGCGTGCTCTTCTTAATCAGACGATCGCCCGCCCAGTCGCCAAAATCCAGACCTAACCCGTAATTCCCATACAGGCCGATACCGGCTGAGAGATCGTCATTGATGCGCTGATGATAAAAGAGGCTGCCGCCAGGGAACCACCCGATGGTGTTACCAGGGCTCTTACCGTTAAGCGCAGCATCGTTATCCAGCGAGTAAGGGGTATCTCCGTAGAGAGCTTGTAAACCGCCGGTCAGCATATGATCCGGAAGTCTGGTCATGCCTGCGGGGTTGGTCATCAACGTGGAAGCATCCTGAGCACGAGCGGCTTGCCCTGCTCCGGCTAATCCCACGTCCTCAGTCGCAATCTCATACAGGTAGAGGCCGCTGGCCTGTGATGTCATAGAAACTAAAAGACCTGTGATGCCAATAACCAGACGCTTCATAACGGCTCCAGAGCAAGAGTAGTGCTGGCCAGATTGACTAACCGTAAGATGTTTTCAGCTGAGTGCTGCCGGGAGACCTGCCATTGCCCTATTTCTAACTAGCGGATTCATTCTCATCATCAACCTCAAGACACGAAAAGGGCGAGTGAATAATCCCTATAAAAAACATGGCTATTTATGTAAGGAAAGCTCACTTAAACATTACCATAGCAACATTCCGTTATAACTATAACGCGATGCTTACATTCAGCCAGTTTTCGTTACGGAAAATTTATCTTGTGAGTCACAAAGAAAAAATAATAAAAATGATTTTAATAACAGAGGATTGAAAAGCCAGTAAGAGGAGAAAGGAGGCATTCATCGGGCCCCTGAAAAGCAAAAACCCCGCCGGGGCGGCGGTTTTTATTTAAGAGTGAAGCTGACCGTTAAGCCAACTTCCCTTTCATAAAGAGCGTCGTGGGCAGTCATTCATCGGGCCCTGAAAAGCAAAAACCCCGCCGGGGCGGGGTTTTTATTTGAGAGTGAAGCTGACCGTTAAGCCGGGTTCTGTCGTGGACAGTCATTCATCTAGGCCAGCAATCGCTCACTGGCTCAAGCAGCCTACCCGGGTTCAGTACGGGCCGTACCTT
>NZ_JBAVTT010000026.1:0-10247 GCF_049696395.1 Erwinia sp.
TCATCAAACCATCCTTGCAGAATATAGCGACCAAAGATCAGGATCAGCGTAAAGATCAGACAAATCACCGCAAAATGCGGATCCAGGCGATGGTTAATATGCAGATTGCCCAGCACGGTTGCCACCAAGACAGGCACCTGAAACAACAGCAACCCTTTTGGGTAATAATAGAGCGCAGCCAGGGCGCTCATCATCAGTATCGAGACTAATGGATAGCTGAGAGATAGCTGCAAATAGGCCGAAAAACTGTAGCAACTCACTGCCCACAGCAGGCCTTGTACCAGCAATAACAGTGCGAGCAGATTTTTAACTCTGGGGGAGTGGTTCACCTTCAGCAGGAACGCCAGCAGGATCATCGCGGCTGAAACCAGCAAAATAGACAGCATCAACATATCAATTAGCGAGATCATGCCGCTGGTGGCGGCGATTCTGTCATTAAAATCACTGAAAATGACGTCTTGTAAGTAAACCATCAGGGCATAGCTGGCGTTAACAAACGCGAACCAGCTCAGGCTTTTGGACAACGCATGGCTGACCATATGGCCTCGGTTTTCCCAAAAGGGAATCGATGAATGAGTGTTTTTACGCTGTTCACTGGTCAACACGAGGTTCCTTTAAAGACTGCCTGTATCATGCTGTGCCAGACATCAGCCGCGTTCCTGCCGTGAACCGACGGAAAAAACATGATAATAATTAATTACTATAGGATTATGCTTGGTTTTCACCTTATTGCCAATCACGCGTTCCTCCTTCTAAAACGGTCAGTGAGCCTATCCCTGAAACTGCCCTTCTTTCCTGCGCGGACGTTAAGGTGACGCCCAAGTCGGACAAAATTCTACACCTCAGGAATAGCTTCCAGGCTGGCGAAGCACGTTAATCCCAACTCTCTCGCCAGCAGCATGTCATTATCCGCCCCCTTAGATTCGCCAGCAATGCGGATAATGCCATCACAGCGGGCAAGCAAGCGATGGGCGACCGGATACAAAAAGGTCTCGCTAATCTCATCGCCAATTTTCTTCGATCCGGCTGTCTCCGCCAGCGGCAAGGCCAGCCATTCACTGATGACAGGAATATGCCCGCGCTGATAAACGCTTAGCGCCACCTTCTGCATATTCTCCAGGTTTTGTTTGATTAACGCCTCATCGCCATGGGTGCCACTTCTTACCGGCCCGGCAATTAAAATCAGCATTGGTTTTACTGTGCTCATGGGTAAACCCCTTTCCGTTGTGGTTCATTGTATCGACGCCCGATCTGCATTTGCGCCTGCTGTGGATGACAAAGCGCAAGCTAACATGCATAATCGTGCAAGATCAAGATCAAACGTGAAGAGGCGTGAACATGCTGTCCAGCCAGAGAAAAAAGCGCATCCTTGAGATCCTTGCGCAGGATAAACAAGTCTTGTCCACCGAGCTTAGCCAACGTTTTACCATCTCAGAAGACTCAATCCGTAGGGATTTAAGAGAGTTAGCCGCAGAAGGATTGCTCCAACGCGTGCATGGCGGTGCGTTACCTGTTTCCGCCGCCAACGCGCCGTTCGAAACAAGAAAAAGCGTGCAGATAGACTCAAAGCGGATTATTGCTCAGAAAGCAGTAGGTCTGATTCAACCAGGCCAGGTGGTGATTATTGATGGCGGAACCACCACCGGCGAGATGATCAAACTCATCCCTGCCGATCTGGCCTTCACCGTGGTCACGCACAGTCCAAGTATTGCCGTTGGCCTGATCGACTATCCGCAGGTTGACGTCATTATCATTGGCGGCCAGCTGTTTAAGCATTCCGTAGTGACGGTCGGCGCCTCCATGCTGGAAGGGATCAAACGCATCAATGCCGATCTCTTTTTCATGGGGGTAACCGGTGTGCATAAGAGCGCTGGATTTACCACCGGCAACTACGAAGAAGCCTGCGTGAAACGGGCGCTGACAGAGAGAGCCGCAGAGACTGTGGTGATGGCCTCTCAGGAGAAGCTGAATTCGGCCTCGCCCTTTGGCATTGGCGAACTGACCCTTGCCAGCACGCTACTGATCGAAAATGAACTGGACAGTGAAATGAGTAAGTTAATGAAAAGTCTTCAAATAACCGTTATTTAACACTTATTGAGGTTGATGATGATCCCGTCCCCAGTCCGTTTTGAGCTTACGTCAGTCCCGGCGCCAAAGACCTTTCCCGAGGCCAAAACGCCGGTGATCAGCAATGAGGCGATGCGTAACCGCCTGAAGAATATTCTCTCGGCCATGCATCAGCACCAGCTTGATGCCATTGCGATCTATGCCGACAAAGAACATGGCGGCAATTTTGAATACCTCGCCGGTTTTATTCCGCGCTTTGAAGAGGCTTTACTGATCCTGACGGCGCAGGGAGAACTGAGCTATGTGATGGGCAATGAGAATCTTAAACTGGTTCCTCATGCGCGTAACAGCGGTAACTGCCTGCATGTCCCGGCCTTTTCCCTGCCAAATCAGCCGATGGATAATGATGCGCCGTTAGCAGATGTGCTGGCTCAGGCCGGTCTTAAAAGCGGAAAACAAATTGGCGTGGTGGGCTGGAAGCTGTTTACCAGCCAGCTGTACGACACTCGCTATCAGTTCGATGTGCCGTCCTTTATTCTCGAAGCTATTATCGAAGCGGCAGGAGGCCGGGAAAAAGTCGTCAACGCGACCGCACTCTTTATTTCCCCGGAATACGGCGCACGCCGGATAAATACCGCCAGCGAAATCGCCTTTTATGAATACGGCGCCAATCTGGCCTCAACCAACGTGATGGCTGCGCTTGATCAGATTGAAGCAGGGAAAAGTGAGAAGCAAATAGGCCAGCTGTTAGCGGCTGAAGGTCAGCCTGCCAGCGTAATTACCATCGCGGCAACCGGTGACCGGTTCGCCAATGCTGGATTGTACCCCACGGACAAACTGATCCAGGCCGGTGATAAATTCTCAATGACCGTTGGCTTCAAAGGCGGGCTGACCAGCCGTTCGGCGTATGTTGTAGCCGGTGAAAGTGACCTGCCTGCGGCGGTGGCAGATTACCTTCCGGCACTGGCTATTCCCTACTATCGCGCTGTGACCACCTGGCTGGAAACGCTGCGCCCGGGTCTGACCGGCGGTGAGCTGTATCAAACCATCGAAGAGGTGATGCCGAAGGCTAAGTGGCACTGGCATTTGAACCCAGGCCATCTGGTAGCCGATGAAGAGTGGCTCTGCTCGCCGGTTTATCCTGATTCCCCCCTCAAGCTAGAGAGCGGAATGATATTTCAAATCGACATCATTCCTTCTCTGCCAGGCTACGGCGGTTGCAGCATTGAGGATACCGTCGCGCTGGCTGATGCGGAATTGAGAAAGGCGCTGAAATCCAGCTACCCGGAAGTCTGGCAGCGGATGGAAACCCGCAAAACTTATTTACGGGAGGTGCTGAATATCAGGGTGTCAGAAGAGGTTATTCTGCTCTCTAACACCGTTGGGTATTTGCGCCCTTTCCTGCTGGATAAAACAAGGGCGCTGGTTCGTCAGCCCTGAGACCTTCGCCAGTTACATCATCTGTGGCTGGCGGATTTTACTGCCGTCGCTGAAGCGGTGAAGTCGATAAGCGCTCAGGTCGGTATATAACGGATCGTTCATCACTAACTGGGCACAGAGTTTCCCTGCGCCTGGACCAATGCCAAACCCGTGGCCGCTGAAGCCAGAGGCCACTACAAAACCCGGTATTTCGGCGATGTGATCGATAATAGGCACCAGATCGGGCGTGGTATCAATCCATCCTCCCCAGGCGTAATCGATACCAATTCCCTTAAGTTCAGGGAGTTCCCGTACCAGCTCAATCAAGGCTTCACGTAATATCCCCTGATCCGCAGCTGGATCCAGCACGCGATGCTTTTCAAAAGGTGAAGGCTCCTGCATGGACCAGGAACCTGCGGCCTCTGGGCCGGAAAAGAACGAGCTGTTAAAGCGGATCTTCAGCTTTTTGGCGATTTTGCTGCGATACATCGGGTAAAACCTGGTGGCAAAACGCAGGTTTTGTGGCGCCAGGTCTATCTGCCCACGACCGGGAATTGCCACGGTATAACTGCCATCGATGCGCCTGCGGATGGCCAGATTCGGCGTGCTCAGACAGCCTTTCACTACGTCAGGGGCTACGGTAGTTTTAAATGCTGTACCCAGAATGTTGGCGCTCGGCAAATCCATACCGTGACGTTTAAAGAAGCGCGAACTCCAGGCACCGCCACAGCAAATCACCGTACTGGCTTTAACCAGCCCGCGCTCCGTCCAGACGCCCGTCACTCGTCCACCAGCAGTATCTAACCCACGCACAGCCATGCGCTGCTGGATATTTGCCCCCCGGTTTTGTGCACCGATAGCCAGCGCCGGAGCCGCTTTTGACGGCTCAGCCCGTCCATCTGTCGGTGACCAGACGCCCCCAATCCACGAAGAAGCACTGTTGATCCGCTGGCGGGCTTCATTAGCGGAGAGCAGTTCGCTATGGAAACCGAACTCCCGGGCCTTAGCGCCCCAGGTTTCCCACTTCTGCATATCGGATTCGCGGGAAGTGCCGTACAGAATACCCGAGCGACGAAAGCCCATATCCAGCCCGATTTCATCACTCAATTCCTGCCAGCGCTGAAGGCTATGCATGGCCATCGGCAGTTCATGCAGATCGCGGTTTTGTTGCCTCACCCATCCCCAGTTACGCCCTGACTGTTCACAACCAATCACACCTTTTTCAAACAGAGCAACCGAGACGCCGCGTTTAGCGAGTTCATAAGTTACCGAGGTGCCGATAATTCCGCCGCCAATAACGATGACGTCTGCCTCTTCAGGAAAAGTGGCGCTGTCAGGGACTGCATCAATTTTAATGCGCATACGTAACCTTATTTCCGGGTAGCCCGGACGACATGGTGTTCAGGAATAATGTGCATAATCTACAGGACGTTGGCCTCTGGATCCGTATGATTGAATACATTTTGTGACAGCGCACTGCTGCAGTGAAAACTGTCTCCGCCAGTGAGGAGAGCAAAGCTTCGTTCACATCATGCAACATCCTCTTGACACTTCCTCACATCCAGGACATAACTAAACCGTACGGTTCAGTTATGTTTAAATTTGACGGCTGACCTCTTCGATCCCTTTCTCTCCAGGACTTAAAAAATGATGAGACATTCAACTACTGCCTTAGTCGCTGTGGCTTTTTTCCTGAGCGGATGTGCTGGCACGCCACCAGCTCGCTATTCGGGTATTGATTCAGCCTCGCGTCTTACGCCGAATACGGGTGATGAAGCGGATCGAATTCCGTTTAAATACAGCACTCAGGTCGACTGGAACCAGTACAGCACCATGATCATCGAGCCGGTGTCGATTTATCAGGGCACAGATGGGCAATTTGGCGATATGTCGCCAGCAGACCGCCAGCAACTGGCGACCTATATGAAAGAAAAATTCACCGCCAGCCTGCGCGCCCATTATCAGGAAACGACTGTTTCGGCGCCAAAAACACTGCGCATAAAGCTGACGCTGACCGGTGCTGATACCACCACTCAAGTCATCGGCACCTTCACCAAATTCGACCTTGCTGGAGGTCCCTACAATATCGTGCAGTCTGTACGCGGTGGTCGCGGCATGTTCAGTGGCTCTGTTGACTATGCCGTCGAAGTTTACGATGCGCAGAGCAATAAATTACTGACGGCCTATGTGGCTCGTCAGTATCCAAATGCCATGAACATCTCCGCAACAATTGGCTCACTCAGTGCGGCTCAAGTGGGGATAGACAAAGGTGCAGAAGAATTAGCGAATGTGCTGAAGTAACCCGGCAGGCTAAACAACTTAGCGTGTTTATTGACGCGCCTTATGATCAGCTGGTCACCGGCAATAGTCGGTTCTGGATTTTCAGCGGCGTAGATCTCTCAGTGTGCAGCAACGGTTTCCAGTTAAAGACCCAAACTGTGGCAGCCATTATGGCGGGCGGAATTGCTTTTTATACGCCTGACAGTGAGCCATCCGCTCCCGCGCATCCTGCTGAATTGCTCACTCTTGCCGCCGACCAGGATCAAGCGATGGTTACCTTTTGGTAGCCATCGTGCCATACAGGAAGACCTGAACGCCCTTCACTACCATGACAGTTATCTGTTCTGAGGTAAGTTGGGGTATTTCCCGCTGAAGTAAGAAACCGTCGATCTCTGATTTAATGAGCGAAGTGAATTGCTGAGCACGCAGCATGGGATCAGCTTCAATTAGCTCACCTTTGCTCATCGCTTCAGACATGACCTGAGCAAGCGTACTCATACTTTCGCGGATGCCTGAATCCAGGAAAAGGTTACCGATATCAGAATGCCCCGCTTCACCCACCACGACACGGTAAATCTGCATCGCCTGATTGTCTCCGCCTAACACTTTCAGCATCCCTTCACCAAACTGGATAAGCCGTTGTTCCAGGTTCTGCTCCCTGTGTTCTTCCGCGACCAGTTGCCTGGCAGCCTCCGTCAGGAAACGCGTGCTGTGATGGCGCACAACCGTTTCAAACAGCTCTTCTTTGGAAGCGAAATAGTTGTACAGCGTGGCTTTGGACCCGCCGGCTCTTTTTGCCACCTCATTCATTGAGGCCCTTTCGTAACCCACATCCTGGAAAAGCTGTGAAGCCGAGACAATGATTGCCTGACGTTTTTCTTCTGTCAGTGTTCTCATGATTATTCCTCACACCCGGTTTATTTCTGATTTGCTGGCGCAGAGAAGCCGAATGATTAATTACTGAACCGTACGGTTTATAATACCCAGTATGCCACAGCTCAGGCTGGGTTCGCACCGATATGGGTGGCCCGGAAGCGCGTTTACCCCTCGGAGCACCGTTCAATACGATGGCGGACTATGAAGGACGTGCAGGTCTTTACTGTCTGGATTATCAGGGGAACGTGGTGCCGTGATAAGGCCTGTCCCCAAAAAATGGCTCCGGAACCGGAGCCACCTGGTGTTATCAGAACTTGTAACTGGCGGTCAGGGCGAAATTGCGTGGTTCACCATAGACGGCATAAGTGTGGTCAACCGTGGTGTCATACTCCTTGTCGAACAGGTTGTTCAGGTTGGCCTGAACCGACAGTTGTTTAGTCAGCTGGTAACGGCTAAACAGATTCACCAGCGCATAGCTGCCTTGCTCGGCATAACGCGTCCCCACGCCTTCAGGACCGGCAATTTCATCCCAAACGTGAGTCTGCCAGTTCACTCCGCCACCGACCGTGAGGTCCTGCAGCATCGGTAAACGATAGCTGGTGAACAGGTTGAGTTGAGTCCTTGGCAGCTGTGGATTGACGGCGCTGCCGTCTTGATCTTCAGCGATATAACGGGTCCCGCCGAAGGTCATCTGCCAGTTATCGGTGATTGCTCCGTTGACCTCAAACTCTATACCCCGGCTGACGGTGCCACTTTTCCCTTCGTAGGCAATATCGCTGGAGCCAGAAATAACCTGGCCCGTGCTCTGTCCCACGTTATCCAGTTCAGCACGGAATACCGAGACCGAGGTGGTCAGACGGCTGTTGAACCAGTCGGATTTCACGCCAGCCTCATAGTTTTTACCGATAACCGGTGCCAGATAGCTACCGCTGCTGTCCCGGACGCTTTGCGGCTGGAACACGGAGGTGTAACTGGCGTAGGTTGACCAGTTATCATCAATATCAAACACCACGCCAGCGTATGGCGTGAGGTTATTTTTCTCCATATCCTGAGTCAGCGTATGGGTACTCCAGCGGGTGTAACGTGCGCCAACAATCAAATGAAGCGGATCGGCGAGAGAGATACGGGTAGCCATGTAAGCTGACTTCTGGCGAGTGGTATCGTCCTGTGAAAGAGTGCGCTCGCCCCAGTCGGTTTCGGGGAACTGCCCGTTAAAATCGTTGAAATTGCCGATATCTTCTGCAGACAGGTTAGCGAAGGCGCTGTAATAGGTATTTTGCTGCTTGCTGTAACTGACGCCCACCATCAACTCATGCTGACGACCAAACAGGTCATAAGGCCCGCTGGCGAAGGTATCCAGCGCGTCGACTTTACGTTTCCCGGTGTTATAGCCTGTTCCGCCTACCACTGGATAATCAACATACGGAGAAACACCCGCGCCAGTGGTCTTATCAAAATAGCCATCGATATACAGCTGCTTACTGTTAAGGGTGGTTTCGCTGTGCGTGCCGTTCAGGGTGTACTGCCAACCGTTATCGAAGCTTTGCTTCAGCGTGGCAAAGACTTTATTGCTCTCTTTGTCGTTATAGGCCCAGTCAGGCGCCGTATTGAAGCCGCGACGATAGTTCGTTTTGCTGCCATCAAGATACCAGCGAGGTGCCCCGCCCCAGGTTGGGCTGTTGGCATTGGTTTCCTGATATTCGTAACCCAAAGAGAGCGTGGTGGAGTCGGTCAGATCGGCATCAACAGTGCCGTAGAAGAATTTTTTCTCCGCGCTGTAACGCTCAACATAGCTGTCGTTGTCCTGATAACCCGCGACGATGCGACCACGAACATTGCCAGACTCGCTTAAGGGTGCAGACAGATCGGCCACATAACGCTGTTTGTTCCAGCTGCCGTAAGTGGCTGAAACGTCGCCGGTGAATTCACGGCTGTCAGCATGTTTACGGATCATGTTAATAGCAGCAGAAGGGTTACCAGCACCGGTCAGCAACCCGGTTGCGCCCCGCACCACTTCTATACGGTCGTAAAGCGCCGTATCCGTCTGGGCATCACCCAGGTTCCACCGTTGTTCAAACACGGTAGGAATGCCATCGGTCATGTAATTATCGATCAGGAATCCACGCGAATAATAGGTTTTACGATCCATATCCGCCGTGCTGGTCTGAATACCCGTCGTGGTGTTCAGCACCTCACCCAGTGATTGCAACTGCTGATCCTGCATCCGCTGCTTACTGATAATGCTGACGGACTGGGGGATATCGCGGGCGATCAGCGACATTTTGGTTCCCGCACTGGTCACCGGCACGCTGTAATCCGTTGCGGCTGTGTCTGCGGGGGTGCTTGCCTCGGTGGCCTCAACGGTTAGCGTCTGCTCTTTCGCGTTGTTTTTGCTGGCGGCCGGTGCCGTTTCTGTGGTGGCCGCAGAAGAATATGGCACCTGCAAAGCCACCACAACCAATGCAGCAACAACGGTATAGCGTGGTGAAATTCTGGCGTTGGCTTCATGACCGAAGCGCATTTCCCTGGTAAAGCCTGGAGCAAAGAACATCGTAAAACCTCAAAGGATAGTTTTAGTTATTGGCCACACAGTGGCTCAGCACCCAAATGCGAATGAGAACTATAATTTTTTTTATTACGCATGTAAAAGAATATTAAGGAACTTTTCAAGATATTGTCAGTCGTGCGGAGAGTGTGTCGGTGGGCGAGGTTAACGTACTGAATTTCATGGTGTGTCAGAATTATGTTTCATTCGTGACAGTGATCTGGAACGAGGTAATTATGGTATAACGCTTTAAAATCAGAGCAAAAAGGAGCCGCAATGAAACTGACCGTTACCCATGAGATTACCGATCAAGATCGTGAAGAGTTGCTGGAAGGACTTCGCCGCTATAATCGACAATTTTTTGATAACAGCAACTGGCATCAGGTGGGCGTTTACCTGCATGACAGTGAAGGTAAGATGACTGGCGGGCTGATCGCTACAATGAAAGGACTCTGGCTATATATAGATTTTCTGTGGGTGAGTGAAAGCTGCAGAGGCTCGGGTTCAGGAAGTAAATTGATCAAAGCAGTCGAGCAGGAAGCCTTAAAACTGGGTTGCCTGAGCATTCTCGTGGATACTCTGAGCGTCCAGGCACTGCCGTTTTACCAGAAACAAGGTTATACGCTGAAAATGTCCCTGCCGGATTTCCCCGATAAAGGAATACAGAGACATTTTCTGACGAAAGAAGGGCTGACTGACTAAACGGTCATAACCACGCGACCGATGCGGCCGCGCTCTTCCGCGCGACGATGGGCTTCTGCCACATCGGCGAAGGCAAAGGTCGCATCAATCGGGATAGTCAGCTCACCGCTGAGCGCCTGGTTGAGCAGGTCCTCAATCAGTTTACGGGGTTCAGGCTCACCCATAATCGGGCCAAGCAAGCAGCCGATGACCGTTTGACGGCGCATCAGTAATTGTCCGGCATCGATCAAGGTCTTACGTCCCCCGAACACCCCCACCAGTACCGCAGTTCCACCTTCATTTAACACCTGCAGCGCATCATTCAGCACATCGCCGCCAACGTTATCAATAATCAAGTCAACGCCTTTGCCATTCAGCA
>NZ_JBAVTT010000027.1:0-33877 GCF_049696395.1 Erwinia sp.
CGGGCCCTGGGCGCGCATGTCGTAATCCCAGATATCCGTTTTCGCGCCAACCACATCATAGTAAACGCTGTTCTGCTGGCCGAAGGTCAGCTGGCCCCAGGTCTTGCTTTTGAAACCGGTGTACAGCATACGGCGGCTGGTGTCGTTCGCGCCGTCAGCATGGTGGTTGTCCCAGTCAAACACCGCTGGAATATTCACACCCAGCTCGTAGTAGCCAACCCAGCTGATGTCATCAAACAGGTAGTAATCCGCAGCAAAGCGGAAACGGCTGCCGCCATCGAAGCCATTACGTTTGTAAGAGCCCTTGTCACCCTCGCCTGTCATGTTATTGAACTGCGGACGGATACTGCCGCCAATGGTGAAATTCAGGCGGCTGAGCGGGTCGCCAGCCTGTGGGTCTTGCTTCAAAATAGTTATTTCAGCATGGGCAGCAAACGAAGCACTGCCAATCAGCAGCCCCAGACCAATGGCCTGAGATAAAACGCGCATTTTTGTTAACATTATGTATCCCTGATAAGAATAGCCTTAAAATTTTGCCCGCAGATAATAGCCTGAGAAACATGACAAAAAATCGCATTACATGACCGTTTCGTGCGATTTACTTGACGAAATCATTAAGGAAATGTGTCATTCGACGCATTCATACACAAAGATGGCTATTTTGTGCGGTAATTGAATCATTTTGTGCGTCTTCGCGCTTTGGAGTGATGTTTTGTCATCTTCAGCCGATAAGGCCGGATTAAAGCCGCTTTGGTTAACAGTTTTGCAACACCGAAGTGATTTTCTGTCCCTGACTGCTATACCTCACAATGGAATGCATAAGGAGGACAGCATGGCATCTGACAGCAGCAAGCCCGACGATCGCGAAGCGCGCCTGACCCGGCTCCGGCAACTCACCCGCACACCGGTACTCATTATTGGCGGCGGCATTAACGGCATCAGCACTTTCCGCGAGCTGGCCCTGCAAGGGATCCCGGTGGTGATGGTAGAGAAAGGTGACTGGTGTGAGGCGGCCAGTGGCGCGCTATCACGCATGATCCACGGCGGACTACGCTACCTGGAAACCGGCGAATTTGCGCTGGTCAAAGAGTCGGTGCAGGAACGGGATCGGCTGCTTAAAAATGCCCCGCACTTCGTTGCCCCGCTGCGCACCACCGTACCGATTGACAGCTGGGGCGGCGGCCTGATGAATGCCGGTAAACGCTTTCTGCGCCTTTCCGAGAAACCGAGTCGTCGCGGTGCGCTGGTGATCAAAACCGGCCTGGCATTGTATGACACCTGGTCCCGCCGCTTCGGCACGATGCCCAAACATCAGCTGCATACTAAACAACAGACTCAGCAGCGCTGGCCAGGCTTTGCTGACTGGGTGAAGTGCAGCGCAGCCTATTACGATGCCTGGATTGCCGCGCCGGAACGACTGGGATTCGAACTGATTGACGATACAGAGCGTGCTGCCCCTTCCGCCCTGGCGTTGAACTATGTCAGCGTTGAGCAGTGTGACGGAGAGACGCTTACCCTGCGTGACAGCTTCAGCGGCGAGACGTTCTCATTAAGGCCACATGTGGTGGTCAATGCGACCGGCGCATGGATCGATCGGGTAAACGGCACATTAAGCCCAGCTGTTGCCGCACAGAAATTGATCGGAGGAACTAAGGGTTCGCACCTTATCCTGCGCAGCCCGGAGCTGTTGCAGATGCTGGATGGCGAAATGGTCTACTACGAAAATCAGGAAGGCCGGGTTTGCATCATGTTTCCCTGGTACGGCAACGTGTTGGTTGGATCGACCGATATCCGGGTGGATGACCCTGATGAGGTGATCTGTGAAGCCGATGAGAAGACCTACATACTGCAATCACTGCGCTTTGTCTTTCCCCGTCTGCAAGTTAAAGACGAAGACGTGCTTTACACCTTCAGCGGCGTGCGCCCTCTGCCAGCCAGCGACTCCGCCTTCAATGGCACCATTTCCCGCAATCATTCATTAGTGCTACTGCCACCGGTTGCAGGCCGCGAGTTCACCACTGTGTGTCTGGTCGGCGGAAAATGGACCACTTTCCGTAAATTTGGTGAAGAGGCAGCAGACAGAGTGCTGAAGCTGCTGGGGGAAAGCCGCAAAGTCAGCACGGTTGAGCTGGCGATAGGCGGGGGCCGTAACTACCCCAATGCCGCCCGTAAGCCGGTGTGGATGAAAGAGCTGAGTAATGAATTCAGCCTGTCCCCTGCACGCGTTTCACAGCTTGTTTCCCGCTACGGGACTCGTGCGCAAACCCTGTTGAATTGTATGTCTCAGCAACCCGACCAGCCTCTGCACACCAACCTGGACTGGAGCCAGAACGAATTACGCTTCCTGATCCAGCATGAGCAGGTGCAGACGCTTGAGGACCTGTTAATCCGGCGTACGTCTCTCGCCATCAGCGGGCTGCTTACTGTGCCTCTGATACAGGAGGTGAACAGTCTGCTGGCAGAAGAGCGCAACTGGTCGCCCGACCAGGCAGAGCAGCACCTCAATCAAACCCTTACACGTCTTGCCAAATTGCATGGTCTTGGCAGGCTTTCCCCTGTGGCCGTTAATAAGGAGCCCCGCCATGACAGCCAGTCAGAAAGTGAGGCTTAACCGACTCTTCAATCGGGGTAAATGCCTGGATGTCGCTATCGATCACGGCATCGCCAACGAGCCCGATTTTCTGCTCGGCCTGGAAGATATTGCCAGCGTAATGAGCAAGCTGGTGACGGCTCAACCGGACGCTATTCAGGTGAACTACGGCCAGGCCGATCTGCTTCAGCAACTGCCGCAGCGGCATAAGCCTGCGCTGGTGCTGCGCACCGACGTGGGCAATGCCTACAACGCCGCCCGTCATCGCGAGATGTGGGCAGTGTTGCACAATCCGGACGATCCCCTTCTGGCGGCCCTGCAAATGGATGCCGCGGCGGTGGTAGTCAACCTCTATCTGATCCCGGATGAGCCGGGCATTTTCCGCCAGTGTATTGAGAACATAGGCCGCCTGCGCCATGCCTGCGAGCGCTACGGAATGCCGCTGATGATTGAACCGCTGGTCATGGCCCCGGCCGGACAAGGCGCTGCGTATGGATCGCTGGGTGATGTGGAGCAAATGGTGCCGCTGGTCAGACTGGCCCGCGAACTCGGCGCGGATATCATCAAGGTGGACCCCACAGAAAATGTGGAAGAGTTTCACCGCGTGGTGGAAGCGGCCCGCTGTCCAACGCTGGTGCGTGGCGGAGGCAAAGGAGAACTGGGTGCCGTGCTGAACAAGAGCGCTGCGCTGATGGCCCAGGGCGCTTCCGGCATGGTTTATGGCCGTAACGTCTATCAACACAGCAATCCGGCCAGCGTGGTCACCGCACTGATGGCGATTATTCATCAGGGCGTTAGCGGAGAAGAAGCACTGGCGATCTATCAGCGCGCAGACTAAAACGGAGAAGGTGATGAGCCAACTGCTGGGCATTGATGCCGGTAACACCATGATTAAAGCGGTGCTGTTTGATCTGGACGGCACGGTTCGTGCCGTTGCCAGCTGTGCCGGGGAAACCCACCAGCCGCAACCTGGCTATGCCGAACGCCCGATTGATGAGGTCTGGCTGGGCGTCACCACGGCGATTAAAGCCTGCCTTGCCCAGATGCCGGAGGCGAAGGTGATTGCCGTGGGAGCCGCTGGTCACGGCAACGGGCTGTATGCGTTGGATAAAGAACAGCAACCGTTAATCGGCATCCAGTCGGTAGACAGCCGTGCCGCCGACAGAGTGGGCGAGCTAGAGAAAAGCGGCTCCGCTGCTGCTATTTATGCACGTTCGCTGCAAAAAGTCTGGGCCAGCTCAACGCCGGTGTTGCTGAGCTGGCTGAAACGCCACCAGCCGCAGACCTATCAACGGATCGGGCATGTGCTGTGCGCCAAAGACGTGATCGGCCATTTTCTTTGCGGAATAGTCAGCGCTGACTATTCCGATGCGTCTGGAGCCGGGCTGATTGACCATGCTGTTCGGGGTTACAGCGAGGCGCTGCTGGCGTTATACGATCTGGCGGACGCCCTGCCACTTCTTCCGGCCCTGCATGAATCCTGCGAGGTTGTGGGAAAAGTGACGGCCCAAGCCGCACACCTCACTGGTTTGCCTGAAGGTATTCCTGTGGTGGCGGGGATTTTTGATGTGGTGGCCAGTGCCGTGGGTTCAGGGGTGGTTTTACCGGGAGACGCCTCGATTGTGGCCGGCACCTGGAGCATTAATCAGGTGGTGGTTTCCCGCCCTGATTACCTGCGCCCGGTATTTATGAACGCCCTGATTGAACGCGACCGTTATATGGCGATTGAAGCCAGCGCCACCTCTGCTGCCAATCTGGACTGGTTTATCCGTGAGTTTGCCGACGGACGCAGCGGCAGCGGCGCAGAACAAAGCAGTGACTTAGTCGCACAGGTGGTGCCGGATGCTCACCTGCCTGTCTATCACCCTTATCTCTATTCAGGACGAAAAGAGGAGCCAGCCAAAGCCGGATTCTACGGCCTGAGTGGCTGGCACACACGGGCGGATATGCTGTTCGCCTTATTCGAAGGGGTGACTTTTGCTCACCGCGCGCATATCGATCGGCTGCGCGCCGCCGGATTACCCTTCACGTCTGCCACCCTTTCAGGCGGAGCTACCCGCAGTTGCATCTGGCCACAAATGTTTGCCGATGTGCTGGCAATACCCATTCAGGTGGCGGAGTGCAAAGAGACGGGTGCGTTGGGGGCAGCAATTTGTGCCGGCGTTGGCGTCGGTGTCTGGGCTAATCTGGCAGAAGGTGTTGCTCAGGCGGTCAAGCTGAACCCGGTTATCCTGCAACCCGATCCTGTCCGCGTCGCCTTCCATGAACCCCGTTACCGTTTATTTAAAAAACTGGAGCTGGCGATGGACAGCCTCTGGCATCAAGAGCTTAACGACCTGGCTTAACGTGATCTAAATCTGAATTCCGTGACGTCGTTGGCGGCGACCCGGACTAAAAATAACATTAATTTAACTTAACACTCACGGAAATGCTTTGCCGTGTCAGGCTACAATTTGCCGTAAATTCAACGTATTTCGCCGCAACTGGCCCTGTTCCCACCGCGAAAACGTTAATGTTAGCGATGTGGAGATAATACAAAATTAAACAAAGTGTAAACAGCCTGTAATAAATGACCGGGTCCGGGTCTTTTCTCTGGGTGGTAACAACATTGCCAGGGATAATTCGCTGCGCTAAATTGGCGTATTGCGCAGATCAGACCACTACTACTTCCGGCACAGGGCAGGGATCGCGTCAGGTTGAGGATAAAAAAAAGCTCATGGGTTCAGAATTACTTTCGCTGGTACTGTTCATTGCTTCGGTGTCGCTTTACACCTGGAAAGCCGGAAGAAATAAACTGTGGTTCAGCACTATTCTGCTGTGTCTTGGCATTTATATTATTCTTAACGCTTCCCTGCTCGCGAGTAATTATTTTACGGGTGAAGGGATTAACGACGCGGTTATTTATACTATCACCAGCAGCTTAAGCGGTGCCGGGATCAGTAAATATATCCTCCCTGCCGTGGGGTTAATTATTGCCCTGGTGTTGCTCTTTGTCTTTTTGTCCTGGCTGTTACGCCTGCGCAAAGGCCACCGTGCCAGTCAGTTATACAGCCTGTTGGCGGTCATTCTGGCGCTGGCCTCGATCAAAACGACACCGGCTTTTCAGCAGGTTGCCAGCCTGATTAAATCTCAGGTTGGAAAAGGTAACTCCGATTTTTACACCCATTACAAAGTGCCAGGCAAGCAGCTGCGCGGTGATAAGCCCAACCTGGTTTATATTTATGCTGAAAGTCTGGAACGTACCTATTTCGATGAGAAGGCTTTTCCCAATCTGGCCCCAGAACTGAGCAAAATTAAAAATAACGCTTACGACTTTAGTAATACCGAACAGCTGCCGGGCACGGAATATACCATTGCTGGTATGGTGGCTTCTCAGTGCGGTATTCCGCTGTTTGCGCCGTTCGACGGCAATGCCTCCAGCTCCCTTTCCACCTTCTACCCACAGAACGTGTGCCTGGGCGATATCCTCAAGTCTTCCGGTTACCAGAACTACTTTTATCAGGGCGCGAGCCTGAGCTTCGCCGGAAAAGATCTGTTCCTTTCTTCACACGGTTTTGATCACCTGTATGGCTACAACGAGCTGAAAAGCGTGGTGAAAGATCCAAATTACCGTAATGACTGGGGCTGGTATGACGACACGCTGCTGGATGTGGTGTTCGATAAATACCTGGAACTGGCGAAGCAGAACCGACCTTTCTCGCTGTTTGCCTTAACGGTTGATACCCACCATCCGGACGGGTTTATCTCACGCAGCTGCCAGCGGAAAGACTATCCGTTTGAAGGTAAGCCTAACAAATCCTTTGCGGCTGTGGCCTGTAGCCAGGAACATATCGCCAGACTTATCCAGCGTATACAGGCTACGCCGTACTTTAAGAACACCATTATCGTGGTCAGTTCCGATCACCTGGCGATGAACAACACCGCCTTTAAATACCTGAACCAGCATGACCGCAGCGATCTGTTCTTTATGCTGCGCGGCAACGACGTCACCAGCAAAGTGCTGCCGGTGAAACGCAGCACGATGGACAACGGCGCGACGGTGCTGGATGCGATGGGTGGCGATAACTTTATCGGCCTGGGCCGCAGCAGCCTCTCTTCCACATCGATGGTAGCCACTTACCTGAATATAAAAGAGAAGATCAACGAGTGGAAACCGGACGTCATCAAGCTGTGGAACTTCCCGAAAGCCATTTCAGATTACAAAATTGATACCAGCAAAAATACCTTCAGCTTCTCTGGCGTGCACTTCAAGCTGCCGCTGCTGCTGTCGGTAAAACCGAACAAGATTGAGCCGAAATTTGATGTGTATCTGGCTGCACCGCTGAAGCAACAGCTGGCAAGCTTTGCGCCAGACGAGAAGTTCGTCTGGATCGACCATTGCTTTAAAATGGGCGATGTCTGGGACGAGAAACTGGAGCTCAATCCTGGCCTTTGTGTGGCTGACGGCACGCTGAATTCCACGCCGCAGATTATGCAGATTGAGCCGGGCAATACCTTAGGCAAAGTCACCTTCAGGCAGACCGGCAAACAGAGTGATGATCGTTATCAGCAGGCGGTCACCCGCCTGAGAGTGACCGATGAGGATCTGCGCTATACCGCCGACCGCGTGATCTTCGGCTTGCCAGGTCTGCCAAAGCAGGTGCAAAAGGTTACCGGCCTCTCCTTTATTGAGCCCTGGGGCGGACGCTGGTCTGACGCGAATCTGCTGCCAACAGTGACCGTGCAGTACCTGGAACCTTTGCCTGCGGAATTTGACCTGACGCTGACGGCGCGAGCCTTCGGTAAAAACAGCCAACAGCCGTTTACGCTGAAAGTGGGCGACAGTACGCAACAAATTAAGCTGGGCAATGGCGACACAACGGTGAAGGTCCACTTCACTAATCCTTCACAATCCCGCACGCTTGAAATCCTGCCACCGGCACCGGAAGAGACCGCGGAGGGGGCCATCGATGGCTTCGCAGCGCGTAAGCTGGGGATAGGACTGGTCAGTCTGCAGGTCACCGCCACCGAGTAAATTGAGACCTGCCTCACAAATATCCATCAAGTTTTCGCCCCTGTTGCCGATTTAACCTGCTTCAGGGGCGCAAACGAAAGCCCTGTCTTTCAGAGGGAAACATGTGATGGCATCAGTGAAAAATATGAAGGTCGGGGTTCGCCTCGGCGCTGCGTTCAGTTTGGTGATCTTATTGTTGATCATCGTGAGCGCCACCGCAGTGGTCAAAATCAACACCATTAACACCGCAGTGAGCAGCATCGTCAGCGATCGTTATATCAAAGTTCGACTGGCCTTTGACGTGCGCGATGGCGTTAACGACCAGATCAAATTCCTGCGCGGTATGGTGATCGACACTACCCGTCCACAGTACAACGTCAAGCGCTTCGGTCAGCTGACTGATGCCACTGACAAAACCAATGTGGCGGTGGGGAAGATTGCTGAACTGCAAACCACTCCCGTGGG
This sequence comes from Erwinia sp., assembly GCF_049696395.1. Lineage (GTDB taxonomy): Bacteria > Pseudomonadota > Gammaproteobacteria > Enterobacterales > Enterobacteriaceae > Erwinia. The sequence continues at coordinate 8,049 of NZ_JBAVTT010000027.1, forward strand.
CATCAAAAAAATTCAGGCAGTTAAAGAAGCTGCTCAGACATTTGAAAACGCTAAATCGACACTGCTGGAGATGATCCGGGCTGGTAAGCAAGATGAAGCTGCCGAGTATGCCCTGCAAAAAATGACACCGGCACAGAATACCTACCTGAACCTGGCTGCCGCCTTTGCTGACTCTCAGTCTGGGCAATTAGTAGCAGAAGGTGCACTGGCGGGAACGGAAGGTGACAGTGCCATTCATATCACCCTGATCTTCTCCGCGCTGGCGGTGATTGCCGCAATCCTGCTTGGCTATTTCCTTGCCCGCTCTATCGTTCGTCCGCTGCGTGAAGCGGTAACCATCGCCGAGAACGTGGCGGCTGGCGATCTGCGTACGGTGATCCGCGTCAACTCTACTGACGAAACCGGTCAGCTGATGCAGGCACTGAAGCACATGAATGAAAATCTGCTGCGCATCGTGACCGAAGTCCGTTCAGGAACCGATCTGATCCATAACGCCTCAAGTGAAATTTCTGCCGGCAATATGGACCTCTCTTCCCGCACCGAACAACAGGCGAGTTCACTGGAAGAGACGGCCTCCGCCATGGAGCAGATGACTTCTACGGTGAAGCAGAATGCCGATAACGCTCGCCAGGCCAACGAGCTGGCTGCGCTGGCTTCTAAAGTCGCCAGCCAGAGCGGTGATGCAGTGAAGCAAGTGGTCAGCACCATGGAGATGATCAACGGCTCCTCTCGCAAAATTGTCGACATCATCAGCGTCATCGACGGCATTGCCTTCCAGACCAACATTCTGGCCCTGAATGCCGCAGTAGAAGCGGCACGTGCCGGTGAACAGGGTCGCGGTTTTGCAGTGGTGGCTTCCGAAGTTCGTAGCCTGGCACAGCGTTCTGCTTCAGCGGCGAAAGAGATTGCCCAGCTGATTGAAGATTCCGTCAGCAAAGTGGACGAAGGCGGCAAGCAAGTGGCTAAAGCCGGGACCACCATGGATGAAGTGCTGAACAGCGTGAAGAGCGTGACGGCCATCATGGGCGAAATCTCGATTGCCAGCTCAGAGCAGAGCACCGGCATCAACGAGATCAGCATGGCCATCACCCAGATGGACCAGGTCACGCAGCAGAATGCCGCGTTGGTGAACCAGTCAGCCTCTGCGGCTCAGTCGCTGCAGGAGCAGGCAGAACAGCTTTCGCTGGCTATCAGCGTGTTCAAGGTCAACGACGCGCAGTATCAGGGTCAGGCGCTGGCCTGATAGTTGAGAGGGCACTTTTGTGCCCTCTTGATACAAATTTGTGGGAAATGTCGCGGAGAAAAGCACGCTGACCGCTTTTTAAGCCGGTATAAAACAGATTACTATAAGGTTTCTCTTAAGCCTGACTCAGATGGATATCCGCACGTTGAAACCCCTTCTTCACCGCTTGTTGGCACTCATGGTTGTTGCCCTCCCGCTCAGCGGCATGGCAGCGAGAACCAGCCCCGATCCGCTTCTTGCGTCCCAGATTGTTGACCGCTACGCGCAGAACATCTTCTACAACACCAAGGCAACCGGCATGGCGATGGTGGCAATTGATGCCAATCAGCGCGTTTTTGCCAGCCAGGGGTATATTCGTCCAGGCAGCAACGTTCGCCCGCAGAAAGACTCGGTGATCCGTATCGCTTCGCTGACCAAGCTGCTGACCAGTGAACTGCTGGTAAAGCTTTCTGAACAGGGCGTGGTACGCCTTGACGATCCTTTGAACAAATACGCGCCTGCCGGCAGCAGCGTGCCAAGCTACGCCGGGCAAACTATCCGCCTGATTAACCTGGCTACCCACACCAGCGGCTTGCCACGCGAGCAGCCGGGCGGCAAGGCACAGCGTCCGGTCTTTATCTGGCCAACGCACTCCCAGCGCTGGAACTGGCTGGATAATGCCCAGCTGAAAGCCGCGCCTGGCACGCAGGCCGCCTATTCCAACCTGGCCTTCGATTTACTGGGCGATGCGCTGCAGAAAGCCTCTGGCGTGCCTTATTCAGCGTTATTGCAGCGTGAAATCACCCGGCCGCTGGGCATGAAGGACACCACTTATACCCCTTCACCTGACCAGTGTCGCCGTCTGATGGTGGCCGCTAAAGGAGCCAGCCCGTGCATGAATACGCTGGCAGCCATTGGCAGCGGCGGCATCTATTCCACGCCTGATGATATGGGCCGCTGGATGCAGCAGTTCCTCTCTTCTGACGTGCATCCGCGCACCCAGCAGGCCGACCGTATTCAGACCATGATTTATCAGCGTGACCAGTTGACCCGCGTCAGCGGCATGGACGTGCCTGGCAAAGCCTCGGCGCTGGGGATGGGGTGGGTGTATATGGCGCCGCAGGGTGGAAGGCCCGGCATCATCCAGAAAACCGGCGGCGGCGGCGGCTTTATTACCTATATGGCGATGGTTCCGCAGTACAGCGTTGGCGTGTTTATTGTGGTAACGCGTTCAGCACAAACTCACTTCACCCCAATGAGTGATGGCGTGAATAATCTACTGACCGAATTAATTGGTAATACGCCCGACAGTGCGCAATTAGCCGCCAGCATTATGTCTAATTAATTAAACACCTCCCCGCCGGGCTATTTTATAGTCCGCCGGGGAATAGCCATAAATATATCAACATGTAAAAATCCATTATAATTATTGAATAATGGATCATCCGGGTGCGCCTCGCACTGCTGGCGAACAACGCACTTCCCTCTGCGGCAGTTTATTTACTGGTTTTATTTTTTCCTTTGGTTTATTCCGCCTGTGTTCCCCTTGAAACCTCCGGCAAATTAATAACGTTACGCGCCGTTATTTTTCCTGGCACGCAATATGCTACATCCCCCTTTTACCGCATCACCCAATAATAAAGAGTGAATAAATAACTCGCGACATCACATCATGAGGTTCATATGGCAAAGGCTGCATTTAAACAAAAGTTAGGGTTGGTCGATCTCAGCCTGCTGGGGATCGGGTCGATGATCGGCTCCGGCTGGCTGTATGCGGCGCTGACCAGCTCCGGTTATGCCGGGGCTCAGACCGGATGGGCGTGGATTTTAGGGGCCATTATCGTGCTGATGATAGGCTTAGTGTTTGCCGAGCTTTCTGCCGCCATTCCGCGCGCAGGGGGATTTGTTCGTTACCCTAACTTCTCCCACGGCAACGTGGTGGGCTTCGTTATCGGCGTCAGCTCCTTACTGGCTTACACCAGCACCGCCGGGGTGGAAGTGGAAGCGGTCCGTCAGTATGCACAATACTGGTGGCCTGCGGTCAGTAACAGCGCTGGTGGCCCGACAGCTTTAGGCTTCGCGGTACAGATCCTGCTGCTGGTGGGCTTCTTCCTGCTGAACTACTGGAGCGTCAGCTTCTTTGGCCGGGTGAACACCCTCGTCACCACCTTTAAATTTATCGTGCCATTACTGACCATCGGCACGCTGTTCATGTACTACAAAGGGGCGAATCTCGATGTCCCGCCGCCGCCGCCAGGTGGAGCACACGGTATCTTCACCTCACTGACCGGCGCAGGCATCGTGTTTGCTTACCTCGGTTTCCGTCAGGCTGTGGACTTCGCCAGTGAGGCTAAAAACCCCCAGCGGAACGTGCCCCTGTCGATCATTATCGCCATCGCGGTGAGCTTCGTTATCTACATTGCCCTGCAATATGCGTTTATGGGTGCAGTGCCTTCTGAAGCACTGTCTGCACACGGTTGGCAGGGTCTGAAGCAGGTGTTCCAGTCTCCCTATGCGGACCTGGCCCGTAGCCTTGGGATTACCTGGTTAATTAACCTGATTCTGGTGGATGCCGTTATTTCTCCGGCCGGTACGGGGAATATTTACCTCGCAGGAGCCAGCCGCGTGCTGTTTGCCTGGGCACGCAACGGTCATCTGTTTAAAATCTTTGGTGAAGTCGATGCCAGGTCCGGTGTGCCGCGCGGTGCGTTATGGCTTTCACTGATCCTGTCGATTGCCTGGACGCTGCCTTCTGAATTTCAGGTTTGGGGCGGTTTGATTGGCGCAGTCACCTCCGCCACCGTCTTCACCTATATGCCAGGGCCCATCACGCTGGGTGCCTTCCGTCGTCATCTGCCGACTATGCCACGTCCCTTCCGCCTGCCGATTGCTGCCCTCCTCAGCCCGCTGGCGTTTATTGCCAGTACCCTGCTGATCTACTGGAGCGGCTGGTCAGTGAACGAAATCCTGATCCCGATTCTGGTGCTGGCATGGGTGGGTTATGCGGTGTTCGGTAAGAAGTCCGACACCTCAGCCCGCGATTTAAAATGCGCCTGGTGGCTGCTGGTTTACTACGTGCTGGTGCTGATCCTGTCGTATCTTGGGACGTTTGGCGGCATCAATGCCATCAGTTCACCAACGGATATGATTCTGGTCACCGTAGCCTCGCTGGTCTGTTACTACTGGGGCGTGGCAGCCAGCCTGCCCGTTCCCGAAATCACCGATGATGAAGAGGTCACCCCCGACGGAGATGAAACGCCTTCCGGCAAGTATGCCCACCATTAATTCCCCGCGTTAACTTCACCAGGGCGAGGAAACTCGCCCTGGACTGATCTTCATCAATACCCTGCCTGCTTTTTCCTGCGCATATTTCACTCCGACCTCTTCAGAAACAATAAGAAACCCTCAACGCAGGAGCCTTTATGCAACACAGAATGGTATTGAATGAAACGGCCTGGTTTGGCGCCGGATCGATCGCCCAAATCGTCAGTGAAGTGAACAAACGCAACTTCAAAAAAGCCTTGCTGGTCACCGACAAAGCGCTGATTAAAGCTGGCGTCGTGGAGAAAGTGACTGCGCTGCTAAACAAGCACCATCTGCCGTTTATGATTTATGACGAAGTGGTGCCAAATCCCACCATCAACGTCGTGCAGCAAGGCGTCGAGCTGTTTAAAACATCAGGCGCAGACTATTTGATTGCCATCGGCGGAGGCTCACCGCAGGACACTGCCAAAGCCATCGGTATCATCATCAACAACCCCGAATTCGCCGACGTGCGCAGCCTTGAAGGCTTCGCCGACACCCGCAATCCTTGTGTACCGATTATCGCCGTTCCCACCACGGCTGGCACAGCAGCTGAAGTCACGATCAACTACGTGATCACTGACGAAGAGAACCGCCGTAAATTTGTCTGCATTGATCCCCACGACATTCCTGTTGTGGCGATTATTGATGCGGAGATGATGGCCAGTATGCCGGCCTCGCTAAAAGCCGCCACCGGGATTGATGCGCTGACACATGCTATTGAAGGCTTCACCACTAAAGGCGCGTGGGAGTTGACCGATGCGCTGCACCTGAAGGCCATTCAGATTATCAACCGCTCGCTGCGTGCGTCCGTGGCTGGAGAAGTCCAGGGCGTGGAAGATATGGCGCTGGGTCAGTACATCGCAGGGATGGGCTTTTCTAACGTAGGATTAGGGCTGGTTCACGGCATGGCACATCCGCTGGGCGCGTTTTACAACGTGCCGCACGGCGTGGCAAACGCCATCATCCTGCCGCACGTTATGGCGTGGAATGCGGAGTATACCGGCGAGAAATATCGCGATATTGCCCGCGCGATGAAAGTGGCAAGAGTCTGTGGCCTGAGCCTCAGTGAAGTGCGTGTCGCCGCCGTTGATGCCGTGAAACAGCTTTCTGCCGATGTCGGCATTCCCGCCAGGCTGCGTGATGTGGGGATGAAAGAGGAAGATATCGCCGCACTGGCGCAGGCCGCGTTGGACGATGTCTGCACGGGAGGCAACCCGCGCGAGGCGACCCTCGCGGATATTACCGAGCTTTATCGCCAGCTGTACTGACCGTTAACAGCTGAAGACTGGCGTAACGTGTCAACGCGCTTTCGCCAGTCTGCCTCCCCTTTTTCTGCCTTCATAATTCCATCCTAATCAGCCAGTTACAATTGCAGTTAATCAATCTCAGCGGTTAGCTATTTTTTAAACAAAATTATCATTTAGAGCTAAAAACATCACATCCCGATAAATTTCTGCAATATCCCATTAACAAAACAGGGCCATCCCAGTAAGATTTGTGACTTAGGTCTCATTCCTTTCACACCTTTCGTCTTCAGGGATACCATGCATCAGCCAAAAACAGATCTCTCTGGTCTTTCGCTCAAAAATGGAACCGGTTCCAATCGTCGGGAATTCCTGCGCGCCGCCGTCAATCTGACGGTCTCCGCCGCGCTGTTTGCGGTACCTGGTCATTCATTTGCAGCCAGTCTGGTCAGCGCCAGCGACCCGGTAAAAAACTTTATTACCGTCTCGCAAGCGATCACTGAGCATAAGCAGATCGACAGTGAACTCGCGGCCCGTTTCTACGAAGCCTTTGCCCGCAGCGATAAGCAGTTTACCGCCCGGGTAACCCGTCTGGCGCAGGTGCTCAGTGCGGGCGACAGCGCCCAGCAGTTGATGGAGAAAGCCAGCCAGGCAGGACTGAAAGAGTTTCTTTATCAGATTGTTACGGCCTGGTACACCGGTACCGTAGGCAGCGATTATCACGGCACGCTGGTCGCCTATAAGCAGGCGCTGATGTATGCCCCGGTCAGCGATGGTCTGGTCGTTCCGACTTATTGCGGTAACGGCCCGATCTGGTGGACGGCTCCTGTCCCGGATGAAAACGACGGTCTGATTGCCAACCTGTAATCTAAAACATTAAAAAATAAGATAAAAATTATGAAACAACCCGTTTTTACTGCGCAGGGCGATGCCAGCGCGGATATTGTGATTGTGGGCTCAGGTGTTGTCGGTGGCATGATTGCGAACGAGCTGGTCAGCCAGGGTTACTCGGTGCTGGTACTGGAAGCAGGTTTACGCATTGAGCGTTCTCAGGCGGTAGAGAACTGGCGCAACATGCCCTTCGCTAACCGCGCGGGGTCAGACTTTCAGGGACTTTACCCGCAGTCGAAATTCGCGCCCGCGCCGCTCTATTTCCCACCGAATAACTATGTCAATGTGACCGGCCCGAACGCGTCCAGTTTTCAACAGGGTTACCTGCGCGTCGTGGGCGGCACAACCTGGCACTGGGCAGCGTCCTGCTGGCGTCATGATCCCAGCGACTTTGTGATGCAGTCAAAATATGGCGTAGGCCGCGACTGGCCAATCTCCTATGACGAATTAGAGCCGTGGTACTGCAAAGCCGAAAACGAAATTGGCGTTGCTGGTCCACACGATCCCGCCAGGCAATCTCCTTCGCAGCGCAGCCAACCTTATCCCATGGATATGGTGCCTTTTGCCCACGGCGACAGCTATTTCGCCAGCGTGGTGAATCCGCATGGCTACAACCTGGTGCCGATCCCACAGGGCCGCAGTACCCGTCCGTGGGAAGGCCGCCCGACCTGCTGCGGAAACAATAACTGCCAGCCGATCTGCCCGATTGGCGCGATGTACAACGGCATCCACCATATCGAACGTGCCGAACGTAACGGCGCTGTCGTGCTGGCTGAAGCGGTGGTCTACAAAATGGATACCGACAGCAACAACCGCATTACCGCCGTGCACTGGAAAGACAGCTCTGGCGCATCACACAAAGCCACTGGCAAAGCCTTCGCGCTGGCCTGTAACGGCATTGAAACGCCACGTCTGTTGTTGATGGCAGCCAACGAAGCGAACCCAACCGGCATCGCTAACAGCTCCGATATGGTGGGCCGCAATATGATGGACCACTCCGGTTTCCACTGCTCCTTCCTGACCAAAGAGCCCGTCTGGCTGGGTCGCGGCCCGGCGCAGAGCAGCTGTATGGTTGGCTATCGCGATGGCGAATTCCGCCGCGATTACTCTGCCAACAAAGTCATTCTGAACAACATCTCACGCGTGGTAGCGGCCACCAAACAGGCGCTGGCAAAAGGCCTGGTCGGTAAAGCACTGGATGAAGAGATTCGCTATCGTGCCGTGCACAGCGTTGATCTGTCGATCAGCCTTGAGCCGCTGCCAGACCCGGAAAACCGCCTGACGCTGAGCAAAACCCGTAAAGATCCGCACGGCCTTCCTTGCCCGGATATCTATTACGATGTTGGCGACTACGTGCGCAAAGGCGCGGAGGCTTCCCACGCTCAGCTGGAGCATATCGGCCAGCTGTTTAATGCCAAAGAGTTCAATATCAGCAAAGGTCTTAACGCCAACAACCACATCATGGGTGGCGTGATCATGGGCAAAGACGCTAAAGACGCGGTAGTTGATGGCAACTGTCGTGCTTTCGATCATGAGAATCTGTGGCTGCCGGGTGGCGGTGCCATTCCTTCAGCCAGCGTGGTTAACAGCACGCTGACCATGGCCGCGCTGGCGCTAAAAGCAGCGCAGGATATGGCGATGCGCATGAAGGGGCTGGTATGAAAAAACTGACGTTGCTTCCCCTGCTGCTGGCAGCGCTAACCGGTGCAGGGTTGAGCTTTGCCGCTGCTGCAGAGGATCTCGACCTTAACCTGTTACACAAAGGCCAGCAGGTAGCTTCCGCTTCTGACTGTCAGGCCTGCCATACCGCGCCAGGCAGCAAAAACGCCTTTTCTGGCGGGTATGCGATTGCTTCACCCATGGGCATTATTTACTCCACGAACATCACGCCAGCAGACAACGGCATCGGTCATTATACCGAAGCCGAATTCTCAGCTGCCGTGCGGGATGGCGTGCGTGCTGACGGTGCGCAGCTCTACCCGGCGATGCCGTATACCTCCTACAGCCAGATGACCGACGAAGATCTGCACGCGCTCTATTACTACTTTGAGCACGGCGTGAAGCCGGTCGATCAGGCCAATCAGCAGACCAGTTTGCCCTTCCCGTTCAGCCTGCGTTTCAGCATGAAGTTCTGGAACCTGATGTTCGCCAACGATAAACGCTTTGAGCCGGACACCAGCAAAAGCGCCGAGTGGAACCGGGGCAACTATCTGGTCAACAGCCTGGCACACTGTAATACCTGCCATACGCCGCGTGGCGTGTTGATGCAGGAAGACAGCGCGAAGCCACTGGCAGGCGGGCCGTTGGGAAGCTGGTATGCGCCGAACATCACCTCCGACAAGGTGAGCGGAATTGGGGGCTGGAGCGATCGGGAACTGATGCAGTACCTGAAAACCGGTCGGGCTGAAGGGAAAAACCAGGCCGCGGGCGGAATGGCTGAAGCGGTTGAAAACAGCCTGCAATATCTGCCGGACAGCGATCTGAAAGCGATTGCGGTCTACCTGAAAAGCACCCCAGCCATTCGCGATGAAGGTGACACGCGCGCCGCGTTCTCTTACGGCAAGCCGATGGATGTGGAAAACAGCATTCGTGGGCGTAACCCGAATAATGCGAACCACTCACTGAACACAGGTGCCGCCCTGTTCAGCGGTAACTGTGCAAGCTGCCACCAGCCAGATGGCGCGGGCAGTAAGAATCAGGCTTATCCTTCGCTGTTCCATAACACGGCAACCGGTCTGCGCGATCCCAATAACCTGATCTCCGCGATTCTGTTTGGTGTGCAGCGTAAAACCGCCGATGGCGATGTGTTGATGCCTGGCTTCAGCTCCCCGTCGTATGTCGACAAGCTGAACGACCAGCAGGTGGCTGATATCACCAACTTCGTGCGTCAGAACTACGGTAATCCGGCAGGAACAGTTACCGCAGGCGATGTGGCCTGGGTGCGTAAAGGGGGTCATCCGCCTCTGTTGGCAGAAGTGCAGCCATGGATCGTGCCCGGCTCAGTTGCGGTACTGGTCATTGTGCTGATTATTGTTCTGCTGTGGCGCAGATCGCGACGTAAATAACAGACTGGCTGGGGTGCTGAAAGTCATTCAACTCACCCCAGCCATTATTTAAATTAGCAATGAATTAACATCATCTATTTTATTCGATAATCAGCCTATTTATTTCACTGTTACTTTTTAACCTTTCCCGCCGCCTGTTATTTCTTTGCGTTAACCGGCTCATAGTTTTTCCCCTCCCTGCTAGCCGCAGAAAGCATCAAGCCTTAGCATCACCTTGCCTGTACATGGAATTAACAAGGAGATGTTGATGGCAATCCCAGTCTATTTACGATTAAAAGATGATGGCGGTTTGGCTATCAAAGGTGGCGTTGAGGTAAAGGGACGTGAAGAAAGTATAGAAGTTACCTCTCTCGACCACGCTGTTTCACTGCCGATCGATCCTTTAAGCGGAGAAATCACCGGAACGCGAAATTACAATACCTATGCTTTTGAGAAGGAAATTGACCGCAGTTCTCCCCTCCTCTACAAAGCCCTGACAACCGGGCAATGCCTTAACTCTGCGGAGTTTGTTTTTTACCGCATCAGTCATGCTGGTCAGGAGGAACCCTACTTTTCGACCACGCTCGAGAAGGTAAGAGTGGTAGCGGTGCTCCCTTTTCTTCTTGATATCAAAGCACCGCAATATCATCGGCATACTCATTTTGAATACATCGAATTAACCTATGAAAAAATTACCTGGCATTATCTGGACGGTAATTTGATTCATTCAGACAGTTGGGACGGAAGGATCACCGAATAAGGAGAGGCATCATGACATGGATATATCATCAAAGTACTGGGGAGATGTTTCATAATTCAGAGCATCGGGGAACGGGCTATGCCGGTAAGATGACTAACAAAAACAATCCTTCAAGACAGCAAGTTCGCGGTCTTGGACCGATTCCTCAGGGGAAATATCGGATCTCAGACAAAACCACTTCTAAAGGGCCTCTGACATTAGTATTGATACCAGATCCTTCGAATAATATGTTCGGGCGAACAGCATTCAGGATCCACGGAGAAAGGGTAAAAGGCGTTCCAGGATGGGCTTCTGAGGGATGTATCATTTTGGAACCGTCGTTAAGACGTGAGATTTGGACTTCTAATGATAAAGACTTATTGGTGGTGCCATGAAAAAACTTCTTCTGTCCTTGTGCTTCTGTTCAGCCTTTGCCTGTGCAGAGATAACACCTGCTTCGGTAAAAGATATGATTAAAGGGCATGGGATTTCTGCTTTTCAAGCCCAACTCAATGAGTCGGATTGGTATGACATTATTGTCACTAAAATCGCTCAGGGTGATGCTGACTGGATTGCCACTATCCCCTGGTTAAAGGATATCCCTGATGACAAAAAAAAAGCTGCTCTGGTTGAGAGTGCACAACGAGGCTTAATACGTAACCCAAAAGCTATGCTGCACATTCTGAGTTCAATCGATATGATGACTTACGCTGGAAAAGTCGAATCTTTTGACACAGATAATATCTGTTTTGGCAGCCTTCCAGGTATGTCAAAAAAGTCTTATCTCCTGTTTTATGCAGCGACTAAGCATGCATTGTCTGATGTGAACAACATCGCAGTTAAGTGTAGGTGGGTGCTGGAGTCTATCCATGATGAGATCATGAACGATGACAGAAATGGCTTAATGAAATGGGGAACTCGATCTGTTCCTGGTTATTAATCAACTCAAATAAAAGAGCCTGGGATTTTTCACTCTCAGGCTCTTTTATTTGGCTGTAAAAACTCACTCCGCGCTAATTAAGCTTCCAGCAAAGCGCTATCGATTTTCACCACAATCTTACGCAGCGGAGAGGGAACGCCGAAGGTACACATTGGGCGGTGCAGCTCTAACGGGAAGATCACTGCCAACGATCCTGGTTGCAGGTGGATCAGCGTTTCGCTGTCGATCCGGTGGCAGAAGCCCAGATCCTTATGCTCTTCAAACGGTGCAACCAGATCCAGCTCCAGACCGATTGGGCCAGCGCCGATGATCTCTTCACCGGCCAGCACCAGATGGATATCGATATACTTGCGGTGGAACTCTGGCTGCTGCGCGTTAAAGTCACGCGTTTCGCTTTCCATTACCGAATAGAAGATCGCCTCGCCTTGGATCTCGTATTTCCCGGCAGCCTGGGTCTGAGCATTATTCGCCTGGAGAGTCTGCAACGTTTTACGGATCACCGCTGGGTAAAGCGGGTTTTGTGCTGCCTGTTCGAAGGTATCAATAATCATAACGTTGTTCGGTCTCCGGTTATAAGGATGCCACGGCTGGCGCCGCATGAGTGGGCTGCAGCAGGCTGACACAGCGGGTAACGATGGTGCTTAAAGCCGGGGAAATATCCATGGGAATGACATCCCTTTCCTCTGCACCGGGCGCTTCCAGCGCGGCAAACTGGCTTTTCAGCAGGGCTTCCGGCATGAAGTGCCCTTTGCGCAGTTTCATCCGGTCCAGCACGCAGTTGTAATCACCATTCAGCCAGATAAAGTGCACGTTCTGATTCCCTTCACGCAGCCGATCGCGATAGCTTTTTTTCAGCGCTGAACAGACCAGCACGCCGGACTCATTCTTCTGCTCAAGGCTGAAAATCACATCTGAAAGCCTTCCTAACCACGGCAGACGATCGTCGTCATTCAGCGCCTGGCCAGAAGCCATCTTAGTGATGTTCTGGCGGGGATGCAGATCGTCCCCGTCGATAAATTTCGCTTGTAGTGCATTTGCCAGCGCCGTTCCCACCGAGGATTTCCCGGTACCGGACACGCCCATCACAATAATGCATTGACCTGCCATTTTGGATCCTCCGCGTTATACCGCTGCCAACATGCCGCCATCAACAAACAGCAGATGCCCATTCACAAAGTCAGACGCTTTCGAAGACAGGAACACCGCCGCGCCCACCAGCTCTTCCGGATTGCCCCAACGTGCAGCGGGTGTGCGCTTGCACAACCAGTCGGTGAACTCCTTATTATCCACCAGCGCCTTAGTCATTGGCGTCTCGAAATAGCCCGGCGCAATGCCGTTGACCTGGATATTGTAACGGGCCAGCTCCACACACATGCCGCGCGTCAGCATCTTCACTGCCCCTTTCGCTGCGGCGTACGGCGTGATGGTGTCGCGCCCCAGTTCGCTCTGCATTGAACAGATGTTGACGATTTTGCCCGCATTGCGGGTGATCATGCGTTTCGCCACGGTCTGAGACACGAGGAACACACCGGTCTGGTTGGTGGCAATAATGTCATTCCACTCATCCAACGGAAATTCAGTAAACGGATGGCGGCGCTGAATGCCGGCATTGTTAAACAGCACGTCGATCGGCCCGACAGTGGACTCAATCTTTTCAATCCCTTCCTCAACCCCTTTCGGGTCGGAAACGTTGAACACGGCGGTGTGCGCAGTAAAGCCTTCATCGCGCAGCTTCATTGCGGCATTCTCCGCACGCTCTTCTGAGGTGCCGTTAATGATGATTTCCGCACCGTGCTGTGCCAGGCCACGCGCCATAATAAAACCGATGCCCTGCGCTGCACCGGTCACTAAAATACGTTTGTTCTCTAAGCTGAATAAATTCATCTGTTCCTGCTCCATAGCTTCAGGCAGTGAGTGGCTCGCGCGAGGTGAGGCCGGATAGCCCTTATCACACGGGTTTTACCGCTTTTAAACTGTGATACAGATCACTCAAAGCACTGTTACGAAACCAGGATACCGTTGCTGTGATCGCTGACGGCTTTTCCCTGAGAAGCGAGCCGCAAGAACAGGAAAAACCGCACCTTAATCCAATTTCCTTTAAGGGTCGCAGCAGGCATAATGCAGGGATTGAAGGGCTGTCAGCTGATAACTACTATGAAAATGCAACGCATCACGTTACATGATATTGCCACTCTGGCGGGTGTAACAAAAATGACGGTCAGCCGCTATCTCCGCACGCCGGAAAAGGTAAAACCCGAGACTGCCGAACGAATTGCCAGCGTGATTGCTGAGGTGGGTTACGAGCCAGACCCGGATAATCACGCTATTGCCAGCAATGCTCTGCCCCGCATCGGCGTGCTGATCCCCTCCTTTAATAACCAGATTTTCTCCGACCTGCTGGCCGGCGTTGAGTCCGTGACTACGGCTCAGGGTTACCAGACGTTGGTGGTAAATTACGATTACGACAGCCAGCGTGAGGAGGAGCAGATCGCTACCGTGCTGGCCTTCAATGTTAAGGCAATCTTACTGACTGAGTCGGTGCACACCGTCCGCGCCGAGAAGTACCTGAAAGCCGCAGGCATTCCGGTAGCCGAAGTGATGGGGCTGACCACCACCGAAGGCCGGGTTAACGTCGGATTCAATAACTTCCAGGCCGGTTTTGATATGGCCAGTATGCTGATTGGCAGTGGCAAAAAGCGCGTTATCTATTTCGGGTCGATGTCCGATATCCGCGACGAACAGCGCTACGCAGGCTACTGCAAAGCCGTTGAAGACGCTGGCCTGCCAACCGGACGTATCGCCCCAAAAAAAGTCTCTTCGGTTTCTACCGGCGCAGGAATGATGACTATGGCCCGCCAGATGTATCCCGATATGGACGGCATTCTCTGCACCAATGATGACCTTGCCGTTGGCGTGCTGCAAGAGTGCCTGGCTGCTGGCATTGCCGTGCCGCAGGAGATGGCGATTGCCGGTTTCCATGGCCTTGAGATTGGTCAGGTAACAACCCCCAAACTGGCCAGCGTGATCACGCCGCGCTTCGAGATGGGCAAAACTGCTACCGAGATTTTGATCAAGAAGATCAATAACCTTCCAACTATCGAACGGGTCGATTTGCACTATCGGCTGTCGATGGGAGCGACCATCTGAAGCTGAAAAAGCCCTAATTATGGCCTTCGCGATCACGTAGTCGGTAACACAGATTTCTAACACGATTCACTGTGATCCAGCTCGCAATTAAATACTCAGAAACCCCTTTAATAGTACGTATCCGACGTACTGTCTTTGAAGGGGAACCCCATGACAACTCCAGCCATCCTGTTAATTGCTCCTGTACCTGACGCCCTGCTGGACCGCCTGGCCTCTGCCTGGACGGTTCACCGCCTGTACGAGCAGCAAGATCCCCAGGCGTTTCTGGCCCAGTCTGGCGACACCATTCAGGCCGTAGTCACCCGTGGTGACATCGGCGTCCGCAATGAAGTGTTGAAGCAGCTCCCACAGGTTCAGCTGATTGCCGTGTTTGGCGTTGGCACTGATGCTATCGACCTCAGCTATACCCGCTCCCGCAAGATTGCCGTCACCCTCACCTCCGGCGTGTTAACCAATGACGTTGCCGACATGGCGATGGGCCTGCTGCTGGCGGCTTCCCGCCGACTTTGCCAGGGCGACCGCTTTGTCCGTGAAGGTCAGTGGCTGAACAACGCGCCAACGCTTGGCACTCAGGTTAGCGGCAAACGCATGGGTATTATCGGCATGGGTAACATCGGCCAGGCCATTGCCCGCCGTGCCAGCGGGTTTGATATGCCGATAAGTTACACCAGCCGCAGCCGCCGTGAATCGCTGCCGTACGACTGGTGCGACGATGTGCAAAGCCTGGCGAAAGAGTGCGACTTCCTGGTGATTGCGGCCTCTGGCGGAGAATCCACCAAAGGGCTGATAGACAGCTCCGTACTGCAGGCGATGCCGAAACACGCCTGGTTGATCAATATCGCTCGCGGCTCTTTAGTCGACCAGTCGGCGTTGATTCAGGCCTTACGCAAAGGTGAGATCGCGGGCGCCGCGCTGGATGTCTTCGAGCAGGAGCCACAGGTTCCGCAAGAGCTGATTGCGCTGAACAACGTGTTGTTACAACCCCATGTTGGTAGCGCCACGCATGAGACCCGCCAGCAGATGGCCAATGTGGTGTTTGCGAACATTGAAGCCTTCTTCAACCAGAAGCCGCTGCTTACCGCCATCGATTAACGCTTTCGCTATACCTGCCCAGGCCGGCGCTGTCGGCCTGCATCACAGGGATGGACGCCGTCCATCCACTTTTCCAGAGGGCCAGAGATGAATAATAAAATACCCGGCACGCGTTGGCTGCGTGTGATAGCCCCGATCCTGATCACCTGCATTGTCTCCTTTATGGACCGGGTGAACATCAGCTTTGCTCTGCCTGGCGGCATGGAGCAGGATTTAGCCATTACCAGTCAGATGGCTGGTATCGCCAGCGGCATTTTCTTTATCGGTTATTTATTCCTGCAGGTGCCGGGCGGCCGCGTGGCGGTGAATGGCAGCGGCAAGAAGTTTATCGCCTGGTCTCTGGCTGCGTGGATGGTGGTTTCGATCGCCACGGGCTTTGTGACCAATCACTGGCAGCTGCTGGGCCTGCGTTTTGTGCTGGGGATTTCTGAAGGCGGAATGCTGCCGGTGGTGCTGACCATGGTCAGCAACTGGTTCCCAGAGAAGGAACTGGGCCGTGCGAATGCGTTTGTGATGATGTTTGCGCCGCTGGGCGGCATGTTCACCGCGCCGATTTCCGGCATGATTATTAACGCGTTTGACTGGCGTTGGTTGTTTATCATCGAAGGTCTGCTTTCTGCCGCTGTGCTGCTGGTGTGGTGGCTGGTGATCAGCGACCGTCCGGAAGAAGCTCGCTGGCTGCCAGCACGTGAGCGTGAATATCTGATTACCGAACTGACGCGTGAACGCGAAGAGCGCAGCAAGAAAGCGCCGGTTGGCAAAGCGCAGCTGAAGGACGTGTTCCGTAACAAAGGGTTGATGAAGCTGGTGCTGCTGAACTTCTTCTACCAAACCGGTGACTATGGCTACACGCTGTGGCTGCCAAGTATTCTGAAAAACCTGACCGGTGCCAATATGGCGAACGTAGGTCTGTTAGCGATACTGCCCTTTGTGGCGACTATCGTCGGTATCTACCTGATTTCAATGATCAGCGATAAGACCGGTAAACGCCGTCTGTGGGTAATGATTTCACTGTTCTGCTTCGCCGCCTCGCTGCTGGCTTCTGTGGTGCTGCATCAGCATATCGTCGCGGCCTATATCGCGCTGGTGTTCTGCGGCTTCTTCCTCAAAGCAGCCACCAGCCCGTTCTGGTCCATGCCTGGCCGCATAGCCTCGGCAGAACTGGCCGGTAGCGCACGCGGAGTGATTAACGGGTTGGGTAACCTGGGCGGTTTCTGCGGCCCTTACCTGGTCGGCATTATGATCTACTTCTACGGTCAGGGAACCGCCATCTGCGCGCTGGCGGCATCACTTATTATTGCCGGACTGATTGCCACCACGCTGCCGAAACAGTGTGATTTGGTGGAGGATGCGGACGAAGGAAAAGTGGGTGCCGGGCACGGCAAGATTGGCCACGGAGTTTCTCATCTTTGAGGGTGGTCGCTGAAGGGTTTTAGAGCTGTTAAGGCTGCAAAGCCCTGAGGATGAAGATTGATGAGCAGTGATTGGCCCGGCAGACGCCGGGCTTTTTACTTGTTCAGTGCAATTTTTATTGTGTTGATGATTACGTTTTCAGTGAAAATGCCGCTTCAACTGGGTTTCCCTCAAATCTCCCTATCGAATATCTGCCGCGCCTTAGTCATTCATCCCTCTACGGGTCTGAAACAGCGTACAGGTAAACTGAAGTGCCGCCATGATGATACCTATCTGATGTTGTAGGTTACCTGGTAGCAAAGGCATCCAACCGTCATAACCACGAATCCTCTGCCTGGTGCGTGCTGCAGTACCTCTTTCTGTTATTGGGAACCTGGTTTGGCTTTTCTTTTGGCGAATTGAAGCCCAATCAAATTTTTTCTAATCAACATCGGTTCAGTTAGCAAACCAAATAAGGTTTTATACTCGCATCTGATGATTCAGCTTGTGGATACCAGTCTCAATTTAAGGCTTGCTTACTGCTGGACAACAGTCCCATAGATGGCAATAATGTGCCGGTTTATCATAGAGTCAGGTCATACCATCAAGTGATTATTTTATTCACAGGCATTCCTGACATTCTTTCTGTGAATTATTCCCCTGTATTGCGCTTTTGCAGCCATAAAGATATTCATCCTCTTCTTTAATTTGGCTTAATGCAGGCACTTATTTTGTTTTAATTATTATTCGTCATTCTGCTTTTACGCGGATTAGCGCACGCCTCGCGCCTGATTCCGTGAGTTCTATTTTTATAAATAATGACTACTCGTTTATTCAGGCTTAATCCCCTTCTTATGAGGGAATAGCTGCAGGACTGTTACTTTTTGGGATGGACAAGGACAAAGGAGAGGACGTGGAACGACATCATATCAGGAAGATTAGCCTGCTGACGGCCGTGGTTATGCTGTCATCAAGCTGCGCCAGTATGCACGAAGCTGGCCAGAACTATGGGACTGCTATTGGGTGTATCGGAGGAGCGGCACTTGGTGGAGGGCTGACCTATTTACTCACTAAAGATGCCGGTAAAGCCCTTATCGGTGGGCTGGCAGGCGGCGTTGCCGGATGCGTAGCGGGTAATGCCTGGCAAAATCGTGAAAAGGCACTGGCTAAAATCGCGGCAGAAGAACACATCACCATCAGCTCAAGCCCCTTACAGGCCCAGACGAGTGGGAGCAAACAAGACGTTGGTATTGTCGCCCAGGTTGAAGACCGGGGTATGTTTGATACCGACAGTGCCAAACTCACTGAAGATGGCCTGCGACAAGTCAGAAAATTAGCGGCGGTGATGAAGCAGGATGATAAGCAAGGGGTTGTGCTGATTGTGGGTCATACCGATGCTACCGGCAACGCCAGTTGGAACCAAAAACTTTCTGAAAACCGGGCACAGAGCGTTGGGCGCGTTTTACAGCAGGCTGGTCTTAATCCCCAGCAGCTCTATTTCCAGGGCGCAGGCTCATCCCGCCCTATCGCAGACAATGCCACGTTTGCCGGGCGATCCTCAAATCGCAGGGTGGAGATTGTTGGCCTGGCCAATGAAGCCTTATTAAAACAGCGTGTTGAACAAGAAGGCAGCAATCTTGCCTATCTTCGCTATGGCACTCAGTCAGATGACAGCACCGCAAAACCAAAAGCTGCGACCTCCAAACGCAAGACTTCCCTCCCATCAAAACAGTCAGCGTCTTCGCAGGACCGCATCAGTAAAACAGAAAAAGTGTCCAGCGCCAGTGAAACCAGCCAGACGGCCGCTGTTTCAAACCCATCTGAAGCCGTAAATGGCAAAAACTGGATTGATTTTGGCGGCCAGCCAGTCAGCCGTTCTCTGCAACCGCTGGCAGCCAACCTCAAACCGCTGAGCAGTGGATTCAGCCTGATCTCCCAGGCCAATGCCAGCCAGGTGACCGGGAGCTGCCTGACCGATACAGCGCGAGTAGCCGGAACGGCGAAAAATCTTGCCAGTGGTAAGGCTATTGATACTCACCGCACTACGGAATACCTGCCGGGTATGAATGGCCGTGCCTGGGCTGGGCTGGTCAACAACCACTTGGTCACCCTGTCACCGGTTAAGGTATTGCAAGAAAACGCTACGGTAGAAACCAATCCAAAGGTCTATATCACCCGCAATTATCAGTCTGCTGGTAACCGTAAGGTGGATGCACCGATTCAGGCCGCGGCCAATGCATGGGAAGGCGAAGACAGTATTCTCTATCGGGTGTATTTGCCGGCAGAGGGAGGCCAACCGCTCTCCTGTATTGATCTTTTGCTGTCCAAAAAAGCCACTAAAGCTCAACAGGGCCAGCTTTTCTACTCCAGCCACAGCAACGCTTACATGGCGGCTTATACCCCAGTTCGTAGTTAATTAAGGAACAGACAATGGAACTTTTCCAGAGCATCGCCGAAGCGATCTCCCTTTACCGCTATATTTTCTGGCCATTAGTGGGCCTGATGGCGCTGGTCATTATCTTTATTCGTTGGTGGGAACAGGTCAGCTATTTCTTCCTGAACTTGTTCAGCAGTCTGCCCGTTTTCGGCTTTATTGCTCGCCTTTCGCGTAATAATGAACCGCGCCGCAGCGGGACCGGAGGTAAACTCTGGTATCCGGCAGAGGAAGCGCTGTGTGCCAAATACTGGCAGCATCATAAATCCTTCAACCTCAGCGCTGATTTTTACCTGCGTTGCGTCAATTACCTGAATAAAGTTGATGAGCGTGGCCGCAAGCCTACCGGGCCGTTACTGTGGTTCTGTAGCGTGGCACTGGTGTTGCTGGAAGCCTTTATTTTTGCGCTGGTACTCTCACCTTTTATTGCCAACAACATCTCCGCTAATCAGGCTGAATTTTCCGCCATTGTGATCTCGGTATTGATCGGGGTCGTGCTGGTTCCTGCAACACATTTGATGGGCGCGGAATTACATAAAAATACCCTGCTTAAAAAGATCCGCTACTGGTATGAAGATGCAAGACATGGCGGCACGGCAATGGGATTATCGAAAAATGCCCAAGTTTCATTGGAAGAAACACGTCTTGATGACGAGCAGCCTAATTATGTCCAGATGCTTAACCGCATTAGCACCAACGTTCACGTCAAACCCCAATATTGGGCAACGGCTATTGCGTTAGCCCTGGTCCTGTTCTTTGCCGTAGGCGCATATTTTGTTCGAGCGGCGACCATTGATTCAATGGATACTCAGGCCGTCAATGGCACACCTTTCAGCCAGACGACAGATGCCCAAAGCTCACCTTTCGACCTGCCTGCCGATGCAGTGGCTGACAATACCCAAGCTGATAGTCAGGCTTCCAAAGAAATCGGTAATAACCGCGTCTTCGCCTCCAAGCTGACCTTCATTATTCTGTCGGTTATTTTCATTGGCGTGCAGTTGATTGGGATCCTGATCGGCATATACCGTTCGTTTGCCGGTATTGAGTCTAAAATGGCGGCAAAATATGCGGGTAACTTCAGTGGTTCAGAGGAGTTCTCAGCCTGGCACAACATGCGCCGTGAACGTGTTGAGCGTGATGGTCAGGAGAAACTGAGTGCGCTACAAAATCGCCTGATGATGAAACGCACCAGCAGCCAGAGTTTACAGTTGAACGAACTGCCGACTTTTAATGACTTCGTTAGTGGAAAAATACGTGACAAAGCCCGTTCCGATCACGAGCTGAGCGAACATCTTAAAACCGCCAATTACGCGCAAGTTGAACCTGTGAGCGCTCCCCAGCCTCAGCAGCCCGCTGCACCTCGGGTTCTGCATGTAGTGGCGACAGAGACTCAAGCACCGGTTGATGTCCCGCCTCAGCCAACTGCCGCTAAAGAAGATGAAAAATCCCGTATCAATGCGCTTGGCGACCTGGTTGGCCTGGATGAAGAGGATCTGGCTTTGATTGCCGAAGATCAGGGCTTATCGTTCGAAGCCGTCCTTAAGCGTCAGCGTGTGCAGCAGTTGCTGAATAAAACCCGGGCGAAGGGTGAAGCATGAGAGGGCTTGCCCTGATATTACTGGGCCTGTCCTGGGGTATTCAGGCTGCTGACCGCAACGATATCCCGAGTTGCTACCACTATTCAAAGCTGGATGCTGAGCGCCCGGCAGAGAGTGGGCGCGAACTGGTGATCGTTATCGATCAGACGGTGAAGATCCCGCTGGACCTGAAAAAGTCAGTCTGGCAACACGTGATCCGTTACGTACAGCCGGGAGATCGTGTCGTGCTGTATCAGTTCTCAGCCCTGTTGCAGGACAACTATATGAAGCGGGTGTTTGACGGCAAACTGGAAGCATTGTTTACCGATCAAAAGGCCCGCAACAATATGGGTATGGAGAGCCTGAAAAATCTGGATGCCTGCCTGATCAAACAGAAGCACTATTTTGATCAAGGCATTGGCAAACTGATGGCCGCCAGCTTTGCTGCTGAAGGTGACAACATCGCTAAAAGCGAAATACTCGACAGCCTTAAGCGTATAGCGGTGGACCTGAAAAGCGATCCGGCACCGGTCAAATCAGTGGTGCTGGTTTCGGACATGTTGGAGAACAGTGATTTTGGCAGCTTCTACAGCAACAATCAGATCCGCCTGCTTTCGCCAGAAAAAGAGCTGGCTCGGGTGACTAAGCAGAACCTGATTGCCGATTTCTCCGGTGCGAAAGTCTATGTGGCTGGCGCAGGACTGATTGATACCTCGGCCAAAAATAACTATCGCTCTGGCAAGATCATGCAGCAGCTTGAAGGGTTTTGGCAGCAGTATTTTACCGCCTCACAGGCTGAACTGGTGAGCTTCGGTGCACCAGAGCTGACTGTTGAGATCAAATAACAGGTTTGCGGCTACTTTTAATACTCTGAACGCCTCCAGAACGGGGGCGTTTTTTTTGCCAACAACAGCTGAAATTGCCAGGCAATCAAGAAATCCTCAACCGCACAAGCCGCCTCTGGCAGCTCTCTTATACGAATCTTTTTTATGGTTGCGGCAGGGATTCAGGGCACTCATTGATACAAGGTTGATCTCTATCATTGAAAGGGTTTATTGATCGACTGTTACGGGTAACGTCTAGCGCCTTGTTATGACTCGGAAAGGCCCTGCTTTTGATGGCACGAGCCAGCCTTGCTTCCACAACTGCTAAAGTTTTTTTATATAGTTTCTAATTGATATGATTTCATAATGGGAACATCTTTTTTGATTCAGTAACAATTTGACGCAGTTAACCCCATGAAAAAGGCGCGTATTCTGGCAGGATGCTGCGCAATTAGTGTGCATCTGGTAGTCATTCTGTCATGCAGTGGTTTTCGAAAAACGCCGTTCTTTTTTCAGTTAAGACCTGTCTTGCGGCCTTTCTGGCTTTGTACATCTCACTTGAACTGAATCTGGATAAACCAGCCTGGGCACTGACTTCCGTTTACGTCTCTTCCCAGCTCTATTCGGCTTCTACTATCTCCAAATCGATCTTCCGTGTGATGGGAACGTTGCTGGGGGGCCTGTTTGTTTTCCTGATTTACCCCGAAACCGTTCAGTCCCCGATGCTGTTCAGCCTGTGCGTTTCTCTGTGGGTCAGTTTTTGCCTGTATCTGTCGCTGCACGACCGCACACCGAAAAGCTATGTGTTTATGCTGGCAGGCTACAGCGCCGCCATTATGGGCTTCCCTGCCGTCACCCTGCCGCTGAGTATTACCGGCACGGTGATTTCGCGTATTGAAGAGATCACGCTTGGCGTAACCTGTAGCAGCTTTATTCATGGATTATTGCTGCCTGTTTCGATGCGTAGCCTGCTGGAACAAAGCGTCACCGTCTGGTATCAGAACGGACGTAAGATGTGCAGCGACCTGCTGACAGGGATTACCAAACACAACTCGCCGGAGCGGGAAGACATCCTGATCCGTATGGCGCAATATCCGCAGCAGGTTGAAGCGCTGATTACACACTGCGTCTATGAAGGTGACGCCGCACGCAGGCTGATCCGCCTGGTCAGCGTGCAATATCAGCATCTGTCTTATCTGATCCCTACGCTGGCCTCTATTGAGATCCGTCTGCATCAGATGTCGCTGCGGGAGATCCGCTTCCCTGAGACCGTTTCCCTCGCCTTTCAGCAGTTCCTGATGTGGTTGAACGCCGAGGAGAACCTCAGGGATAACGCCGAGATCCAGGCAACGCTCACCGCCAGTCAGGCCGACCTGAAAAGCGCCTGGCTGAGAGGTGAATTGCCGATAGATGAGTGCCTGGTGTTAACCGGTTTGCTGGAGCGCCTGGCCGACTTTGTCCGTATCGCCGGGGCTTATCACAGCGTGAGTAACCTGGTGAGCGACCTCTCTGGAGATACCAGCCTGGCTCGTAAGGAACGTTCGCGCCCTCACACTGATACCGGCCTTCTTTTGCTCTCCGCTACCACTTCATTCCTGGCGACCTTTGGGGCCTGCCTGTTCTGGATGGGCACCGCGTGGCGTGATGGTGCCTCCGCACCGATGATGGCCGCGATACTGAGCTCATTCTTTGCCAGCGCAGATACGCCGGGTAACTCAATGAAGTTGTTTATCAAAGGGACGGTCATTTCCATCTTTATCAGCGTGCTTTACGTGGCGCTGCTGATCCCGCAGGCCGTGACCTTTGAGAGCCTGATTATCTGCCTGTCACCAGGCCTTTTCGTGCTTGGGTTAGTGATTGCCAACCCTTCCACCAACATGATCGGTCTGAGCGCCGCGATACAGTTGCCAGGTTTACTGGGCATGAGCCACCACTTGAAACCCGATCTCTCGTCCGCCATCAACACTGCTATCTCTTCTATGACCGGCGTCCTGTTTGCGGTAGTGATCACCGCGATTATTCGTAACAAGCGACCGTCGTGGATTGCCAGACGCGCGGTACGTTCAGGGTTAGGTGAGCTGCTGCGGTTTGTGAAAGAGATGGAGCGTAACGGCTCGTCGTTGGTATCACGACAGAACTTTATTACCGGCATGTTGGAACGAGTGAACGTTATCCTGCCGCGTATGCGACTCGATCCCCATCCCGACCTGCTCACCGCAGGCAACCTGGTTCCCGAAGTCTGGCTGGGCGCGAACTGCTACGACTATTACGCCCGCAACCGCGAGGTTCTGGGGCAGCACCATCTGGATAGTGGGCAGATGTTCCACGAACTGGCGCTGTTCCTGAAGCGCCGGATGAAGTCACTGAAAGTGGCCCCGCATCCCGCGTTGCTGGATGAGCTGGATCTGTTGCTGCTTGAGCTGGAAAGTTTGACTAAGAAAGATGAGCAGCTCTTCACGCCGCTGTTCCATCTGTACAGCATCCGTTTGTGGCTTTTCCCTGATCAGGCCTGGCCTGAGAAACCACTGGAGTACTTGCGCGGACGGCGATGATTTTTTGGATTTACAATTACAGCGTTTTGTTATGTGATCGCGTAACTCCCTTTGTTACGAGCTGCCTCACAAAACAGGACATTTATGCGTTTTTATCAGGCCGATCCCAAGCTTGAACATTACTGGCGTGGTGTGATCCTTTTTGGCAAGAATGTCGCCTCCTATAAATTTGCGCTGGCCCATGCGCTGTATGACCTTAAGCAACCGGGCAATGACTTAATCACCCTTGAGATGCTGGCTGCGCCTTTTGCCCGTCATCTATGCGATCACCTCAAACAGGCCCCTAAACAAATCAGTGGTAGACAGGGTCAGTTTCTGGGGGCTTGTCTAAAATTTAATAGCGGTGAGATCCCTGAAGAACAGCTGATTGGAACCACCGTTAAACTTGGGTTGGGCTGCGTTATTGATGCCTTCCATAACGTCAATCAGGCTGAAATCGATAAACGCTTCTTCCTTGATGAGCGTAAAACCGGGAAAGGCATCCGCCTGACAGACAACTATTACTATCTGACCGAAAACGATCAGTTCCCCAACCTGATTCAGGAAACCCAAGCACGCTGGCGACTGGTTGAGGAAGCCTGGGCAATGGGCATATCGCGTAACCTGATTGCTGTTGAATACGACGAAGACAGTAAGATGCTTTTTAGTCGCCGGGACAATCGACGGATTAACATCACCAGCTGCCGCGACAGTCTGAATGGCTACCAAAAAGGCTATTGCTTCTATTGCTACCGCCCAATAAGCGTTGCTATGGGGGAAGAAGGTCTCGCTGATGTCGACCACTTCCTGCCTTTCATGCTGAACGATACGCTCAGCAATCTGGACGGCGTTTGGAACCTGGTGCTGGCCTGCCAGTCTTGCAATCGTGGTCATCAGGGTAAATTTGCCCGGATACCTTCAACCAAATTGCTCCAGCGTTTGTACGATCGTAACGAGTATTTTATTAACAGCCATCTTCCTTTGCGTGAAACCTTGATCCGACAGACGGGGAATACCCCAACTCTGAGGCATAATTTCCTGCAACGCACTTGGGATACAGCTAAGTTCACTCTGCTCCATGAATGGGAACCTGCTGCACAGGGAAACGGTATTTTCTGATGAATGACGATTACTACCAGCAAAATGCTCAGCGCTTTTACGATGATACGGTGGATGTGGATATGTCTGCCGTCTATCAACCGTTTCTGGCACACATTAAGCCCGGCGCACGCATTCTGGATGCCGGTTGCGGTTCAGGCCGCGATACCAAAGCCTTTACTGAGATGGGCTTCGAGGTTGATGCTTTTGATGCATCGAGAGAGTTGGTAGAGCGGGCGAAGTTTTTGTCAGGAAAACCTGTCGAGGTGATGCGCTTTCAGGCGCTGACTGCAGTAGATAAATATGATGGCATCTGGTGCTGCGCTTCGCTGCTTCATGTGCCAGAGA
>NZ_JBAVTT010000028.1:0-55898 GCF_049696395.1 Erwinia sp.
GTCCAACGGCAAGCCAGCCGCTGCGGTTGCTGTCGGTCAGCATCATATTGTCGCCGACCATGCCCCACAGCATCAGTGGAATGCCTAAGGTCAGGGCGAGGGCGGCCTGCCAGCGAAAACGGCGCACGGCCCGGCGGGCAGTTTGCTGCTGTTTCTCGCGTCGTTCTGCGTAATCCTCAATGATTTCTGCCGCATAACCGGCATTTTTCACCGCATCGATCAGCGCACCAGGTGCAGCATCACCCATCACCAGCGCGCTGCGCTCGGCAAGGTTAACCCGTGCCTGGCTGACACCTGTTACCTGTTGCAGCGCAGTCTGTACCCGGCTGACGCAACTGGCACAACTCATGCCATCAATCAGCAGGTGAAAACTCTCTGCCGAGGGCGCTTCTGAGGCCGTCAGCGGCTGAGCGTTTACCCTCGCTTCTGCAGGCTGAACGGCCTCAACATTCTGGGCGCTATCAGTCTGTTCCGCCGGAAGCTGATGAGGGTCCGCTGTCAGCGCTTCCGGCTGGGATCCTGATTCTGTCAGCGGTTCAGTCTTTGGGAAGCTGGCATCCTGCGCCAGGCTGGCATGATAACCGGCCTGTTCAACCGCGGCGATTAGCTCGCTGGCTTCAGCGCTGCCGCTGATACGGGCTTCAGTGATCGACACTTCTGCCTGGTCAACGTCTGCACGCTGCTCCAGCGTCTCTTTCACTCTTTTCACACAGTGGCCGCAGGACAAGCCATCCAGCGCCAGAATAGTGGTTTGTGACATGGTATAAGCTCCAGGTTATCCGGTTTGACCCCAACGGGGTTTTACAGTAGTAATGAAGGTTAAACCTTCCATCAAGGGGAAGGTCAAGGAGAGAAGATGAATATCAGCGATGTGGCAAAAAAAACCGGGCTGACCAGCAAGGCGATTCGATTTTATGAAGAGAAAGGTCTGGTTACTGCGCCATTGCGGAGCGAAAACGGCTACCGCAGCTATACCGCTAAACATCTTGAAGAGCTGACGTTGCTGCGCCAGGCCCGGCAGGTAGGCTTCAATCTGGAAGAGTGCGGCGAGATGGTGACGCTGTTTAATAACCCTCAGCGTCACAGCGCCGATGTGAAGGCCAGAACACTGCAAAAAGTGGCGGAAATTGAGTCACATATTCAGGAACTGACCCAGATGCGTGAGCGTTTGCTGGCCTTAGCGGAAAGTTGCCCGGGCGACGACAGCGCCGATTGCCCGATCATTAATGATCTTGCTGGCTGCTGCCACAGCAAAAAAGCCGGTTAAGTTAGCGTACGATGCTGCACTGGTGCGGCTAAACGAGACTCAGCACCGACGTTACACCGGCCCTCAGCTCAAACGCAGCAGATAAGGTGGCAGTTCAGGCACCGGTAAGACAGACAGCACCTTGAGCTTCTGTAATGTTCTGATCTGCGAACGCTCCAGATGTTCACGCAGCCCCATCGCCGCCAAATCCCAGCTCCCTTTTAGTAGCATGTCATACACCAGGCGGTGTTCTTTGACGATCGAGTCATCGATCGGGATCGCCAGCATCTCATAAAAAATTCGCGTGACGATCAGCGGTGACTGACTCTGGCGCATGATCTCCATCATCGTGCGGTTACCCGCTGGCTCCAGGCAGAACAGATGCAGATCGTCCTCAACCTGTTCCAGTTCGGCAGAGCTCACCCGTTTGCCCTCAACCTGATCCAACCGTTTAAGGTTATCGAGGATCTGCTGCTGCGGCAGGTGAGGAGCGGCTTTACGCAGCGCGGCTGATTCAAGGCTGGCTCGGATCTCATAGTGATCGCTGATCTCTCTTGCCGTTAACGGGCCTGCCAGCCATTGAGAATAGGGTTCTTTCTCTACCAATCCTTTGTCCCGCAGGCGCATCAGACTTTCGCGGATGCTGTTGCGGCTGACGTTATAGAACTCGGCGGCCTGGGCTTCATTCAGCTGATAGTGGCCGAAGACCATGCAGGTGGAGAGCGCTTCCTGCAGGCTTTGCAGCAGTTTCTCTCCGGTGCTGCGGGTATCAACCAGCTCACGTTCCTGATCCAAACCCAACACGCTGCGCGTTAAAGCGATGCGCTGCGGATCAACTTCCTCATTCTGCCGGGCGACGATAAAGCCACGGCCTTCAAAACGGGTGATCAGGCCCTGATCGTGCAGCAGGCTCAGCGCCTGGCGGACAGGGACGCGGCTGGTGCCAAAAAGCTGTGCCAGCGGGCCTTCAACCAGTACCAATCCGTGCGGAACCTTGCGGGAGGCAATGGCATCTTCAAGCACCTGACGGATCGTTTCATAGCGCGCGGGCGCTTTGGCCTCCATTTTCACACTGTCACTGTCGTTAACCATCCTTAATCCCACTCTCCCGCTGATCAGGAAACCATTATGCCATAGCCCCTCAGTTTCAGGGGAGGGAAGGCGTGCGCCTCTTCACAGTGCAGGCTGCACAATAATGGATCATTTAAGTAAATATACATTATATCTAAGGTCTGGTAACCCAAGCGTCAATCGGCATGCTGTGCGTTAACTTTTCACTTTTAACAAAAACATTAAGTTAACAATCAATGGCTTAATTTTACCTCTGGCAAAACTGAGAGATCCCTCTCAAAAACCTGGCATCCTCTTTGCTACCTTAAAAATGTACATTTATTTTTAATATCCATTTTATAGGCGACAAAGTGAGCGGGTGAAGACCTGATACTGACTTTAAAGCCGCCCAGATTAGGAGAGTCAAAGATGGCCAAAGAAATCCTGTGTGCGTTTGGTGTGGATGTGGATGCCGTTGCAGGCTGGTTGGGTTCGTACGGCGGTGAAGACTCACCAGACGATATTTCTCGTGGCATGTTCGCTGGTGAAGTGGGTGCCCCTCGTCTGCTGAAAATGTTTGCTGAACATCAGCTGAAAACAACGTGGTTTATTCCAGGCCACTCCATCGAAACCTTCCCGGAGCAGATGCAGGCCGTGGCCGACGCAGGTCATGAAATTGGCATCCACGGTTACAGCCATGAAAATCCAATCGCGATGACCCCGGCGCAGGAAGAAGCCATTCTGGATCGCAGCATTGAGCTGGTCAGCAAACTGGCCGGCAAGCGCCCGACCGGTTATGTGGCGCCATGGTGGGAATTCAGCAACGTCACTAACGAGCTGCTGCTGAAGAAAGGCATCAAGTATGACCACAGCCTGATGCATAACGACTTCCATCCGTACTACGTCCGCGTGGGCGACAGCTGGACCAAAATTGATTACAGCAAACACCCGGACAGCTGGATGAAACCGCTTGAGCGCGGTGTGGAAACCGACCTGGTTGAGATCCCGGCTAACTGGTACCTCGACGATCTGCCGCCGATGATGTTTATCAAAAAATCCCCCAACAGCCACGGCTTCGTCAACCCGCGCCATCTGGAAGAGATGTGGCGTGACCAGTTTGACTGGGTCTATCGCGAAAACGACTTCGCCGTCTTCACCATGACCATTCATCCGGATGTGTCAGGCCGCCCTCAGGTGCTGCTGATGCTGGAACGCCTGATCAAATACATTCAAAGCCATGAAGGCGTGCGTTTTGTCACCTTCGACGAAATCGCTGATGACCACCTGAAGCGCAATCCGCGCCAGGGTTAAGCCCATTACCTTTTGATGAGTGAGCGCACTATGAGCCTGTTTAAACGACCGTCTGTGAATGGCTGGCTTCCACAGCAGTTGAGCCTCAAAGATGTGAAATTCGCCACCTGGATTGCCTTTTTTGCCTGGGTATTCGCGGTGTATGACTTCATTTTATTCGGTACCTTGCTGCCAGCGATTGGCGGTCACTTCGGCTGGAGCGAAGTGGAACAGGCTGAAATCGCCACCTGGGTTGCGGTGGGCGGCGCAGTGATTGCGCTGGCGATTGGCCCGCTGGTGGATCGCCTTGGCCGTCGTATGGGGATCGTGATTACCGTGGGTGGCGCTGCGCTTTGTTCGCTGCTGACCGCCATCGGTGGCGCGTGGGGCAAAGGTGCGCTTACCGCCATTCGTTCGGTCGCCGGGTTGGGCTACGCGGAACAGACCGTTAACGCAACCTATCTTTCTGAACTGTATGCCGCAATTGACGATCCAAAACTGAACAAGCGTAAAGGCTTTATCTACAGCCTGGTACAGGGTGGCTGGCCGGTAGGGGCGCTGGTGGCTTCTGCACTCACCGCCATACTGATGCCGATTATCGGCTGGCAGGGCAGCTTTATCTTTGCCGCAGTCCCTTCTCTGGTGATCGCCGTGATGGCGTTGAAACTGAAAGAGACGCCGCAGTTCCAGGTTCATCAACACATTAAACAGCTGCGTGCAGCAGGCAATGAAACGGATGCGCGTCAGGTGGCTCAGGATTATGAGATGCCCTACGAAGAGCAGCAGAAATCTGGCCTTGCTGCGGCTTTCCGTGGCACCTCACTGCGGGCAACGTTGGTATTAGGCGGCGCGGTGTTGCTGAACTGGTTTGCGATTCAGATCTTCAGCGTGCTTGGCACCACCGTGATCACTAAAACCCATGCAGTGTCGTTCGACAACTCGCTACTGATCCTGATCATGTCCAACCTTGTCGGTTATTGCGGCTATCTGGCTCACGGCTGGCTGGGCGACCGTTTTGGTCGTCGCAACACCATCGCGGTCGGCTGGATGCTGGGCGGCATCGCCTTTGCCGGAATGCTGTTCTGCCCGGACAATTTTGCCATCATCGTCGCGCTTTATAGCGTTGGCCTGTTCTTCCTGATTGGGCCGTACGCAGCAGCACTGTTCTTTATCAGCGAAAGTTTCCCAACCGCTATCCGTGCTACGGCTGGCGCGCTGATTGGTGCGATGGGGCCGGTTGGCGCGATTATCGCTGGCGTGGGCACCACGTCCATCCTCAGCAACGGCGGGCACTGGCAGGAAGCGGCTTTATGGTTTGGCGCGCTGCCGTGCTTTATCTCCGGAATGATTATTTTGCTGGCCCGTCACGTGCCTGAGAAAGCGGCTGCGCCACAGAGCGCAACGCACAACGCCACCATCCAGATTCAGGAGTGAAGTGTGACTGAGAGGCAAAAAAAGAGTGAAGTAGCGCTGATTAGCGGCGCGGCCAGCGGAATAGGCCTGGCACTGGCAAAAAACTATGCCCAGCGCGGTGTGAAAGTGGTTGGCGGATTTTATCCCGCCGATCCTCACGACCCAAAATTAGCGGCGGCGGAAGTGGAGGCATTAGGTGGCGATGCGCTGTGGTTGCCGCTGGACGTGGCGAGGACTGAATCAGTCAATGCCTTCGTCGCAGCAGCGCTGGAGCATTTTGGCCGGATCGATTACCTGGTGGCAAACGCTGGCGTGCTGCGCCGTGCACCGATTGAAGAGATGAGCGATGAGCGCTGGAACGAGATGCTCAACGTCGATCTGACTGGCGTGATGCGCTGCTTCCGCGCGGCGGCTCCTCACCTTGCAGAGGGCGCAAGCCTGGTGGCCGTATCCTCCATCGCTGGCGGCGTTTACGGGTGGCAGGATCATGCGCATTACGCGGCGGCCAAAGCGGGTATTCCGGGGATCTGCCGCTCAATGGCGGTAGAACTTGCCCCTAAAGGCGTACGTTGTAACGCGGTAATCCCGGGACTGATAGAAACGCCGCAGTCGCTGGATAAAGAGAACTCGCTGGGGCCAGAAGGGCTGGCAAAAGCCTCACGAGTGATCCCTCTGGGCCGGCCTGGCCGGGCTGATGAAGTGGCTAACCTGATCAGTTTTCTGACCAGCGAGGCCAGCAGCTATCTTACCGGACAAAGTCTGATTATCGACGGCGGCCTGACCGTGCGCTGGCCAGACTAAAGGAGCGAATGATGAGGCAACTGGAACAGAAAAGAGCGGTGATTACCGGTGCGGCCAGCGGAATTGGGTTGGCCATTGCCAGCCTGTTTGCCCGCGAAGGCGCACGTCTGGTATTGACCGATCGCCATGCAGATAACCTGCAAAAAGCCGTGGCTGCCTGTCGTGAGCTGGGTGCGGAATGCATTGGAGTGGTAGCGGACGTTGGGCAGGTCAGCGGCGCACAGGCTGGTGTTGATGCCTGCGTCGAACAGTTTGCTGGCATCGACATTCTGGTCAATAACGCCGGAATGCTCAGCCAGGCACGCTGTGGCGATATCAGCCTGGCAATGTGGGACCAGATGATGGCTGTCGATCTCCGCAGCGTTTTTCTGGCTTCACAGCGCGCGCTGCCGTGGATGCTGAAGCAGCAGTGGGGCCGCATCATCAACGTGGCTTCTCAACTCGGCATCAAAGGCGGAGCAGAACTTTGTCATTACGCCGCCGCCAAAGCTGGCGTGATTGGATTGACCAAATCGCTGGCGCTGGAAGTCTCCGCGCAAAACGTGCTGGTGAATGCCATTGCGCCTGGCCCGATAGAAACGCCGCTGATTGATGGCCTGAACAGCGAGTGGAAGAGAGCCAAAGCCGCCGAACTGCCTTTGGGCCGCTTTGGCCGGGCGGAGGAAATTGCACCGGTGGCGCTGCTGCTGGCAAGCGAACCGGGCGGCAACCTTTTCGTAGGTCAGACGCTTGGGCCGAATTCTGGCGATGTCATGCCCTGAAACAAGGAGAGCGAGATGTGCGGCGTTTGTGGCTTGCTGGACAGCGGTCCGCAGTGGAGCGATCCGCTGCAAAATACCTTACCTCGCCGTCAGCTGCGGTTGCAGCAGATGGCGATGTTAAATCATGCGCTGGCTCCTTTTCGTCTGAAACTGACCGATTTTCACACCAGTTGGGTACTGGCAAGTCCGACAGGTCAGCAGGTGATAGTGAACAGCCTGGAGCAAATCTGGCAGGAAGCAGAAGCACTGATGAAGCGCCCGCTGGATCCGCTGGATGACGACTGGCTGGCCGCCCTGGAACAGAAGAGGTAGAAAATGCAGGATGGGCAGAAGATCCCGGTACACGTACTGAGCGGCTTTCTGGGCAGTGGCAAAACGACCCTGCTCAAAAGCTGGCTTGGCGGGCAGGCGCTGGCTGATGTGGCGTTGCTGGTGAATGAGTTTGGTGAAGTGGGCATTGATCATCTGTTGTTAGGCGAGGTTGCGCCAGACACGGTGTTATTGCCCAGCGGATGCGTGTGCTGTCAGGTGCGGGGAGAGCTGAAACAGGCTCTGCTTGATCTGAGCGAACGGCGCGAACGCGGAGAACTTCCGCCTTTTAAAAAGGTGATCCTTGAAACGACAGGTCTTGCCGATCCCTCGCCCATACTGTCTACCTTGTTGCACGACCGCCAACTTCAGTACCACTTTGCGCAGGGCGTTCTGGTGACGCTGGTGGATGCGGAGCACGGTTGGCAGCAGGCAAAAAACCAGCCGGAGTGGCTGGCTCAGGTCACGGCGGCCGATAAGCTGGCGGTAAGTAAAGGGGATCGCGTTAGCAGTACGCAGCGCGAAGAGCTTGAAGCTTACCTTCAGCAAGTGAACCCGCTGGCCGAGATTGCCGAAACCAGCAGGTTCCTGACTCAGGCCGACAAGCTGTTCGAAGCCAGTATCAGCCAGGGCACTGCACATCAGCGCTTTCGCTGGCTGGGTAATGCGGTGGCTGACAGGATCGGCTTACTGACCCGTGATGCCGCTATGGCAACCGCACCTGAAGCTTCAGGTGCGGCAACGGTGCCAGGTACAGTGGCATCCTTAGATCGCCCGGCTTTGCCGTTGGGCTTCAATCATCCGCAAACTGAAACCTGCGTCATCACCCTGAGGGAGAATATTAACTGGGCGGCCTTTGCTGTCTGGCTGTCGATGCTATTACACTGTCATGGCAGTTCGATACTGCGGATGAAGGGGATCTTGCGGGTGCAGGAGAGCAGCACGCCGGTGGTTATCCACGGTGTTCAGCACAGCCTGCATCCGCCGGTTCATCTGACAGACTGGCCCGGCGAGCTGGAAAGCTCCCAGCTGGTATTTATTCTTCGGGGCCTTAGCGCCTCGCGGTTGCGGAGCGCCTTCCTGCGTTTTCAGCAGCCCTTTTTAATCGGTGATAAGTAATGAACTCCGCGGCCGTGGCGACAAACCAGATCACCCTGCGCGTACTGGGCACTTCAGTCACTCTGCTGGAGCGCCTTCGCTTGCGGGCCGAACAGGATTTAGGCATCAAAATCGTTTATCTGCTGCGCAGCGTGGAAGACGCGCAGCGCATCGCGGTGATGGAGCCCGAAAGCTACGACCTTTACGATCAGTGGTTCCACAATATCGATTTTGTCTGGCCTGCCCGCGCTATTCAGCCGCTGGAAATCAGCCGCCTGACTCACTGGGATGAGATCAATTCACTGCCGAAGCAGGGCACATTGATTCCCGGTGCAAAACTGGGCGACGGCAGCGTCCCGGTTAACCGTCTGTATGTTCAGCATGATGGTAATCTTGGCGGCCAGCCAACAGAGCTGATCAGCATGCTGCCGTTGACCCATAATGCCGACAGTTTTGCATATCATGCCGACCGGCTTCCCGCGGCGCTAAGCCGTGAACAGGAGAGCTGGGGCTGGTTACTGCATCCTGCTTTCTCGGGCCAGGCGGCATTGCAGGATGATGCGGCAATGGGCGCGTTGGATGCGGTGCTGGCGGTGCAGGGCGCTGGGCTGGGAGAGTTCAGTAATGTGGGCAATCTGACGCTGGAAGAGATCGATAACCTGACCAGCGTGCTGGCAGGGTTGCAGCGGCAGGGGCATTTCGCTGCCTTTTGGTCAACTCAGGATGAGGCCTGTGCACTGATTGAGAATCAGCAGGTTGGCGTGCAAAGCCTGTGGGCTCCGACCTATTTCAGGCACCATTTCCGCCAGAGCGGCTACAAACTTGCCACGCCAAAAGAAGGCTACCGCGCCTGGTACGGCGGCCTGTCTTTATCGCGCTGCGCAACGGGGAAGATTAAGGATGCGGCCTATGCGTACCTGAACTGGTGGCAGTCTGGCTGGCCTGGCGCGATTATGGCTCGTCAGGGGTATTACATTTCCAACCCGGAACGGACGCGCCAGCATCTGTCGCAGGCTGAGTGGGATTTCTGGTATGGCGGAAAACCAGCCAGTGAAGTGTTGCCAGACGCCTCAGGTCAGCCGTTGATCGCGAAAGGGGAAGTGCGCGATGGCGGCAGCTACGAACAACGGATGAGCCATATCGGCGTCTGGAACTCGGTCATGGATGAACATAACTATCTGGTCAGACGCTGGCAGGATTTCCTGCGCGCCTGATGATTCTCAGCGTGACGCCTTCCACGGCAACCACCGTGACCGGGGTTCCCGCTGGGAAGTTTTCCGCTGCCTGAACACGCCAGCCGCTGTCGCCAATGCGCACATGACCAAAGCCATCTACCAACGCTTCATCCAGCGTTAATTCCCTACCGATTAACTGCAGGCCACGCTGATTAAGCGAGGAGGGCGGCTGCTGGCGGTCTTTGCCTTTCAGCCAGCGATACCACCAAAGAGCAGAAAGCACCGTTAACAGCGCAAAGCTAACGCCCTGCCATTCCCACGGCAGCGGCACCAGCCACACCAGCAGGCTGACAAGCAGGGCGGCGACACCGCTCCACAGCAGATAGCCGCTGGCCCCCAGCATTTCAGCTGCCAGCAAAACGCCACCCAGCGACAGCCAAAGCCACCACGGGTTGGCTAACAGGTCGGTGATCATTTCACACCTCGTTCCTTTTTGCTCTCGCCCAGCAGTTCGGCAATCCCCGCAATGGAGCCCATCAGACTGCTCGCTTCCAGCGGCATCATCACCAGCTTACTGCTGTTAGAGGTGCCGATTTTTTGCAGGGCATCGGTGTATTTCTGCGCCACAAAATAGTTGATGGCCTGAATGTCCCCGGCGGCGATCGCTTCTGAGACCATTTTGGTAGCCAGAGCCTCAGCTTCAGCACTACGCTCGCGAGCTTCAGCTTGCAGGAATGCCGACTGACGCTCACCTTCGGCTTTCAGGATTTGTGACTGCTTCTCGCCCTCAGCACGCAGGATGGCGGCCTGACGCACCCCTTCAGCTTCCAGAATTCCCGCACGCTTGGTTCGTTCAGCTTTCATCTGGGCATTCATTGAGGCGATCAGTTCGACCGGCGGCCGCACGTCACGGATTTCAATACGGGTGATTTTAACGCCCCACGGATTGGTCGCTTCATCGACAATCCGCAGCAGACGGGTATTGATGTTATCGCGCTGCGAGAGCATCTCATCCAGATCCATCGACCCCAGCACCGTACGCATATTGGTCATGGTACAGGTGTAATAGAGATGCATTTGTGGTAAATTCTGCCCACCAGCTAAAGGCAATCTCCAGAGAATTACCAATGAAACTAGCAATCCCCTATGTTCGATACAGTTCAGCCGAACAGGCTACAGGTGACAGCCTCAGACGGCAGCGTAAGCTGATTGATGCATGGTCGGTAACTCACCCTGATTAC
This sequence comes from Erwinia sp., assembly GCF_049696395.1. Lineage (GTDB taxonomy): Bacteria > Pseudomonadota > Gammaproteobacteria > Enterobacterales > Enterobacteriaceae > Erwinia. The sequence continues at coordinate 10,385 of NZ_JBAVTT010000028.1, forward strand.
ACTCTGTCGAACGAAATCTATAAAGATGAGGGATTGTCTGCTTATCATGGGAAACACGCGGATGGTGATTTAGGTCGCCTTACAGACAACATTATAAACGGCAGTATTCCACCTGGTAGTGTCATCTTATTGGAAAGCTTAGACAGACTGTCTAGGGAGTCTGTTTCCAAAGCAAGAAAACGTCTGGAGGCAATTCTTGAACATGGTGTGGACGTTTATACCCTTTCTGATAACGAACATTACAAAATTTCATCCCTTGATGACTCAATGCATATTATCAAAGGTGTATTGCTGGCTCAGCGTGCTCACGAAGAGTCAGAATTAAAAAGTAGTCGAATGAAAGAGGTTTGGTCTCATAAACGTGAACTAGCCAATAAAAGTGGAAAAATATTGTCATCAGCCTGCCCCCGCTGGTTAGAAGTTAACAGTGACAGAACAGCCTTTATTTTTACAGAGCATCTGGATACTGTGAAGAGAATCTTCAAATTACGTCTTGATGGTTACTCAATGTCAAACATTGCTCAGGCTCTTAATGTTGACCTTACACCAACTTTTAAAAATCATATTGGGAAATGGAATCAGAGCACTGTACAGCAATTACTGTGTAACCCTGCTACATACGGTTTAAAAGTCCCCTCAAGGAAAACTGTTGTTACAGGTGTAGAGCCGATACATGGATATTATACGGTGAAAGGGAAGGGGGCTATTCTTGAATCAGACTTTAATGCTGTTCAGCAACTTTCATCAGACAAGGTAAGAAGTCCAGCAGGTGATAACCCTCTGTCGACAAATATACTCAAGGGTGTTCTGGTGTGTAAGCACTGCTCAGCATCAGTTATTATGAGCAGCGTGACTAAAGGCAAGATGGGGTATTACGTTTGCTCTCTGAGACGTTTGAAGCGTTGTAATACAGCTCAGGCTGTAAGACGTGACATTACAGATGCTGCTATTGTGCGAGGATTAATTTACAAAGCTGAAAGGCTTCTTGCTGGTTCAAGCACTGAAAAGGCTAACTTAAAAGAATTCTCAGCAAAACGTGATAACTTGGTTGCATCAAGAGATATGCTGGTAACTCTTTTACTTGATAACCGTATCACTCAGGATAATTACAACAGCCGCTATGATGGGCTTGCAGTCCAGATTAACAAAATGTCTTCTGAAATAGCGTCAGAGCAACAGCGTATCTCATCCTCTACCAATATTCCAAATGTGTTAAGCCTTAACCTCGATGATAAACCTTCACGTGTCGAAATGAATCTCATCGTAAGGAAGTTGATTAAGAAAATCTATCTTGATGGGAATAACAAAACCTGTGACATTGAAATGCATTCTGGCTACAAACTGATTAACTTTCCATTGGGTCATCTGACAGAAGAGGGTGACATTACCGTTAACGATGCGGAGCGCTGGATTGAGATAATGCACATCGCTGGAATAAAGGAACACACCTTTACTGCTGGTGATGAGTTTATACCTTCACATGACTTCCCACAGTGGGTTAAGGATAATGAGGGCTAACCAGAGGCTCTCTGTGAGGTTATTTTTATGTGGGTAACCCAAGTGTATAGGTTGTGCTGCAAAGTCGCTTAGGGTGCGTTACAGGAGGTTTGGTGCGGTTCCATCTGTAATCAGATGCAGTGTAATCCTGCATCAGTGGATGGGCTAACGTGACCTGCAACCCAAAAGTCTTGCCTAATTCTCCAGAGTGGACAAATTGCCAATCCTACTGTATTCCTGTAAGTAACTGTTTGTAGGTTGCTTATTTAATTTTATGAAAAAATAAAGATTGATAGTGATTGATAGGTGTTGACTTGCGAGATATTCTTATCAAAGGGTTTTCACCTAAACAGTTACTTCTTAACAGTATATCTTTACAGATATCTGTACAGAGGCGTCACGAGTGAGCGAGTGACTATGGCTGCTAGCGTAGCAAGCCAGACAAGTGTTACCAGTTCACCTCAAGGAATAACTCTCCCTTCCCATAATCTTGTCTTATCAGTCGCTTGCTCCTTCTTCACTGAACAGAACCACTCCACAGACAAAAATCCTTAAGATTATTCCTAATAAACATTTGAAGTTCAGAAAATAATCAGGTAAATTCCCCGCTAGCAATGAACTAGCAGCCTGTAAAGGGTTTGCTTGCAAAGATTGCACACAGCTCACAATAAAAAAAAATCATTGTATCAAAACCGTTGACCCCTCTTCTGAGGGGTTTTTTTGCATTTATCTGTACAGAACCACTTATGAATACCTCGTTTTTACCCCATCCACGCCAGTCTTGAAAAATCCATAAACTACCTGGACAAATCCATAAGCTTACCTACAATAACCTTTGCTGTTTGGGAGTGAGGTTTGCTGACCTCACGTTTCACTTCAGCTACCCCGATGATAATAATAGTATTAGGCAAAACATTGACAGCCCTCTTCGGAGGGTTCTTTTTGGCCTAAACAAAGTGACCTGCACGATTTACTATGCCTGCCAGAGAAAGCCAACCATCTTAACTGATGGTTTTCTTGTTGCTGCTGCTCATGGAATGATTCGTTGTTGTTAGTCTTGCTAATGACAAGTCTTACCGTGACCAGAGCCTTACCGAGCTATCTGGAAATATTGTCACGCTAAAGTTCACTAATCATTGATATTCATAGCATTTTTCAACCAGAACTTTTCTCAATATACCCCTTTTTGAAGCATCTGATTAGCTGGCTTTAGTTGTCTCTTGGCATTGGGAGCGAGCAGGCGAGCGACCAGAGGGCTGATGAGCGGTAGCAAGCCCAATCTTAACCCACCCCACTTATCATAATTTAATCATGAATACAACAGAAATGTCTGGACAAATGTTACAAATATGTTAATATTAATTATGAGTTAAGGAAATACATCAACAGAGGGTTAATGCCTATTCTAACGTGCACCACATGCATCAAATCTTTTCAGGCAGCAAGAACACGAAGTGGTAACAGTTTCTGTAGTGATTCGTGCAGGCAGTCTTACGGACGAATCATTAAGGGTGGTACTCGACTAACCCCTAAACAGAGAATTGAAAACAGTACCTTCATGCGCAGACTTGTTAGCGCAGCAGTACAGTCTGGTTCAGTGGCAATATTCCCAACATCCCAAGATGACTTCAGCGCCCTCTATGCATTACACGCCAAAGCAGCTATTTATAACTTCAGCCTTGAAGATGGTCAAAAGGTTGAGTTATCGCATTACTGCCCAGCATCAAATCGTGGTGCCTATACAGTGCGTAATCTTGGAATCTGGTCAGCTAGTGATAACAGAAAGTTTTCAGATAAACATATGCCCTTCGGTTCACAGATTGCAGCTAAAGCTTTCAGTGACCCCCACTACAAAGTCAGCAGCACAAAAGATGCCAGAGAAAAGATTATAAAATACTTTGGACATCTCATCACACAAATCACCAGTGATACGGGTAACCATATTAATTTACCGCTCACTCAAATTACTAAACGGGTAAAAAAGATAATGAAAACTACCAATATTGAATTCAACAAACTAATCAGCATGAGCAAGGAAGACCTTATTACTCTTCTTAACAAACATGGCATCACCAAAGATGAAGTTAAGCCAGCGGCTTTTGCTTCAACACTCAGCGATGTTCACAGAAGAGAAATCTATAACCAGATTAACCTCTACCCTGGCAAGGCTGCTGACCTTCAGGAGCTTGCCCAGCTATGCAGAGATAGCGCATCAGATGAGTTTGACCCTTACTTACTGTTCGGTTCAAAAGCTATCACTGGCAGAGCTGGTGAAGCGCTTCAGGAGCTACGTGATTACATTACCCTTGAGGGTATCATCCTGAACAGTAATTCCTTTGCTGACCCTGATGCAGCAATTGAACTCGATGACGGTACAAAGATTTATGAAGAAATCGAAGGGCGTAAAGTTTCAGAGCTAAACAGTGACCAGCTTTATTCATGGTACAAAGATTCGAAGCATTACAATTCCAAAGCATCCATTACAACAGCCAGAATTAAGGAGTTCTACCAGAATGAATTACCAGTTGCCGCCTGAGTATATAAAGTTACTGACTGAGGGGGAGACCCCTGTCAGGTCGCTCGATAAAATGTTTGGAATTGATAAAAACCTGTCACCGTTACTCCGCTCAGTTGCTGGCTTTAAAGTTTCAAGACACCAAGCTGTGACAGAGCGATACGCTCAAATTAAACCACTGCTGTCCAGTGGTATGACTCAGCGGGCTATTGCTTCGAAGCTTTCCTGTTCAGTTGGCACTATCCAGAAGGTGATAAAGTCTTACAGAGCTACCTGAACAAATTGTCACGCTAAAGTCAGCTAAGTATTGATTTTAAACAACATTATCAAATCCAATTTTTCTCAATATACCCCTTTTAAGCAATCTGCTTAGCCCCTTTAGCTGCAACTCAACATCAGCTAATCAGCACATCGGTTAACAGTGATAGCAGCTTGAATTACAAGCAATTAACAGGAGCAGGTAACAGACCACTTTACAGACTCAGTTCACCAGCTTACCAGTCTGTCTGTAACGCTATTTATATGTTTTTATTGATAATTTTGTTAATTCCCTGCAGGTGAAATTAACAGGTTTTGCTGTTGGCTTAACCACATTCTCAATCTCATTCATAAATTCACCTTAAAAGTGCATAAATTTAACATTACATTAACATTTTATTCATTAACTCAAAATCACCCCTCAGAAGCCCTTTAGGCAACTCTCTGGTCATATCCATGCAAGTCATACCCTTAGCAGTAAGGTTGCCTGGAATCGATTCTGGGTGGCTTAAAAGGGTAAGGCGAGCTGGCGAGACTAACGATTGCTGTATGAGCAAGAGGCGAGATTAAACCTCAACGGTTAAGTTGATTCTGTACACACAATTGAACGCAAGGAATTTCACAATGACTGGTCACACAAACATACGCCTGAGCCTGAAGACGGTTCAGCAGTTAGACAGCCTTGTTAAAATGACAGGCTTAACACGACAGCAGTTACTGCTAATTATCGCGAAAGGAGACCTCTGATGGTCGAATCTAAACTTACATCAATCCGAAATGAAACTCTCCAGCTATTTAAGCAGAAAGCTCTGGTGAAGGGTTACAAGACTCCTGTGCTTATTGCCCTGGAGATTAAGAGATTGCACGATGCAGAATTAAGAAAACAAATTATCAGTGAGCTGGTAAGGGAATGGCGGTAAAGAATTATGTTGCTAAACAAACTCAGCCACCTGCTAACGCTGGCACTGGCTGTACCTATAGATTACCCGTACAGCTTCTCAATCGTAGCGGTGGTTATTTTTACACTGCTGCTAAGGATTTCTTAATACGAAAAGCCATTGCTCTACCAATACCTGTTGCTGACATCACATCTGCCACGCTGACGCCTTCAGATAAGAGTTCCCTGGCTTTAACACCAGCTTCAGATACAGGTTTACCCAGTTTAACTCCCTCTGATTTCAACTGTGACAGCTTGGCCTTGGTCCTTTCACTAATCATATCCCTTTCCAGTTGAGCCATTGAAGAGATAACGCCAAGAATCATCTTGCCCATTGATGTACCGAAATCCACACCTTCACGCTGTGACATCACGCTGACAGATTTCTTGCTCAGTGACTCAACAGTGGTCAGAACGTCAATAGATGAGCGTCCTAAGCGGTCTATCCCGATTACATGAACAGAGTCGCCAGTTTGAAGGAGGTTAAACATCTCCTTGAAGCCATCACGGTTCATTGTGCTGACAGTGCCCGATACACCGATATCCGAAAACACAGCATCAGCTTTACCGTAATGCTGCTCTAACTGGCTAACCTGCTGGGTGACAGTCTGCCCTGTAGTGGATGCCCGAACGTAAAAGTATTTCATGGTGTGGTTCCCGCTGCTTATTAGCAGATTTCAACAGCACTAAGTATACAGTCTACTAATTCACTAATCTACTAAACAATCGTTAAGTAGACTCGAGGTGTCAAAATTAATTATGTTGACGGCTATCTGTAGCTATGCTAGCCACCAGCAGCACACCACTTATCAGTAGCGCTGACAATGCTCAGCCACGCTTACCCTAAATCCTCTCTGTAACGCACCCTAAGCAACTCTAATGAATATCCTTGTCAGTTATTGGTAATGCTCTGTGAATGCCTTTGGATACTTAGCAGTGGCTCTGGCGAGGGTTAATAGAATGTTGCAGATATTTTAATATTTTGCTTTCAAAAGGTAACGCCTGTTTTGACAAGACTAAGCAGGTATACATTAACGCTGATAAAACTTTCCAGAACAACCACCAGCATCTAATTTTTTTAGAAAAAATAAAAGAGGTATGAATGTATGAGTCACCATTACGTGATAACACCATTGTGGTATTCCCTGACAATAAATCCCTCAAGGAGATGCAGGAGAAGTCAAAGGGTCACACTGGAGCTATCTTCTGTTATTCCCCAGTCATGAAAAGAATCAACCTGAACACGTATAGCCTGAAGGGAGCATGTTTGGTAACCACTGAAGTGTCACTGGATTTTATGCGAAAGAATATGGCTACTGACATTAACTTAAAAGGGTATGAGGTTACTCGTTATCACGGTGACCATGGCTCAATAGAGTTATTCTAAAAGTCAATAATATCTACCGTTAAATCACCGAAATAACGTGACAAATTACCTGTTTCTGATATAATTAAAGAGTGGGAAAAAGATTGTTCGAAATTATGTTAGGGTGACGGATAGAGCACTATCATTAACCCTGTTTCCACTCCCCCTCTTGATATACTCCAGAATAGCGCCTTAAGTCTAAATCCTGTTTTCTCCAAGCAGGTGAGGAACCCCTCTCATTGAGCTTGTGCATCACTGATGTACATTGAGGGTATTACTCTGGCGTATATTAAAATTGCTTTCCTGATGGTGTTGCTAAACATACATTGGCTTCACCTCTTTTTATAAAAAATAAAACTCTATCCAACTCTTTTAAGGTGTACCTAATGGCTATCAAAACAGCTGAAAAAACCATGTCTGATGGTAAAGTATTAAAAATTGTATTACTCCCTGCTCTTCAGGGAATCCAGATGTCCACTCAGCTAAGTAAAGTGGCAATCCCAGTACTGGCTACGATGCAACGTGATAACGCTGACCTCTCAGAAATTGCTTTAAGCGCTCTGAACAATCTTGATGAACTGGAAATTGAAAAAATGATTCTCCAACTCTTCAATGGTTCAACAATTGATGACTTCCCGATTAAACCTGATGATTATTTCTCTGGAAATTATGGTGAACTGGTGACCTTCTTATCATTCGCCATTGAAGCGAACTTTAAAAGTTTTTTCTCAACAGACGCCCTGTCAGTCCTGAATATCGCCTAACAGAGGCAACTCAAGCATTACTCAACTGTCCACGTACAGACGCTGCTATTGCTGAGGCTCAATATAAACCTGCTATGGATATGCTGAGAATTTATAACTTAGCAGCCAACACATTTATCAAAGTGACGCTGACAGAGGTTATGGAACTAAGTTTCCCAGACTTCCTGTCACTGGAAGATTACGTTTATATCAAATCGCTGTATCAGCAAGAGTTTAACCATAATCAGGAATTACTCAGCAAGCAGAGGTAACAGAATGCAGGAAATATTACTTTTAACGAGTAGTGCTATCTCTTCAGGTTACCTCTTTGCTGTGCTGTTAGGGTGACCAATGCTCAAACTATCTCGTATCGGGATAACACTCGATACAAACAAAACATCCTTTGCAGACGTTCTGAAACTATTCCACCAGCCAGAACTTTTCAAAGAAGAGATTCGTCAACTTGTGATAAAGACTCAGATACCCTCTACAGAGGTTGAGTATCAAGTTAATGATATACATAAAAAATTTATAAGAGGTTTAGCTAAGTCCATGAAGAGTGCTTTGAAAGCAGATGGTACGTAGCTATATCACCTATTTAAGGAAACAGAATGAATAATATTCCAACCCCATTACCAGTAGCAAGAAACGCTGACCACACAATTCTAGATTCACATGGTCTTTTTACAAACACAGAAGCTGCTGATAAGGCTCAGCAAGAAGCTGAAGCTTTACATTTATCTCTTCAGTCTATAAATGATGAAAAAAACCATGCTACAGATGACCTTTCACTATTGTCACCATCAGAACAGCGTACAGCTTTAGAAAATTTTGCCATTCCTCGCATCAGAGAATTAACCTTTAAACATTCTCAAACGTGTGCTGATGTTGAACATTACGACCGTCAGTCTACTATTTCGAAAATAAATCATCAGAACAGCTTCGCTATCACTGGAATGCATCCTGATGTAAAGCTTTTACCTTGCGCCGGTGATACGCATTTCAACTCTATTCTGTCTACAGGTCAGATTCCTCAAGGTTATAAACTTTGGCAGAGACGACCAGCAAACCTGGTGCTGATTCCTGTTGAGGTTAACAATATCCTTGAGTATGCCACCAGCCCAGAAGCTATTGCATATGCAGAAGCGCAGCAAACATTAGACAGAGATGTACTGGTTAATAAGCGTAACCATGCGGCTATTCAGCTTTCAGAGTTCAAGAAAGACATCGCAAAAAGACTTAAACAGATTCCTACGCTGGAAGCTTACTTAAAATAATAAATAAAAGAGGTCTGAAATGACAATTACAACAACTCCTAATAGAGGGCGCTTCAGACCTGGAAATAATTTCAGTAATGGACGACCTGCACTAAACAACCTAATCCGCATCCTTAGAGATACCAGTAATTTTGAATCTGGTCATGTTCTCTGTGACAGCTTGCTAACTGCAATCATGAACCGTGATGCTGAAACATTAAAGCGCTTCGGTATCTCTCCTGCTCAGATTAAGGTTAACGAGCAACTGCTTGCAGCGGGTCACCTGCACTTTAAAGTGAAGGGTTCTAATAATGGGTAAGTTTACAGTATCAGAATTCGTCATTGAAGTTGGTTTCCAAGAGAAAGTGACCAAAGGTTTAGAGCGTCTTGAGAAGAAGGTGCTGGCTTCCTCACAGGTCATGGAATCTCGTCTTAATAAAGTCTTCAAGAACATCGACACGGCACCTTTGCATAAGAAATTCGTTGCCCTTGAGAAACACTCTAAATCTATCTCTCAAAACATCTCCAAGAATCTCGAAAAAGCTTTAAATAAACGTGTTAACAGCTCAAATGTGTTCACTGGATTAGAAAATGATGCTCGTGCAGCAGTCCGAAGAGTTAATGGTACATTGGGCAGAATCAGACCTCCTAGAGTAGGTGGTAATGGTAACGGTACTCCCGCTCCTAATACTAGACCTCCACGTAATTCTCCGGCTCAGCGTTTATATGAAAGATTTAATAACTCTGCTCAGATGCGCCGTTTAGAAGTCTCTGGTGGAAGGAACACTTTATTCGCTCGTGAGGTACAGTCTCGTGCTGCTAATGCGATGCTCAGCTTTGGTAACGATACAGAGCAGCTTAGACGTTACTTTGCAGTATTACAGAATCAGGTAAGAGAACATGCAGCAGCTACCAGACGTGATACAACTGAGATTAACCGCCACCAGCAAGCAGAACAAAGAGAGCGCACAAGGGCAACTGTAAGACCTCCTGTGACCAGTACAAGAAGTGCTGAAAGCTCTACCATGCTGGGAACACTCAAGGGTGTCATGCTCTCATCCGGTATTCTGTTCGCTATCCAAAAAGCTGGAGAGATAGCACGAGAGTCTTACAAACAAGGTTCTGAGCGCTCTCAGACGCAAACTATGATGTCCTCTGCGTTTGGTAAGGATGCTGGCAGTGTTGAAGCATCTGTCAAAGCACTGGCTAACAAATACGGTCTAGACGAGACAGAGAGCCGCAGAGAGATAGCCATCCTACGTAACACAATGCCCCATGAGAAGTTTTCAAATGATGACCTGTTGGCGCACATGGAAAATTTGTCGGTCTTTTCACATGCCACTGGTGTAAATCAGGAAGCACAGGGAAGGGCAAACTATGCAATCAGCCAAATTTCCGGTTCTGCCAAGATAAACAAGCAAGATATCAATCAGTTAACTAATGCCATTCCAGAAGCGTTGAAGATTACAGCTCAGGCTATGGGTAAATCTAAACGTTGGCTTATCGATAACATGAAGGATATTGACCCAGCAGTTTTCCTGAAGAATTTTGAAAAGGGCATGAAGGATTTCAATACTTCAACAGGTGCCGCTGTAAAGGCACAGGAAAGCATCCAGGCACAGCAGGGCAGACTCGCTAACGCATGGAACAATGACCTTGTGTCTATGTTCGCTGCCACAGGGACATCTGTAGGCTCATGGATGGACGTCCTTACCAGCGTCCTGATTCGTGCTGAACCTGTGTTCATTGGCATTGGTAAGAGCGTTGCTTACCTAAGTGACCGCATCAAGAAGAACATGGAAGTGTTAGACGGTTTCAAAAAGTCACTTGATGACCTCTGGAGCAGTCTGTCACCAGAATCACAAAAAGCACTTTCAATAGTTGGTAAATTCTTCTGGAATCTTGGCAAGTCCCTGGCAAACCTCCCTTATCAGGCATTTGAAGCTGCAATTGATAAAATGGTTTGGTTTATTAACTGGCTCACGAATAAGGATATCAGCAAGAATGATAACCCTTCAGATAAGTACGGTGACGGGGTAATCAAAGATTCGTTCGTAGAAAAGATGCTGGATTGGATGGATAGCGGCAATAAGAACTATGAACGTGTGAACAGTGACAACCCTTCACAGTCACTTATCGACAATCTGAAAAGTAATCTACAGACAGACTATTCATTCAAGTCTACGGACTACCTGAAAGATGGCCTAAGAGATGCTCAGCGAATGAGCCTGCAACAGAACATGATGCAAATGACGCTTAACGTTCAACCTGCTCAGGTTCAGGCAATTGCCCCAGTGACTATTGAGTTTGATAAACCAAGCTTTATCCATTTTGTTCAATCAGAGGCTCAGTATTCGATTACCAATCACAGTGAGTCACAGTTGATGAGTTCTCAGGGACTGGGTGGGGGCTGGCAGACTGCCGGTCAGAATGCTGGGTTCACACCGTCATTGCTCAAAAGTTCCAAGTAACCCGTGACCCCGTTCAGTTAATTCTGTTCGGGGTTTTTTATTGCCTGAAAATTAATCAATCCCAACCATCCAATTGATTTATATGGTTATAATTAAACGTGTACATTGGTCATGGTCAGATTCACAATCGCCAGTTCAAGATTACGCACTTCATAGGCTGCGCGTGGCGCATCCACTACCTGCGTGAAGCAGACGGCATCAATGGTAACGCTGGCGTTGTCTTTGGAGATGATTTCTTGCGAGGGGATATCCAGAACCTGTTCCATCATGCTGATCTTGCGACCGACACGATCCATAAACGGCACCAGAAGATTCAGGCCAGGTTGCAGCGTTTTGGTATAACGGCCAAAGCGCTCCACCGTCCACTGATAGCCTTGAGGGACAATTTTAATGCCTGACCAGACAACGATCAGGGCCAGAACAATAATGACGGGAATGACTGTGAGCATATAACCTCCGGATTGTTGTTACCTGGGCCGACTCATTCGGCCCAACCCCGTCATCATTCAGCCCGCCAGCAAGGCAGGCTAAAAGGTTCCGGGAAGATCAGTACAGCAAAGAGTAGAGCTGCCTGCGGTATTTTGCCGCCAGTGCATCGCCCGTTCCCAGCGCAGCCAGGATCTCCTGCAGCATTTTACGCGCCTGACCGTTCGCTGCACCCAAATCCTTCTTCAGGTGGCTGAACAGCAGTTCCAGCGCTTCTTCATTTCGTCCAACCTGATGCAGTTGCAGCGCCAGTTTGGCAGCCAGCTCAGCGTTTTCAGGTTCAGCTTCCAGCTGCTGTTGAAGCTGTTGGATCTCTGGCGTGTCTGCCGCTTGCTTAAGCAGATCGATCTGCGCCATCAGCCCCTGATAACGGGTATCTTTGTCCTGCAAAGGCACCACGCTCAGCACTTGTTCAGCTTCCTCGCTGCGGCTTAAGGCAATCAGCGCTTCAGCCAGCAGGAAGCCCATCTCGCTGTTCTGATTGCTCAGCTGCCAGGCCTCTTTCAGCAGCGGCAGGGCATCCAGCACTTTGCCTTCTTCCATCAGCTGCATGCCTTCTTGCGCTTTCAATTCTTCTGCCTTTGGCAGCACTTTTTCCAGCAGGGCGCGGATAGCTTCTTCCGGTTGCGGCCCCTGGAAACCATCAACAGGCTGACCATTCTGGAACAGATAAACGGTTGGAATAGAGCGCAGCCCAAACTGCTGAGCGACGGCCGGTTCGGCATCACAATCCAGCTCGGCCAGGATGAACTGACCAGCATACTCCTGTGCAAGGCGTTCCAGAACCGGTGACAGTTCCTGGCAATGCTGGCTGCGGGCAGACCAGAAGTAAAACAGGACCGGCACCTGCATAGACTGCTCTAGCGTCTGTTGCAGGTTGGCTTCGTTAATCGTAACAATTGCAGCTTGTGGTGACATGAATTCGTCTCTTTATCCGGGTTTCTTACTGTATTGGGGCGCAGCGCGGTGCTTCAAGGTTTATCGTCGCTATCCGGCTATTTCCCGCGCAAAATGCGATCCAGCATCCAGCCGGGCAGTAAACGGCGCAACAGGCTCATGCCGTGGGCGACAACGGTCACCGGATAGCGCAAGCGCGGATGCTTACTCTCTAAAGCATGGCGCAATTTCGGCAAAATTGCCTCGGGCGGCAGCGTGAAACGGGCAGCAATGCCGGGGTTCTTCACCGGTTTGTCCAGCTGGCCCTGACTGACGTTCTCTGTGAATTTTGTTTTGATCGGCCCAGGCTCAATCAGGCTGACGCGAATGCCGCTACCGTGCAGCTCCATACGCAGCGCATCTGACCAGGCTTCCAGCGCATATTTGCTGGCCGCATAGGTGCCGCGACCGGGAGTGGAAATCAGCCCTAAAACCGAACTGGTGTTCACTATTCTGGCTGCACCGCTGGCGCGCAAGGCGGGCAGTAATAATGTCGTCAGCTGATGCGTACCGAACAGGTTCGTGGCGAACTGCTGCTCCATCTGCTGGCGTGAAATAGACTCCAGCGGACCATAAACGCCATAGCCGCCGTTATTGAACAGCCCGTACACTCGCCCTTCGCTAAGGGCGATTATCTCCGCCGCAGCGCGTTCAACGCTCTCGCTGTCGTTCAGATCCAGTTGAATGCCGGTAAACCCCAGTTCATTCATCCGCGCCACATCTTCCGGCTTACGACAAGCCGCAAAGATGTGATAACCGCGGCGCAATAAATCGTTGGCGGCCACCAGACCAATCCCGCTGGAACAGCCGGTTATTACTATGATTTTTTGCATAACTTTACCTGTAGGCCGTCTGCAAACCCCGTTACTCATGCTTAACTAGAGGAGCCAGTTCTTTGGCCATCAGCCCGGCAATAAACGGTTGGGCATCGGGATTTGGGTGGATCCCATCTTGCTGCATCCACTCTGGTTTCAGGTACACCTGTTCCATAAAGAAAGGCACCAGCGGGATGGAAAACTCTTTTGCCAGCTTGGGGTAAATCCCACTGAAAGAAGCGGTATAACGGCGGCCATAATTGGCTGGCAGACGGATTTGCATCAGCAATGGCTGTGCATTAGCAGCTTTCACCTGAGCAATAATTTTACTTAAGTCCTGCTCAATATTTTGCGGTGGGAAGCCCCGTAAACCGTCGTTTCCTCCCAGTTCTATCAGCACCCAGCGCGGTTGATGCTGCTTCAGCAGTGAGGGCAGGCGAGCCAGCCCCTGCGTTGCAGTGTCGCCGCTTATGCTACCGTTAACGATAGTGGGCGATTTCTGCCATTTATCATTGAGTAACGCGGGCCACGCTGTAGTGGCGGACATCCGGTAACCGGCGCTTAAACTGTCGCCCAGTACCAGCAGCGTATCTGCCGCCGTCGCGCGGAGCGACATCAGGGCCAATAATAACAGGAAAGGGTAATGCCAGCGGAAAACATTCTTGAAGTTCATCGTCTTAGTAAGTCCGTCGGTCAGGGTGAGCATCAGCTTTCCATCCTTACCGGAGTTGAGCTGGTTGTCAAACCGGCTGAAACCATCGCGTTGATTGGTGAGTCGGGTTCCGGCAAATCGACTTTGCTGGGAATTCTGGCCGGGCTGGATGACGGATCCGAAGGCGAAGTCTTTCTGCTCGGCTCGCCACTGCACAAAATGGACGAGGAGCAACGTGCCGAACTGCGTGCCAAAAGCGTCGGCTTTGTTTTTCAGTCCTTCATGTTAGTTCCCACGCTGAATGCGTTAGAAAACGTGCAGTTACCTGCTTTGCTTCGTGGCGAGAGCGATCGACAAAGCCGCGAACAGGCTCAGGCATTGCTGGCTCAGCTGGGGCTGGCAGAGCGTCTGACGCACCTGCCATCCCAACTGTCAGGCGGAGAGCAACAGCGTGTCGCGCTGGCCAGAGCCTTCAACGGCAAGCCAGCGCTGCTGTTTGCTGATGAACCCACCGGAAACCTGGATCGTAAAACGGGCGATCGCATTGCCGATCTGCTGTTCTCACTAAACCGCGACCTTGCCACGACCCTGATTCTGGTCACCCACGATGAACAGCTGGCTGCCCGCTGCGATCGTCGCCTGCGGGTGCGTGACGGTAAGCTGTGGGAGGAAGCATGATCTGGCGCTGGTTCTGGCGTGAATGGAAATCGCCTTCGCTGCTGATTGTCTGGCTTGCCCTGACGCTGGCCGTGGCCTGTGTGCTGGCGCTGGGGTCACTGAGCGATCGCATGGAAAAAGGCCTTACCCAGCAAAGCCGTGATTTTATGGCGGGTGACCGGACGCTGCAAAGCTCCCGTGAAGTGCCGCAAGCCTGGCTGGATGAAGCGAAGCAGGAAGGATTACAGGTCGGGCGTCAGCTGACGTTTATGACCATGACGTTTGCCGCCGATACGCCGCAGCTGGCCTCGGTTAAAGCGGTTGACGATCTCTATCCGATGTTCGGTTCGCTGACAACGGAACCCGCTGGACTGAAACCGGCGGCTGGAACCGTGCTGGCAGCGCCGCGTCTGTTGGCGTTGCTGAACCTGAAATCAGGGGCGGATCTGGATGTGGGGGATACCACGTTACGGGTAGCGGGGGAGGTTGTTCAGGAGCCGGACGCGGGCTTTAACCCGTTCCAGACAGCGCCAAGGCTGCTGATGAATCTGGCCGACGTTGGCAAAACCGGGGCTATTCAGCCAGGCAGCCGCGTGACCTGGCGTTATAAATTTGCCGGAACTCCGGAGCAGCTCAGCCGTTACGACAGCTATATCGAAGCGAACATCAAACCCGACCAGCGTTGGATAAGCGTGGAGAATTCGGAAGATGCGCTGGGCAAATCGATGGTGAGAGCGCAGCAGTTCCTGTTGCTGTCGGCACTGTTGACGCTGATGCTGGCGATTGCCGCCGTTGCGGTAGCCATGAGCCATTACTGTAAGAGCCGTTATGATTTGGTTGCGGTGCTAAAAACCCTCGGGGCCAATCGTGCCGCGCTCAGAAAGCTGATTGTCGGGCAATGGCTGGCCGTGCTGCTGCTGGCTGCGGTCTGCGGCGGGGCCATCGGCATGGGCTTTGAAGTGCTGTTGCTGCGGATGCTTAAACCGGTTCTCCCTGGTGAACTGCCTGCCGCCAGCGCCTGGCCCTGGCTGTGGGCGGTTGGTTCGCTGTTTATCATCTCGCTGTTAGTTGGCCTTCGTCCCTATCGCCTGCTGTTGGCGACGCAGCCTTTACGCGTACTGCGCCGTGATGCGGTGGCAGATGTCTGGCCGCTGAAGTTCTATCTGCCAGCCATGGCGCTGGTCGTGATCGCGCTGCTGGCGATGCTGGTAGGCGGCAGCAAGCTGCTCTGGGCGCTGGTCGGCGGCATCGTTCTGCTGTCTGCGCTGCTGGGCGCTATTGGCTGGGGTGGGTTGATACTTCTCAGGCGGCTAAGCGTGCGTAATCTGGCGTTCAGGCTGGCTATCAATCGTCTCCTGCGGCAGCCCTGGACCACGCTCAGCCAGCTGGCGGCCTTCTCGCTCTCCTTTATGCTGCTGGCTCTGTTGCTGGTCATGCGCGGGGATCTGCTAGACCGTTGGCAACAACAGCTTCCGCCAGGCAGCCCTAACTACTTCCTGCTTAATATGACCCAGGAACAGGTTCCGCAGGTAAAAACCTTCCTTGAAAAGAATCACGTTGAGCCGCAAACCTTCTATCCGGTGGCCCGCGTCAGGCTGACTGGCATCAACCAGAAGCCAGCCGATCCGGCTCTGGATAACGCGCTTAACCGGGAACTGAATCTGACCTGGCAGGCGCAGTTGCCGGACCATAATCCTCTGACAGCAGGCAACTGGCCGCCGAAAAAAGGCGAAGTGTCGATGGAGGAAGAACTGGCAGGCAGGCTGGGCGTGAAGCTGGGCGATACGCTGACTTTCACCGGCGATACCCAGGAGTTCTCGGCCAAAATTACCAGCCTGCGCAAAGTAGACTGGGAGAGCCTGAAGCCGAACTTCTTCTTTATCTTCCCGCCGGGCGCACTGGACGATCAGCCGCAAACCTGGCTGACCAGCTTCCGTCTGGAAGGCAATAACCCACTGCTTGCTCAGCTCAACCGGGAATTCCCGACCCTGAGCCTGCTGGACATCGGCAGCATTCTTCGCCAGATAGGCCAGGTACTGGCGCAGGTCAGTCAGGCTCTGGAAATTATGGTGATTCTGGTGACCGCCTGCGGTGTGCTGCTGCTGCTGGCGCAGATTCAGGTTGGCATGCGCCAGCGCAGGCAGGAGCTGGTGGTTTATCGCACGTTGGGTGCCAGCAAGAAATTGCTGCGCGGCACGCTCTGGTGCGAGTTCGCCTTGTTAGGTGCAGTTTCAGGACTGGCTGCGGCCATAGGCGCTGAGGCTGCCTTGTGGGGCCTGCAACGTAAAGTGTTCGACTTTCCCTGGGAGCCAGACTTTACGCTGTGGGTTGCCTTGCCGTTAACTGGTGCGCTGCTGTTATCCGTCTGTGGCGGTTGGCTGGGCGTACGTTTATTGAAAGGCAAAGCCCTGTTCAGAGGATATAACGCTGGTTAAAAATCAGGCCGGCATTCTCCGGCCTGATTTCATTCCTGTTGTTTAAACACTTCTTGTTTCGCCTCTGCCCTCACATCCTGGCCGGATAGTGCTTTGTTGCGGGTGAATAATGGAGGTATTATTAGCGCAAAATGTAGCTCAAGGTGGAGTAAATATGTTGCGCTTGCTTGATGTGAAATATAATTTCCTGTCTGAACTGAACTCTCAGGACCTTTTTTCCCTCCGTAAGAAAGTCTTCAAAGATCGTCTTAACTGGATGGTGACTGCGGAAAATGAGATGGAGTCGGACCAATACGATAATCCGCGCACCACCTATATTTTCGGTATATATAAAGAATCTTGTATTTGCAGCCTGCGTTTTATAGAAATAAAATACCCAAATATGATTACCGGCACGTTTAAGTCCTGGTTTAAAAACAGCGAGTTGCCAGAAGGTAATTATGTGGAAGCCAGTCGGCTGTTTATTGATAAGGAGCGGGTACAGACACAGGCGCTTTCTCAGCAACCGGTCAGCGCGCTGCTTTTCCTCTCGATGATCAATTATGCCCGGCACTATGGCTATGAAGGGATTTATGCCATCGTCAGCCACCCAATGTACGTGATCTTTAAGAAGTCTGGCTGGAAGGTGTCGGTAGTGGAGCAGGCCACGTCAGAAAAGCAGGAGAATATTTATCTGATTTTTATGCCCGTTGATGCGGGTAACCAGCAAACGCTGATGAGGTTAGTGAAAACCAAGGTTCCCTCATCAGGTTGTGAGCTGGACGAATGGCCGCTGTCATTCCCCGTCAGGAAGCACCGGACGGATCAGGTTTAGCTCAATGCCCAGGCGGATGGCGTGTTTAGCATTGGTCACGCCCAGCTTCTTCACCGCATTGCCCATATGGTATTTCACCGTGGTGAGCTTGATCCCAAGGATCATGGCAATTTCCTGATAGGACTTGCCCACGCTGGCCCAGTAGATGATCTCATTCTCACGGCTGGTGAACAGCTCGCGGGTGTTCATCTCATCAAAATCGGCCTTTCTGGCCTGTTCCTGATAGAGCTGTGTCAGCTTCTCATGGGTGGTGATCAATAACATTTGCAGCTTATTCTTGTTAATTTGAATCAGCTCTTCAATATTATCGTCGCAATGCTTATCCAGCATAATAGAGAGCACCACAAGGTTATTATTGTGGTCGTGCAGGACAAAGGTGTAACCATTAATAATGTCGTGATTTTTAGCCATATCAAACAGCTTCGGCACCTTGACGCCTTTATTGACCATCAGGTTTTCATCCCAGGAGAAAGGGGTTAACCGATAGAGTGCGGTGATCAGCACCGGGTCGATAAATTGGAAGTTGTTTTCGATATAAACTTTAAACCACTCCTGCCGGTTAGAGATAATAGAGAAATCCGCTGGATTCCTTTTGCTCATAATGGCATAGGCGTATTTAATGTTGTTGAACTGGTGCAGTTTCCTTTCCAGATAGTCTTTGACTGACGTATTAATAGTCTGATTATCAAAAAATAATTTAGCCATGTCATTATCTCCCTGGGAAAATATTACTTCCGTAGTTAATGCAGGACTTTACCATAATTCCAAACATTCGCCTAACCCCGGCATGTAAAGGATCGGTGCAAAAAGCACCTGTTGATAACGTCTTTAGAATATCAGTAAAAATTGAGGGAATTCGGCGGGAGAAGGTGAGCGGTAAGGATGAACCAGATCGTACCAGAGCGCTCTTAAAGGTGAATTTAATTTACCTTTTATCACGCTGTTGGTTTGGTACTGGTTCCCTTGGTGTTGGCAATATAAATCTAATTAACTAATAATAAAGCATATTTATAATTTTGTTCGCCGACACAATACGGTTTTTGCCGTCTGATTGATAGCCATACTTAAGTACAGTTAAGGACTGTCCTTTGGCTGAACCGGCAGGAAAAACGCCCGTTTGCCAGGCGTTCCTGCTCGTATTTGTCGATCAGCCCTGCAATTTCTTCACCGCCCAGCTAATGCCGCTGGCATAGTCTTCTGGCAACTGCGGAACCAGCGCCTCAATGGCCGCCTGCAACGCTGGTTTGCTGACATCTGACAGGTTGAGGTGACCGACTTTACGGCCAGGACGAACTTCTTTCTCATACCAGTGCAGATGCACCAACGGCTGTTTCAGCCAGTCCAGATTCACCGCCGTGCCAATCAGGTTAACCATCACGGATGGCGTGCTGACCACTGGCTTAGGCAGAGGCAGATCGAGGATCGCGCGCAGATGCAGTTCAAACTGGCTGATGGAAGCGCCGTTCTGCGTCCAGTGTCCGCTGTTGTGCACGCGCGGAGCCAGTTCGTTGATCAGCAGACCTTCCGGCACCACAAAGCACTCCATCGCCATCACGCCCACGTATTTCAGCTCATGCATAATGGCTGACAGCATGGTTTCGGCCTGCTTTTGCAGCGCAGCGTCTGGTTCAGGGAAAACCACGCTGGTGCGCAGGATGCCGTCTTCATGCAGGTTGTGGGTCAGCGGATAGAAAACGGTGCTGCCATCATGGCCGCGAGCGCCAACCAGCGACACTTCACCAGAGAAATTGATGCCCTGCTCAACAATGCATTCGCCGTAGCAATCTGCAGGCAGCGAGTCTGTTTCGTTTGCGCGCAGGCGCCACTGACCACGGCCATCGTAGCCACCGGTGCGGCGTTTAACGATGGCCAGTTCGCCGAGGGTAGAGAACACCTGCGGCCACTCTGCGGCATCAGCCAGCAGCTGCCATGGCGCGGTAGCCAGACCAAGCTGGTCCAGCAGCTGCTTCTGCGTCAGGCGATCGGCCAGACGAGGGAAGATATCGCGGTTAACGAAGGCTTTATGGTTCGCCAGCTCACGGGTTAGGGCGGTTTCCGGCCAGCGCTCAATTTCAGCAGTGATCACGCTTTGCTGGATCGGCAGTGCTTCTGGCTCTGCATCCAGTCCTACCGGATAAACGGCGATGCCCAGCGGCTCGCCAGCCTGGCGTAACATGCGCCCAAGCTGACCATTCCCTAATACGCAGACCGGCTTCATGCTTCCTCCCGCGGGTCCGGGTTATTCAGCACTTCATCCGTCTGCGCCTGACGCCAGGCGGCCAGACGTGAACGGAGTTCCGCATCGTGGGTTGCCAGAATCTGAGCAGCCAGCAGCGCCGCATTAGCCGCACCTGCTTTACCAATCGCCAGCGTTCCTACCGGAATGCCGCGTGGCATCTGTACGATAGAGTAGAGGCTGTCTACGCCGCTCAGCGCTGCGCTTTGCACCGGAACACCCAGCACAGGCACCAGCGTTTTCGCTGCAATCATGCCTGGAAGATGTGCCGCGCCGCCAGCGCCAGCAATGATCACCTGAATGCCATTCTCCGCAGCTTGCTCGGCGAAGCTGAACAGCTTGTCCGGAGTGCGGTGCGCCGAAACGACTTCACACTGGAAAGGCACGTCCAGCGTAGTGAGGATCTCGGCGGTAAATTGCATGGTTGCCCAGTCACTTTTGGAACCCATAACAATAGCAATGCGGGCCGGTGCGGCGTTGGATGACATGCGGGTCTGACTCCTGTGATTGTACATACGTCATCTGAAGGCCGTTCAGGCGGTCAGATGGGAAGGGCAAAGAGGATAGCATGACTCGGCATCAAGGAAAACGTTTGCCCAGGCATGAACCGGGCATTTGCAGGATTTTTTTAGGGCTCAGAATGGGAAGGAAATCAGGGTCGTTTCGCGCTCGCTGACGCGGATCATCGAGCCTTCAACATGCCAGGCACCAAGCACCAGCCTTTCAGCGGGATGACCGTTAACCTCAAGTTGATGAATTGCCGGACGATGCGTATGGCCGTGGATCAGATACTGTACCTGATGCCGGGTCATCACTTCTTTTACGGCTTGATCGTTCACATCCATGATGGTGACATCTTTGCTGCTGTTAGCCTGTTTGCTACCTGCACGCATTTTAAGCGCAATCCGTTGGCGGACAGATAAAGGAAGGGCAAGGAACAGCCATTGCAGCCAGGGTTGATGCACTTTTTTACGGAAGCGCTGATAGCCTTCATCATCGGTACACAGCGTGTCGCCATGCATGATCAGCATGCGTTTGCCGTACAGTTCCGGCACCTGCTCTTCAGGCAGTAACGTCATGCCGCTGGCGCGGGCAAAGCGTTTACCGATCAGGAAGTCTCGGTTACCGTGAATAAAGTAGCAGGGAATACCCTGTTGCTTGAGCACCTGCAAGGCGGCTGCAATCTCAGCATGAAGCGGGTCAGGATCGTCATCGCCGATCCAGGCTTCAAACAGGTCGCCGAGAATATACAGCGCGTCGGCATGCAGCGCATCACGGTGTAAAAAAGCAAGAAAACCGGCAGTAATTGCCGGTTCTTCTGCGCACAGATGTAAATCTGCGATAAAAAGCGTGTGAGGCATTATTCGCTGACGGTGACTTTCTGGATCACAACGTCTTCTTTAGGCACGTCCTGATGCATACCGCTACGGCCGGTAGACACAGCTTTGATTTTCTCAACGACGTCCATGCCTTCAACAACTTCAGCGAACACACAGTAACCCCAGCCCTGCAGGCTTTCGTCGCGGAAGTTCAGAAAGTCGTTGTCTGCCACGTTAATGAAGAACTGAGCGGTAGCAGAGTGAGGCGCCTGAGTACGGGCCATAGCCAGCGTACCTTTGGTGTTTTTCAGGCCGTTGCTGGCTTCGTTCTGGATTTCATCTTTGGTGTCTTTCTGTTTCATGCCCGGCTCGAAGCCGCCGCCCTGAACCATGAAGCCATTGATGACACGGTGGAAAATCGTGTTGTCGTAGAAACCTTCACGGCAATAATCCAGGAAGTTAGCTACGGTAGCTGGCGCTTTGTCATCGAAGGTTTTGATAACGATATCGCCATGATTTGTCTGGAAAGTGACCATGTTCTCATCCTGTTAAGGTTGGAGGTGTGAATGGTAGAGCAGCACCGGCAGCGCGAAGGCGCCAGTACGCAATTAATAGACGGCTTTTATATCACAAAATGTGATGACGAGTCAGCACCAGTGCATAAACGGGACCGGGCATAACCTTGCTTTGCGTGGCGCTTCCGTTAACAATACGTCAGAATAAGCCTTTTACTGGTTTTAACCCGCACACGTCAAAACGGAATGTCTCAATGCTAAAGATTTTTAATACCCTGAGTCGTCAAAAAGAGGAATTTAACCCTATCCATGCTGGCAAGATCGGCATGTACGTGTGCGGCATTACCGTTTACGACCTGTGTCACATTGGTCACGGCAGGACTTTTGTCGCGTTTGACGTGGTGGCCCGTTACCTGCGTTATCTGGGCTATTCGCTCAATTATGTCCGCAATATCACCGATATTGACGACAAGATCATCAAGCGTGCCAATGAAAATGGCGAAACGGTTGAAGTGCTGACCAATCGCATGATTGGCGAAATGCACAAAGATTTTGCTGCGCTGAATATTCTGCCGCCGGATCAGGAACCGCGTGCTACTCGCCATATCAACGAGATCATCGAGATCGTTAGTAAGCTGATCGATCGCGAGCACGCTTATGTTGCCAGCAACGGTGATGTGATGTTCTCAGTCGCCAGCGATGCGGATTACGGTTTGTTATCCCGTCAGGATCTTGATCAGCTGCAGGCTGGCGCGCGTGTTGAAGTTGAGCAGGATGTTAAGCGCAACCCGATGGACTTCGTGCTGTGGAAAATGTCGAAAGCTGACGAGCCAAGCTGGTCTTCTCCGTGGGGCGAAGGTCGTCCTGGCTGGCATATTGAGTGTTCAGCGATGAACTGTAAACAGCTGGGCGAGCATTTTGATATCCACGGCGGCGGATCGGATCTGATGTTCCCGCACCACGAAAACGAAATCGCTCAATCTACCTGTGCGCACGATGGCCCTTACGTGAATTACTGGATGCACTCCGGCATGGTAATGATCGACCGCGAGAAGATGTCCAAGTCACTGAACAACTTCTTTACCGTGCGTGATGTGCTGCAGCACTTTGATGCGGAAACCGTGCGTTGCTTCCTGATGTCCGGCCACTATCGCAGCCAGTTAAACTACGGTGAAGATAACCTGAAGCAGGCTCGTTCGGCGTTGGAGCGTCTTTATACGGCGATCCGCAACACTGACAGTGATGCTCAGCCTGCGGGCGGCGAAGTATTTGAAACTCGCTTCCGTGAAGCCATGGACGACGACTTCAACACCCCGGAAGCCTACTCCGCGCTGTTTGATATGGCGCGTGAAGTCAACCGCCTGAAAGCGGAAGATACAGCGGCGGCTGACGGCCTGGCGGCTAAACTCCGTGAGCTGGCTGGCGTGTTGGGCCTGCTGGAGCAGGATCCGGAGCTGTTCCTGCAGAACGGCGCGCAGAGTAACGATGATGAAGTGGCTGAGATTGAAGCGTTGATCAGGCTGCGTCTGGATGCGCGTAAAGAAAAGAACTGGGCGCAGGCAGATATGGCGCGCGACAAGCTGGTAGCAATGGGCATCGTGCTGGAAGACGGCCCGCAGGGCACCAGCTGGCGCCGCAAGTAATCGCCTGATCCAGCAGTCAACACCATAAGGGGCGAAAGCCCCTTTTTGCTTTGTGCAGGAGCCGTTTATGACGATTCAGCAACTTACTCTGGCGGGTTTCCGCTCGATCCGTGATGTGGAACTGCCACTCTCGCAGCTTAATGTGATCAGCGGGCCGAACGGTTGTGGGAAGTCCAACCTGTATAAAGCCGTCCGGCTGCTGCACGAAGCGGCGAGCGGGCGATTGTCTGCCGCGCTGGCAGAAGAGGGCGGGATCCAAAAAACGATGTGGGCTGGCGCGCCCAAGCGCGGTGAAACCCGGCGTAACGGCAAGCGGATGGTGCTGGGCGTGGAAATGGATGACTACGACTATCAGCTGGAAATCGGCTTTCCTGAACCGTTAATCAGCCTGTTCAATCTGGATCCTTTGGTTAAGGCCGAGCACGTCTGGTTATCCGGGCAGCGCCGCAGACCGTCCTCAATGTTGCTGGAACGCAAAAATCAGACCGCCTTCCTCAACAATATAGAAGGTGAGCGGATTGCCTATCCGTCCTCACTGCATGAAGAAGAGTCGGTTTTCTCGCAGCTTTCCGATCCGCATCTTTACCCTGAAGTTTCACAGGTGCGTGAGAATTTGCGCAAATGGCGCTTTTACCATGAGTTTGCTGTCTGGCCCGGTTCACCGATCCGTGCGCCGCAGGTTGGCATTCGTGCCCCTGTTTTAGCGCATGACGGCCATAATCTGGCCGCCGCGTTTGAAACCCTGCGCGAGCGTGGGCACACCGAGTTGCTGCATTCGGTGCTGGCAGAAGCCTTTCCAGGCAGTGAATTCTTTGTTGAAGCGCAGGGCGGTCGTTTTCAGATGCTGATGCAACGTGAAGGGATCCTGCGTCCACTGGAAGCTGCGGAGCTGTCCGATGGCACGCTGCGGTTCCTCTGCCTTGTTGTCGCCCTGCTCAGCCCAAGACCGCCCACATTCATGGCGATCAACGAACCGGAAAACAGTTTGCACCCAGATTTGCTGCCTGCTTTGGCGTTGTTAATTGCTGAAGCCAGCCGCTACAGCCAGATTTGGGTGACCAGCCACTCGCCGCGACTGGCGGAGCAGATTGGCAGACATTGTGAGCTTCGCCATTATCAGCTGGCGCAAAAGGACGGGGAAACGGTGGTGCTGTAAGCAAAGCCCCACCAGACCGGCGGGGCAGGGAAGATTACTCTACGACTGAGATGCTGTTACCTTCAAACACCACGGTCTGACCGCTGACAATCTTGCAGCGTTTGCGGGTTTCTACCGCGCCATCAACGGTGACATAGCCTTCAGCGATCAATGCTTTGGCACGTGCGCCGCTTTCTACCAAACCTTCCAGCTTCAGCAGATCGCACAGGTCGACGTGCGGGTGATTACCTAAAGAGAAAGTGGCCATTATTCTACTGCTCCATCATCAAAAGTTTCGCAGGCGTACAGCGTGTTCTGTATCAGCGTTGCCACGGTCATCGGGCCCACGCCGCCTGGTACTGGGGTAATATAAGAAGCGCGCTCAGAGGCGGCGTCGAACTCTACATCGCCAACCACTTTGCCGCTTTCGAGGCGGTTAATCCCCACATCAATCACCACGGCGCCTGGTTTAATCCAGTCGCCAGGAATAAAGCCCGGCTTGCCCACGGCCACTACCAGCAGATCGGCATGTTCCACATGGTGGCGCAGATCTTTGGTGAAGCGGTGAGTCACGGTAGTGGTGCAGCCAGCCAGCAGCAACTCCATGCTCATCGGACGGCCAACGATATTGGAAGCCCCAACCACCACGGCATTCATGCCGAAGGTATCAATATTGTAGCGCTCCAGCATCGTAACGATACCGCGAGGCGTACAAGGGCGCAGTTTAGGCGCACGCTGGCACAGGCGGCCAACGTTATAAGGGTGGAAGCCATCCACATCTTTAGACGGGGAGATGCTTTCCAGCACCTTCACGTTATCGATGCCTGCCGGTAAAGGCAGTTGAACCAGGATCCCGTCGATTTCGCCATCGTGATTCAGCTTATCGATCAGCTCAAGCAACTCGGCTTCGCTGGTGGAGGCGGGCAGATCGTAAGAGCGGGAGAGGAAACCCACTTCTTCACAGGCACGGCGTTTGCTGCCGACATAAATCTGCGAGGCCGGGTTCTCACCGACCAGAACGACTGCCAGACCAGGGGCACGCTTTCCAGCCGCCAGACGCTGCTGTACTTTTACCGCAACCTCTTGTCGCACCTGCTGCGCAATCGTTTTACCGTCAATAATCTTTGCTACCATCAGAGAGGGAATCCATCTGTGTTAAGTTAATACGGGGAATGGGGCCTATTTTGTCAGAAGCGGACGCTGCTGTCAGGCACAGTTTCAAGGCAGACTGTTCAATAGTGCAGCAACAAGGCGCTTCAGCCCGATAAATCGTTGACTCAGCAGGTTCGCACCGTATAATTCGACGCAGTTCCCAATGCGCCCTTAGCTCAGTTGGATAGAGCACCGGCCTTCTAAGCCGTAGGTCACAGGTTCGAATCCTGTAGGGCGTACCAAATTCAAGTCAAGAGACGTCAACTGACGTCTTTTTTTATGCCTAAAATTCAATGAAATAGCTAATTTTCAACCATCTCCACTCTACTCAAGTCTACCGACATCAACCCACATCAAGTACTATTTGTTGGTATATTTGTTGGCACAACTCTGTTCAATGACTTTTTATACCAACATCCAGCAATGGAGAGCAGCCAATGGCGCTTACAGATGTAAAAGTCCGCAGAGCAAATCTACCTTTATCGCTATAAGTGGAGATAGAAAGAAATGCGTTATGCCGTAATTAGGCACTCTATCTCCCTTAGACGCTGTCCACATTACGCGGATAGGATCAATTGCGAAGATGATGGAAGCTATTGGCCGAAGCCATCCTTTTCCTAGTGGACAGGTCATAAAGCACTCAAAGTAGGTAAGTATTCAATATGAATTAATCCGAAGAATCCGAAGAATCCGAGGGTTCCGCATTGGAACTATTTAAAGAGGGCATATTTTACGCTCTGGTGTAGTTGCAGAAGGACGAATATCATGTCCAAAACTTTTGGCGATGCTAATGCGTCTGGATGAGGAGGAAAGAATACCCTCCGGAAGGGAGTTAGTGATGAGTATTGCAGGTATACGCTCCAATCGTGGCGATGGGTATCAGACTCTGGTTGCGTTTGATTGGGCATTGACTGTATTGTCCGAGCAGGACTTTCAATGGCTTGAGGTCGACTCAATAAACTACTCCGTTGATGATGTCGTTGTCGGTAAAGTTGACGGAGCTTTGATTGCCTGTCAGTGCAAAAAAATCAAACCGATTTCAAAGCCTGGACGATAGCTGATCTTGGCGATGAGCTGGACAAAGCCTTCCTTCTGCTGACTAATAATCCGAAAGTTAATGTACGTTTCTATTCGAGAAATAACTTTGGCGACCTTGCAAAACTTAAAGAGCACAGTTCATCTCAACCAGACGAAAGTAGTTACCTACAAAGTTTAGGAAAAGCACAACAGATACTGGATAAAATCCTGTCGAAACAATTGGCGAAAACTGCACTTAGTCTTTCAACGTTTGAATTCCTGCATCGAACCAATTTTGTGACCAGCGACGATCTGGATCAGATGGAACAGCAGTTACGGATACGTTTACGACACATGGTAAGCAACCCTGCCGCTGCTTTTAATGCACTCTGGGTAAGTCTTGATAAACTTGGTGCGCGTATGGGAGATGGTGGTTTATCTACTGCTGTACAACATCGTTTGACAAAAGAGGACCTTCGAACCATTGTCCAGCAGTCCGGAGCAACTCTTGTTCCGCAAATGGATCTTACAAAGTTGCATCATTCTTTTGCCAGCACCTCTGCTATTGGTAGGTCGTGGCGACGAGATATTGGTGGACTGCGTATAGTCAATCCAGTCTTGGATGAACTATTTGTTGCTATTGATGCGCGAAAAAGCTCTATCCTGCTTACAGGACTCCCGGGCTCAGGAAAAACCTGTGTATTGCTTGAATTGCAGGAGGCTTTAGAAGAACGAGTAAAAAATAATTCGGACATTGTCCCTCTCTTTATTCAGTCACGTGAGTTCGCTGACCTAGCTACACTAGAAGATCGTCAGGCTCAGGGTTTGTCACCACAGTGGGTGGAGGAATCTGCAAGACTAGCTGAAAACGCCCATGTGATAATCGTTATTGATTCTTTGGATGTATTGTCCATTGCCCGCGAACACCGTGTACTAAAGTATTTTCTTGCGCAGATCGATCGTTTGTTATTGATCCCTAATATCACTATTGTTACCGCTTGCCGCGATTTCGATAGACATTACGACAGACAGATTGCTGAACGGCATTGGGATTGTGAATTAAAGTGTCAGTTACTTGACTGGGACGCTGAGATTGCACCATTACTCTATTCACTGGGAATTGCGACTACAAATATTGATACTGCAACTCGCGAGCTGATACGCAATCCGCGTGAGCTAGCATTATTCGTCGAGCTAGCCCTGCGAGATGGCAGTTTCAATGTGGTGACCAGTCAGGCATTGGCGCAACGCTATCTAAATACTATTGTGCTTGCCGAAAGTGAATTAGGAGATATTGCGATACAAGCAATTGAAACTATTGCTTCTGAAATGTTGCACTCGAGAAGTTTGGTAGTTCCAAATCAGCGCTTTCCTGCGTCTCAGGATATTCAGAGGAAACTACTCAGTTTAAATGTATTGCAGAAGACTCAGGATGGTAAGCTAACACTTGGTCATCAAACTTTGTTGGACGTACTTGTAATAAGCCAAGCCATACGGAATGGTGCTACATTGAGTGAGTTCATAAATGCCTTACCACCCGTTCCGTTTGTACGTCCCAGCATCCGCAGTTTTATCTCTCAATTGGCACAAGGCGAGCGCCGTGAATTCAGAAAACAACTCAGAGCAGTGTTAACTGGTAACTCAGCATTTCACATCAGACGTCTGGTAGCAGAATCATTTTCAGAACAAAATCCACAGAATGAAGACTGGTTATTAGTACGCGATTTGCGCGAAAAAAACCGTGATGTTTTTCAGGTGATTTATACCGCAGGCAGTTCTATTGAATGGCATTATTTCTGGATTAACTTCCTGATTCCTTATTTAAAAATGGTCCATGATGTAGAAAGTATAGAGATGCATGTTCATCGTATTGCTCAATGGAATAATGTTGATACTGCTGGAGTGGTTTCATTTTGGATAGAAGTACTTGATCTTGATTGGTTTGATGGCAATAAAATTGCAGACCAGTTGGCCATCCACATCTCACAAATTAAGTCAGAAAATATCAGTATTGCAGCTCCATTACTTGAACGGCTTCTTGCTTTACCGCGATCGGAGCACAGTTTTCTTGGTCAGATCATTGCTAACTGTGTGATGTGTGGAGCCATAAATGATGCTTTGCTGTGGCGTTATATAATAGATGATGTGAGTGAAGAAGATTTACTACAGTACAAATTCGATAACAAGCTGCGATGTCAGGCCCATGAGTTCGGGAACCGAAATGATAATTTTCTCCAGCAACGTATGCTGCAATCCAATGTATTACTGGATCATGCTTTAGAATCAATAGAATATTGGAGCCTTGTTCAGGCATCACGTTTTGGAGATGGCCGCAAAGGTTACCGGCATGGCTTCTTGGGCGAAACCTCTTTCGAAGACACACATAGCCATAGGGATATGAAACACGCTGACAGTATGAGCATACTACTTGATGCAGTAGAGGTTAGCATCCTCTACCATGCCAAAACAAACTCAGACTGGTGGCAAAAAAACCGTGAAAGTATTTGTTTTAGTCATGAAGGCGCATTGTTCTACTTCGGCATAATTGCTTGTACTCAATTTCCTGAAACCAATATCGATACAGTAGGCACCATATTGTGCGACCGAGAAATGCTTGAGTCAGAACTCACTTATGAATTAGGTGGACTAATTCAATCAGCATTCAACTTGCTCTCTGTCCCTGCACAAGATGCAGTGACAGCGACTATTTTGGCAGTCCACGATGAGTATATTTTTAATGAGCGCCCCTTGTGGAGATTAAAGGCGCAAGCAGAATTGATCGTACCAATTCCTAGCAATCTTCGTTCATCCGAACTACAAATGCTAGTCGATGATTATGAAAGAAAAGCTGGGGTATTAATCCGTCAACCAAACATCCATTCACAAGGCGGCATTGTTAGTGCCCCATTCTCATCTGAAGTTTTTCTGAGCATCAGCAATAAAGGAGTATTACAACTGCTATCACATTATGACGGTCACACTCAACGGGATTGGGATGACTTTCTTATTGGTGGAGAAGGAGAGGTTGGCTGGCAATTGCGTGAAGCTTCCTCCCGTCAACCCGCCCGATTCCTAAATTTTTTATCTGATTATTGGGCAACCATTCCTACAAAATTTCGCGATGACATTATGTATGGAGTCGCTACTTATATGGCCCATCGTTATGGCAACTTAAACGCCAACGCAACATGGCAACCGCTGGAAGAGCCCAATGTTCCTATCCTTGTAAACCAGATTCTCGATGAACTGGAAAGACATCCTATGCAATGGCGATGCAACTACTCTTCAGCAAAAGCGATTGAAGCCTGCGCCAATGTCATTCAGGACACAAAAGCAGCAGAGCGATTAATATTTCTAGCTATAGGTTTTGCAGGACTTAATAAAGTTGATCAAATTGACGGGGATTCCGTCGATTTGATTACAAAAGGTATTAATATGGAAAAGGGGAATATTGCTGAAGCCTTGATGATCTTGGCTGGTAATTTCCTTGAGCAAGGGCATGAATTCCCTAGATTGCTTACACCTACATTGCGCCGCTTTGCCAACGACGAACATCCTGCGATTCGAGCCTTGATTTTACGTCGTTTACCATATTTGCAAAGTAAATCTTTCGGTTTAGGGTGGGAGTTGTTCCATCTAGCTATGCATGACACCAATGGGCTTTGGCGAACCGCCGAACGGTGCCTGTATTACGCCTATCATAGTCATTTTGAGGTAGTGAAGCTTTTGCTGACCCGCCTCCACCGTGAGGGTTTTGGTAAAGATCTGGAGACATGGGGACGTATTTCATCTTTGGCTGTTATGACCGGACATATAGACTTTGATGAGTTTATTAGAGATTTAAATACGCTTAACTCAACTGAAGCATGGCTTGGTGCGGCTACAGTCTGGACAAATGCAGAGAATATCAAACAGCACCGGGATATGTGCCTAGCTGGTATCAATGTGGGC
The DNA here is from genome assembly GCF_049696395.1 of Erwinia sp. GTDB lineage: Bacteria > Pseudomonadota > Gammaproteobacteria > Enterobacterales > Enterobacteriaceae > Erwinia. The sequence goes on from NZ_JBAVTT010000028.1 coordinate 41,191, forward strand.
TTAAATGCAGCTGATATATATGCCCTTGAAGTTGCGGGACAGTTAAATCAAATTTTTGCCAAAAAAAATGGTGTTATTCATGTGCCGACTGATATTGTTGCTCGATGTTTTTCAGTTTTTGCAAAAGATAGCGTTGGTAATAATAAACAACATCAATTCTTCAGATTTCATGAATGGCTCAACGCAATTTCACAGTATGACCCAGAACAAGCCCTAGCAGCCACCGAAATTTATCTATCCTATGTCCTGCATAGTAAACAGCACCTATACGATCATAATGATAGCCTTACTCAATTAATGACTCGTCTTTTTGCGGAAGCAGAGGAGCGTGAGGAGTCTGATCATGGTGTAATGCTACAACGTGTTGTGTCATTACAAGATATACTACTTTCAATGGGCGTTGAAGGCGTCAACAACTGGTTAAAAGCCGCAGAGCGACCATGATTGTTCATAACCTTTAATATTAAGTATCCTATGTTGATCAGGGAGAACAAACGGGCGTGCTCTAGGGATAATAGTACTTCCGTTACGTATACTCCTGGATAATCGTAGATATAACAGGCTTTTTCAAAATAATTAGTTCCTTCCATTTGATTCGCTGTAGCTAATCTAGATATTTAGAATGTTTAATGTTTACCCATAAAACCCACTTGCCGCTTATAACTGCCCTAGTCCATTGTGCGTCTAGCATAGTGAATATGAATTAAACTATTTTTTATCCACTAGGCCTATAATTATGGCCTAGTGGGCACTTCATATTCCCCTCCCTCTTTTAGGAAGCTACTGTGCGAATAAACTGAAGTGCCACGAGATATGTATGTGTACAGGATATTTCAGTTCACTATTTTTCAATCAGAAAGGTAATTTAATCATTGCAACGCTCCAAGAGTTAGAAGCGGAAGCGTTTAGATGTTTTGTTCATGCGTTCAAGGATCTCTATTGTATCATGGCCCGCTCCATTGGCCTGTAAAGCGCGAAGCAAGTGTGCGTATTCCCCTCTTAGACTTGTTGCAAAAATACCAGGATCATCTGACCCGATAACAACAGAGGTTGGGCCAAAGCTTCGCCCATACCCTAACCAACCGACAGCATGATGTTCATTATAGGATTGATGAATACTGATCCGCACATTACTACTAGGTAGGGTCTCGATAGCAACACGCCGCACTTGTAATAACCCAAGAGTTGCTGATTGAAGAGCTTCCAAAACCTCAAGATCTAAAATATCAGTCTCACGTGTAATCAAGATAGGCTTCCCACTCCTCAATAGGGCATCTCTGGACACAGCAACACCATGACGACGAAGAAACTGCATGAGAGCATCAGGCTCTCGAAGCTTGCAGTCCTCGTACATTTTTATTTCGCAATCACGGTCCCGGTCAACATCATGGCTTCCATAATTGCGAACAATAGGATCAATGTGTCGCATATGCCAAGCTCTTAAAAGAAGCTCTGGTGTCAGCAAAGGATCTTGCCAAATTTGCATCGACAATCGCCTTATCTCTAAATCGAGCCGAGGTAGTCTGTCGAGCAAAATGCCTCTTTGTACCAAAGCCCCCCAAGCAAAAACTAAATCATCGAGCCTGTCCTCAAGCGTCTGAATCACCGCTCCTCCGACGGATGACCACCATTTTTCAGGAATCAGCCCCGCAGCAGTACCATGGCCAATGCGACAGCCTGCCGATAATTCAAGGAATCGAACTGCCTCGTTGATCGCCCGAAGACCTGAAGCAATATGCACAAAATCTTCGCCGACGTGATAAGTAAAACGTTTGATACCCGCACGTCGCATCCTTCTAAATACTTGGGCAAAGACTTCTGGACCAGCATGCCGTTCGTTGCTGGCTGCATCGACCCCTCGGATTATCTCGCAAAGTCCAGTTGTTTTATTCATCAGGGACACTAACGCTCGAGCGGCTTGGTCAGCTTCCCGCCGAGCCTTACTATCCCTGCACACCGGCGCAAGATATCCACCATTTTTGAAACGTTCGCGTTCTGATAGGTCAGTTCGCTTGATAAAGTGCACAACAAGCCCGAGGCGAAGTCGGCGCAAGCTTCGTGGCACTACCTCTCTACCCTTTTCAAACTTCCCATCTTCGAGTGTGCGCACTAAGTGCAATATTTCTGAAAGAGAAGAATGAGGTATATTTGGATTGGAAAATATCCTTGCGAGCTCACCACGCGATTTACCGCTCGGTTCTTCATCTAAGAATTTGAGATAACCTCGCAGGATCTGCATTAATCTGTATGCATTTCCATCTGGCGTAGTCTTAGGTGCAAAACGGCCCTCTAGAAAGTCAACCGGTTGCTGAGTTCCGCGATCGATCTGTCGGAAACGTTCAGCAAAGTCCTTCTCGGTTGTTTCTCTCAACTCATTGAAAGTGATGTACTGGAATTGATCAAAGCCCGTTTGGCCGACCTGCTGAACCAAAAGTCTACAGAATTGGGCACGGATAAGTGTGTACCAGAGGAAAGCAATTCCTTGAATACCACCACCATGACTGTCGCTCAGGTTAGTAATGATATCAACCAATTGCAGCGCTTCGGAAGTAATCACTGATAACCCTTTCTCCGCAGGCCTGCTTCGGACAGCGGCAGCATATCGTTCTTCTAGGCTAAGATCCTTTGGAACAATATGAACTCCAGTTTGGCTACAGGCCTCAAGCAAGAAGGACTTTAGTACAACGGCTTTCTCCACCCTCTCTTTCAGGAGTTTTGGTGTTAGTGTGGGCTCTTCCTGACGCAAGAGTCGGTTGACACCATTTCCAATCGCAGCATGAATCCCATCTTCGCGCTTGATAACTCCGCTGATTGCCCCTACCACCTTAGACGTTTTCCTAAGAGCATCTATCCAGATTTTCTCAGCCTCTGTGGTTCCGTTAAGATGCATATGAGTTTCATCTAATCCCTCTACTCTACAGAGTTGGTCGAGCAGTGGATCATCGTCTACAGGCAACGTGCTGTCGCAAAACCAGTTTTGAACTTTCCATTGAAAATTTCTGCGTTCCGAGACAGTTTTCCTCTGTATGTTCGGCTGGGTAGCTATCCAGGCAGCAGAAACTAGCATTGGCGGAATGACGAGAATAAGGTCCTGCCATTCGTCTAGAAAGCGCGACTTTACGCGCAACGAGCCATCATTTGCCTCGCATAGAAAAGTCCCCGCAAGGCGAGTAAGTAAAAGCACAAGACAACGTGAAGGATCATCCAGGTTTTTCCTTTCTTGCTCCGATAGTTGTTGGTTTGCACCAGTCAAACTCCAAGCAATCTTATGTTCAAGCGCTTCATCAGTCAGAGAGGGGAACAATTTACGAAACTGCAGAAACCTACCGGTGGCATAGGTGTTTACGATTGAGGATCGACCTTCAGAATTACCATAGAGCATCTTAAGGTGTAGGTCCGCCGAACTATCTGTCAATCCTATTTCGAGATGAGAAAGCAGATCAAGATTGGAGGTAATCGCTTTTACAAGCGCCACCTGTGCACGAATCTGGAATTTATCTTCTGTAGTATCCCCAATCATTTTGCAGAACCAGACTTAGGATAATATCGAGGAACGACATTAAGTAGATCAAAGAAGCCTTCTTGCTTAACAGAACGTAGATTAGCAATATTTAAGCGACCAACAGCAACAGATATCTCTGGTGGAGTTAGCCATGCAGGATCGAAACACGCATCCTCTGTACCATAATTTTCTTGGAATACATTTAGTGCCGTTACCACCTCATTACGCAGTATGTCAGTGTTAGTACCGCTTGCTTTATATGCCTCTTTCGGGTTCAGGAAAGCCCAGACTAAGGGACATGAAAGGACAATCGCTGCGATAGGGTGGAAAGATGTGGCTTTGTTTGCTGAGGCACGCCTCAGTGCTTCTACCAATGGACGATCCGACGATTTCGGCGAGTCCATCCGACCAAGACTGCCTGACGTACTAACAAGCAGGGCATGTAAAATATTTGTAATTTGGCGATGTAGAATATGCCCAGTCTTCCATATGAGGCTCACTTCCTCATCCAATGAAACCAGCTGATCATGCATGCGTTCAGCAATACGAGCTAGCTCAGATGCAGAGACTTCTGCAGTTTTCGCGTGAGACTGCTCAGTACCACCAGAGAATTGTAAGGAAAAACGTTTCCAAGCTTTCATTCGCTCTTCAAAGGCCGGAAAGTTGGATTGAGCTTCGGTTTCAAGCGATTCAGCGCCTTCAGTGTCATTAATACTGGAGGACGAATCATCCCCCTCCATCTCGGACTGGCCTAAAGTTGGATTATCATCAGTATTCGGGAGGAATGCTGGAATTATCGAAGTTAGCACCAACTCGTTTAGACTGCGATTCTCTTCATCGTCTAGTATTGTTGAAATTGCCGCCAAGAGCGAAACAGCTGAGACAGATCTAAATCGTTCACCACGGCTGCTATACCTTTCGTATGTAACCAAGTCGAGTACTGCCTTGAATTCACCACAGCGACCTGCAAGATCATCAATAGGGAACCAGATGACCCCTTTCTGTGCAGCCATTCCAGCTATTTGGGTATTACTCGATAATGTTGTAATCCAAGCCTTAGCAGATAACTCATCAGGTCCTTCTCCCATTGCATTTTGCAATTCACTTACTGTCCCGACATCGCTCGATTTTTTACTCTTCGGTACTTTGAACATTCTTTGCAGAATTTCCGCTCGATCCTCTTTTCTTTTCGTGCCAACCGAACCAAAACAACTGGCCTCTAAATAGCCAATGCTGTTCGAACGTTCGTTAGTGTCGAGACGAGCGATAGAGCCGATGCGGCCTGCTACTTCAATAAGGTTCGGACTTGCATCATCCCAGATGAACTCAAGAATCGCTTTGCGCACCTCCAGCTTCGCGTATATGGTGCGCTGCATCATTGAAATTGGAAAATTTAAAGTAAGTAAAGTTCTCAGGCACTTAGCTGGTGAACCTTTTAGCTCTTTAGATATGGCCAATGCAAAGCAGTGAAGTATGATTGCTTTGTCAGCATCACTGGGTACTCCTAAGCGAGCTAGTGATGTTGGTTTATCCTGTTTTACAAGCCAACGAAACAAAAGTAATAGGGCGCTATTATGAGTTGTATGCGCTAATTGTAATGAATCTACACCGGAAAGACGGAGCCGAGTTTCGAAGACCGAAAAGACTCCTCGACGAGCAAGCACGGGATCTTGATTTCCAATTGCACGAAGGTATCCAATCACTAACCGCAAATGTTCTCGGGAGATAAGCTCTAAGAAGGGATGATAAGGAGAGCGTTCCCCTTGCAAGAAATGTAACTCAAGTAATTGCCGACGTATATTTTGGCTCGCCCACTCTTGTAGTGGTATTTGCTGTGACATGCCGAACGGAACAACCATTATCTCATTGGAAGGGTCAACCTGAATGATCTCTCCCAATGGCATCATAGAAATCCGGTTCTGTGGGGGTACAACCTTCAAAAGATATTGCTCCTCTAGCTCCTGCACCGCAGAGGAGATGCCTGTTTTTTCCTTGCCAATGACCTCCGGATCATAATCCATGATGTTCTTACCGAAAGTGTCATAGATATTCCGCCTGACCAGCCGCCCATAGAGTTCGAGGTCTCCGGAAATTAACAAAACAAGTTGCGGCGATGTCAGATATTTGCGTATTGTTTCGAGAATCGTACGCCCATGCTGAAAATTTGTGTCCACATCGTCGAATGCCAGAACAAATGCTTTCTTATCTAATATTTTTAGGGCTTCGTAAATGTACATCTGAAACTTGATCTCAAATGATTTCCCGTTACGCGCCTTCCGAAGACCTCGACTCATAATCCACTCAGGATCCTCCCATTCATCTCCATACGGCTTGGATTTTCCAATACCGTCAAGCAGCCCGAGCCCCTCAGCCATCTTTCTACGTGATTCGTTTACTGCCGTACGGTCTAAATCAGGGTTATTTTTGAAATCATCAAGTGCAGCATCAATTAACGAGATGATAACGATTATAATATGTTCTTTAGTTTCAATTAGAGTAGGATCTATGGGCGGTAAAACTTGCAATTTAGACGACATTCCGTCGAACCAGTATAGAGAGGAACCTCGTGATTGATCGTGAAGATAGTGCAACGCGTTTAGAAGAAATGTAGTCTTGCCACTACCACGGCCACCTTCTATCAGGATACTATTGTGCGGACGAGAATAGCTTAGTTCTTCGCCAGTTGGTGGTTTGAAGCTTGGATTTTCAAGACCATTTATCTGAGCCAGAATTATAGAGTCAAGCTGTTTGAAAGCCTCGCTCTGTAGTACTCTATCGATATTATCGAAACGTTCAGCCCCATTCACATTCAGATCAATAATGCGCATTCCCCCCCCTTAAGAGTTATTAAATTTTTATTGTTTATAATAGAAAGTCTCAAAAACCATGTGGCTACGATGGGTTTACTCGCATACACCCCAATGCTGTGCTCTGTTTTAAGACCCCCTAATTTTTCTCAACAAGCTCAATAAGCCGTAAGTACCGCGAATCCTTGATTAGGCTTGGTTCTGTCTCTTCAATTAGGCCAAGTATCTTCTGCAACTCGTCTGACGGACGGGTGAGTCTCGGTGGTGTTATTCTATCCATTAAATCAAGAGTCGTTTCAGGAAAAAGCAGGGTAATTGGCTCTTTGCCAGCTAACTCTCGAGTGAATCGATAGTACAGGTGATCAAATGTCTCGATTGGCACCAAAAGTGTTTTTACTGCATCGTAGACAGCAGGAAAGTTATCGCCAGTATCGTCCAGTAGGTCTATCCACGCCTTCACAGAAGTCGTTGTCCTGTATCCAAGTTCTTTGGGCCAGTCATCATTGATTAATGGAATGACATGTTTAATCCAGCCATTATCGTTTTTTTGCCCAACCCGACCCAGCCAGGAAATAAAACGATTCCTCGCCTCATCAGATATTGATCGCAAAACGGAGCGCATTTCATTTCTAGAAGGGCTAGATGGCTCATCAGGGTGGAACATTCTCATTAAACCAAGCCATTGCGAGGCTCGAGATGAAAGGTCTTTTTCCCAAGAAAGATGCTCGAGCCAAGTGAAAAGGTTAAGAAAACTAGGCTTGATAAGCTCAGCTACTGCAATTGAAGGCATACCTTCACTATGAAGATAACCATTCCATGCAGGTTCTGCTGCTGGATGCTTTAAATCCAAAATTGGTATAAGCCATTCCTTTGCCCATACCGGATCAACAAACATTAGCCAATTTAGATTGCGAGTCGTTATAGCTATAGCGTGGTCTGCACCTTCCCCAGGCGCTGTAAAGAGACGCTCAAGGCGATACTTAATAGAATCCGGAATAAGCGAACCAGCTTCCGCTTCTTCCCCTGGTATTGCTTGAAAAAGTGCTTGAGTACACTTACCGACAGGGCCATTAATTGCATGGCTGAATGTGCGTCGTGACTGGATAACAGCCTCTCCATTTCGGATAACTTCTCCAAAACCACTTTCCGTAGCATTAATCCCACCAATCAGTAAGCCCTCGATGACATGATCGTAAACAGCCCAACCGAGACCATAATCAAATTTAAGAGTCCCAACTAAGTTTTGTTCGAGCCAACTGCTTAATGTATGTCTTAGTTCGACGATAGTCGTAACTGGTAACTTCGCTATGCGATTAAGGAACACCCGTCTCAGCCTTGGTTTAATATCAACTGGTAATTCACTTATCATTGGCGACCAGAATTCTTTAGGGTAATCGTCGTTTTTACCCGCAATCGTAAGCGCTGACAATGCTTTTCGTGGATTTTCTTTTATCAAACCAATAAAAGGCCTCTTCCTGGTGAAGTTGTCATCCTCCCGCCCCCGCTTTTGTTGTTCTTTTACTTTTGGGATTATCTCATTTATAGGAAGAACTGATATTACATCTGGTTTTTCATCTGTACTAACCCAGCCCGAGCGGGAGCCCCAACTGGTGACTACAGATGTGGCCCAGCGATCATTCCAGTCAGGAATTCTTTTGATCATCGCAGTGAGCCGATCACGATAAATTGTGGCCAGTTCACAACCATTCAGTTCGAGATAACGAGCGTATTTAGCTGCTAACACCTCTCTTTCTTTCGGAAGTTCTTCCTCAGAGAAATAAGGTATTTGATAGGGGCCAGTCAGAATACGTTCGATAATTCTATTTTGATTCTCTTGCGGTAATTCTTCCCATCGGTCTACCAGTAAAAAAAGAAGTTCTCGGGTAATATTTGTGTCCCAGAAGCTATTTTGCTCTATAGACAAAACTTCTTCGGCAACTCGGTCAGCCCCAAAAACGCATGTTTTACTGAGGGCATAAAGTCTCAGTTTTCGGAAGAAAAATGGTTCTGTTACTGGCCAGGTGGTTACATGTGCACTAGCCAGTTCTGGCCACTTCTCAGCTACTCGGTCAAAAAGTTGGACAAACCATGTCAGTACATCAGCACCTTTCGCGGAGTATTCTTCTCCTTCCACTGCACGCTCTGGATAACAACTTGGACTTGGGAAGTAGAAAGTTTCGATATCCTCCAGTATTCCAGCGGCAATGATTAGTTGCTCTTCCAGAGCACTAAAGACCTGTAGCAAAACATTGTCAGGTACATCTAAATCGTCGTCATGTCTATTGGTGAACACAACTTCAAATTGACCTAATTTGCTGAAATGGATCTCCTCCCAAGAGTCACTTGGCGGTCTGACTTCTCCCAAGCCATATGGCGATTTCATCTCCAACCGCGGTGCCATAACCCTACGAAATTCTCGCAGAACACCTGCTGTCCAGCCTTGGGTTTTAATTCGAGCCTTCAAGTCGTACCAATCGACATCATAGCGATGATTACGGGGGTCTTTATGGCGTTCGAGAATTAAGCTCCACAGATAACGGGCACGTTCATGGGTAGATGCTGAAAACTCAATGTTACGTTCAAGCTTCTGCAGCAGTAACGGATGAAGCCCAATTTTTCGAATAGCCCACCAGGCCATTATCGGGCTATCAAGAGATTCACTAAACCAAGTCAGGAGATGACCTAGCCTTTTCGGGATTGTCTCAAATCCTCCAGCCAAGCGATGGTAATCTGACGGGTTATCGTCTTCGTCACGCCATTCAAGGAGACTATCGTTGCTGACCCCACGTTTGCGCTCATCGTCAGAGATATCTTTGAGATCGTCATCTAAACCATAATTGGCTTGTGGGTCGAATACTTCTTCTTCAGAAAATTCACTATATATTCGATTTTTCTTAGCTGACCGAATGTTCGCATCCATCACACAAATCCATTCAGGGTGAGGACGTGGAATAGCTTCAGAGAATAATCTCGCACCTTGTACTGTACGAAGTATGTGAGCAACTTGACCACGTTCATGTGGTGCCATAATTTTCGGGTCTTGCTGGCTTTTAGCGATCACAGAAGCTCGCCACCTACGCGGATCATCTGCTCGTTCTGCCCATGCTTCCATACTCTTCCATAGGACCGGATGATCGGGGTAGGCTATTGCAGTAACACCTCTGTCACGCCATTTGGCTTCGATCTCCTCAGCAAGCCCACAATCAAATGCATAAAGTCTGGAACGATCATACTGGCCATCATGATTGAGCCCCTGAAGGAGGTATTTAACTGGCGGGTCTTCTGCCTGGTAACCCACCAAAACAACGATGTATCGTTCCAGAAGAAGCTTGATAAAGTTGGTCGCCCATCCTTCAGAAAGATAAGCTCGTCCAAAGTCTGCACTGCTCAGTACATAAGGATGATTTACAGCATTTGCATCGACCAGACGACCGTGAAGATACGTAATTCCTTCAATTGTTGAACCGAAATTTATATTTGGAAAAGCGGGGGGAACATATCTAGTTAGGTTATCTTGCCCTATGCCAACCTCGAATAATCGGTCAAAGTTAGTCGTGACAATCTGCGGAACTCCACTCTGATTTGAGGAAATGCGTTTAATCAGCGCATGTTCGAATCCAATCTGTCTTTCAAGCTGGGAAGCACTTAGACGCTTTGTGACCAGGGCATTAACTTCATCCTTGCCATATTCAAGATGTAGCAAGTTGAAAATTTGGTCGAGAGGGACATTTGCCGAAGATTGGTCGTGAAGCCACGGGCGAAATGCAGCCATGATTTCTGAGTCGTGTGGTGGATCAAAGTATTCAATTACGTATTGAGTGAGGTCTACAAAGGTTGGCATCCCTGAAGGTAACGAAACCCCGGCGCCACATAGAAATACAACTCTACCTGTATCACAGCGTTCTAAGAGGATGTCCGGTATGGCAGGTCCTTCGGGATGGAATCTCATGTGCTCAACTTATCAAAGCGCTAATTTATGTTTAGACTATACTACTCGCAGCAATGTGATGAAAACAGTGAATGTCAATAATTCTCTGTAATTCAAGTGGTATGTCTCAAAATCAACCAACGCACAGCAACCACTACCATCAGATACAATATCATACTGATGGCGAAGAAGGTTTTAAAAGGGTATTTGTGCGTTTTATGCTGAAAGTCCTGCTGGCCCAAAATTGCCCCAAACCAGCTAACGGCAACACCAAATTAGTAGCAAGAAAAATTCAGTGCTATGCGCCTGGATTTATATGTGGTTCGTTTGTCTACGCCGTATGATGTTATCACCAGCAGATTGACGATTAAAAACCACATCATAAACGTGTGGGGTAAACATGTGCTGCCACCAACTGCTGATATCAGCAATAGATAATTGAAATATTTAAAATTCTTATTGTTGGTTGCATAACTACGACTTCAACCTGTACGCCGAAATGTGCCTTTCGTCCGCGTCAGAGTATCAAATACCTCAACCTCAGACGTTGTGATTTCCATCCCCATTTTTCTTAGCGCCGATACATTGGCAGCGAAACGCTGAATAATCAGCCAGAAAAGGGCGTCCAGCGCATTTATCTCCAACCCGGTTATGAGGGCTGACCGGAGACGTTCACGTGGTACTTTCGTCTGTTTCGCAATTTCAAGTAAGGTGTCGCTACCGGGTCCGACGGTACTATCCGATGAATCCGGTTTGAGAAGCGATAATGGAGCGAGTAGGGGACTTTGCTAAGACTTGAAATCAGGCTGTAAATACATCCGTGATTCTTGCCGCTGATCGTCGCGGCCTTCTGGTTGATTGATAACCGCTCGCGCAGCCGGTCAATTAACTGGGAGCACGAATGAGTAACATACGAAAAGGAAGTTTAAAGCTGGTTACGTATTCGACATTAAGCAGTGCAATTTTTAGATTTTATTCACTTCCAGCTTTTACCTGCAAATATTCGTCAGAGACTTTCGCCCATTGCAGCGTAATACGGGCCGTCTCCTAGGCGTCTATAAAACTGTATTCTCGATTTGATGATCAGTGCCCTTCACCACAGCGTTTCCCTCTTTGGCCCAGCCTGTTTGTTAATCAGTGCGACCAAAGAGTATTCCTATGATCATTCGCGGCATTCAGTTTCGTTGACACCCAGATAATGCTCATGTCCTTAAGCTGTACTTACATTAACCTTATATTTCCTGCATTATTTTCGCCTGTAATGCTCTCGGAGCCGTTTTTAGCTGACAAGTGATAGATGCCCTCAGTTGAACTACCAACGCTCTCTATATAGCTATACAGGCTACTTGATATATTATTTTATCATTATTATATAATGAATTAATTGTCATTAATCCATGGTCATTGCAATGATCAGCAGCGTGCTGAACACCTAAATATCCCGGCTTTCAACTTTCGTACTGAAAAGAGTCTGTTCGCAGAGAGCACATTCTTAGTCCCTTGTACTCATGATTGCACAATACGCGCAGGTAATGCTGTGGCTTGGGGGATTCTATGTCTTAGCCACATTTCTGTGATGTTTCCTGAACTGCAATCTCAAATGTCATCTGTGACTTTGGTGGCGAAGGTTGAAATGGTGGGATTAAATATCGGCAGATTTTCAGTTTGATTAAATCGCTGAGTTTGAGGTCATGTTTGAAATATCAGGCCTTCAGTATGAGTGGTACGAAGATACAGAGAGTTGAGGCAAAACTTGCAGTAACAAGGGGGAGTTTCTCTCAGATAATGTATCACTGTGTTACTAGTTGACCGCCCTAGGTGAAAGCCTTTTCGATTTTATTAAATTGCATAGATACACCTTTAGGCCTTATTGACCTGATGTCATTGAGTGATGTGACGTAATTGGGGGAGCTGTTGCGTTTGAAGTCAACTGTTCATGAAAATAACAATGTAGATCGAATGGTTATTGGTCTGTATATTCAACCATGCTGGATATTAAACCACTATCCATCCGCAATAATCGTTTAATCAAAGAGATGCAGGTCAGACTACCCAAACCACTTCTTAGAAGGATAAGTACATGGCTAGATGCACAGCACCAAGAAATGGACACCGTACAGCCAGCGGAGCTGCAGCTTGCCCCGCATGCAGTAGCCGTTACGGAGGCTATCGCTCGTACTCCACATATTTTGCTCCTTCCTATCCCTCTTCAGGGAATGGTGTCAGTGGATCTGGTAGCGGTGGTGGATCTAGTAGCAGCGGTAAAGCACGCTGGTCGCGAACTGGCTCATCCGCGGTGTACACTTCTGCCGAGGTGAAAACGCTCACACCAGTCCGAGAAAACGTCGAGAAACGAGCAGCCGTACCTGATCTTCGAGATGTCTTTCTTTGCCATGCATGAGACGACCGCAAAGGAGCAGCTAAAGAACTGCATGATCAGCTAGAATCTCGAGGTGTGTCGGTTTGGTTCAGTGAAAAGGATGTCCTCCTCGGAGCAACATTGCTACGCGAAATAGATAAGGGTCTAGCGAAGTCACGAGTAGGAATTGTGCTGGTGACCCCGACGTTGTTAAAGCGTCTTGCAGGAGAAGGCATTGCAGACAAAGAGCTTTCGGCACTCCTGGCTCGTGATCTGTTCGTTCCAATTGTACACGACACAAGTTATGAAGCTCTCCGCGAAGTCAGCCCTTTACTCGGCTCCCGAAGTGGATTAAATACCGCAAGAGATACAATGGAAAATATTGCTGAGAAACTATATGAGCTAGTAACGCTCTAACAACTAACCTAAAGTTGTTCACTTCATTCATCCATTTAACGGGCAGGTTTTTCTGTCCTTTAAATTCATTCACATCGGCACTGACCTGCCCCCGGGATTAAATACAACGCTCAGTTAGTAATGTCGGATCCTTCGCTCTCAGAATTTCCCTTTCTCCAGGCCGCCGCAAATTCAGACAGCGTCTGATAATTTAGCGTGGAGTGCGGGCGGCACTTGTTATAATCCTGACGCCATTCACTGATGGTTTTCCTAGCATGACTGACGTCGCTGAACCAGTGTTCATTCAGGCATTCATCGCGAAAGCGTCCGTTAAGACTCTCAATAAATCCGTTCTGTGTCGGCTTGCCAGGCTGGCTAAGCCGCAGCTCCACGCCATGCTCAAAGGCCCATTGATCGAGCGCGCGGCGGGTAAATTCTGGGCCCTGATCAGTTCTTATCGTAGCCGGATAGCCGCGAAACAGCGCAATTCTGTCCAGAACACACGTGACCTGCACGCCTGAAATCCCAAAGGCAACAGTGACCGTCAGGCATTCCTTTACGAAGTCATCGACGCAGGTCAGGCACTTGATCCTGCGACCGGTGGCCAGCGCGTCCATGACGAAATCCATCGACCAGGTCAGATTGGGTGCCGCCGGGCGGAGCAGCGGCAGACGTTCTGTTGCCAGCCCTTTACGGCGTCGTCTGCGTTTAACGCCCAGCCCGTTCAGATGATAAAGGCGGTACACGCGCTTGTGATTAACATGAAGCGCCTTCATGGCGCAGTAACTGCCATATGCGGCGGTAGCCAAAACGCCTGCGCTCCAGTGCCAGCTCCGTGATGCGCCCTGATAAATGGGCATCAGCAGTTGGACGGTGAGCGTCATAGCGTCATAGCGGCAGGTCGACAGGGACAAACCTGTAAGTCTGCAGGCACGACGTTGTGACAGACCGGTCGCATCACACATCAACACCACGGCTGCGCGCTTCTGGTCTGTCGTCAGTACTTTCGCCCAAGAGCCACCTGAAGCGCCTACTTATCCAGCATGGCTTCGGCAAGCAGCTTCTTGAGTCTGGCGTTCTCTTCCTCAAGCGACTTCAGGCGCTTAACCTCAGGCACCGCCATAGCGCCATACCGCCATACTTCTTACGCCGGTGTAAAACGTGGCGTCGGAAATGGCGTGCTTACGGCAGAGCTCATGGGCAGAAACTCCGGCTTCTGCCTCGCGGAGAATACTGATGATCTGTTCGTCGGAAAAACGCTTCTTCATGAGGATGTCCTCATGTGGCTTATGAAGACATTACTGACATCGCGGTGTTTTAATCAACGGGGAGCAGGTCAGACAGCGGTAACAGACACCACTGCGGCCACAGTTTGCAGCGCGGCAGAGACTGACGCTCAGCTTCGCTTAAGGCAGAGACAGAGCGTTGCATTGCCCTCGCTAACCCCATTCTGTGCACTTAGCCAAGCCACCCGAAAAAGTGAGCAAAGTGGTGCGAATGTGATTAAAGGTGACGTGAAGGTGCTTAAGTGTTAGGGTGTTGTCTCTTAAGCAAAATAAAGTAGGTTTATATCTCTAAGTTAAAATACAAATGCCCATCTTGTTGCGGCAGTCAGTTTCGTTTCTCCATGCACAATGTCACCACGAAAAATCCTCACGGCGCACTCTGCATCTTCTGCAAATCCATAATGAAAGTTAGCTACCACACCTTGCTTCC
>NZ_JBAVTT010000029.1:0-118267 GCF_049696395.1 Erwinia sp.
GAGCACATGAAAGAATATATTTCTGAAAACATGAAGTCATTTCAATCTTTACCACAATGTATAAATTAACAGGGGGTTGATAATGAGTGCATTTACAGAAAATGATAAATTGATCACTATTAGATTATATGGCGCTCTCGGTAATAAATTTGGACGAGTGCACCAACGAATAGTTTCTTCGCCAAAGGAAGCGGTCAGAGCATTATGTGTGACCATCAATGGATTCGAAAGATACATGTTTGAGGCTCACCATAAAGGTCTAACCTTTGCGATATTCAAAGGGAAAAAGAATCTGGATAAAGATGATTTATCGATTGGTTCCGGTGATAAAGAAATACGTATTATCCCCATTCCGATCGGCAGCAAACGAGCAGGCGTATTTCAGACCGTGCTGGGTGTCGTAATCATTGTAGTGGCCGCGATGGCTGGCCCGGCAGGATGGGGGGCGCTATCAGCATCTACAGCTATGGGTGTAGGTTTGGCTGGCGCATCGATGGCCGTTGGTGGCGTTGCCCAGATGATGGCCCCACAACAGACGAGTTTGAGAATGCGAGAGGATGCAGATAATAAGCCTTCATATGCATTTGGCGGCCCGGTCAACACTACCGCCCAGGGTAATCCAGTTGGACTGCTTTACGGGCAGCGTGAGATTGGAGGCGCAGTAATTTCAGCAGGTATCTTCACAGAAGACCAGCAATGAGGAGAGCCATGCTTAAACGTGAATCGATTGAAGCGGCTTTAATAGCCACCATGCAGAAGCAGGGGCAAGGACTCAACGGTCAGGACTGTCTGATTATCCGCACAGGCATATCATCCACGCTGGCAGCGCAGCGCCGCAGATGTGAGCGTGAACGTTCGGCTTCAGCTACTTTCAACTGGCAAAAACCTACTGCTTTCCGCCGTCGATAGTGGTGCAGGTGAAACTGCAACGCTTCCACTAACAGCGATTTGTTCGCACGCTTTCAGTACTGTTCATCACTCCATGTATAAACATTTGTATAAACATTAATAAAAAAGGCGTCATACCGTGAGGTAAAACGCCTTTATAAACAACATGATAGCCAGTGGCTATTAGTTCATGCCGTATTTTTTCAGTTTCTTACGCAGCGTACCACGGTTGATGCCCATCATCAGGGCCGCACGGGTCTGGTTGCCACGGGTGTACTGCATGACCATGTCCAACAAAGGCTGTTCTACTTCAGCCAATACCAGCTCATACAGGTCACTCACATCCTGACCATTCAGTTGAGCAAAATAGTTCTTCAGTGCCTGTTTGACCGAATCACGCAGTGGCTTTTGAGTCACCTGATCCTGTGAGTTTACGGTAGATACGGTCAGTACGTCAGAATTTACGCGTTGTTCGAACATAGTTCTGTCAGCTCTTTATTTCTATTAGGCAAGATTTTCGAAGTATGCTTCCAACGCCTCCAGCTGTTCGCTGGCATCCTCTATGGCGTTGAATGTGCGCCGAAACTGGTCGTTTGGGGCATGCTCCTGGAGATACCAGGAGACGTGCTTCCGGGCAATACGGTATCCCTTGCGATGACCATAAAAGTCGTGCAGTTCCCGTAGGTGCCCGATGAGCAAGCGCTTTACTTCAGCTAGTGGCATCGGTGCCAGCAGCTCCCCAGTGTCCAGATAATGCTGGATTTCCCGGAAGATCCAAGGTCTTCCCTGAGCCGCACGTCCTATCATCAGGGCATCAGCCCCCGTATAGTCGAGCACGGCTCTGGCTTTATGCGGGTCAGTGATGTCGCCATTCGCGATAACGGGAATGGAGACATTCTGCTTAACTGTCCGAATGCTGTCATATTCAGCTTCGCCGTTGAACAAACACGCGCGAGTGCGTCCGTGAATGGTCAGGGCCTGAATACCGCAGCGTTCAGCCAATTGGGCAATTTCAACACAATTACGGTTGTCTGGATCCCAGCCAGTGCGAATCTTCAGCGTGACGGGAACGTCCACTGCATTAACCACCGCAGAGAGGATAGACTTTACCAACTCAGGGTGTTGCAGCAGGGCAGATCCCGCCAGTTTGCGATTCACCTTTTTGGCTGGACATCCCATGTTGATGTCAATCACCTGCGCGCCAGATAAAGCATTGATACGCGCCGCTTCAGCCATCTCATGAGGGTCACAACCTGCAATTTGCACGGTACGAATACCGGGCTCATCACTGTGAACCATACGCAACCGGGACTTGTCCGTCGCCCAGACTTCAGGGTTAGACGACATCATCTCGGAAACGGTCATACCAGCGCCCATTGCGTAGCAAAGGGTCCGGAAAGGTCTGTCGGTTATCCCGGCCATTGGCGCGGCAATCAGACGATTACGAAGCTGGTGGTTTCCAATGCGCATGAAATAAAAGTGACCATAGTGTGTCCGCAAGGCGGCGTATATTACGCATTTTCTACTGAAGATGAAAGGCCAAACTTTGAACAATTCAACGTTAAGAGGGGAGGTTGCAGGGATGTGGCATGCAGTAAATTTATTTTATATAATAAATTCAATCGCTTAATAAAAAGCGATTAAAATGCGAACAAATATTTTTCTTTTTTTATGAGCAAAACAGCCGGATAAATGGCATCACATGCCCCTCTTTACGAGACATGTGACGCACGAAACAGGCAAAACCAGACGATCTCACCTTTTCAGAGCACTGAAACCTTAGTTTACGATTAAGCGTCCATTCAGGGGCTGAATTGGGCGGTTATTTTTCAGTCCGAGTGCGAGTTCAAAAGCGCTAATCTGTTTTGGAGACGCAGAAATGGGCTGCTTCATCACCAGCCAGCGTACCCCTTCCGTACAAGGAGGTGTGGTCAGCGAGCCGCTAAAACGGTAGTAATTCTTATCGCCAGGCATCAGGTCTGACAGTGCCAGAGGAGTATCTAACGGGCGGGCTTCGTTTTTCTTAGACGGAAGA
Organism: Erwinia sp.; assembly: GCF_049696395.1. Lineage (GTDB taxonomy): Bacteria > Pseudomonadota > Gammaproteobacteria > Enterobacterales > Enterobacteriaceae > Erwinia. The sequence goes on from NZ_JBAVTT010000029.1 coordinate 2,924, forward strand.
TTTTTCAGGATCTGCTCAATGGTCGGGTTTTCTTTCCCTTGTTCAAACATCACGCCAACAACTGCCAGCTCACCTTTGGCATTGCTGTGAACAAAGTGCACTTCCAATGGGTAAACACGGCCATCAATCCGGTTTTCTGAAGGCGCGTGGAAGTGGAACTGTTTCAGGGTGAACTTGCTGCCGTCCAGCGTCAAAGTATCACCATCACGAACGTCCACCTGAAGGGTATGGCCATTATTGATGATTGACTTGTCTTTTGCATTGAAGGTCAGCGACAGGGGCGGAAGCTCACCTTTCGTGATGTTTTTGATATCAACAGGGGATTGATTAAAACCTTCCTCACAAACGGCGAAGTCATGGCTTAGTTTCCCCCATTTCTCCGGCGAACCCTCACCCGAATAGGACCAGTGAGGATGCGAATCTGCATGGGCAAAGGTCGCGATAAGGAGGGTAAAAGCCAGCGTAAGTGGCGCCATTTTCATTTTCATTATGCAAACTATCCTGATTAAATATTGCTGGTGTAAAAGCCCTGAGCAAAGCTTCAGGGCGAACCAGCGGATAGTAACTAAGGGATAATGTAACAACAATGCACTAAATGAGTGGATGGACTTTCCATGTTCAAAATCAAATATATCTGTAAAATTACTTAAATTTCATGGCATTATGCTTACATTGGCCACGCTATTTGAGGCATTTAAAAATCCTGACAGCCCACTTCTTCCAAGCCCTCCTCTCAGTGACTTTTACCGCTACAAAACAAAAAGCCCCTTTTCAGGGGCTTTGCAGGAAAGGCTTCAACCGTGGTTTATGCCTTGATGCCGGTAATACGGCACCACTCTTCTTTTTCGGCCACCGGGTCCAGAGTAAACAGCTGCTGGTAGGCTTCACAAACGCTGTCAGCCTGGCTTGCCAGAACGCCTGACAGGCCCAGTGAGCCGCCTTTAACCGGCAATACGCTAATCAAAGGTGCCAGCTCGCGAAGAGGGCCAGCAAGGATATTCGCTACCACAACGTCGGCGCTCAGATTCTCAGGCTGCTCATGCGGCAGATAAAGGGAGAGACGTTCAGAAACCCCGTTACGCTCTGCATTGTCACGGCTTGCCTGGATCGCCTGCGGATCGATATCGATCCCAATGGCGCTGGCCGCACCCAGTTTCAGCGCGGCAATTGCCAGAATGCCGGAACCGCAGCCAAAATCGATCACTGTCTTGCCTTGCAGATCCAATCCATCCAGCCAGGTCAGGCACATTGAGGTGGTTGGGTGAGTTCCGGTACCGAACGCCAGGCCGGGATCGAGCATCACGTTCACGGCTTCAGGATCCGGCACATCTCGCCAGCTTGGACAGATCCACAGACGCTGACCAAAACGCATAGGGTGGAAGTTGACCATCCATTCACGTTCCCAGTCTTTATCTTCGATCTGTTCAATCTTATGCGCGAAGCCGCTGCCCAGCAGAGGACAAGCTTCTAAGCCAATCACCACCAGATCCATATCGGTTTCAGCATCAAATAAGCCGATTGCGTCAGTGTCGCCCCACAGCAGCGTTTCGCCTGGTAAGGGCTCAAAAACCGGGTTGTCGTGCGTATCCTGGAACGTGACCGAGACAGCCCCGTTCTCGATCAGCGCGTCGCCCAGCTCTTCAGCCTGAGCGCCGGTGGTATTAATTTTCATCTGTATCCAGGGCATGGCAGTTCTCTTATTCAAACAGGGGTGGAAGCCTGCGCTGACGGGGCAGCGGCATGGCCAAAACGGTTTCCAACTGCAAAGGCAATCAGACTCAATATCAGTGAGGGAACAATAGGGTGGAATCCCCAGAGCTGCAGCGAAAAACTGGCCAGCAGCGTATAACAACCCGCACCGGTAAACATGCTACTGAGCGCGCCCGTAGCATTGGCTTTTTCCCAGTATAACCCGAGGACCAGCGGCCAGAGGAAAACAGCTTCCAGTCCGCCAAAAGCCAGCAGATTTAGCCAGATGATCATCTCAGGCGGATTCCATGCGGCCAGCAGCAGCAACAGGCCAAGTACCAGCGTGATCACTCCTGACATCTTCTTCAGCCGGGGCTCATTATCCATATGCTGAGGGTAAAGCCGTAAATAGAGATCTTTCACGATGGTGGCCGAAGACTGCAACAGCTGAGCATTGATGGTCGACATAATGGCTGCCATCGGGGCAGCCAGAAAGATCCCGGCAGCGATGGGCGGGAGCACACGGATCATCAGCGTTGGGATCACCTGATCCGGAATAGCCAGGTCGGGCATCACGGCACGCCCAAGCGCGCCTGCCAGATGCATGCCAAACATCAGTATAGTCACCACGAGGGTACCAATAATGATCCCCCGATGAACGGCCTTACTGTCTTTGTAAGAGATGCAGCGCACAGCGGTATGTGGCAGACCAATCACCCCAAAGCAGACCAGAACGGAGAACGAAGCCAGGAAAGTTGGGCTGAGGATATTATCAACGCCGCCAGCGGACACCAGCTTGGGATCGATTTGCTGAAGCTTATCGACTGCACTGTGCATACCGCCAGCGGCATGGATCACCGCAAACAGCAGCAGGAAGGTCCCAGCCAGCATCACCACGCCTTGCATGGCATCATTCAGCACGCTGGCCCTGAAGCCTCCAAAAGCGGTATAGAGCGCGATGGTGCCACCAAAAATCAGTAGCCCAGTGTCGTAAGGAATGCCGGCAGCCGTTTCCAGAAGCCGCGCGCCGCCAATAAATTGCACGGTCATGGCACCGATAAAGGCGATCAGCAGGCTCAGGCTGGCGAACCAAACCAGTAATGGGCTGCGATAGCGCGCATAAAGCATATCGTTGAGGGTAACGGCATTATATCGTCGGGCGAGAATGGCGAATTTTTTGCCCAACACGCCCAGCGAAAGCCAGACGGCTGGAACCTGCACCATCGAAAGCAGCACCCAACCAAGGCCGTATTTATAGGCCGCGCCTGGCCCGCCAATAAAGGAGCTGGCGCTGATGTAAGTGGTCGCCAGAGTCATGGCCAGCACAAAGCCGCCCATCGATCGACTGCCGAGGAAATATTCAGTCAGAAAGTTGCCTTCACGGCGCTTACGCATAGCATACACAGAGAGGCCAGCGACCAGCAGCAGGTAGGCTATAAGGGGCAGGATGATTTCAAGTTTCACTTTTCATCCTCCAGAGGAATGTCACGAAATACCAGCCTGACCATCAGCCAGCAGAGCAGGATAAACAACGCCGGAACCAGCAGGCAGGCCATTTCAAACCAGTGCGGCAACCCGGTAATTCCTTGTTTATCGTCCGGTAGCCAGGCCATCAACGACCAGGCGATAAGATAGGCGACTGCCAGCCAGAATGACCAACGGGCCTCGCGATGAGCCTGAACGAAACGCTTGTCCATCTCTCTCCTCACCTTTAAAAATGCAAAGAAAAAGGCCGGTCAGACCGGCCTTTTTTCAAAACATCAGGCTAATCAGGTTTCCTGAAGGCCGAGTTTTTTCTCCAGATAGTGGATATTGGTTCCACCGTGCTGGAAGTTTTCGTCGGACATGATCTTCATCTGCAGTTCAACGTTCACTTTGATGCCGTCGATGATCAGCTCAGCCAGCGCATTTTTCATGCGGGCGATAGCCACATCACGGGTTTCACCATAAGTGATCAGCTTACCGATCATGGAATCATAGTACGGTGGCACAGTGTAGCCAGCGTAGATATGAGATTCCCAACGCACGCCAAAACCACCAGGAGCATGGAAGCGGGTGATTTTGCCTGGGCTTGGCAGGAAGGTGTTCGGATCTTCGGCGTTGATACGGCATTCTACCGCATGGCCACGGATCACCACGTCTTCCTGTTTAATCGATAAAGGCTGACCGGCAGCAATACGCAGCTGCTCTTTGATCAGGTCTACACCAGTGATCATCTCAGTAACCGGGTGTTCAACCTGGATACGGGTGTTCATCTCAATGAAGTAGAATTCGCCGTTTTCGTACAGGAACTCGAAGGTGCCTGCGCCACGGTAGCCGATTTCGATACAAGCTTTAGAGCAACGCTCGCCAATGAAGCGACGCATCTCTTCAGTGATGCCTGGTGCTGGAGCCTCTTCCACTACTTTCTGGTGGCGGCGCTGCATTGAGCAGTCACGTTCAGCCAGATAGACAGCGTGGCCCTGACCATCAGCCAACACCTGAATTTCGATGTGGCGTGGGTTTTCCAGGTACTTCTCCATATAGACCATATCGTTGTTGAAAGCCGCTTTGGCTTCCGCACGGGTCATATTAATGGACTGTTCCAGGTCTTTTTCCTGACGCACAACGCGCATACCACGACCACCGCCGCCGCCAGAGGCTTTGATGATCACCGGGTAGCCGATCTGCTTACCGAAGGCACGGTTCTTGTCCATGTCTTCAGTCAGCGGGCCGTCAGAGCCAGGTACGCAAGGGACGCCCGCTTTCTTCATCGCGTTGATTGCCGAAACTTTGTCACCCATCAGGCGAATGGTTTCAGCTTTCGGGCCGATGAAAATGAAGCCTGAACGCTCAACCTGCTCAGCAAAGTCCGCATTCTCGGACAGGAAGCCATAGCCTGGGTGGATAGCCACCGCACCGGTGATCTCTGCAGCAGAGATCAGGGCAGGGATGTTCAGGTAGCTTTTCACTGACTGTGCAGGACCAATACAAACGGTCTCATCTGCCAGCAGCACATGTTTCAGATCGCGGTCCGCAGTGGAGTGCACGGCTACAGTCTTGATGCCCAGCTCTTTACAGGCACGAAGAATGCGCAGCGCGATTTCACCACGGTTAGCTATTACAATTTTATCCAGCATGGTTCGCCTCGTTATTCGATGACTACCAGCGGCTCGTCAAATTCAACGGGTTGGCCGCTTTCAACCAGGATCGCTTTCACAACGCCGGATTTATCGGCTTCGATCTGGTTCATCATTTTCATCGCTTCAACGATGCACAGAGTGTCGCCAGCGTTAACTTTCTGACCCACTTCCACAAACGCTTTAGCGTCCGGGCTTGGGGTACGGTAGAAAGTGCCCACCATTGGTGAACGTACGATGTGGCCACTGATCTCAGCTGCAGCCGGGGCTTCCATGACTGGTGCTGTTGCAGGTGCCACGGCGTTAGCCAGTGCAGGCTGCTGCTGCATCATCGGTGCAGCATAATGCTGCATCATTGGGTAGCCAGTGTTAGCCGGTGCGCGACTGATGCGAACAGACTCTTCACCTTCAGAAATTTCCAGTTCAGAAATGCCTGATTCTTCAACCAGTTCGATCAGTTTTTTAATCTTACGAATATCCATGAGTGTGGTTCCGTACTCTGTTTAATTAGATTGTGACAGGCGTTTGACGGCCGTCTGCAAAGCCCAGGAGTAACCGTCGACACCAAGTCCACAGATTACGCCGGCAGCAATATCAGAAAGATATGAATGATGACGGAAAGGCTCGCGAGCATGCACATTCGACAGGTGGACTTCAATGAATGGGATGCTGACTGCCAGCAGGGCATCCCGAAGCGCAACGCTGGTATGGGTGAATGCCGCCGGGTTAATGACGATATAATCGACATTGCCTTTCGCCTCATGAATGCGGTCAATCAACGCGTGTTCCGCATTGGACTGGAGATGGCTCAGCTTCACGTTGAGCGCTTCAGCTTGCGTGGTAAGGTCACTTACGATCTCTGCCAGGGTCGTTTTCCCGTACTTTTCCGGCTCACGAGTGCCGAGAAGGTTCAGATTGGGACCGTTTAAAAGCAGTATGTGAAACTTATCCGTCATCTTGCTGCTATCTCCTGCGATAATTGAGGCATCGCACAAAATACAACGCGAAACGCCATTTGTCACCTTTCAAGATGAAATTTGGTCGGTTCGCAAGTTTGAAGTCGGGCATTATAACGATTTCGTGGCAATTCGCAGCTAAATACTGGTCGTATCAGCGAAGATTATCAACCGCTTGGCCAAAAGGCCAGGCGGATTATTACCGGATATGCGGAGTGGCCCACAGTCTTGAGGGGGTTTTCAACGGAACCACTGGCGAAATTTTTTATAACGCCATGCCAGCAAGATCGCGGCAATTAGCGCATAAATCCACGGTTGTGGCGAAAAAGTCTTTACCGACCACAGATAATGGATGGGCGCGAGGATTAACACCAGGTAAACCCCGTTGTGCAGGGTTTGCCAGCGTCTGCCGAGTTTGCGCTGCGCTTTCTGGAACGACGTCAGGGCCAAAGAGAGCAGGATTAGCCAGCTGACAATGCCCAGCGTCAGATAAGGCCGGGAGATCAGCTCGGAACCCAACAGGCCGAGGTTGCTGATGCCCAATTCCAGCACGGAATAACTCACCAGATGCAACGTAGCCCAGGCAAAACACCAAAGGCCAAGCAGGCGGCGCACACGGATCAGCAAAGGCTGTTTACCGTAGCGTGCCAGAGGTGTGATCAATAATGAGCCCAGCAGGAACTTCAACGCCATTCTGCCGGTAAAATGTTGGATATCTTTTGCCGGATCGGCACTGAACCAACCCTGATCGATGGAAAGGAGTAACCACAGCAAAGGGAGAAAACCTGCAAGGTGCAGTAAAACCTTTAATCCGGTGATTTGCCTTGCCGTTATGCGCACCACTAGAAATTCTCCCGCAAATCTAATCCGCGGTATAACGAGGCCACTTGCTCTGCATAGCCGTTAAACAGCAAGGTCGGCTGACGTTTAACGTCCAGAATGCCGCCTGAACCAATAAATCGCTCTGTCGCCTGCGACCAGCGAGGGTGATCCACATGCGGGTTCACATTACCGTAAAAACCATACTCGTTTGAGGCAAGCTGGTTCCAGGTGGTCGGCGGCATATCTTTGACCAGCGTGATTTTAACAATCGACTTGATGCCCTTAAAACCGTACTTCCAGGGAACAGTCAGTCGGATCGGCGCACCATTTTGGGGTGGCAGGCCTTTGCCGTAGACACCAGTGGTCAACATAGTCAACGGATGCATCGCCTCATCAAGGCGCAATCCTTCAACGTAGGGGTAGTCGATGCCGCCGCCAATGAAGCGGTCTTTCTGACCGGGCATTTCATCTGGCGCATAAATGGTCTGAAATGCCACGTAACGTGCATTGCTGGTGGGTTCGGCGGCTTTCAGCAGTTTACCCAATTCAAAACCGACCCAGGGAACGACCATGGACCAGGCTTCAACACAGCGCATTCGGTAAATACGCTGTTCCAGCGGGAAGCGTTTGAAAATGTCATCCATCGACAGCGTCATCGGTTTTGCCACTTCGCCGCCAATTTCAATTTTCCAGTCGTCGGTTTTCAGCGTTCCGGCGTTGGCAGCAGGATCGGCCTTATCAAGGCCAAACTCATAAAAGTTATTGTAACCAGAGACTTTGTCTTCCGGTGTCAGGGCTAAATCGGCCTGATATTGAGCGGGTTTGCTGAAGTCGAGCGGTTTTCCTGCCGGCGCTTTAGGACGGTCATTGCCTTTAAACCAGGACAAAACATCGGCATGAGCAGCAGAGGGCAGCGATAAGGCAGCCGCACTGATGCCAAGCGTTCTCAGCAAGTCACGGCGACTCGCGTTAAAAATGCTCTCGGGGGTGACATCGCTTTCGGTAAGTTTATCAACGGGTTTCATTGTGCGGCCTCCACAGGCTCGTTCTTATCTCCCTTTCAGCATGACCAAAGAGTGGGCTTTCTGCGAATCAAGGACGAAAAATGTGAAATTTCCTGGAAATGAGAATCACCTGAAAGTGAAGGCTGAAAGACCGGGAAGGGAGCCTCGGGCTACTATACTCGCCAGGCTGGTCACTAAATTGACATCCGGCAAGTTAACGCCTGCCAGGATATGCTACTTTCAGCGGCTGCCCGGTTTTCGGCAGCCAGATCCACTCATTTACACGGCACAGGTTCAGTGCGCAAAGTGCGCCACTCAAACCGCAGTTACAGGCACAGGGATGCGATTAACCACCAAACTTTCGACGATGATCACCTTATTAAGCGCACTGGCGATGTTACTGATGCTGGTGGGATGCGTGATGAGTTTTTTTTACCTCAGCACACAGAGAACAGAACACCGGCTTGAGCTGATGGCCGGAGATGTGGATACCGCATTACTGACAGAATCGCCGGACCAGGTGTCTTTGTGGCTAACTAAAGTCATGGGTCCGTTGCAAATTGTCCGGACTGAGCTGATTAAAGATAAGCAAACGTTGTTGACCATTGTCCACCATCAGGAGCCGGTGCTGGAAGATGAACAAAACCAGTATCGCAAGTCGGTCCTTCCCCTGCCCAAACACCCCGGCTACAGCCTGCATATTCAGTGGGTCGATTCCACGAAAACCTGGCTAAAGTCCTTTATTGGCGCCTTTATTCTTAGCGTGGTCATCGTGATTGTAGCCATCATGACCACGCTGTTGTTTGTTACGCATCGTTGGCTAAATCGGCAGTTTCAGGGCATGGAACGGCTTGAGTCCAGAGCCGGTAAGGTTATTAAAGGGGAAAGAGGCACAGTCAGAGCGGGGACGGTACATGAGTGGCCACCCAAAGCCAGCAGTGCCATTGATTTACTGCTGGCAGACCTGCAGGAAGCGGGCGAACAGCGCACACGCATTGACACTTTAATTCGTGCGTTTGCCGCGCAGGATGCGACGACCGGGCTCAACAATCGCCTCTTCTTTGATAACCAGTTAGCGACCATGCTTGAAGACAGCGAAACCGGTGGCGCGCACGGCATGGTGATGATGATCCGCTTACCTGACTTTGACACGCTGCGGGATAACTGGGGACACAATCAGACCAAAGACTATCTGTTTGCGCTGGTGAATCTGTTATCGACATTTGTAATGCGCTATCCCGGAGCCTTACTGGCCCGCTATTTCCGCAGTGATTTCGCGGTTTTGCTTCCCCACCGTAGCCTGAAAGACGCCGACAGCATTGCTTCCCAACTGATTAATGCCGTGGATGCACTGCCGCCAACACGCATGCTGGACCGTGAAGATATGATCCACATTGGCATCAGCGCCTGGCACAGCGGGCAGGAAACGCAGCAGGTGATGGAAAACGTAGAATTGGCTGCCCGCCATGCCGCTCTGTTGGGCGGGAACAATTGGTCAGTCGGTGAAGCTCCGCAGCAAGAGTTCGCCCGCGGCAGCGTGAAATGGCGTACGTTACTGGAAAATACGCTGCACCGCGGCGGGCCAAGGCTGTATCAGAAACCCGCGGTCACCCTTGAGGGCGTTGTCCATCATCGGGAGATGATGCCGCGGATCTATGATGGAGAGAAAGAGCTGCTGTCAGCAGAGTTTCTGCCCCTCATTCAGCAGCTAGGAATGGCCGAAGGCTATGATCGCCAATTAGTGACCCGAATCCTGGCTCTTCTGCCTGTCTGGCCACAAGAGACGTTCGCCATTCCGTTAACGGTGGATGCCTTATTACAGCGTCCTTTTCAGATTTGGCTCAGAGACATGCTGCTGCAATGCACCAAATTGCAAAGAAATCACATTTTATTTGAACTTGCTGAAGCAGATGTGTGTCAACACATCAGCCGTTTGGGTTCTGCGTTTCGATTGTTGAAGGGTTTTGGCTGTCGCATGGCGATCACTCAGGCTGGATTGACGGTGGTTAGTACCGCTTATATCCGTCAGTTTGAGGTGGAGCTAATCAAGTTGCACCCCGCTCTGGTTAGGAACATCGAGCGCCGTACAGAGAATCAGCTGTTTGTCCGGAGTCTTCTTGAGAGTTGCACCAGGACTTCTACCCAGGTTTTCGCTGCTGGTGTGCGCACCAGGGGCGAGTGGCAAATCCTTGCGGAGCTAGGTGTGGCGGGAGGTCAGGGCGATTTCATCGCCTCGTCACAACCGCTAAATACCAGCGTAAAAAAATATTCGCAAAGATATCAAGTTTAATCTGCCGTTGTGCTGGATTTCACGTAGAATACCCGCGCGGCTGTGGTGCCGGTATGGGGAAACTGGTCAGCCAGAGACCCAAGAAATGTTAAATTTTATGTACGCTATGTCCGTCTGTCAGCCCTGAACTTTGAGTGTAATGGCCTGAAATCAGGCTTGTGGTTCGCAACGCGGCTTCAGGGTGTGGCCCTTACGTGAGATAGCGTGATTTTTCACCGAAGTAGACTGTTTTTGCGCCTTGTCGCTGCTTCGTGTGGTTGGTAAAGTAAGCGGATTTTATTTTCCGCCCCCAGCTTGCAGGATTATCCTTTAGTATGTTTAAAAAATTCCGTGGCATGTTTTCCAACGACTTGTCCATCGACTTGGGTACCGCCAATACCCTGATTTACGTGAAAGGGCAGGGTATCGTTCTGAACGAACCTTCCGTCGTTGCCATCCGTCAGGATCGTGCCGGTTCCCCTAAAAGCGTTGCGGCAGTCGGTCATGAAGCAAAACAGATGCTGGGTCGTACCCCCGGCAATATCGCTGCTATTCGGCCAATGAAAGACGGCGTTATCGCTGACTTCTTCGTTACCGAAAAAATGCTGCAGCACTTTATCAAACAGGTTCACAGCAACAGCTTCATGCGCCCAAGTCCGCGCGTGCTGGTTTGTGTACCTGTTGGCGCTACTCAGGTTGAGCGTCGCGCTATCCGTGAATCTGCACAAGGTGCTGGTGCACGTGAAGTGTTCCTGATTGAAGAGCCAATGGCCGCCGCAATCGGTGCTGGTCTGCCCGTCTCTGAAGCAACGGGTTCAATGGTTGTGGATATCGGTGGTGGTACTACTGAAGTGGCCGTGATCTCTCTGAACGGCGTGGTCTACTCTTCTTCTGTCCGTATCGGTGGCGATCGCTTTGATGAAGCTATTATTAATTATGTGCGCCGTAACTACGGTTCACTGATTGGTGAAGCTACCGCTGAACGTATCAAGCATGAAATCGGCTCTGCTTACCCGGGCGATGAAGTGCGTGAAATTGAAGTGCGTGGCCGTAATCTGGCAGAAGGTGTGCCGCGTGGCTTCACGCTGAATTCCAACGAAATTCTGGAAGCTCTTCAGGAGCCGCTGACCGGCATCGTTAGCGCGGTGATGGTTGCCCTGGAACAGTGTCCGCCAGAACTGGCATCCGACATCTCTGAACGCGGTATGGTTCTGACCGGCGGTGGCGCATTGCTGCGTAACCTCGATCGTCTGCTGATGGAAGAAACCGGTATTCCGGTTGTGGTTGCAGAAGATCCGCTGACCTGCGTTGCTCGCGGTGGCGGTAAAGCGTTGGAAATGATCGACATGCACGGCGGCGATTTGTTCAGCGAAGAATAATTTGCTTTAAGGAGTGTAGGTACGCTCTGTCCTGCACTCCTTTTTTAAGATGTCGAGGAATACGCCGAGTTTATGAAGCCGATCTTCAGCAGGGGACCTTCCCTGCAATTACGCTTATTTTTAGCGGTTATTGTGGCTATAGGCGTGATTGTCGCCGACAGTCGTATGGGCGCTTTCAGTCAGATACGCACCTACATGGATACGGCGGTTAGCCCATTCTATTTTCTGGCCAACGGGCCACGTCAAATTCTGGACAGTGTTTCTGAAACACTGGCCTCACGCCAGCAGCTTGAACTGGAAAACAAAGGCCTACAGCGCGAACTGATGCTTAAGAACAGCGAATTGCTGATGCTTGGCCAGTTTAAGCAGGAAAACGCCCGTCTCCGTGAGCTGCTTGGTTCTCCTCTGCGTCAGGACGAGCACAAGATGGTCACCCAGGTGATCTCTACCGGTACCGATCCCTACACCGATCAGGTGGTGATTGATAAAGGCAGCGTGAATGGCGTTTACGAAGGCCAGCCTGTTATCAGTGATAAAGGCGTGGTCGGGCAGGTGGTTGCCGTTGGCAAAATCACCAGCCGCGTGATGCTGATCTGTGACTCTTCCCATGCTTTACCTATCCAGGTGTTGCGTAACGACATTCGGGTCATCGCAGCCGGCAACGGCTGTACCGAAGACCTGCAGCTTGAACACCTGCCGGGTAATACCGACATCCGCGAAGGTGATGTTCTGGTCACTTCCGGACTGGGTGGTCGTTTCCCGGAGGGCTATCCGGTTGGCGTGGTGTCTTCCGTCAAGCTTGATACACAACGTGCTTACACCGTGATTCAGGCCCGGCCTACCGCTGGTTTACAGCGCTTGCGCTATCTGCTGCTGCTGTGGGGCGCCGATCGTAATGGCACCATGCCAATGGCGCCGAACGAAGTGCACCGTGTAGCCAATGAACGACTGATGCAGATGATGCCGCAGGTTCTGCCTGCTGCGAACCAGCTGATGGGGCCGCCAGCACCGGGGCAACCTGCTGGTTCCCTTCCTGCTGCTACGGGCCAAACTCCTGCTCCTGCTACCCCTTCTTCTGCTGGTCGTCAGGCCGCGCCTGCTTCCCGCGGAGGCCAGCCTTGAGCAGTTATCGCAGCCACGGGCGTTGGGTTATCTGGTTGTCTTTCCTGGTCGCACTGGTTCTGCAAATTATGCCCTGGCCTGAGCAGTTCTTTATGTTCAGGCCTTCCTGGCTGCTTCTGATCCTGATTTATTGGGTGCTGGCTCTGCCTCATCGGGTGAATGTCGGCACGGGCTTTGTGATGGGTTCTATACTGGATCTTATCTCGGGCTCGACGCTGGGCGTTCGTGCTCTGGCGTTCAGCATCTTGGCTTATCTGGTGGCGTTCAAATTCCAACTGTTCCGTAATCTCGCGCTCTGGCAACAGGCGTTGATGGTCATGGTGCTGTCGCTGGCAATGGACGTCATTATATTCTGGGCTGAATTTTTAGTGATAAACGTCTCGTTCCGACCGGAAATTTTCTGGAGTAGCGTAGTAGACGGTGTCCTCTGGCCCTGGCTGTTCTTGTTGATGAGAAAAATACGCCGCCAGTTTGCCGTACAATAAGGATGATTATGGTATCCCTTTATCTGGCTTCTGGTTCTCCCCGTCGTCGCGAGCTGCTCACCCAGCTTGGCCTGCGCTTTGAACGCCTCTCCACCCAAGTTGAAGAACTGAAACGCCCGGATGAGCAGGCTGAAACCTACGTTCGCCGTCTGGCCTGTGAAAAAGCCCAGGCCGGCGTTGTTGTGGCAGAACGGGATCTCCCGGTGTTGGGCGCAGACACCATTGTGGTGCTGAATGGCGAGGTGTTGGAAAAACCTGATGATGAGGCTCACGCGGCCAAAATACTGGCTAAACTGTCTGGTCAGACGCATCAGGTACTGACAGCCGTTGCGCTGGCAGATAAAGAGAGCACACTGGACTGTCTGGTGGTCACTGAAGTTACTTTTCGCACCTTAACCACGGCAGATATCGCGGCTTACATTGCCAGCGGTGAGCCGATGGATAAAGCCGGTGCCTATGGCATTCAGGGGTTAGGGGGCAATTTTGTCCGCAAGATTAATGGAAGCTATCACGCAGTGGTCGGGTTGCCGTTGGTTGAAACTGCTGAGTTACTCAGCCACTTTCAGTCACTGCGTGAGGTAAGGGAACAACATGACCGCTGAACTGCTGGTAAATATCACCCCTTCGGAAACTCGCGTTGCCTATATTGATGGTGGCACCCTGCAGGAGATCCATATTGAGCGCGAAGCGCGCCGTGGGATTGTGGGCAATATCTATAAAGGGCGTGTCAGCCGTGTGTTACCCGGCATGCAGGCCGCGTTTGTTGATATAGGCCTGGAGAAGGCCGCCTTCCTGCACGCTTCCGATATCATGCCTCACACGGAGTGCGTGGCGGGAGACGAACAGAAAAACTTCTCGGTGCGCGATATCTCCGAGCTGGTCCGTCAGGGTCAGGACCTTGTGGTGCAGGTGGTGAAAGATCCCCTCGGCACCAAAGGCGCGCGCCTCACCACCGATATTACGCTGCCCTCACGCTATCTGGTCTTTATGCCCGGCGCCTCTCATGTCGGTGTTTCTCAGCGCATTGAAAGTGAAGCCGAACGCGAACGGCTTAAAAAAGTCGTCTCTGCTTATTGCGACGAACTGGGCGGCTATATCATCCGCACGGCGGCTGAAGGTGTTGGTGAAGTTGAGCTGGCTTCCGATGCGGCTTTTCTTAAGCGGCTGTGGACCAAGGTCATTGAGCGGAGAAAACGCAATCAGACCCGCTGCCGCCTGTACGGTGAGGTGGCGTTATCCCAGCGAATTTTGCGGGACTTTGCGGGTGCAGCGCTTGACCGGATCCGCATTGACTCACGTCTGACCTACGAGCACCTGGTGGAATTCACTGGCGAATATATCCCAGAGATGACAGCGAAGCTGGAGCTGTACACCGGCAAGCAACCTATTTTCGATCTGTTTGACGTTGAGAATGAGATCCAACGCTCGCTGGATCGCAAAGTCGAGCTGAAATCCGGCGGTTATCTGATCATCGATCAAACCGAAGCGATGACCACCATCGACATCAATACCGGGGCATTTGTCGGCCACCGCAATCTGGATGAGACCATCTTCAATACCAATATTGAAGCCACTCATGCCATTGCCCGGCAGTTACGTTTACGCAATCTCGGCGGCATTATCATCATCGACTTTATCGATATGACCAATGAAGATCACCGGCGCAGAGTGTTGCATTCGCTTGAGCAGGGTTTGAGTAAAGACCGGGTGAAAAGCGGCATTCATGGCTTCTCCCAGCTTGGGCTGGTAGAGATGACGCGCAAACGCACCAGGGAAAGCATTGAACATGTGCTCTGCCAGGATTGCCCGGTATGTAAGGGACGCGGCACGCTAAAAACGGTAGAGACAGTCTGTTACGAGCTGATGCGTGAGATTGTGCGTGTTCATCATGCTTACGACTCGGACCGCTTCCTGGTGTACGTTTCACCCGCGGTGGGTGAAGCCCTGAAATCCGATGAATCACATGCGCTGGCCGAAGTCGAAATCTTCGTTGGCAAGCAGGTCAAAGTCCAGGTTGAACCGCTCTATACCCAGGAGCAGTTTGACGTGATTATGATGTGACCAACACAGGGAGAAGTGTGTGAGGCGATTACCAGGGATCCTGCTACTGACTGGCGCAACTATTGTGGTGATCGTTGCGCTGATGGTCAGTGGGCTGCGTCTGGTGATGCCGCACCTGAACAGCTGGCGTGAACCGCTGCTGGAAAAGATCTCGTCCGTGGCCGGCATGCCGGTGGAGGCCAGTGCATTAAACGGGAAGTGGGAAAACTTCGGCCCGGTGCTGGAGATCAGAGATCTGCACGTCAGCCTGAAAGAGGGCGATGAATTAAAGGCCGAACGCATCACCCTGGCGCTGGATATCTGGCAGTCGCTCCTTCACTTCCGTTGGCAGTTTCGCGATCTGACTTTCTATCAGCTGAACCTGGCGACCAGCCAGCCATTGTCCTCTGGTAATGGGGAGAAATTGCAGCTGGAACCGGGTAAATTCAGCGATCTGTTCCTGCGCCAGTTCGATCATTTCGATCTGCGCGACAGCCATATCAGTTTTGTCACGCTCTCCGGTCAGCGTGCCCGTCTGGAGATCCCGCAGCTTACCTGGTTAAACGAAAAAAACCGTCACCGTGCGGAAGGCGTGGTCAGTCTGTCCAGTTTGAACGGGCAGCATGGTGAAATTCAGGTGCGGCTGGATCTGAGCGACAGCAACGGTTATCTGGATACCGGTCGCGTCTGGATGCAGGCTGATGATGTCGACGTGAAACCCTGGTTAGGCCAGTGGATGCGCGACAATACCAGCCTGGACAGTGCAAGATTCAGCCTGGCTGCGTGGATGAGCCTGAAAGAGGGTGAGATTTACGATGGCGATATCCAGCTGAAGAAAGGCGGCGCGAGCTGGAAGGGCGATCGACAACAACATCATCTGACCGTTGATAACGTCACCGCGCATATTGTCCGCTTCAATAATGGCTGGAGCATCAAGGTGCCTCAGACCAATCTGGTGACTGACGGTCAAGCCTGGCCGAAAGGTCAGCTCTCTGGCCTGTGGCAACCTGAGAAAGGGGTGTTGCCTGGCCCGGATCATAATAAAGAAGTGCGTATTCGCGCCACGCAACTGGATCTGGAACGCCTTGATCCTCTGATCCCTTTATTTGCCAAACTGACCCCAACGCTGCTGGAAAACTGGCGAGCGCTGCAGCCTAAAGGCCGCATTGAAGCGCTGGCCGTAGACATTCCTGTCCAGCAACCTGAGCGGAGCCGTTTCCAGGCGCAATGGAAGGACCTGAGCTGGCAACATTGGGAGCTGTTGCCTGGAATGGAGCACTTTAGCGGCTCTGTGAACGGCGGTGTAGAGAACGGGCAGGTAGAGTTCAACGTCAACAATGCCATCCTGCCTTACGGCACTATGTTCCGCGCACCGCTTGAAATCGAGCGGGCCAAAGGCGCGCTTAGCTGGCAGTACGCCAACGACCATTTCTCTCTGGCAGGGCATCAGTTAGATGTGAAGGCGCGTTCGCTGTGGGCGAAAGGCGACTTCACTTACTCCCAGCCGAAGGATAAAGCTCCCCGACTGGACATTCTGGCTGGTATCAATGTGACCCACGCCGGAGATGCCTGGCGTTACTTCCCTGAACCCTTAATGGGCAAGTCGCTGGTGGACTATCTCAGCGGGGCAATTAAAGGGGGCCAGGTACAGAATGCTTCACTGATTTTCGCCGGTAACCCCCATCTGTTCCCGTTCAAGCACAATGACGGTTTGTTTGAGGTGTGGGTTCCGCTGAAGCAATCGACCTATCAGTTCCAGCCTGGCTGGCCGGATTTGCAAAATCTGGACATCAACCTCGACTTCGTTAATGACGGCCTGTTTATGAAAGCCGCGCACACCAAATTGGGGCAGGTTGATGGCAGTAACATCTCGGCGGTGATCCCGGACTATCTGAAAGAGAAGCTGATTATCGATGCCGACATTAACGGTGCAGGTAAAGCGATTGGCGACTACTTCAATCAGACGCCATTGAAGCCATCATTAGGTGCCGCGCTAGATGAACTGCAGATTGGCGGCGATGTAAGTGGTCGCTTACATTTGGATATTCCGCTGGATGGTGAGCAGGTTCGGGCTACCGGTGATGTGAATCTGAAGAACAACTCCCTGTTCATAAAGCCGCTGGAAAGCACCATCGAGCAGCTTACTGGCCACTTTACCTATGATAATGGCGATCTGAAGAGCGACCCAATGACCGCCAGCTGGTTCGGCCAGCCTATGGATGTCAGTTTTAACACCCAGGAAGGCGAGAAGAACTACCAGATTGGCGTTGATCTTAAAGGCGACTGGCAGCCAGGCAAAATGGACGTGGTCCCTGCACCGATCCGTGACAAGCTCAGTGGCAATGCCAGTTGGAAGAGCAACGTTCTGATCAATCTGCCGCACGGTGGTAGCGCCAATTACCTGGTTGCGCTGGACGGGGACCTAAAAAATGTTAGCAGTCACTTACCTGCACCGCTAGATAAAAAGCGGAATGTGGCTATGCCAGTCACCGTCACCGCCAAAGGTGATCTGAACAGTTTCACCCTGAGTGGCGCAGTGGGGAATGACCGTCGCTTTAACAGCAAGTGGTTGCTGGGCAAACAGTTGAGGATCGATCGCGGCATCTGGGAGAACGACACCAAAACGCTGCCTGCTCTTCCTGAAGCCAATGGCATGGTGCTGAATCTGCCTCCACTGGATGGCGAAGCCTGGCTGGGGTTATTTAACAGCCAGAGCTCGGGCAAAAGTGCCGCTATCTCTTCCTCTGAACAAACAACGAAAAGTCGCGCGTTTATTCCAGGGAATATCACCTTGCGCACACCGGCCCTGACGCTTGGGGGGCAGCAATGGCACGATCTGGAAGCCACGGTGAGCGAGAATGTCTCGGGAGAGACGCAGATTCAGGCCAAAGGGAAAGAGATCAACGGCTCGCTGAAAATGAACCAACGTTCCCCCTGGGCTGCTCATCTCAACTACCTGTATTACAATCCGGAATGGGCTTCTTCGAAGGGCAGTTCTCCATTGCCAGGTGATGCCACCACGATTGATTTCAGTCGCTGGCCAGCGCTGGCACTGACTTGTGATGAATGCTGGCTGCGGGGGCAGAAATTTGGCCGCATGGCGGCGGACCTCAGCCACACCAGCGACACGCTTACCCTGAAGAATGGGCTGATTGATACCGGAAATTCCAGTCTGAAAGTAGAGGGTGAGTGGGTTAATCGTCCCGGAGCTCAGCGTACGGCGTTAAAAGGGGTGCTGAGCGGCAAGAAGATTAACGATGCCACTAACTGGTTTGGGCTAAATACTCCACTGCGCAACTCTCCGTTCAATATCGATTACGATCTTCACTGGCAGTCGGCGCCGTGGCAACCCTCAGAAGAGACCTTAAGCGGCGTGTTAAAAACGCATTTCGGCGCCGGTGAGATTGCGGATGTGAACACCGGCAGAG
Source organism: Erwinia sp. (assembly GCF_049696395.1). Classification (GTDB taxonomy): domain Bacteria; phylum Pseudomonadota; class Gammaproteobacteria; order Enterobacterales; family Enterobacteriaceae; genus Erwinia. The sequence continues at coordinate 21,237 of NZ_JBAVTT010000029.1, forward strand.
CCGGGCAGTTACTGAGGCTGGTCAGCTTTGATGCGTTACTGCGCAAAATGCGGCTGGATTTCAGCGATACCTTCAGCCAGGGCTTCTATTACGACTCCATCAACGGCACCGCCTGGATTGAAAAGGGCGTAATGCATACCGACAATTTGCTGGTAGATGGGCTGGAAGCGGATATTGCGATGAAAGGCAAACTGGATCTGGTCAAACGCCAGGTCGATATGGAAGCCGTTGTGGCACCAGAAATTTCCGCTACCGTTGGGGTGGCCGCAGCGTTTGCCGTCAATCCGATTGTGGGTGCGGCGGTGTTTGCTGCCAGTAAAGTTTTGGGCCCGTTGTGGAACAAAATCTCGGTGCTTCGCTACCATATCTCCGGCTCGATAGATAAGCCGCAGATTGACGAAGTGCTGCGTAAACCCATTGAAAAGAGCGCGAAGTGAATTTGACGTGACCTGCGAATTGCCTCAGGCTATAGATATGCGATGCCAGCGGTTACTGGCTCATCCAAACAGAGCGAGAATTCATGAGTCTGAATCTGGTAAGTGAGCAGTTACTAACTGCTAATAACATTAATCAACAGGATCTCTTTTCCCTTCTCGGTCAGCTGTCTGAACGTAAACTGGATTATGCCGACCTCTATTTCCAGTCCAGCTTTCACGAATCCTGGGTGCTGGAAGACCGCATCATCAAAGACGGTTCATGGAACATCGATCAGGGTGTCGGCGTCCGTGCCGTCAGCGGCGAAAAGACCGGTTTTGCTTATGCAGACCAGATCACGCTGAATGCCCTGACGCAGAGCGCGACAGCTGCCCGCAGCATTGTGCGTGAACAAGGTAATGGAAAATCCCACACGCTTGGCGCGGTGATGCATCGTCCGCTGTACCCAACGGTGGATCCGCTGCAAAGCCTGACTCGCGAAGAGAAAATTGCTTTATTACACCGTGTTGATAGCGCTGCTCGCGCTGCAGACAAACGCGTGCAGGAAGTCAGCGCCAGTCTGAGCGGCGTATATGAAATGATCCTGGTTGCCGCCACTGACGGCACGCTGGCGACCGATATTCGACCGCTGGTTCGCCTTTCTGTCAGCGTACAGGTTGAGGAGAACGGCAAGCGTGAGCGGGGATCAAGCGGCGGCGGCGGACGCTTCGGCTATGAGTTCTTCCTGGCCGATGAGTCTGGCGAAATGCGTGCAGAAGCCTGGGCGCGTGAAGCCGTGCGAATGGCATTGGTCAATCTGAATGCGGTAGCCGCTCCAGCAGGAACCATTCCTGTGGTGCTGGGCGCTGGCTGGCCAGGCGTGCTGTTGCACGAAGCTGTCGGCCACGGGCTGGAAGGCGACTTCAACCGCCGTGGCACCTCTGTCTTCAGTGGACAAATGGGGCAGCTTGTAGCCTCTGAGCTTTGTACCGTTGTGGACGATGGCACCCTCGAAGGCCTGCGCGGTTCGCTGGCGGTGGATGATGAAGGCGTGCCGGGTCAGTACAACGTCCTGATTGAAAACGGCATTCTGAAAGGCTACATGCAGGACAAGCTGAACGCGCGTCTGATGGGGGTTAACCCGACCGGAAACGGCCGCCGTGAATCCTATGCTCACTTGCCAATGCCGCGCATGACCAATACTTATATGCTGGCCGGTAAGTCCACACCGCAGGATATTATTGAAAGCGTGGAATACGGTCTTTATGCACCGAATTTCGGCGGCGGTCAGGTAGATATCACTTCAGGTAAGTTTGTGTTCTCTACTTCAGAGGCCTACCTGATTGAGAACGGCAAAGTGACCAAGCCAGTAAAAGGCGCGACTTTGATTGGCTCAGGCATTGAAGCGATGCAGCAAATCTCAATGGTCGGTAACGATCTGGCGCTGGATAAAGGCGTTGGGGTTTGTGGTAAAGAAGGCCAGAGTCTGCCGGTAGGTGTTGGTCAGCCAACGCTGAAGCTGGATAAACTGACGGTGGGTGGAACGGCCTAATCCGTTAGCGACAGGTCAACGCCTGCAGACAAAAGGGACGAGAAATCGTCCCTTTTTGCTTTTCCGGCCTCTACTCCTGCCGGGACTCCTGATAAACATCCGCCACTTTGTCAAAATAGTCGGTCAGATAGTTAATGCAGACCTGTACCTTCAGCGGCAGCTTGTCTTTCTGCGTATACACGGCATAAACAGGTCGGGGTGCGGATTGATAATGAGCAAACAGGATCTCCACCTGCCCGGCGTTAATCTCATCAATGACCCACATCAACGGCACATGAGCGATCCCCGTACCGGAAACCAGCCAGCGGATCAGGGTTTGTGAATCGTTGGTAGCGAAGCGGCCCTGTAGAGAAAGTCGGATAGAAACGCCTTCAGGTGACGTGAGTTCAAAATCATTATCAGGGCGGACGCTGTATTCCAGCCACGAGAAGTTACTCAAGTCAGAGGGTTTCTCGGGTGTGCCGTGTTGCGTCAGATAGCTTTTGGCTGCGCAAACCACCATCGGCATTGAGCCCAACCGCCGCGAGAACAAGCTGGAGTCTTGCAGCGCGCCTAAACGGATCACTAAATCCAGTCCATCAGCGATCAAATCGGGTGCCGGGCTGCCGGTCACCAGGTTCACTGTCAGTCCCGGATATTCCCGCAGCATCTCTGCCGTCATATTGGCCAGCACGTTTTGCGCCATGGTAGAGGAACTGCCGATCCTTAAGGTGCCGACGGGTGTATTATTAAAGGCGTAAAGCTGTTCATGGACCTGCTGCGCCTCAGACATCATGCGGCGGCAGCCCTGAAAGTAGATTTTCCCGGCTTCGGTCAGCCCTATACTGCGGGTGCTGCGATTCAATAATTTGACCTGCAGTTCATCTTCCAGTTTGGCTACAATCTGGCTGACGGCAGAGACGCTCATTTGCATCCGATTGGCCGCCGCCGTAAAGGATCCCAGTTCCACCACCCGTGCGAAGACGGACATGCCCTTCAGTCTTTCCATTGTTAACCCTGGCTTAAAAGTGATTTAGATCACATTAGGTAGATAACACATAGTCAGGCGCGTTATTATAGCGGCGCCGGGTTACCTTTCCGTAACTCTACTCACCGCAATGCTGGCTCCTGAATACGCTATTATTCATTGAGCGCCGGTTATGATTATCTGACAGCTTGTCTGTTACTCTATCATCATCAACCTGTAAAGCAGCAGCCCCCCTTGAACCGGGAGGTGGCTTGAGTCTGCCAGAAGGCGTGTGCCCGGTAAGGTACTGACAAGGATAAAAGATGAGTGTGCTTCCGGTTATTGTGATATTTGGGCTCTCTTTCCCGCCCATTTTCTTTGAAATTATTGTGTCATTGATGCTGTTCTGGCTGGTGCGTCGTTTGTTAACACCTACCGGGATCTATGACCTGGTCTGGCATCCTGCACTGTTTAATACAGCACTCTACTGCTGCCTGTTCTACCTGGTTTCCCGATTGTTTGTCTGAGGTCATAGTGAAAGCGCTAACAACAAAAATTGCCCGATACGCCATAACCCTGATTCTGGTTGTGATCGCCATTATCCTGATTTTCCGCGCATGGGTGTTCTACACAGAATCCCCGTGGACACGCGATGCGAAATTTACTGCGGATGTCGTGGCGATTGCCCCGGACGTTAGCGGACTGATTTCTGATGTTCAGGTACGCGATAACCAGCTGGTGAAGAAAGGCCAGGTGCTGTTTGTGGTCGATCAGCCGCGCTATCAGCAGGCGTTGGATGAAGCCGAAGCCGATGTGGCTTACTACCAGGCCCTGGTGAACGAGAAACGTCGCGAAGCTGCTCGTCGTAATCAGTTGGGGGTTTCTGCGATGTCCCGTGAGGCCATCGAACAGTCCAATAACGATTATCAAACTTCTGAGCACCAGCTGGCGAAATCTATCGCTACCCGTGATACCGCAAAATTAGATCTGGCGCGTACCGTAGTGAAAGCACCGGCCGATGGCTGGGTCACTAACCTGAACGTGTACCGTGGTGAGTTCATCACCCGAGGTTCAACCGCCGTAGCCCTGGTGCAGCAGCATACTTTCTATGTGCTGGCCTACATGGAAGAAACCAAGCTGGAAGGCGTTCGTCCTGGCTACCGTGTGGAGATCACCCCGCTGGGCAGCAACCGTGTATTACACGGAACGGTGGACAGTGTCGCGGCTGGTGTGACCAACAGCAGCAGCACTCTCGACAGTAAAGGGATGGCCACTATCGACTCCAACCTTGAGTGGGTTCGTCTGGCGCAGCGTGTGCCGGTGCGTATTCACCTGGATGAGCAGCAGGGCAATCTTTACCCGTCTGGGACTACTGCGACTATCGTGGTCACCGGTGCGGAAGATCGCAAGCCGGAGCAGATGTCGCCGATGTCGAAGTTGATGCATCGCCTGCGTGAGTTCGGTTAAGCAGGAGAGCATTATGCAGTGGCACCGTTTGCGGTTCCCGATCAAGCTGACTTTTGCCATTGTGCTGTCACTGCTGATTGGTTTTCACTTCAATCTTGAAACGCCCCGCTGGGCAGTAATGACCGCCTGCATCGTGGCAGGCGGAACCGCGTTTGCCGCGGGGGGCGATCCCTTTTCCGGTGCGCTTCGCCATCGTGGCATGTTGCGTATAATCGGCACCTTCCTCGGCTGTATTGCCGCGCTGGTGATCATGATTGCCACCATCAGGGCGCCCGCTCTGATGATGCTGCTTTGCTGCATGTGGGCCGGGCTTTGTGTCTGGCTCTCATCTCTGATCAAAATTGAAAACTCTTATGCGCTGGGCCTGGCGGGCTACACCGCGCTGATCATTGTGGTCAGCGTCGACGCTAACGGGTCGGTGCTGCTTGCTCCTCAGTTTGCGGTTGAACGCTGCAGTGAAATCATTATCGGGATCGTCTGTGCGATCCTGGCCGATATGCTGTTTTCGCCACGCTCGGTGAAACAGGATATTGACCGTGAAATCGATGCCTTGCTGGTGGATCAGTACAAACTGATGCAGCTTTGTGTCGCACACGGTGATAAGGAAGAAGTCGATCGGTTATGGACCAATTTAGTTCGCCGGACCACTGCGCTGAACGGTATGCGTGGCAACCTGATGATGGAATCGAGCCGCTGGCAGAAAATTGATGAGCGGATGCGAGCGCTGAGCACCCTTTCGCTGACGTTGATTACTCAGGCAGCCGAAACTTACCTGATCCAGGACAGTCGCAAAGAATATGTCCCGCCGCAGTTTCATATCTTTTTTGATAAATCGGTCGAAAACATCGGTGATATCCATAAGCGAATGAAGATCATGCGCCGGGTTATCACCACCAGTGGCAGCAAAAACACCCCGGTGACTTTGCAGAACTGGGTGGTAGCTGCCACACGCTACTTGCTGCTGTTAAAAGGGATCCACACCAACAGCAGCATCAGCCGCATTGAGCGGGAAGTCCTGAATGATGAACCGGTAGTGAAAATGCGTTCGGCCGAATCACGCCATGCCATCATTAACGGCGTCAGAACCTTTGTTGCCACTGCGGTAGGATCGCTGTTCTGGTTATGGACCGGCTGGGCTTCAGGCAGCGGAGCTATGGTCATGCTCGCGGTGATCACCGCATTAGCGATGCGTATGCCAAATCCGTTAATGATGGCGAAGGATTTTCTTTACGGCATGATCGTGGCGATCCCCCTTGGATCGCTCTATTACATGGTCATTATGCCCTCAACGCAGCAAAGCATGCTGCTGCTGTGCATCTCTCTTGGCGTGATGGCGTTTATCGGTGGGATCCTGATCCAGCGGCGGCAGATTGGCACGCTTGGTGCTCTGGTCGGCACCATCAACATTATTACTCTGGATAACCCGATGACTTTCAACGTCACCGCGTTTCTGGATAATGCGCTGGGACAGGCCATCGGCTGTTTCCTCGCACTGCTGGTGATCCTGTTGATCCGCGATACTTCGAAAGCCCGCACGGGCCGGATCCTGTTAAATCGCTTTATGTATGCCGCCGTCTCGGCCATGAGCACCAATCAGGCTCGCCGCCGTGAGAACCATCTGCCTGCTCTTTATCACCAGCTCTTTATGTTGCTGAACATTTTCCCGGGCGACATCGATAAATTCCGTATTGCCCTGACGCTGATCATCGGGCATCAGCGCCTGCGGGATGCTGATATTCCGGTCAACGGCGATTTATCGGCTTACCACAAACAGCTGCGGCATACTGCGGACCAGGTGATAGCGGCCAGAACCGAGGCGAAAAGGCAGCGCTACTTCGAGCGCCTGCTGGCGGAGCTGGAGGTTTATCAGGAAAAACTTGTCCAGTATGAAGCCCCGCTGAACGTCACCGAACCGGTCAAAAGGCTGGCGAATACGCTGAAAAAGTACCAGAACACCCTCATCCAAATCTGACTTTACGCTGATACCGTCCGGTATCAGCGCTTTCCCATTCACGTTTCTCCCCGACAGGTTCATACAGGGATAAAGTGTGCCATCTATACTTATTCCATCAGGATGGCAAACCCCTCAGGAGAACACGATGAGCACTTCTATGCTTCAGGATCACGAACTGTTCCAGACCGGCTATTTTTGTGACGGTCAGTGGCTACGCACGGCTGCCACTTTTGATGTACTGAATCCGGCTACCGGCGAAGTGATTGCCCAGGTAGCACGAGCAGGTAAAGCAGAAACTGAACAAGCGATTGCCGCGGCAGAGAAAGCTTTCCCAGCCTGGCGGGCCAAAACAGCTAAAGAGCGCAGTGAAATCCTTCATCGCTGGTATCAGTTGATAATCGACAATAAAGCCTGGCTGGGTAAGTTAATGACCGCCGAACAGGGAAAGCCAGTGAAGGAAGCCGAAGGCGAAGTGGAGTATGCGGCCAGCTTCATTCAGTGGTTCGCCGAACAGGCTAAGCGCGCTAACGGAGAGATCATTCCGCCTGCTAAGGCTGGCTCGCGGATCCTGGCAACGCGTGAGCCTGTTGGTGTAGTCGCCGCTATTACGCCCTGGAATTTCCCGATGGCGATGCTGACCCGCAAACTGGGACCGGCACTGGCTGCAGGCTGTACCGGTGTCATCAAACCAGCCAACAATACCCCACTTTCCGCCTTTGCTCTGCTGGCACTTGCGAAGAGGGCTGGCGTGCCAGACGGTGTTCTGAATGCCGTGGCGGGAGATACTCATGCCATCAGCGATGCCATTATGGCCAGTAAGGCGGTCAGGAAGATTTCTTTCACCGGCTCTACGGCTGTGGGCAAGCTGTTGATGCGAAACGCGGCAGAGACGATGAAAAAGGTCTCGATGGAGCTGGGTGGCAACGCGCCTTATATCGTTTTTGAAGATGCTGATATTGATGCCGCCGTAAAAGGCGCCATCGCCAATAAATTCCGCAATGCAGGCCAGGTATGCGTCAGTGTTAACCGTTTCTTCATTCATAACAGCGTTTACGACCGCTTTGTCAGTCAGCTGGCTGACGAGGTTAAAAAACTGAAAGTCGGCAACGGGATGGAAGAAGGGGTGATCGTTGGGCCCTTGATTGAAGCTTCCGCGCTGGAAAAAGTGGAAGAGCACGTAAACGATGCCGTTGCCAATGGCGGCAAAATTGTTGCCGGTGGCGGCCGACATGAGCTGGGTGGCAATTTCTGGCAGCCAACGGTGATAGCCGAAGCCAATGAGAAGATGAAGCTGGCCAATGAGGAGACTTTCGGCCCCGTGGCGGCCTGCTTCCGTTTTGATGAGGAGGAAGAGGTTATTCGTCGGGCAAATGATACCGAGTTTGGCCTCGCTGCTTATTTCTATACGCAAAACCTTCAGCGCGTGTTCCGGGTCTCTGCAGCACTGGAGAGTGGCATGGTCGGCATTAACGAGTGTGCGGTCTCAACAGAGCTGGCGCCTTTTGGCGGTGTGAAAGAATCTGGCCTGGGACGTGAAGGATCGGTACTGGGGCTAGAAGAGTTTTTAGAAGTGAAAGCCCTGCATATTGGGGGACTGTAACTCACCGGGCGGCCTCAGTCGCCCAACCGAGTGCCTCGTGGAGCGGCTGGTATGAGAACAGAGATTTTTGATTTTGATGAAATTGTCGATCAGGCACACTTTTACCGCCAGTTTAGCGAACGATTTGCGCTGGTGGAGGTGAACGTGACGGATTTAGACAGCTTATGGGAAGCCGTCACCGCGCTGCCTGTGCCCTTAGAGATTGAATTCATTCATTTAGGGATCGGCCAGAAGCGGCGTTATGGGGCGTTAATCCTGCTGTTTGATGAGGCAGAAGAGGAGCTGGAAGGGCAGCTCCGCTTTAATGTTCATTAGTCAGTAGAGACAAAAAGGGCCCCGACAAGCGGGGCCAAAGGGTTCGTCATACTGACGAGGAATGTCTTACAGTAGCAGTGACAAGCCAGCTAAAGGGATTGGCGTGTTCGACAACAAGCAGGCGCTGGCACCTTCTAATTTTTTGTACTTACTCGACTTTATTTATACAGCTCTGCAGTCGCGTGGTAGTTGCCATCATTGCGCGCTTCGATCACGCGATAAGAGCTGGCACCTTGCTGATCCGCTTTCTGAGAGAGCTCATGGCGGATATCGGTAGGCGCACCGTCAATACCACTGACGCTGACGGTTCCCATTGACTGCAAGTTCTGATCGGCAGCCTGTTGGTCAGTCACAAGATGAGCGGCGTTGGCACCGAAAGAGAGAACGGAGGCCAGACTAAGGACTGCGAGTGCTAATTTGGTTTTCATGATCAATGCTCCAGATAAAGTTGAGCGGTAACCGAAAGGGCTCAAAAGCGATTATTATTCTTGGGGTTACCGTTTTATTTAGTCGTTAATACCGTACTGCCGGAAAGTCTTTGCTTATTTGTACAGCTCTGCCGTCGCATGGTAGTTGCCGTTGTTGTAAGCCTCTACAACACGGTAAGCACTGGCACCCTGAGCATCAGCCTTATCATTCAGCTTCTGATTGATGTCCATTGGTGAACCGGCAACGCCGCTCACGGAGATGGTGCCAACGGATTGCAGATTTTGCGCCTGATCCGCGTTAACAGATTCAGCTGCAAAAGCACCAAATGAGAGAGCAGAAAGAACGGTTACAGCCGCAACAGTAGTTTTAATGTTCATGTTTATTTCCTCGTAATATGATTTTTATCTTTTTGTTTAGTGTGATTGTCATCACGAAAACAAGTATAGATCTAATAACGTAAAATATTAATAGCCTGCTAATAATGTTTTGTTGCGATACTTTAGCCGAAAACTGCATTTTAATAACCAGACGTTATAAAAAACGCTTATAACTTGCCCTCCACATGTTAAATACATGTAAAAACATGGAGATAGGTTACTTTAGCTATTTGTGCGCTTATTTGGGGTGGATCACACTATGAGACGAGGGTATCTGGTTTTTCTGCCTGATATAGCCTGGTAAAGGCAGTGCATCATGCTGATAAGAGGGGTGTTGAACGGTGGGAAAGCACAAGCCGGCAGGCGCCGGCTCTACGAAAAGGTGATGATAAGAGTTAGTTAGCCTTCGGTTAATTATCAGGCTTTCATTGCGGCTGCTTATAACTCTTGCTCGAAGAGGATCAGAATCGCTTCGAACAGCTGCTTTACCGTAAAGGCGCGGGCAGGGGTAATAAAGATCGTATCGTCACCGGCGATGGTGCCGAGGATCCCTTCTGCCTTGCCCAGCGAGTCCAGCAGGCGCGCTATCAGCTGTGCCGCGCCGGGGCTGGTATGGATCACCACCAACGCATCGTTGTAGTCGATATCTAACACGAGGTTTTTGAGTGGGCTGGTGGTGGTGGGCACGCCAAGTTCGGCCGGCAGGCAATAGACCATTTCCATTTTGGCGTTGCGTGTGCGCACGGCACCAAACTTGGTCAACATACGGGAGACTTTAGACTGATTGATATTGTCGAAGCCATCTTCCTGCAAAGCCGCCACAATCTCGCCCTGCGAGCTGAACTTCTCTTCTTTCAGTAAAGATTTAAAGGCCTTAATCAGGTCTTCTTGTTTTGATGGGTTACGCATAGGCTTCCGCTAAAGAGTCAGAAATAAAGGGGATTTCCCTGACGGGGCTGGCGGTGATTATGCAATTAAATGAATTGTTATGCAATAAGGCGCGGGATTTTATGCTGGGGATAGGGCGGAGGCGCGACAGTATGCCAAACTTTCGACGGAAAAAAAATACCCGCTCAGACAAGGATGTAGCGCAAAAAGTAAACGATTTGTTATTAAATTGATGTTGTTCTGCTTAGCGCTAAGGGTGTAATGTAAAGCCGAATCCTGTTTCTGCAGCTGGCTACGAATGGCCTTGCCCTTAAATGCGGTCAATCTCACCTGCTTCTGCGGTTTTGGGCGTGAGCGCCCAGAAAGTTATGATAGCAATCGCCAGAACCTGAATGGTCGTCTATGTTCGTAATCAGATGGATTCACAGTACTTTACGCTCACTATAATAAGGAGTTCAGGATGAAAGTTGCAGTTCTCGGCGCAGCTGGCGGTATTGGCCAGGCTCTCGCACTTCTGCTTAAAACCCAGCTTCCAGCGGGTTCAGACCTCTCTCTGTACGACATCGCTCCCGTTACGCCTGGCGTAGCTGTTGATTTGAGCCACATCCCTACAGCAGTCAATATCAAAGGTTTCTGTGGCGAAGACGCGACTCCGGCGCTGAAAGGTGCTGACGTTGTGCTGATCTCCGCTGGCGTGGCACGTAAGCCAGGCATGGATCGTTCCGATCTGTTTAATGTTAACGCCGGAATTGTGCGTAATCTGATAGAACAGGTTGCCAGCACCTGCCCTAAAGCGCTGATTGGTATCATCACTAACCCGGTTAACACCACGGTAGCTATTGCGGCGGAAGTGCTGAAGAAAGCCGGAGTTTATGATAAGAACAAGCTGTTTGGCATTACCACGCTGGACATTATCCGTTCCAATACGTTTGTGGCGGAGCTGAAAGGCAAAAACCCTGCCGAGCTGGACATTCCGGTCGTGGGTGGACACTCAGGCGTGACTATTTTGCCTCTGCTTTCACAGATCCCAGGCGTTAGCTTCTCCGAACAGGAAGTGGCCGATCTGACTAAACGTATTCAGAACGCGGGTACCGAAGTGGTTGAGGCGAAAGCTGGTGGCGGATCCGCCACGCTGTCTATGGGACAGGCCGCAGCCAAATTTGGCCTGTCGCTGGTACGCGCCATCAACGGCGAAAGCAATGTCGTGGAATGTGCTTATGTTGAAGGCGAAGGTGAGTATGCTCGCTTCTTCTCACAGCCTCTGCTGCTGGGCAAAAACGGCATCGTTGAGCGCAAACCAATCGGTACGCTGAGCGCTTTCGAGCAGAAGTCGCTGGAAGGTATGCTGGACACGCTGAAGAAAGATATCACCCTGGGTGAAGAGTTCGTTAAATAATCCTGCTACAGGGCCAGCACTGACTGGCCCTGCATTCATGCGCTTCACGCTTAATTCCCAGGATATTCCAGCACGGTAATGGGTAACGTCATCTTCCGATCGTTACGGATAATATCCACGTTTATCACCGTACCTGGTCGAATCTCAGCAACCTGATCCATGGTTTCCAGGGCAGAAATAGCCGGTTTATGGTTCACGCTGGTGATCACATCATTCATCTGCAGTCCCGCTTTAGCTGCCGGGCCGCCCTGAGACACATTGGTCACCACAATGCCCTGAATATGATCGAGGCTGCTGTTCTGGCCGTGCATTTGTGGCACTTCGCGGCCGCTGATGCCGATAAATCCACGAATAACCCGACCATCGCGGATTAACTTATCCATGATCTTCGCTGCCAGCGCGGTAGGGATAGCAAAACCAATTCCTTCCGGGGTTTCCCCGTCATTACTTTTATCAAACGACAGGGTGTTAATTCCCATCAGTTCACCCAGGGAGTTGATCAAGGCACCGCCCGAGTTCCCTTTGTTGATGGAAGCATCTGTCTGTAGGAAGTTCTGATAGCGGGAAGGGCTCAGGCCCACGCGGCCTGTGGCACTGATAATCCCCTGAGTCACTGTCTGACCAATGTTATAAGGATTACCGATTGCCATCACCAAATCGCCGATATGGGCAATGCGTTTGGGATTGATCGGGATAACCGGCAGGCCGGAAGCGGTGATCTTTAACACGGCAAGATCGGTCAGACTGTCTGAGCCCACCAACATAGCCTCAAAGATGCGGCCATCTTGCAGCGCAACGATGATCTGGTCTGCATCATTGATCACGTGTTTGTTGGTCAGAATATAGCCACGGCCATCCATGATCACGCCCGATCCCAGGGTGCGGATCTCAAGGTTATCAGCGGAGGCATTGGCACTACGGTTGTAAACATTCACTACCGCGGGAGCAGCCCGGCGGACAGCAGAGTTGTAGCTGACAGGCGTTTCATCAGCGCTGTCATCTTTGTGCGTGAAAAAGTCACTGCCGATCCTCAGTGCTGGCAGACCAGCCAGTAAGAGACCCGCAACCACAAGGCCAAGAAGCACTGAACGCAATAGTTTAGGAAACATGGCTTTAAAAGGTGAGTGAATGAACGTTGGGCAGGATAGCATGAGTTAAGCGGACACGCAGGTGTCCGCTTCATGATTTAACGTAAAAGCAGATAGAGGCTCGACTCACCACGGATGACATTCAGTGCCAGCAGAGGGGGTTTGGCTTCCAGCAGCTTACGCAGCTCGGCCAGGTTTGCCACTCTGGTACGGTTAAGGCCGACAATCACATCGCCTTTCTTCATGCCGTATTGCTCAGCTGGCGAGGATTTAGCGACGTCATCCACTACAACCCCTTTGGTTCCGTCTTTCGCTGCACCATCGGTAAAGGTGGCACCTTGCAGAGCTGGTGTGCTCTGGTCGGCAGTGGTTGAGGTTTGCGTACTGGCATCCAGTTTGACGGTCACGGTAACCGGCTTACCTTCACGGATCAGGCCGACTTTAACGTCTTTGCCTGGTGCGGTGGTGCCAATTTTAACCCGCAGCGCGGCGAAGCTGTCTATCGGCTTGTCATCCAGACTGGTGATGATATCCCCGGCCTTGATACCAGCTTTAGCCGCCGCAGAACCCGGCAGAACTTCATTAACGAAAGCCCCGCGCTGAGCCTCAACGTTAAAGGCTTTGGCCATATCAGCCGTCATCTCGGTGCCTTTAATGCCCAGCTGGCCGCGCTTCACTTCGCCAAAATCAATCAGCTGCTGAGCCAGGTTCATCGCCATATTGCTTGGGATGGCAAAGCCAATACCGATATTGCCCCCGGCGGACGACAGAATGGCGGTATTCAGGCCAATCAGTTCGCCATTCAGGTTCACCAGCGCGCCGCCTGAGTTGCCGCGGTTGATCGCTGCATCGGTCTGAATAAAGTTTTCCAGACCTTCAAGATTCAACCCGCTGCGTCCCAGAGCTGAGACAATCCCTGAGGTGGCTGTCTGGCCCAGGCCAAAAGGATTACCAATAGCAACGGCAAAATCACCGACTTTAAGCTGATCGGAATCTGCCACTTTTATCTGCGTCAGGCCCTTCGCTCCGCTGATCTGGATCAGAGCGATATCGGTTTGCTCATCATGGCCAATAAGTTTGGCATCGATTTCACGACCATCGCTCAGCTGGACACTGATTTTGGTGGCGCCATTGACCACATGATTATTGGTCAGCACATAACCCTTATCAGCATTGATCACTACGCCGGAAGCCAGCCCTTCGAAGGGCTGCGGCTGTGAATCACCGTCCTGGCCCTGACCAAAGAATTTCTTCAAGGGTTCAGGGATTTCCTGAGATTGTGCCGGCGTTTGGGTGCCTTCCACATGCACGCTAACCACGGCAGGAAGCACTTTTTCAAGCATCGGTGCCAGGCTTGGCAGTGGTTGCCCCTCAATTTGCGCGGGGAGCGTAGCCAAAGCCTGGGGAGCGATGGTCAGATTCATGCCAATACTCAATGCCAATGCACTTAACAGTAAGGATTTTTTCTTCATCGCTAAGACGCTCTCGCTACAAAAAGGGTGGGGGAACTCAGATATCGGTCTACAACTCAGAGTGCGGATTTTACTGCTGCAAAAGGAAAAAAAGGGCGCTGAGCGCCCTGACTTCATTCTGCTTATTTCTGTGCTGCACGGTCGCCGCGAAGCAGGCCTGAAGCGCTGTCCGGGTAGTCGCGTGGCATCTGAACCGGGACCTGATCGTTATCAGCTTCTGATTCAGTCAGCTGGTAAGCAAAGGGGTTTTTCTCACCCGGCAGGTTTGGCAGCAGGTCATTAGACCCTTTTGCCATATGCTGATAAAGCTGACGGTAATCGCGCGCCATGTTATCCAGCAGCTCAGCACTTTGTGCAAAGTGGCTGGTCAGCTCTTCACGATAATCGGCCAGTTCAGCTTTCGTTTTTTCCAGTTCGTACTGCTGGCTCCGCTGCTCGCGAAGCTTTTTGTTGCCAAAACGCATGGCCGCCGCGCCGATGATTAATCCAACTACCAAGCCAATAAGCGCGTATTCCCAGGTCATAATAACTCCCGTGTTGTCTTCGTTGTTCCGTAAGGGCTACTGGCCAACGCCAGTTCACTACCTGCCACTATAACCGCTAATCTGATGGAAGTGGAATCCTGAGGCTGCATCGCTTAGTGTATAGCGGCCTTTTTTTCGACAATCAACCACCTGACGCACCGAATTTTTCAGGGAATGTGAATAAATTATGCAAACGATGTCTCCTCTGGCGCGGTACCAGCAGGCGCTGGAAAAAGGCGAATTCCAGCCTGACGCAGTACAACTCGACGCCATGACTCGCCTGGACGGTATTTATCAGGCGCTGACTAGCCTTCAGCCGGTTTCTCCTCAGCCTGCCAGGGGTCTTTTTGGCAAGCTAAATAAGCTGATGGGCAAAGGAAAAGCTGAGACGCCGTCAGCGGCTCGTGGCTTATATATGTGGGGCGGCGTTGGCCGGGGGAAAACCTGGCTGATGGATATGTTTTTTCAGGCAATTCCTGGAGAGCGTAAGCAGCGTCTGCACTTTCACCGCTTTATGTTACGTGTCCATCAGGAGCTGACGGAGCTTCAGGGACAAAGCGATCCACTGCAAATTGTCGCCGATCGTTTCAAAAGCGAAACTGACCTGCTGTGCTTCGATGAATTCTTTGTTTCTGATATCACCGATGCCATGTTGTTGGGCACGCTGATGGAAGCGTTATTCGCCAGAGGGATCACTCTGGTAGCCACGTCCAACATTCCACCGGACGATCTCTATCGCAATGGCCTGCAGCGGGCTCGCTTTCTGCCAGCCATCGAGATGATTAAGCAGCATTGCGAAATCATGAACGTCGATGCCGGGATTGATTATCGCCTGCGCACGCTGACGTCAGCCCATCTGTGGATGACGCCGCTAAATGACGATACCAGCAAAGAGATGGAAAGGATGTTTGTGGCGCTGGCGGGGGTTGCCAGAAGTGACAAGCCGGTGCTGGAGATCAATCACCGTTCTCTGCCTACGCAGGGAATGGCTGAAGGCGTGGTGGCTATGGATTTTAAAACGTTGTGCGGTGAAGGGCGTAGCCAGCATGACTACATCGAACTGTCGCGACGTTTTCACAGCGTGCTGCTGTATAACGTGCCGGTGATGATCTACAAGACGGAAGACCAGGCAAGGCGTTTTCTGGCATTGGTGGATGAGTTCTACGAGCGGCATGTTAAGCTAGTGGTCTCCGCCGAAGCCTCATTGTTTGAGATTTATCAAGGCGCTCGGCTGAAGTTTGAATACCAACGCTGCGTCTCCCGCTTGCAGGAGATGCAAAGCGAAGAGTACCTCCGGCTGGCGCACTTGCCCTGAAGCAAGCCAGGGCGGGGCGCTGGGGTGCAATTATTGTGAGAAAAGGGTCGCGCTTTGTGGCCGACTTCTCTATAATCTTGCGACCCCACGTTACAACAAAGGTTTTTTTCCCAAAACTCTTTGTGTTCCAGTAACTCTATCCGAAGGGGTGGGCTTGCTGGTCAAGATGGTCGTGTGAGCCTCAACCGTTTATTCAAGCGTTTGGGATTTCACCAACGTGTAACTTAATTTGGGTAAGCTTTTAAATGAAAACTTTTACAGCTAAGCCAGAATCGGTCCAACGTGACTGGTTTGTTGTTGACGCAACTGGCAAAACTTTAGGTCGTTTAGCGACCGAACTGGCTCGTCGCCTGCGCGGTAAGCACAAAGCGGAATATACTCCGCACGTTGATACTGGCGATTATATTATCGTTCTTAACGCTGAGAAAGTTGCCGTAACCGGTAACAAGCGTACCGATAAGATTTATTACCATCACACCGGTTTCGTCGGTGGTATCAAGCAAGCGACCTTCGAAGAGATGATTGCTCGCCGTCCTGAGCGTGTGATTGAAATCGCGGTTAAGGGCATGCTGCCAAAGGGCCCGCTGGGTCGTGCGATGTACCGTAAACTGAAAGTTTACGCGGGCAACGAGCACAACCATGCGGCACAGCAACCGCAAGTTCTTGACATTTAATCGGGATTACAGGCAATGGCTGAGAATCAAAACTACGGCACTGGTCGCCGCAAAAGCTCTTCCGCACGCGTCTTCATGAAGCCGGGTAGCGGTAACATCGTTATTAACCAGCGTTCTTTAGAACAGTACTTCGGTCGCGAAACTGCCCGCATGGTAGTTCGTCAGCCGCTGGAACTGTTGGACATGGTTGGTAAATTCGATTTGTACATCACTGTTAAAGGTGGTGGTATCTCTGGTCAGGCTGGTGCGATCCGTCACGGTATCACACGCGCTCTGATGGAGTTTGACGAATCACTGCGTGGCGAACTGCGTAAAGCAGGCTTCGTGACTCGTGATGCTCGTCAGGTAGAACGTAAGAAAGTCGGCCTGCGTAAAGCACGTCGTCGTCCTCAGTTCTCCAAGCGTTAATTTATTCTGCTCCGGCAGAGTCGATTATCGAAAAACCCGGTGCCTGCACCGGGTTTTTTCTTTTCTGCCGCTGGCAAAGTGAAGGAAAACGCGATGGGGTTTACCCTTTTCCCGTCAAATCCTCGTTCCCGCCCCCACAAGCTGTCTAAAATCTGGTAAACTCTGTGTCACTTTGCGCGCATTAGCAGGGCATTGATGCATGAAATCCTGAGTGGATGCTGGTTCGGCTTCACATCATGCTAATGGCACTCTATTAAGCAGGTTAAACGCCACCTGGCGGGCTTGCGCAGTAATTTTCTGGATAAACTTGGAGGTTTACATGGCTGTCGCTGCCAACAAACGTTCGGTAATGACGCTGTTTTCTGGTCCTACTGACATTTTTAGCCACCAGGTTCGTATTGTTCTGGCGGAAAAGGGTGTCAGCGTAGAGATCGAGCAGGTAGAAATGGATAGCCTGCCCCAGGATCTGATTGACCTCAATCCGTACCGCACTGTTCCTACGCTGGTTGATCGTGAACTGACGTTGTACGAATCCCGCATCATCATGGAATACCTTGATGAGCGTTTCCCGCATCCACCATTGATGCCGGTTTATCCGGTTGCTCGTGGTGAAAGCCGTCTGATGATGCACCGCGTGGAGCAAGACTGGTACAGCCTGATGCGTAAGGTTGAGAACGGCACGGCGCAGGAAGCAGAAGCCGCGCGTAAGCAGTTACGTGAAGAGCTGTTGGCTATCGCTCCACTGTTTGCCCGCACCCCGTTCTTTATGAGCGAAGAGTTCAGCCTGGTAGATTGCTACCTGGCACCACTGCTGTGGCGTTTGCCGCAGATGGGCATTGAGCTGGTCGGCGCAGGCTCAAAAGAGCTGAAAGGTTACATGACTCGTGTCTTCGAGCGTGATTCCTTCCTGGCTTCTCTGACGGAAGCAGAACGTGAAATGCGCCTGCAAACGCGGGGCTGATTACGATGGAAGAAATGTCACAACTTACCGCTCGTCGCCCGTACTTACTGCGGGCGTTCTATGACTGGCTGCTGGACAACCAGCTGACCCCTCATCTGGTGGTGGATATCAATCTGCCGGGTGTGATGGTGCCTCTTGAGTATGCGCGTGATGGTCAGATCGTTCTGAACATCGCACCGCGTGCGGTAGGTAACCTGGAGCTGGGGAATGATGAGGTGACTTTCAACGCTCGTTTTGGCGGTGTCCCTCGTCAGGTGACGGTTCCTCTGGCGGCAGTCATGGCTATTTATGCCCGTGAAAACGGCGCAGGTACCATGTTTGAGCCTGAACCAGTCTACGAAGAAGCCGGGGAATATAATCCGGATTCCGAGCAGACCGACACACCAGAAACGGTGATGTCTGTTATCGATGGCGATCGCCCGGATGACAGCGTGCAGAACGATGATGATAATCCCGATAACGATCCACCGCCGCCGCCGCGTGGTGGTCGACCGGCGTTACGCGTCGTGAAATAAAAAACGGGCCTTTCGGCCCGTTTTTTTTATTGCTGAGATCAGTAAACATCTCGCAGGTAACGCTTCTCTTTCTTTAGCTGGTCAACATAGTCGGCCGCGCGCTCAACAGACATCCCGCCGAACTGAGTAATCACCTCGTACAAGGCTTTATCCACATCCTTCGCCATGCGCGATGCATCACCGCAGACGTAGAAGTAAGCGCCTTGTTCCAGCCAGGCAAACAGCTCTGCACCTTGCTCAAGCATGCGGCTCTGCACATAAATCTTCTTCGACTGATCGCGTGAGAATGCCAAATCCAGACGAGTCAGCAAGCCACTTTCCTGCCAGCCCAGCAGTTCGTCTTTATAGATGAAGTCGTGTTCCTGATGCTGGTCGCCGAAGAACAACCAGTTTTTGCCTTTCGCGCTGGTTGCCTGACGTTCCTGCAGGAAGGCACGGAACGGCGCAATACCGGTACCAGGGCCAATCATGATCAATGGCGCATCGTTGTTAGCTGGAACGCGAAAAGCTTTGTTCGGCGAAATGAAAATTGCCGGCTTTTCACCACGGCCAACGCGTTCAGCCAGATAGGCAGAACAGACACCGCTACGAGGACGGCCAGTGCTGTGATAACGCAGCGTGGCAATAGTCAGGTGAACCTGGTTAGGGTGCGCCTTCGAGCTTGAAGAGATGGAGTACGCACGGTGCTGCAACGGACGCAACAGCGCAACGAACTCAGGAATGCTCATTGAGCGGGTTAGCTCAAGCTGCAGCAGGTCCAGCGTGTCTTTGCCCCACAACCAGACGCCAAGCGCCTCTTTGTCGTCGTGCTGCAGAACGTGGCGCAGTTCCTGGTTCGTGGTGTTCTGGCCTACCCATTCAATCAGCTTACGGGAAGGTTCAGAGATCTCGAACTGATAGGTCAGCAGATCGCCCAGCGTTCTGTCGAAGCCTGAAACCGAGGTATCGTAATCAGAGTTGAGCTGAGTCAGCAACAGTTTAACCAGCGAAGGATCGTTCACCGGGATAACGCCCAGCGCATCACCGGCTTCATACTTCAGCCCGCTGTCGGTCAGATCGAATTCGAAGTGACGGATATCTTTGCCAGAGTCACCACCAGACAGGCGCTTATTGGTGATCAGTGCCGCCGCATAAGGGTTCTGCTTGTTGCTGCCTGGAATAACCGGCTCTTCAGGTAAATTCTCCAGCGCAGTCCCGCTGCTGCCAGCGCTGGCTGCAAACTGTGGCATAGAGGTGGAGATCCACTGATTAGAAGGCTCTTCGTAATCAATGTCGCAATCAATACGGTCGCTGACGCGTTTGGCGCCCAGCTGCTCAAGGCGCATATCGATAAACTTACCGGCCTGGCAGAAGCCATCATAGCCAGTGTCACCGATGGCCAGTACGGCAAAGTGCATCTGCTCCAGTCGCGGTGCGGTGCTGGCAGAAATCGCCTGCCAGAACAGCTGAGCATTGTCAGGCATCTCGCCTTCGCCGTAGGTGGAAGTGATCACCAGTACGTGACGCATAGTCGCGAACACTTCGATATCCACTTCACCCAGGCCCTGTACCACAGGAACCAGGCCCTGAGCACGGGCAGCTTTAGCTGCGCTCTGTGCCAGCGCTTCGGCATTGCCGGTCTGCGAGCCAAACAGGATATGCAACTGCGTGGTTGCCGCAGAACTGGTTCCGCTGGCAACCTGCTTGCTGTCTTCCAGTACTAACAGGCGTGAGTGTAGCCCGGCGAGAAACCCCGCCAGCCAGTATTTCTGGTCGCCATTAAATGGCGCGTCTTCAGGAATGTAAGGAATTTTCATGGGTTATCTGTACTCAATCCCGTTTCGTCGTGTTCAGTAGATAGTCACATTCAGTCCGGTAAACCGTCAGGATAATTTCCCGACGGCTGCAGCGATTTCAGGCAGTGCGGCACGAGCAAACAGCTCTTCGAAGTCAGGCAGTCCACCCAGCACTTCTCTGTTGCGCGCATCCTGATAAATGATCCAACCATAAGTTGCCAGGCTGTCCATCGAGCGGATGTTACGTTGCGTCAGGGCTGCCTTGTAGTCCGCCATACGTTTGGCTGCAATCAGACAGGCCAGTTCATCGTCACTGTAGTTTTCAATCGCTTCACGCGCGTGACGCTGCAGCTTACTGATCAGGGCGAAGTCCTCTGTCATCAACAAATTACGTACGGCTTTTTCTACCGCAGCATCTTCAACCGGCGTGCCTTTCGGCAGGCGGGAGAGCGCCAGCTGCTGCGCGAAGCTGAGCACGGTATAGTTGTTCAGCAACACAAACATATCTTGCGTGTCTGTTGCACCGTATTCAGGCACTGCGCCATTGGCAATCGTTTTCTTGGTGCGCCAGGCTGCTTTGAACTTCGCTACCTGATGGCTTGCCAGAGCCGTCGAAAGCTCTTCCAGCAGATCCTTGCGGGTCTTGGCCTTCAGGATCTCGGTGCTTTCCTGGTACAGCAGCAGGGAACGTGGCATCACAAAGACAAAGTGCTGGCACTCGGTTTCCCAGTGCTCAAGCAGCCAGGCCGCACGAGGAGATTGGGTCGCTTCCAGATGCCAGTTCAGCATGGTCAGCACCGCTTCCTTGTGGACTCTCGCCATTTCATTGTCGTCAGTGATTGATCCAAACAGCACGGAGTCTCCGGCTGCTGAACCTGCCAGCGTGCCGTACGGATCGTACTGGTAAGCAAAACCGCCGCTCATGCCGTTACCGAAACCGGTGCCGTAAGTGCCCAGGTTCAGGATCGCGCCATTGGTCATGTATTCACAGCAGAAATCGCCAACGCCTTCAACCACTGCCGTTGCGCCGGAGTTACGAACTGCGAAGCGGTCACCAGCCTGACCCTGAACAAACAGGCGTCCACCGGTTGCGCCAAACAGCGCGAAGTTACCGATCAGCACGTTGCCTTCAGCATCCTGTGAGCCGCCGCCAGGCGACATCACGACAATCTCGCCACCGCACTGGCCTTTACCTACGCCATCGTTACAGGTGCCGTAATGCTTCAGCTGCATACCGTCGTTACAGAATACGCCAAAGGACTGACCGGCAGATCCTGAGGTGGAGATGTTGATGGTGTTCGGGGCCAGATAACGGCGTCCACGATCGTCTGACAAGGCCGCAGGGATCTTGCTCAGCTGCTCAGCATCCAGCTTGTGGTTCAGCAGGCGCTCAATGTCGATTGCCAGCTGGCCGCCAACGCTTTTGTTACGGTTGTTCAGCGTGATGCCATTGCCGAACTGAATGTCTGTTTTACCCTGATCAACCAGCTCCAGTTTCAGCTGATCTATCCAGCCGTTATCCAGCTCGAAATCTTTTTCCAGATAGACCGGACGGGCGATTTTCAGTTCCGGGACCACGGTCAGCATGGCACGGAAGTCCAGCTTGCCGACTTCCAGCGGGTGATCCATCAGGTGCAGCAGGTCAGAGCGGCCACGCGCTTCACGCAGTGAACGCAAGCCAAGGCGTGCCAGGATCTCACGCACTTCATGCGCTACGTTCATAAAGTACTGCGCCAGCTGACGTGGATCGCCATCAAAGGCTTCGGCATTGGTGGTCAGGCCTGCCGGGCATTTCACGTTACAGTTTTTCGCCATAACGCATTTCAGCATCATCAGCGCGGTGGTGCCAAATTCGAAGCTGTCGCCACCCAACAGGGCAGACTTCACTACATCGCTGCCAGTTTGCTGCGCGCCGGAGCAGCGAAGCAGAACTTTTTCACGCAGGCCATTGGCACACAACGCCTGATGCACTTCGGCGATGCCGATTTCTGCCACACGACCGGTGTATTTAAGGCTGGTAACAGAAGCCGCACCAGTACCACCGGTGTTGCCTGCTACGTTGATCACGTCAGCACCGGCTTTTGCCACGCCTACGGCAATGGTGCCAATGCCTTCAGAAGAAACCAGTTTCACAATGACCCGCACGCGTGCTGCTTTACAGTCATGGATCAACTGAGCCAAATCCTCAATCGAATAAGTATCGTGGTGCGGAGGAGGGGAAACCAGCTCCACGCCAGGCGTACCGCCACGAGCAGCGGCAATTTCAACCGTGACTTTTGCGGCAGGCAGCTGACCCCCTTCGCCAGGTTTTGCGCCCTGTCCGATTTTAATTTCAAGCTCTTCCAGCATGGGATCCGCAAGGTAAGCAGCCCACACGCCAAAGCGACCGGAAGCCAGCTGCTTAATGCGTGAGGCACGGATGGTGCCGTGACGGGAATAGTGTTCGCCGCCTTCACCACAGTTGCTCATGCCGCCCACCATGTTGGTGCCGTGTGCCACCGCTTCATGAGCTGGGGCCACCAGGGCGCCGTGGCTCATCGCACCGGAAGCAAAGGTCCGGGTGATTTCGCTGGCCGGCTGAATTTCGTTCAGCGGCAGAGAAGGGGCGGAGGTGAAGATGCGTGACAGATACTCAGCCGCTTTGCCTGTCGCGGCAAGCTGCAGGCCACCGGCCACAATCTCACTTTCGCCGATCTCATCGGTGAAACGGGTTTTCAGCGCGCTGAACAGGGCAGCAAGACGCTCGTTCTCTGGTTTCAGCCCAACGATGCTGTCGGTAAGGCGCAGGGTGAAGTGACCTTCACGACCTTCCGTTGCTTCGCAAGCCAGACCTCGGGTAGCGAAACCATTATTGGTTAACGAGTAGCGACCCAGTTTGCGCGCAAACTCTGCCTGGCTGTCCACATGGGTCAGGTCGGCTGGGAAGGTCAGAATGTCACGCAGCGCAGCCGGGCGGCGCTTACGTTCCTGCAGCATCAGGCTGGAGAATTCGCGATAGTCCGGCGTGATGGTGAAGTTATCAATAACGTCATTCGGGATACGTTCGAAGCTGGTATCCGCGAAAGCGCTTGGCTTGATATTGAAAGCATTATCCAGTTTCGCCAGCGTCAGCAAACGGATGAACTGATCTTCATCACGCGGCTTGTCAGCAAAGCGGATCGGCTGCTCTGTCATATCAATAAAGGTACGCACGGCAATGGTGCCGTAAGAGTGACCAGCACCTTCCGCACGCTCTTTAAACAGACCTAACAACGGCACTTCGGATTCACCCTGAATTTTCAGGGAGCTTTGGTGCCAGTCCACGGCCATCTGGGCGATAGTGGCAAAGCCAGCGCCGCCAACCGGGGTTTTAATGTTCGGGAAGTACTTTTTCAGTACCGGATCGTCGGTATTGAGGAAGTTCGGTTCGAAGAACTCACCGCAGCTGTAACTTTCAACGGTACAAAGGCCGACTTTACCCATGGTTTTCATCAGGGCTTTTTCCGCGGCCTTGGCATAGCGTTTGAACGCTTTATTGCCTTCTTCGCCTTCGCCATATTTCTCTTCGGCACGCATCTGCACGCCCAGAGGGTAAACAGCAGAAGCACCGAAGCCGAGGGTAGCCGCGATATGGTGCGAAGAGATGCTCTGGCCGCTTTCAACCACCAGAGAAACATCCAGACGCAAGCCTTCCTGTACCAGGCGCTGGTTGATGGCAGAAACCAATAGCAGCATTGGGATTCCGGCGCGGGTAGAAGAGATATGACGGTCAGTCAGAACCGCAATACCCCCTTGTTCACGGGCAAAGTCCACCACTTGCTGAGCAAGGTCATCAATGGCTTTTTCCAGCGCATTGGCGTTGTCGATACGGTTTTGCGGCTCAGTGCCTACAACCGGGATGTAAAGCATGTCAAAACGGGCATAAGGCGCCACATCTTGTTCACGCAGCTGCAGCATATCCAGGTGAGTCAGGATCGGGGTAGGCACGATAATCTGACGACCTTTGCTGCGGCCCAGATGCGGTTTCGCACCCAGCGCAACGCGCAGAGTCATCCCGTCAACTTCACGAATGGAGTCTAACGGTGGGTTAGTTACCTGAGCAAAGCGCTGAGAGAAGTAGTGCGCCATTCCGCCTTCATGATCGGACAGACCGTTGATCGCGTTGCCGTAACCCATGGCAGAAATCTTTTCTGCGCCGGTAGTCAGCATCGGATCCATCATGAATTTGAAGCTTTCCTGGTTGTAGTAGTAAGCCACAAACCGCTGGTAAGTTTTCAGGTCGCCGCTGTAACGCAACGGTGAACCCTGTTGTTCTGCTGGAACGACAGGCAAATCCTGCAACATCACACGGGCCTGTTCGACCAGCGCCGGGTAATCTTTCTCGGCAGCCAGTTTCTCCAGCGCTTCCAGTGTGGTGTAGCTGCGTTTTTCACTGTGATCGTAATAGAGCATCCCGCCGGCTTCAATACGGCCACGGCGTAAGACGCTTTCCGGTGGGAAGGCGATCTGTCCGGCTTCTGACATCGCACCGATATACTCGGCGGTCTCTACAGAGCGGAGTGGGCGCAGGCCCAGACGGTCCAGACGGGCACCGATCACTTCACCGTTACCAAAGATCAAGGCGGCCGGGCCATCGTTCTTCTCTTCATATAAAGAGAAGTACTCCAGCATCGCGCGGACTTCAGTAGATAAGGTGAGATCGTTTTCCCATGCCGGAGGCATCATCGATACCACGGCGTTGATCAGGTCGAGGTTATCTTCCATCAGGCGGCTCTGGATGCTCTGATCCAGACGCGAGCTGTCAGACTGCCCTTTAGGGCGCACAATTTTCTTGCCGCGAGCCAGCGCCAGCGCAGACTCAGCAATGCGGTTTTTACGGTCGGTATTCAGCTCGCCGTTATGGGCCATCAGCCGGAAAGGCTGCGCCATAGTGGTGTGCGGATCGGTGTTAGTTGAGAAGCGGGTATGGAAGAACAGCCCGCGCACCTGATGATCCGGATCGGTCAGGTCTTTGAAGTAAGGGATCACTTCATTGGAATTCAGACGGGCTTTCAGGACCTGAGTGCGCGAAGAAAGCGACAGCGGATAAAGACCGCCAAACTGGCTTTCGGTAAAGGCTCGAGCTTCAATGTCCAGCAAAGCGCGGTAAATGCGTTTTTCGAAATCGTTTTGCGTCTCTGCATCCTGCGGGGCAGTAAACACCCACTGCACGATAGGCAGCTGGAAAGAGAGCGCAGCTGGACGCAGCACGCTACCATCGAGTGGCAGGTCGCGTTTCAGCAACACCGGCAGGCCATAGGCGGCCAGTGTCTGTTCAACCAGACGTTCAGCATTCGCGCGCAGTTCAACATCTTTAGGCACGAAGAAGTTACCAACGCCGAAACGACCGGCTTCGAGCTGCAGGCCGGTAATCTTGCGGAAGAAGTGCAGAGAGATATCCACGTTGACGCCAGCACCGTCACCGACGCCTTCCGCCGACATACCCCCGCGATGAGGTACCGTGCACAGGGCGCTATGGGCCATCTGCAGGATCTCATGAGTTTGCTCGCCGTCCTTACGCGTCAGGAAACCTACGCCACAGCTGTCGCTGTCTTTTGAAGGATCGTACAAGCCATAGGGAAAAGGATTTGTGTTGGACATCGGGGGCCTCCTCAACTTCTTTGTGACATTACCTATAGTGTTTCAAGCACAGAGTGCATCTGAGGAGTCTCTCTCAGGCTCTGTCTCATTTTCCTGACCGCTTAATGCGGACGCCGTTACCCCGAGCGTTACCTCTTCAGACTTTTTTCCTGACGTCCTTGAAGGGGGGCTGCTCTCAAATTTCCGAATCTCTTAAAGGGAGATAACTTGCATCACGAGGGAGTCTTCTTGCTGCATAGATATGCCGAGACACTGGCCCGTCGGGAAAGCTTCCAGCGGATTTCCAACTTATCGGGAAAGCGTACTCAGG
This sequence comes from Erwinia sp., assembly GCF_049696395.1. Taxonomy (GTDB): domain Bacteria; phylum Pseudomonadota; class Gammaproteobacteria; order Enterobacterales; family Enterobacteriaceae; genus Erwinia. Next base: position 47,236 of record NZ_JBAVTT010000029.1, read on the forward strand.
TCAAATAGCGTTCTTACTGAGGCTTTTGCGACCTTATGACAGCTTATAGTATTGATATGTAAGTGTTTGTCAGGGTTTTTTCTGCCAAACCCGCTGAGGCAAAGACCGCAATAAGTGTGAGCTGTCTCACTGTAGTGCAGGCGCCATATCTCTGCACCATGCTGGTGCTGGGGGCATTGGTAGTAGAATGTTCTGACAATTATACGCTCTTTGCTGAAAAATACTGTTTTTATCTCTGTGGCTTATTTGAATTAAACAGCGGGTCTTCATTAGTAAAATTAATCATCATTACATTGAGTAAGTTCTCATTTAATGTGAATTATTATTCGTAAGGCTGAGGTGGGGAGTGGGCAGGGATGCGCTTATCACTATGAATTACACTCTTCAGTGAGGAAAAGCTGACCAGGGACTGCCTCGCAAATTATGCAGTCAAATAAAGCGTCCAGCAGAATGACGACAAGAAGATGACAAAGGAGTCTGGTAAAGCACTTTTCATTTTCAGCTAAGTCGATTTTTTAGCTCGGATCCAGTGTGTACGGTACTTGCGGGCCGATGCGTGCTGACTGATTTAGCCGAAATCCTGAGGGTATTGGACCAGGTAACAACCTGCCGGAACCGCTTATAACCGGGAGGAAGAAAGGCGATCGTGCCAGGGTTAGTTAATCAGTGGCAGCACCAGAATTCTGCTTAGGACAGTTTGTTTCTTTCGATGGGTGAGTGCGTAAGCAGTCATTCAATCCCGCAGCTGCACCAGTCTGGTGCGCTGCAGCTTTGTACTGGTTGCGTGGGTCTTTTGAGCTTTTACGGTATGATTGAGACTATTGGCCCGGAAGGAATCTTTTATGAAACAAATTCGTCTCTTAGCACAATATTATGTCGATCTAATGGTCAAGCTGGGGCTGGTACGCTTCTCGCTGTTGCTGGCCTCTGCGCTGGTGGTATTGGCGATGATCGTGCAGATGGCGGTGACCATGGTATTGCGCGGGCATGTTGAAAGTATCGATATGGTGCGGTCGGTGTTTTTTGGTCTGCTGATCACCCCGTGGGCGGTCTATTTCCTCTCGGTGGTGGTTGAACAACTCGAAGAGTCAAGGCAGCGCCTGTCGCGCCTGGTCGATAAGCTTGAAGAGATGCGTCATCGCGATCTTGAGCTGAACCAGCAGATGAAAGAAAACATTACCCAGCTGAATCAGGAAATAGCTGACCGTATCAAAGCTGAAGAGGCGCGTTTGCAGGTGATGGCCAAGCTGAAGGAAGAGATGGCCAGGCGCGAGGAAGCGCAGATAGAACTTGAGCAGCAATCCTCCTTCCTGCGTTCATTCCTGGACGCTTCACCCGATCTGGTGTTCTACCGCAACATTGACCAGCAGTTCTCTGGCTGTAACCGGGCAATGGAATTGCTGACGGGAAAAAGCGAAAAGCAACTGATTGGGCTTACGCCGCGTGATGTGTACGACGAAGACGCCGCCACCAAGGTGTTGGAGACCGACGATAAAGTCTTCCGCCACAACGTCTCACTAACCTACGAACAATGGTTGCAATACCCGGACGGCCGCAAAGCCTGCTTCGAAATCCGCAAAGTGCCTTATTACGACCGCATTGGAAAACGAAGCGGCCTGATGGGCTTTGGACGCGATATAACGGAACGTAAGCGTTACCAGGACGCTTTAGAGAACGCAAGCAGGGAGAAGACCACATTTATCTCAACGATCAGCCATGAGCTTCGTACGCCGCTTAATGGCATCGTCGGGCTGAGCCGTATTCTACTGGATACCGATTTAAACCAGGAGCAGCTCAAATACCTGAAAACCATCCACGTCTCTGCCATCACGCTGGGCAACATTTTCAATGACGTGATTGAGATGGACAAAATTGAGCGGCGTAAAGTTCAGCTGGATATTCAGCCGGTTGACTTTACTGGGTTCCTGGCCGACCTGGAAAATCTCTCCGGGCTGCTGGCCCAACCGAAAGAGTTGAAGTTCGTACTGGATCCGCAATTGCCTCTGCCGCACAAAATCATGACCGATGGCACGCGTCTGCGGCAGATCCTGTGGAACCTGATCGGCAATGCGGTAAAGTTTACCCAGAAGGGCAGCATTATTGTCCGCGTCGAGTATCTGGGGGAAGACTGCTTGCGCTTCGAAGTGGAAGACTCAGGTATGGGTATTCCTCAGGACGAACTGGATAAGATCTTTGCTATGTATTACCAGGTTAAAGATCAACACGGTGGCAAACCAGCCACCGGAACCGGCATTGGCCTGGCCGTTTCACGCAGGTTGGCTCAGAGCATGGGCGGTGATATCACTGTTCGCAGCGCGCCGGGAACAGGTTCCTGCTTTACCCTGACCATTAACGCCCCACGTATTGACGAGCAGCCGGAAGATCAGCAGCCAGCCGATGATATGCCACTTCCTGCGCTTCACGTGCTGCTGGTTGAGGATATCGAGCTGAATGTGGTGGTTGCCCGCTCTGTACTCGAGAAGCTCGGTAACAGCGTTGAGGTGGCCATGACGGGCGAAGAAGCCCTGGCTATGTTTGACCCGGAAGAGTTCGATCTGGTGTTGCTGGATATTCAGCTGCCGGATATGACCGGTCTGGATGTTGCCCGCGAGATCCATCAGCGTCATGGCAACAAACATTTGCCGCCGCTGGTCGCGCTGACTGCCAACGTGCTGAAGGACAAGAAAGAGTATCTGGATGCCGGGATGGATGATGTTCTGAGTAAGCCGCTGGCCGTTCCTGCTCTGACTGCCATCATCAAAAAATACTGGGACTTTCAGCAAGACGAAGCCGAGGAAAGAAAAGTGGACGAGAAGAAACTGGGGTTACTGGATGTCACCATGCTTGAGCAGTATATCGAGCTGGTGGGTCCACAGTTGATTTACCAGAGCCTGGAGATGTTTGAGCAGATGATGCCGGGCTATCTGGATGTGCTGGACTCCAACATGATGGCTCGCGATCAGAAAGGAATAGCGGAAGAGGGCCATAAAATTAAGGGGGCTGCGGGATCTGTGGGGCTGGTGCATTTGCAGCAGTTAGCTAAACAAATTCAAAGTCCGGAACTGCCAGCCTGGTGGGACAACGTTCAGGAGTGGATTGACGAGCTGAAGCAAGAGTGGCGGAACGACGTAGAAGTGTTACGTGAATGGGTTTCGGACGCTGGAAAAAAATGACCCCGACCGAGGCCGGGGTGCGCGAATACTGCGCCAACACCAGGGAAATGGGTAACCTGCGCTATTCTTAGAGTAAGAGTTTAAAAGCACAGGCGCGGTATTGGGTAAAACGCTCAGGAACTACATTAGCAAATCTTCCATCACATGTTACGAGATTCATTAAAATGTGTGATGTTGAGCAGCGATTTCAGACAGAAAACATTAATTTGATAACACAGTCAAGCTGGAAATGATTTTTTGCGTTGAAATGGTGTTTTTTTGAACGAATGTGACACTTTTTAACGTATTCACATTGACGCTGTAGACGAAGTGTCACATCCGGTAGCTAGCAGCGATGCTAATCAAAAGTAGCCGTGCTAATGAAAAGTTTAACCCTCTGTATATCATATTCTTTTTGTGAGATTAGGGTCTCGGAGTAGCACGGAATTAAAGGGCGACAGATAAAAGCGCCACTGCAAGTTTATACCGATTGATCAAGGCTATTTTAATAACTTTTTAGATCTGGATGAACCCGTTATGTTGCTGGCTCTGTAAAAGGCCTGATTCAGAATCTTCTCAGGGTTTTGGCCTCTATCAGGCCTGTTTTGCAAAAGCTTAGGGAATTAACGTATAAGTACTATGAATCATTTTTTTTCTACTCATTCTGTTGGCTTAAAGGACGTCGCGATGGCGTTATCAGTTTCGTTTGGTCTATGGAACCGATTCCTGAAGAGCGGAAGTGGTTGAAGCGGTTAGGACATTTCAAATAAGACCGGTTTTTTGGCGGTAAAAGCGCCTTTTACTGGCAATGTAAGCTTCAGGTTCTTGTTTAAGAAGAAAAGGGGCTTACAACGATCCCCTTACAGGAATTGATAAGATAGTCATGGATATTATGGTATGAAAAAACGCAATAAAAAGGGTTTTCACTCGCTCAAAACGTGGCTTTTACGCGCGTTTATGACCGTTTTTGGTGCATGGATTGCCGGGATTTTACTGTTTTCCTTTATACCGGTGCCTTTCTCCGCTGTTATGGTAGAACGGCAGCTAGGTGCCTGGTTTAGCGGCAATTTTGATTATGTCGCCCACTCTGACTGGACCAGCATGGATGACATTTCTCCGTGGATGCCTTTGGCCGTGATCGCTTCTGAAGACCAAAAATTTCCGACACACTGGGGGTTCGATGTCCAGGCCATTCAATCGGTGCTGGATAACGACGAGGGAGGGAGGATCCGCGGGGCTTCAACCCTGTCGCAACAAACCGCTAAGAACGTCTTTTTATGGGACGGCAGAAGCTGGGTGCGCAAAGGTTTAGAGGCTGGTTTAACGGTTGGGATTGAAACCGTGTGGACGAAAAGGCGCATTCTGACCGTTTACCTGAACGTGGCTGAGTTTGGCGAAGGCGTTTTCGGCGTGGAGGAGGCTTCCCAACGTTACTTCCATAAACCGGCCAGCCGACTGACGATGTCTGAAGCCGCGTTACTGGCTGCTGTGTTACCTAACCCCATCCGTTTTAAAGCCGATGCGCCATCGGGCTATATACGTCAGCGTCAGCAGTGGATTTTGCGCCAGATGAAACAGCTTGGGGGCGAAGGGTTCTTACGTGAACATAAGCTAAGGTGAGGGGATTTTACCAGGCATAATCGCGTGTTATGCCTGGCAGGAAAAGCGTTAATCTTCGTCGAAACCAGCATTAAACAGTTCAATTACCGCGCTTAAGGCCTGCTCTTCTTCCGGACCTGAGGCTTCAATTTCGATGTGGCCTCCTTTGGCTGAGTCCAGCATCAGCAGAGCAATAACGCTGCTGGCTTCTGCTTCGGTACCACTTTCATTACGCAGCAATACCTCCGCGTCAAAACTCTGCACCAACTCGAAAAGTTTCATTGCCGGGCGAGCGTGCATTCCCAGCTTATTTTTGATCTCAACGGTTTGCCTGACAGTCATGATTTGCGTTTTTCCAGCGTGCGGTGACGGGACTGGACGTTTTTGCCGCGTGAGCGGAAGTAGTCAGCCAGTTGTTCAGCGATGTAAACGGAACGATGTTTACCACCGGTACAGCCGATGGCGACAGTAAGGTAGCTGCGATTGTTGGTTTCCAGCATCGGTAACCACAATTCCAGGTAGCTTCGCGTCTGATAAATGAAATTGTGCACTTCCGTATGGCGATCAAGGAAGGCGGCTACCGGGCGATCCAGACCCGTCATTGGGCGCAGTTTTGGATCCCAGTGTGGGTTCGGCAAAAAGCGAACATCGAAGACATAGTCAGCATCGATAGGAATTCCGTGCTTGTAGCCGAAGGATTCGAACACCATGGTCAGCTCACGCTCGCGTTTACCCAGTAAACGAGTTCGCAGCATCTCGGCCAGCTCATGCACCGACATTTCTGAAGTATCAACAATCAGGTCGGCTCGAGAACGCAGCGGTTCAAGCAGCTCATTTTCTTCGTCAATGGCGCTCTCCAGCGATAAATTCTTGCTGGAAAGAGGGTGCAGGCGGCGAGTATCGCTATAGCGACGGATCAGAGTATTGCGATCGGCATCAAGGAACAGCAACTGAGGGGAGAAACTGTCCGGCAGGCTGGTCAGGGCTTTTTCGAAAACTTCAGGCGACTCAGGCATGTTGCGCACGTCAATACTGACCGCAGCAGGCATATTACGGTCGGCCAGCGAATTAGCCAGTTCAGGCAGCAAAACCACGGGTAAGTTATCCACGCAGTAAAAGCCCATATCTTCCAGTGCTCTCAAGGCGACAGACTTACCCGATCCCGATCGACCGCTGACAATCATCAGCACCATGACTTGTTCTCCTGAATTTGCCTGTTCGTGGGTGTTCAGCCCTGGCCGGAATGACCCACATGCTTAATATTGAGCCGGAGCCTTCCGGCCCGGTGAAATCAGTGGCTCTCCTCAGAAGTCTCAGCCATGATTTCATACAGCTCTTCATCCGTCTGCGCAGCGCGCAAGCGGCGACACACGGTTTTGTCCGCCAGACGCTTGGCGACCAGCGACAGCGTGTGTAAGTGAGTTTTACACTGATCGGCAGGGACCAGCAGGGCAAAAAGCAGATCCACCGGTTGATTATCAATAGCATCAAAAGCGATCGGCTGATCGAGGCGGATAAACACACCCACCGCACGCAGTGTGTCTTCTACCAGCTTGCCATGGGGGATCGCTATCCCGTTACCAATTCCGGTACTGCCCATACGTTCACGGGTCAGAATCGCTTCGAAGATGGTCTGGTGCGGAAGGTTAAGCTGTTTAGCCGCCAGCTCGCTGATGATCTCCAGCGCCCGCTTTTTACTCTGGCAATGGACGCCGCTGCGGGTGCAGGACACATTCAGTACCGAGCTCAGTTCCAGTGTTAATTCATTGTTCATCATAGTTTCACTTACGTGTTCACTTCTGCCTGGCAAAATTACGGGACTCCTCTGCTCCTTACCATAAGGAAGAGGGTCATCGGTCGACTGCTCAGCCTGCCTGATTGATTAACGGCTCGCCTCCCCGGTGAAAGGGAGGCGAGCCGGTCATCTTGCGTCACGCCTGATACTAAGATTAGGGTGGCGAAGAAATAATCAATGCTTGAGTGAAATTTAGTGCTGCTTCAGCTTGTCTTTATGTTTATTGAGTTGGCGTGTCAGCTTGTCTATCAAGCCGTCAACCGCCGCGTACATATCTTTCCCTTCCGAGGTGGCATGCAACTCACCGCCATTCACATGCAGAGTAGCATCCGCTATCTGAGTGACCTTTTCGACCTTCAGCACAATATAGACCTGATTAATTCGATCAAAGTACTGTTCCAGTTTGGCAAATTTTGTCGTTACGAAATCACGTAAAGGTTCGGTGATTTCCACGTTATGCCCGGTAATGTTGAGTTGCATACGTTCTTCCTTATCTGTTCGATCAGACTAGCTGTTTGCGCTGGTTTGAAGGCGGGATGGATAAAGACTCTCGGTACTTTGCGACAGTTCGACGCGCTACCATGATCCCTTGATTAGAGAGCAAAGTAGTGAGCTTGCTGTCGCTCAGTGGTTTGGCGGGATTCTCCGCCGAGATTAATTTTTTCACCAATGCGCGTATCGCCGTGGAGGAAGCTTCGCCGCCACCCTCGGTATTGACGTGACTGGAGAAAAAATACTTTAATTCAAAAATCCCGCGAGGACTGTGCAGATACTTCTGCGTGGTAACGCGAGAAATCGTGGACTCATGCATATCTACGGCACTGGCGATGTCCGCCAACACCATTGGACGCATAAATTCTTCGCCCTGTTCGAAAAAAGCCTGCTGCTGATCGACAATGCAGCGTGTCACTTTCAGTAACGTATCATTACGGCTTTCCAGACTTTTTATCAGCCATTTAGCTTCCTGCAGGTTGCTGCGGATGAACTGGCTGTCACTGTCGTTACGGCTTGAACCGCCCAGCGAGGCATAATGCTGATTTATCTTCAGCCTTGGTACGCTGTCTGAATTCAACTCAACTGTCCAGCGATTGCTGGCTTTGCGCACCAGCACATCTGGGATCACGTACTCCGGTTCAGTGGTATTGATCGACTGACCAGGACGCGGATCGAGAGACTGAATCACCTGCATGGCGTTTTTCAGCACCTCTTCTTTCAGCCGTGTCACGCGCATCAGGCTGCGGAAATCATGGTTGGCCAGCAGGTCCAGATGCTCGCTGACGATTAATCGTGCCTCTTTCAGGCACTGAGCCTCAGGCGGGAACTGGGAAAGCTGTACCAGCAAGCAGTCACGCAGATCGCGGGCACAGACGCCAACTGGGTCGAAGCGCTGGACGCGTTTTAACACCGCTTCCACTTCATCCATGGTCAGTTCATCATTGCCAATACTGTCGAGGATCTCATCCAGCGAGGCGGTCAGATACCCTGTGTCATCCACGGCATCTACAATTGAAGTCGCTATCGCCCGGTCGGTTTCGGTGAACGGCGTTAACTCAACCTGCCACATCAGGTAATCCTGAAGTGACTGAGTAGTTTCTCCCTGGTACACCGGCAACTCGTCGTCATGATAATCCGTTCCGGTGCCTGACGGCGTGCCGGCGGTATAGATTTCGTCCCAGGTTGCATCCAGAGGCAGTTCTTCGGGCATCTCTTTCTGTTCCAGCGCTTCCCTGGTATCCAGAGCCTCTTTCTCCTGATATTCGCGTACGTCCACTTCCTCATGAATGTCGGTTTGTTCAAGCAACGGATTACTTTCCAGCGCCAGCTGAATTTCCTGCTGTAGTTCAAGCGTAGAGAGCTGCAGCAAGCGGATCGCCTGTTGCAGTTGTGGCGTCATGGCAAGCTGTTGGCTAAGCCTGAGTTGCAAACCTTGCTTCATATTCAGGATACTAATTCCTCGAAAATCTTACCTGGTTTTAACACCTTATCAGAGTCTGAACTCTTCGCCCAAATAGACTCTTTTAACTTGTTCATCCTCCAGAATTTCTGCCGGAGTCCCATGAGCAATTAAGTGCCCCTGGCTGACGATATAAGCACGTTCACATACCGCCAGCGTTTCACGCACGTTATGGTCGGTGATCAGCACGCCAAGGCCGCTGTCACGCAGGTGTTCGATGATTTTCTTGATATCAATAACGGAGATTGGGTCAACGCCGGCAAAGGGCTCATCCAGCAGAATGAACTTCGGGTTGGCAGCCAGCGCGCGGGCGATTTCCACACGACGGCGTTCACCACCTGATAAAGCCTGACCCATGCTGTTGCGCAGATGTTCGATATGGAATTCGTTCATCAGCTCATTTGCACGGTCTTCGCGCTGCTCTGTTGTCAGATCCTCACGGATCTGCAACACGGCCATCAGGTTGTCATAGACGCTCAGGCGGCGAAATATCGACGCTTCCTGAGGCAGGTAGCCAATCCCACGGCGGGCACGGGCGTGCAACGGCAAGATGCTGATGTCTTCATCATCAATGATGATACGACCGGCATCACGCGGCACGATACCCACGACCATATAAAACGTGGTGGTCTTGCCTGCGCCATTTGGGCCAAGCAGGCCAACAATCTCACCGGATTTGACCTGCAGACTGACATCTTCGACCACACGACGGCCTTTGTAAGCCTTCGCCAGGTTTTCTGCAATTAACGTAGCCATAGCTGATTAGTTACTCTTTTTTGGTCCGGTTGACTGGGTGCCTTTGTCCTGCAACTGGGAAGGAACCAGTACGGTAGTCACGCGTTTGCCGCTGCTGCCGTAAGCCTGCATTTTCTGCTCTTTCACCAGATAGGTAATCCGGTCACCCTTCACGTTACTGTCGAGCTGCTCCAGGTAAGCATTATCTGTCAGCTCTACAAAGTCTTTCGCCAGCTCATAATGCATCTTCTGCGCATGACCTTTGACCGGCTTTCCATTGTCCTGCAACTGGTAGAAGGTAGCCGGATTGCCGTAAGCGTCGACGATAGTTTTGTTGCTGTCACCCCCTGGGCGAGTCACCACGACTTTGTCAGCCGTGATTTTGATCGACCCCTGGGTGACGATCACGTTGCCGGTAAAGGTAGCAACGTTACCCTGCATATCGAGGGCCTGATTTTCGGAATCAACATTGACCGGTTTGTCTGAGTCGCCCGTAAGCGCTAAGGCCGGCAGGCTGGTAGCCAGCAATAAGCTGAGCGCCAGAAACTTAAGGTTGTTTTGCATTTTGGATTTCATAAGAGGTTTTGACCTTTTCAATCAGCTCGGCTGTTTTCTTCCGTAAATTTCCACGCATCTTCATCCCCGTAGAGTTGAAGTTGCTGCCATAAAGCGTTACCTGATCATCCGAGGTCACATCCTGGGTAATGAGGTTTACTATGGCATTATCGGTCTTAATCCGCTCAAGTTGAGCATCTTGAGTCAGGCTATTGACCTCTACGTGGCCGTAAAGATACAGCATACGGTCGTTGGTCAGCTTGGCTTTGTCTGCCCGGATTGACCAGGTCGGAATTTTGTTTTCATCGTATGTGGTCATCACCGGGTTATCGAACCAGCTGATGGCCTCAGTGGAAAAATAGGTCACTTTATCCGAAACAAGCTTGTAGTTCAGGGCACCCTGAGGGTTATACACCACGGTATTGGAGCTCTGGCTCGTGTAGGTAGGATTCTGGTCGCTGTTCGCAACGGGTTTTGCGCTGTCATCCGGACCGGCCAGATTCCAGCCAATCAGCACAATAGCCACTAGTGCCAGTAACAGCGTGATCCAACGTCTGGTTTTACTCATACAGACTGCCCTTTGGCCTCATCAAACTTATCCTGTGCTATCAATATCAGATCGCAAATTTCACGCACCGCTCCACGACCACCGGCAATACGGGTTACGTAGTTTGCACGAGGAAGCAGAACCGGATGGGCATCAGCCACGGTAACGCTGAGACCTACTTCGGCCATCACCGGCCAGTCAATCAGGTCGTCACCAATATAAGCCACCTGCTCGGGGCGAAGTGCTAGTGTATCCAGAAGTTCGCGGAAGGCCAAAAGCTTATCAGATTGTCCCTGGTAAAGATGCGTAATCCCGAGGGTGGCACAGCGATCTTCCAGCAGTTTTGCCTTCCGGCCAGTAATAATGGCCACTTCCACGTCTGATGTCAGCAGGCAACGGATGCCATAACCGTCGCGGACGTTGAACGCTTTCAGCTCTTCGCCACTGTTGCCCTGATAGATCACCCCATCGGACATGACGCCATCAACGTCACAAATTAACAGCTTAACCGCACGCGCACGCGCCATGACATCAAGGCTAACCTCGCCGTAGCAAGTTTCAACCCACTCTGCAGCAGTACTCATTTGTCTTTTGTTCCTTGTTAAACCACGCCAGCGCGCAGCATGTCATGCATGTGCACCACGCCCAGTAGCGTGTCACCGTCAGCCACCATAACCACGGTGATATTTCTGCTTTGCATCAGGTTTAGCGCGTCCACAGCCAGCAGATTTGGACGTACCCGAATCCCGCCGGAGGTCATCACACTGGCAATGCTGGCCGTCTGGATATCAATTCCCATATCAAACACCCTGCGCAGGTCACCATCGGTGAAAATGCCTTCGATCTTCATCAGATCGTTGCAGATTACCGTCATACCCATGTTTTTTCGGGTGATTTCGAGCAGTGCATCCCGCAGGGAAGCCTCGCGACTGACATGGGGGATTTCGTCGCCAGTGTGCATAATATCATTGACGGTTAACAACAGCTTACGACCAAGTGCGCCGCCAGGGTGGGACAAGGCAAAGTCTTCGACGGTAAAGCCGCGTGCTTTTAACAGCGCAACGGCCAGCGCATCACCCATCACCAACGTGGCCGTGGTGCTGGTGGTCGGTGCCAGGCCCAGAGGACAGGCTTCCTGCGGTACTTTAACACACAGATGAATATCAGCGGCACGGCCCATTGCGCTCTCTGGTTTGCTGGTCATACAAATCAGCGAAACGTGCAGGCGCTTTAACACCGGGATAAGTGCCAGAATTTCAGAGGACTCGCCGGAATTTGAGATGGCAATAACAATATCACCCGCACTTACCATCCCCAGATCGCCATGGCTGGCCTCAGCCGGATGGACAAAGAAAGCCGGTGTCCCGGTACTGGCAAAGGTCGCGGCCATCTTCTTGCCGATGTGACCTGACTTGCCCATGCCCATCACCACGACTTTCCCTGAGCAGTGGAAAATACGCTGACAAGCTTGGGTAAAATCGTCGTTGATGTATTGATCAAGCTGCTCCAGGCCCTGACGTTCTATATTCAGGACATCTTTCCCTGCCTGCTCAAAGTCAAAGCCGGGTTCGAGGTTGCCAGGTGCCATAATTTATCTTCCTTTTTACCAGAGAGTAGCCGAGGGCAGCCAGTAGAGCAGGGCAACCCAGGCAACAAAACCAGAGAGCAGTAGCGCACCAGCAACCCGGCCGATACAGCGACTGCGCTGCAAACAGATTAAGGTAAATAACGCGCTAACGCCCAGCATGACCCAATAGTCTCGGGCGAACGCGTGCATATCAATATCGCCTGGATGAATCAGAGCCGGAACGCCCAGCACAATGACAATATTGTAGATGTTAGAACCGATCAGGTTGCCAATGGCGATATCATCTTCGCCTTTCAGCGCACCGGCTATCACTGTAGCCAGCTCAGGCAGACTCGTGCCAACAGAGATCACGGTCAGGCCGATAATCAGTTCGCTGATGCCAAAGAAGTCTGCAATGACCGTGGCATTGTCGATAACCATCCTCGTCGACATCGGCAGGATAATCAGGGCTACGGCGAGCCATAAAAAGGCGACGGTATTGCCGGCATCGTCCCCTGGCAGCTCAGCCAGCTGTTCTCGTGTCAGCGAATCGTTGTTCTCGCGCTCAGCTTTGCGGGCGATTTTGATAATAAACAGTAAATAAGCCGCCGCAATGGCGATCAGTGCCACGCCATCATTGCGGCTAAGGGTATTATCAAACAGCATTACGCCGCACAATAATGTGACCAGCAGCATCAGTGGCAGTTCGCGACGGATAAGATTTGAATGGACGGTAAGAGGATGAAGCAGCGCAGCACCTCCCAAAATGAGCAGGATATTGGTGATGTTCGACCCCATAGCGGTGCCAACAGCAATATCCATCTGCCCATGAGTTGCGGCGGAGAAAGAGACAATTAGCTCAGGCAGCGAGGTGCCTATCCCGACCACGGTCATACCAATAATCAGTGGGGGAATGCCCAGCGCGCGGCTAAGAATAGCGGCACTGAAGACCAGACGATCTGCACCATAGACCAGCAGAACTAAACCGATAACTAACAGTGCTATTGCTACGAGCATGAAATGTCCTTTGATCGGGTATAATCGTCGGCTCGCCTTGCGCGACGAGTAAAGCAAGTGGGGTACGTTATTGTGCTGATTTTGACGGTCTGGAAGCAAAAAGTAAAACTTATGCCAACTTTAGCCACGTCTTCGAGGTAAGTTTCTGTAAAAGTGTCCTGTCTGATGGGTTATACGCTACCATCGGAGATAAATTTAATGCCTGAAATGTGGAGAGGTAACTATGAGCCAGACGGAGACGAATTTGGTAGATGTCCGGGGCGTGAGCTTTGCCCGTGGAGATCGGCCAGTATTCGATAACATCTCGCTGACTGTGCCAAAAGGGAAAGTCACGGCCATTATGGGCCCCTCAGGCATTGGTAAAACCACCTTATTACGCCTGATTGGTGGCCAGATACGCCCTGACAGCGGCGAAATCTGGTTTAACGGCGAAAATATTCCCAGCCTGTCTCGATCACGCTTGTATGAAGCCAGAAAAAAAATGAGCATGCTGTTCCAGTCCGGCGCGTTGTTCACCGACCTTAGCGTCTTTGATAACGTCGCCTGGCCACTGCATGAACACACTCAGCTTCCCCCTCAGTTGCTGCACAGTACAGTGATGATGAAACTGGAAGCCGTGGGATTACGCGGCGCGGCGCAACTGAAGCCGTCGGAGCTTTCTGGTGGCATGGCACGCCGTGCGGCGCTGGCTCGAGCCATAGCATTAGAGCCGGACCTGATTATGTTCGATGAACCCTTTGTCGGTCAGGATCCGATTACCATGGGCGTGCTGGTCAAACTGATTGATGAGCTCAACCATTCACTGGGTATGACCTGTATCGTGGTCTCTCACGACGTTCCGGAAGTGCTGAGCATCGCTGACTACGCTTATATTATTGCCGGGCAAAAGGTGATTGCTCAGGGGACGGCAAAATCCCTCAATGAGAATGAAGATGCGCGTGTCCGCCAGTTTATTGATGGTATCGCCGATGGTCCGGTACCGTTTCGTTTTCCTGCAGGCGATTATCTGCAAGACTTAACCGGTTCAGGGAGTTAACTAACTGATGTTTTTACGTGCGCTTGGACGGCAGGGGATCAATACCTGCGCTTCCTTTGGTCGTGCCGGATTAATGCTCTTTCATGCGCTGGTGGGGATCCCCCGCTTTCGTAAGCATGCGCCACTGCTGATCAAACAGCTTTACAGCATTGGCGTACAGTCTCTGTTGATCATCTTGGTCTCGGGCTTATTTATTGGCATGGTACTGGGATTACAGGGCTATCTGGTATTAAACACCTACGGTGCTGACAGCAGTCTTGGCATGCTGGTGGCGCTTTCGCTGCTGCGTGAGCTGGGCCCGGTAGTGACCGCACTCCTTTTTGCTGGACGGGCAGGTTCCGCGTTAACGGCTGAAATAGGCCTGATGAAAGCCACGGAACAGCTCTCCAGTATGGAGATGATGGCGGTCGATCCACTGCGGCGGATAATTTCACCGCGGTTCTGGGCTGGCTTTATCAGTATGCCGCTGCTGACGCTGATTTTTGTTGCTGTCGGTATTATGGGGGGCGCCATTGTAGGCGTCAGCTGGAAAGGCATCGACAGCGGGTTCTTCTGGTCGGCGATGCAAAATGCTGTTGATGTGCGCACTGACATTCTTAACTGCGTGATCAAAAGTGCGGTCTTCGCCTTCACGGTGACCTGGATTGCTCTGTTCAATGGCTATGATGCTATCCCTACTTCGGAAGGGATTAGCCGGGCAACTACTCGCACTGTGGTACATGCTTCTCTGGCTGTACTCGGTTTAGATTTTGTGCTGACTGCACTGATGTTTGGGAACTGATTCAATGCAAACGAAAAAAAGCGAAATTTGGGTAGGCGTGTTTTTACTGCTGGCGCTGTGTGCGGCGCTTTTTCTCTGCCTGCGCGTGGCGGATTTACAATCGCTTGGTAGCACGCCAACCTGGAAACTCTATGCCACATTCGACAACATTGGCGGCCTGAAAACAGGTTCACCAGTCAAAGTGGGCGGTGTGGTGATTGGCCGGGTATCCGATATTGAACTCGACCCAAAAACCTACTCTCCGCGTGTTTCGATGGATATCGAAGATCAATATAATCAATTGCCTGACACGAGCTCACTGGCGATAAGAACCTCCGGTCTGTTAGGGGAGCAATACCTGGCGCTGAATGTTGGGTTTGACGATCCGGAAATGGGAACCGCTATGCTGAAAGAGGGCAGTACCGTTCAGGACACCAAATCGGCGATGGTGCTGGAAGATTTGATTGGCCAGTTCTTGTATAAGAGCGGCAATGGTAATGACAATAAAGAGGCACCGGAAGCTAGCGGTCAACCCGCGCCGGCTGCTACGACAACACCCTAAGAGGACTAGTCATGTTTAAACGTATCCTGATGATGGCAATGCTGGTTATTGCTCCGATAGCAGCCAATGCCGCTGCGGATCAAACCAATCCCTATCAGCTGATGAACGAAGCGGCAGGGAAAACGTTTACCCGGCTGAAGACTGATCAACCGAAAATAAAACAAAATCCTGACTACCTGCGTCAGGTGGTGCGTGAAGAATTGCTGCCTTACGTACAAATCAAATACGCTGGCGCTCTGGTGTTGGGCCGCTATTACAAAGACGCGACGCCTGCGCAGCGCGAGGCTTATTTCAAAGCTTTTGGAGATTATCTGGCTCAGGCTTACGGTCAGGCACTGGCGTTGTATAACGGCCAGACTTACCAGATTGCCCCTGAGCAATCCTATGCTGATAAAACAATCATTGCCATACGCGTTACCATCGTTGATCCCAATGGTCGTCCGCCTGTGCGTCTGGACTTCCAGTGGCGCAAGAACAGCCGTACCGGCGACTGGCAGGCCTATGACATGATTGCAGAAGGTGTGAGCATGATTACCACCAAGCAAAACGAATGGAGCGACGTGCTGCGTCAGAAAGGCATTGATGGCCTGACAGAGCAGCTAAAGTCTTATGCTAAGCAGCCAATCAAGTTGGATAAACAGCAGTAATGAGCGATCAACTGAGCTGGCGTCTTGAGGCAAACCAGTTACATCTGTCCGGTGAACTGGAGCGCGAAACCCTGTTAGCGCTCTGGAAACAGCGTGAGACGGTGATGAAACAGATCGATACAATCGACGTTTCAGCACTGGAACGGGTTGATTCCGCTGGGCTGGCGCTGCTGGTACACCTGCGGCAGATTGCTTTGCAACAGGGCAAAACGCCCCACTTTACGGGCATCAACGATAAACTTCGTTCGCTGATTACCCTGTATAATTTGCAGCAGATCATTGTTTCTCGCGGGTAAAATTCCTGGCGGAAACTGAACAGAAAGGGCCCCTGCACAGTCAGGGGCTTTTTGCTTGTTTAAGATAGCGGCACTTTCCACTAATATGTGTGCCTGTTTATCATCAATCAAATTTAGAAGCCTCATGGAAACTAGTGAAATTCAATCCGTGCTGATGGGCGCGTTATCATTGCAGGAAGTCCACGTTACTGGCGATGGCAGCCATTTTCAGGTTATCGCGGTAGGCGAGTTGTTTGGCGATCTCAGCCGGGTCAAAAAACAGCAGACTGTCTATGCGCCACTGATGGCGTACATCGCTGACAACCGCATCCACGCAGTCTCAATCAAAACATTTACCCCTGAAGAGTGGGCGCGCGACCGTAAATTAAACGGTTTTTAAGCTGTTTCGCTGAGGTCACCGCGCAACATCGTGGTGAGGCGAACAGACCTTTATTTTTTTAAAAGAGAGCTGGTGTAATGGATAAATTTCGTGTGCAGGGTCCGACCCGTTTAAGCGGGGAAGTTACTATTTCCGGCGCAAAAAACGCCGCGCTGCCGATCCTGTTCGCCGCTCTGCTGGCGGAAGAGCCTGTAGAGATTCAGAATGTCCCGAAACTGAAGGACATTGATACCACCATGAAGCTGCTAAGCCAGCTGGGTGTGAAGGCTGAACGTAACGGTTCAGTGCATCTTGATGCCAGTAATGTTGATATCTACTGTGCACCTTATGACCTGGTGAAAACCATGCGTGCCTCAATCTGGGCGCTGGGTCCGCTGGTGGCACGTTTTGGCCAGGGGCAGGTTTCTCTGCCTGGCGGTTGCGCCATTGGTGCCCGTCCTGTTGACCTGCACATTACTGGTCTGGAACAGCTGGGTGCCGAGATCAAGCTTGAAGAAGGCTATGTGAAAGCTTCGGTTGATGGCCGTCTGAAAGGCGCGCATATCGTGATGGACAAGGTCAGCGTTGGCGCTACTGTCACCATCATGAGCGCAGCCACACTGGCTACCGGCACCACGGTTATCGAGAATGCCGCGCGCGAGCCGGAAATCGTTGATACGGCGAACTTCCTGAATACCTTAGGTGCGAAGATCACCGGCGCAGGCAGCGACCGGATTACCATCGAAGGGGTGGAGCGTTTGGGCGGCGGTGTTTATCGCGTCCTGCCAGATCGCATCGAAACAGGAACTTTCCTGATTGCTGCCGCGATCTCTGGGGGCAAGGTCGTTTGCCGGGCCACCCAACCGGATACGCTGGATGCCGTGCTGGCCAAACTGCGTGAAGCTGGGGCAGAAATTCAAACGGGCCCAGACTGGATAAGCCTGGATATGCATGGCAAGCGCCCTAAAGCGGTGAACTTCCGTACTGCGCCTCATCCTGGCTTCCCGACGGATATGCAAGCTCAGTTCAGCTTGCTGAATCTGGTCGCAGAAGGCACCGGCGTGATCACCGAAACCATCTTTGAAAATCGCTTTATGCACATTCCTGAGCTGATCCGCATGGGAGCGCATGCCGAAATCGAGAGCAACACGGCGATTTGCCATGGCGTTGAAAAGCTTTCCGGCGCGCAAGTCATGGCGACCGACCTTCGTGCTTCAGCCAGCCTGGTGCTGGCAGGTTGTATCGCAGAAGGGACGACCATTGTTGACCGTATTTATCATATCGACCGTGGCTATGAGCACATCGAAGATAAGTTGAAGGCGTTGGGTGCGAACATCGAGCGTGTTAGCGGCGAAGAGTAACTTTTTTTGTCGCTAACTTTGTAGCCAACAATGAAAGGCGGTAGGAAACTACCGCCTTTTTTTATCACCGCATCAATCCTTTGCGGTCGATAAGCTTTTTGGTTATCGGATCGTAATAGCGGCTTGGCCATATCTCTGCGGGATGGATTTGTAACGCATCGGCGATCAGCCACTCACCTTTTGGCCATGGGCGAAACAGCGCGTTTGCCAGTGTTGATGAGCTGAGTCCGGCTTCTCTGGAAACACCAGCAAGGCTGGTTCCGATTTTACGCAGGCTGGCGATGATGTCTGCGTTGTGCCAATCCTCTTTCATTTTAACCATTTGTGTCTCCTCCTTGTACACCTGATTACGCAGGGCATTGCTTTGTTGACGCCTGGGTAGCCTGACTCCATTTGCTAATACAGTGCCTGCATTAACTCTTCGTTGTAGCGGTATAACGCCATAGGTTTATAGCAATAATTGGATTTTATTTTCCAATAATTTCTAGATGTGGAGTTAATTTTGTGCGATTGCACGCAAAAGTTGCGTAAAGACTGGCTTGTTGCATTCAGCAGGTGTTAAAGGCAGCGTTAAGGCGGAAGGTGAAGGAGTAGGGGAGAAGAAACAAAGCGCGGTTGCCCGCGCTATAGAGACTAAAACTCGCGCTGTACTGACATATGAGCCAGCGCTTCAAGGGCACTGCGCCACGGTGATTCTGGCAGCGCTTTGAGGGCTGCAATGGCTTTATCCGCTTCATGTTCTGCGGCCTGACGCGTCCACTCCAGGGAGCCACATTGACGCATGGTTTCCAGAACGGGTTCCAGTAAATGACGCCCGTTACCCTGTTCAATTGCCTCACGGATCATTTGCGACTGCTCAGGGCTGCCATTACGCATCGCATGTAGCAGTGGCAGAGTAGGTTTCCCTTCACTCAGATCGTCACCGACATTTTTACCGAGCGTTTTGCCGTCCGCGCTGTAATCCAGCAAATCATCAATTAACTGGAAAGCGGTGCCAATATAGCGGCCATAGTCCTGCAGCGCTTTTTCTTGCTCTGGCGCAGCTTCAGCGAGGATTGCCGAAGATTGAGCCGCCGCTTCAAACAAACGGGCTGTTTTGCTGTAAATCACCCGCATGTAACTTTCTTCGGTGATGTCCGGGTCGTTGCAGTTCATCAACTGCAGGACTTCGCCTTCAGCGATGACGTTCACCGCTTCTGACATCAACGCCAGAACCCGGAGCGATCCAAGGCTGGTCATCATCTGGAAAGCGCGCGTGTAGATGAAGTCGCCTACCAGCACGCTGGCCGCGTTACCGAAGGCAGCATTAGCCGTGGCTTTACCGCGGCGCATGTCTGACTCATCCACAACATCGTCGTGAAGCAGCGTGGCTGTGTGAATAAATTCGATCAGGGCTGCTACGGTAACATGTTGTTTACCGCTGTAATTAACGGCTCGCGCCGCCAGGACAGCGATCATCGGACGGATGCGCTTGCCTCCACCGCTGATGATGTAGTAACCCAACTGATTAATGAGGGAGACCTCAGAGTTCAGCTGTTCGAGGATAGTTGCATTGACGTCCGCCATGTCTTGCGCGGTGAGTTCGTTTATCTGTTCTAAGTTCATCAGTCTGTTCAGCTATTGCTCAGTATGCTGCTATGATAAGCGTCTTTACCCGTGCCTGCGGCATGTAATGTATAACAGATTGTACTGGAAAATCGGCGCAACGAAACAATTGCATTCGCTTAGCGTTTTTTTTCTGCAATACCCCGCATCAGACACTTGTCATTACCCTGGAAGTTGCGTAGAATTCGCGCCCTATTATGAATATTTATAGCGCAGCCTGAAACTAAGACGGCAAGCGCGAAATCGGAGTATATATGTACGCGGTTTTCCAAAGTGGTGGTAAACAACACCGAGTAAGCGAAGGTCAGACCGTTCGCCTGGAAAAGCTGGACATCGCAACCGGCGAAACGATTGAATTCGACCAGGTTCTGATGATTGCCAACGGTGAAGATGTGTCAATTGGCGCGCCTTTAGTTTCAGGTGGCTTGATCAAGGCAGAAATTATTGCTCATGGTCGCGGCGACAAAATCAAGATTGTAAAATTCCGTCGTCGTAAGCATTACCGTAAGCAGCAGGGTCACCGTCAGTGGTTTACTGACGTGAAGATCACTGGCATCAGCGCGTAAGAGGATATCTGACAAATGGCACACAAGAAAGCTGGCGGCTCCACTCGAAATGGTCGCGACTCCAATGCAAAACGCCTCGGCGTTAAGCGTTTCGGCGGCGAATCTGTTCTGGCAGGTAGCATCATCGTTCGTCAGCGTGGAACTAAATTCCATGCGGGCACCAACGTAGGCTGCGGCCGTGACCACACTCTGTTTGCTACTGCAAACGGCAAGGTCCAGTTCGAAGTGAAAGGCCCGAACAACCGTAAATACATCAGCATCGTTGCTGAGTAAGGTTTTCGTGCCTGAAAGCGGTACCTGATACTGTTTTCAGCAGCGAATCTAAAAGCCCCGCTATGATTGCGGGGCTTTTTACATTCTGCGTTTTGCCCCGGTGTAATTACGCCAGAGGGGTCACAGCAAACGTCGTTTTTGCTGTACACTTTATATTCAGCTGCACGATGTCTTGAGGCGGATCCCCTATCTGGAATCGACGTGAAGACAGCTTTTGCGGCGCCAGAAACCCAGTTTCCGTCATCAGGCATCACAGCCTGCCACGGCGGATCACTCCCGGACACGCGTCACCTTGCCAGCGTCGGGCGAATGATTTACGGAGAAGTAACATGAAGTTTGTTGATGAAGCGACGATACTCGTCGCTGCGGGTGATGGCGGCAATGGCTGCGTCAGCTTCCGTCGTGAAAAATATATTCCAAGAGGCGGTCCGGACGGCGGCGACGGTGGTGACGGTGGCGATGTCTACATGCAGGCTGATGAAAACCTCAACACCCTGATTGACTACCGTTTCGAAAAATCTTTCCGTTCAGAGCGTGGCCAGAATGGCCAGAGCCGTGACTGTACCGGCAAACGCGGCAAAGATATTATTATCAAAGTCCCGGTGGGCACCCGTATCATCGATCAGGGAACGGGTGAGACGCTGGGCGACATGATGACTCATGGTCAGATCCAGATGGTTGCCAAAGGCGGCTGGCATGGCCTGGGCAACTCTCGCTTCAAATCCTCTGTAAACCGCTCTCCTCGTCAGAAAACGATGGGGACCAAGGGTGAGATTCGTGATATCCAGCTGGAATTGATGTTACTGGCCGACGTTGGCATGCTGGGCTTGCCGAATGCCGGTAAATCTACCTTTATCCGTGCTGTTTCTGCAGCGAAACCAAAAGTGGCTGACTATCCGTTTACCACGCTGGTTCCAAGCCTGGGCGTCGTCCGTATGGACACCGAGCAGAGCTTTGTGATTGCGGATATCCCTGGTTTGATCGAAGGGGCTTCTGATGGCGCGGGTCTGGGTATTCGCTTCCTGAAGCACCTCGAGCGCTGCCGTGTTCTGCTGCATACTATTGATCTGGCACCCATTGACGAATCGGATCCCATTGAGAATGCCCGCATTATCCTGGGTGAGCTGGAAAAATACAGCGAGAAGCTGTTCAACAAACCGCGCTGGCTGGTGTTCAACAAAGTTGACCTGCTGGACCAGGAAGAAGCAGAATCCCGTGCGAAAGCTATCGCTGAAGCCCTGGGCTGGACGGAGAAATACTACCTGATTTCTGCTGCTAATCGCGTTGGCGTAACGCCACTGTGCTGGGACGTGATGTCCTTTATCAACGCCAATCCGAAAGAAGCGGAAGAAGCACAGAAGCAGCCTGAGAAAGTCGAGTTTATGTGGGATGACTACCATCGCCAGCAACTCGAAGAAGCTGAAGCAGAATCTGCCGTTGAAGTGGAAGATGACGACTGGGATGACGACTGGGATGAAGAAGACGACGAAGGCGTCGAAATCATTTACAAGCGTTAATCCAAAACAAAGGGACACCGAGGTGTCCCTTTTTTTATCTCTGCGAGGTGCGTTGATGTGGCCCATCCACCGCGATCAGTTCAGGTTATGGGGTAGCCAACAGGTGGCATTGAGCCCACTGCGATCGTCACGATTGGTTAATCGCAATTCTCCATGATGGATCTGCGCGATTCGCAGCACAATATTCAGGCCCAAACCACTTCCGCCGTAACGTTGATCCATCCTGCGAAATGCTTTCGTCAGATCGGCTGAGGCAGAAGGATCGATACCGGGTCCTTCATCTCTGATAGTTAAGCTGCTGCCACCGTCTTCACTTGCCGCTAACAGGGCAATATGGCTACCTTCAGGGCTGTATCTGGACGCATTCTCCAGCAGGTTTCGTACCATCAACCGCAGCAGCACGGCATCTCCCTGAGCTTCGAGAGATAAATCGCCAGAGATATCCAGGGTCTGCCCGCGAAGCGATAACATCTCAGTCATTTCCTGCTGCAAAGGCTGGAAGACGTTCTCCCAGCTAACAACCTGATAGTGTCCACCCGCTAAAGCTTGCCCTGCACGAGACAACATTAAAAGTTGCTCAATAACATGCATCAGCTGATCGATGCGTTCGACTAACATCGGCCCCTGAGAAACACCCTGTTGTTCCAGCAGTTCAAGGTGAAGCCTCAGTCCGGCCAGCGGTGTACGCAGCTCATGTGCGGCATCAGCCGTGAAAAGTCGCTCTTGCTGTAATGTGTGATCGAGCCTGCCCAGTAACTGGTTGAGGGCTCCGGTAACGGCAGCAATTTCATCCATATCAGAAAAATAGGGGAGCGGAGTAAGATTATCGGCTGAGCGCTCAGACAGACTGGTCTGCAGGGACTTTAAAGGGCGAATAATCCAGCTTATCGCCCAGAAGGAGAGCAGTAGCGTGAAACAGACCATCACGACGGAAGGAAGCAGCAACGAGGCTATCGCTTCGCGGATTTCATTCTCTACTCGCTCATTTCGTGCGTGAGCAGACAGTGTTTCATTGACCAAAAAACTGATCTGTTCACGGCTTTCATGCCACAGCCAGGCTGCGCTCATCATCTGGCAGGAGAGCAGGATCAGAGCCAGCATAATCAATAAACGCCGACGCATACTGTTCAACTGCGTTCTTCCAGACGGTAACCGACGCCACGCACGGTTTTGATACGGTCTTTGCCCAGTTTGCGACGTAAATTATGGATATGGACTTCAAGGGTGTTGGAGCCGGTATCATCCTGCCAGCTGTAAAGGTCCTGCTGCAGCGTCTCGCGGTGAACGGTCTGGCTGATACGCATGAGTAAACGGGTAAGCAGCGCGAACTCTTTCGGCGTGAGTTCAACAGGCTGATTGTCTATATACACTTGCTGGGATGACAGGTTGAGGGAGAGGTCGCCTTGTTGCAGCAAGTTATCGCTACGGCCCTGATAACGGCGGATTAAAGCCCGGACTCTGGCTTTTAATTCTGCCAGAGCAAAGGGTTTAATCAGGTAATCATCAGCACCGGCATCCAGCCCATCAACCCGATCTTCTAACGCATCACGGGCAGTAAGAATAAGCACCGGCAGATCGACACTCTCTTTGCGCCACTGGCGCAACAACTGGCTGCCATCACGGTCTGGCAGCCCAAGATCCAGAACGATCAGGCTGTACTGCCCACTTTGGAGCAGTGCACAGGCTTCAGCACCGTTACAGGCAGCGTCCACCGCATAACCTTCGGCAGTCAGTGCCTGAACCAGTCCACCCAACAGCAGTGCATCATCTTCAACAATCAGTAGTTTCATAATTGTCAGTTGTTTTGGTAAACATCCTTATAGAGCCGGCTCTCAAAGCGGACCAGCGGGATACGGCGCTGGCGTTGATCTTCCGGCGGAACGGCATAGCCAGAAAGATACTGGACGAATGCCACGCGCTGCCCGCTGGCGGTGGTCATAAAGCCAGCCAGATTGTAGACACCCTGCAATGAACCGGTTTTAGCTGACACTTTTCCGTCCACGCCGGCTTCATGAAGACCCCCGCGATAGCGTAATGTTCCGTCGTATCCCGCGAGAGGTAACATGGAAATGAAATTCAGCTGTTGATCATTTTGTGCAATATATTGCAACGCTTGCATCATCGTAGCCGGGGAAATCAAATCGTGCCGCGAAAGGCCAGAACCGTCCACCTGAATGCTGTTGCCAAGATCGACATTGGCCTTCTGCTTCAATATCTGGCGCACAGCATCTGAGCCCGCCCGCCAGGTTCCGGGCACACCAAATCTTTCATGACCGATAGTGCGGAATACCGTGTCAGCAATCATGTTGTCCGATTTCTTCAGCATGATTTTCAGCAGGTCGTGTAAAGGAGCCGACTGTGTTTCAGCCAGTACTTTGGCAGGCTGCGTGACTTGAGTCTGGCGCAGCAAATGGCCGGAATAATCGATATCGGCAGCCTGCAGCTCAGCTTTTAGCAAGGCCCCGGCATAACTCGCGCCATCCTGAACGGCAAAAGCGAGAGGCAACGGCTCGGCTCGTTGAGTCATGCAGCCCGTCAGGGTAAAGCGATTTAACTCGCCAGGTACCACATCCAGTTCACAGTATTGAGCATCCGGCGAACCTTTCGCCAGCGTACGAACCTGGCTGAACATATTGACGGGGTAATAAGAGGCAACACGGATAAACGCCTTGTCGCCCGGATTCGGGGCACTGTAAAGCGATACCGAGAAGCAGTTACGGTCAACAATGGCTGCGCCCGGCGGGGCACTAAAGCATTGGGTCAAATCATTCCACGGCCAGCCTGGTGCTTCGTCGTGGCTGGCAAATACTGAAGTATCAACCACCAGATTACCCTGGATATGCTTTACACCCTGTTTTTTAAGGGTGGTGACCATATTGCGCAGGTCTTGCCGCGTCAGTGTAGGATCGCCGCCAAAACGGGCCACCAGATCGCCCTGCAGGGTGCCGTCAGTAATCGATCCTTTGCTTTCCAGTTGCGTATGAAAGCGGTAGTCCGGGCCGAGCTGAAGCAAAGCCGCCAGAGCGGTCAATACTTTCATTGTACTGGCCGGGAGGGCCATTTGCTTGCTGTGGTAATCAATCGTGGGGGTGGTTGCGCCTATTTTCTGCACAATCAGCGCCAGGTTTGCGCCATCAGGTAAATATTGGGTGTAGTCTTCAACCGAAGCAGCGTGGGCATTCAGCATAAATGCGCAGGCTAAACCGGTAACAATTCGTGAAAATCGCATAATCTCGCGTTTACTGACAGGTGATGCTGACATACTACGGTGCATCGTTGTGGAAAGTAAACGATGACCCATAAGGAACTCTGGGTTAAAATACGTATCAAAATGCAAAACCTCCAGGCCCTGAGCTTCCCTCTGGGTCTGGTTTATTTCGTTTGTAATTCAGTGGCAAGCGCCGCAGAACGCTTTTTCTGCATCAACCTGTCAGGATGACGAAATTTTGCACAGGACAGAGTTTACGAGGTATTGAGATGAATCAGATTCCAATGACGTTAAGGGGCGCGGACAAACTGCGCGAAGAGCTGGAAGAGCTGAAAACCATTAAACGCCCCCGAATTATTGCCTCAATTGCAGACGCACGCGAGCATGGTGACTTAAAAGAAAACGCTGAGTATCACGCAGCGCGCGAAGAGCAGGGCTTCTGTGAAGGTCGTATCCAGGAGATTGAGGCAAAACTGTCTAATGCTCAGGTTATCGACGTCACTAAAATGAACGCGAACGGTCGGGTGATCTTCGGTTCAACCGTCAAGGTATTGAACCTGGATACTGACGAAGAGTCGACTTATCGCATCGTGGGCGATGATGAAGCTGACTTTAAGCAAAATCTGATTTCTGTGAATTCGCCAATGGCGCGTGGCCTGATTGGCAAAGAAGTCGATGATGTGACAATCGTGAAAACGCCCGGCGGCGACGTCGAGTATGAGATTTTGAAGATAGAATATCTTTGATTTCTGCTACGCTGAAATTATCACGCGTATTGTAAAGAAAGGAAAAAGGCCGCATAGCGGCCTTTTATCAACATCAGGAGCGTGTCACCTTCTCCGGTCTAAGTGTCAGAATTGTTATCTGATCCTCAGCGAGGAAGGGAGATCTTGCGTTCCTTCGTTGGACGGTACAGCACCAGCATCTTGCCGATAACCTGCACGTTTGCTGCTTTGGTTTCGCGCACGATAGCCTCAACAACCAGTGCTTTCGTTTCACGATCTTCCGTGGCGATTTTCACTTTGATGAGCTCGTGGTGCTCCAGTGCTTGTTCGATCTCGGCCAGCACCCCTTCGGTCAAACCATTGTTGCCCAGCATGACAACGGGCTTCAGCGGATGGGCCAGTCCTTTCAGGTGCTGTTTTTGTTTGGTACTCAGATTCATCGTATTTTTTACTTACATTGGGATTGAAAACGGGTCATTCTACCGCCATCTCTGGTGTATCACCAAATCGGCTTTGCTGATTTGCGCGGTTTATTTATCGCATACGTTGAATCATAGTTGGAAATTGTATGACTGGTAAAAAGCGTTCGGCCAGTTCCAGCCGCTGGCTGCAGGAACACTTTAGCGATAAATATGTGCTTCAGGCACAGAAAAAAGGGCTGCGTTCGCGCGCCTGGTTTAAACTCGATGAAATACAGCAAGGTGACAAGCTGTTCAAACCTGGCATGACCGTAGTCGACCTGGGTGCTGCACCCGGTGGCTGGTCTCAGTATGTGGTAACGCAGATTGGGTCAAAAGGGCGTGTTATAGGGTGTGATATCCTGCCGATGGATCCTATCGCCGGTGTCGATTTCCTTCAGGGCGATTTTCGTGATGAACTGGTCATGAAAGCGTTGCTGGAACGAGTAGGTGACAACAAAGTACAAGTTGTGATGTCCGATATGGCTCCCAACATGACAGGAACGCCAGCAGTTGATATTCCACGTGCAATGTATTTAGTTGAGCTTGCACTGGAAATGTGTCGTGATGTATTGGCACCTGGCGGCAGTTTTTTAGTAAAAGTGTTCCAGGGAGATGGCTTTGAAGATTACCTCCGGGAAATTCGCTCCCTGTTTACGAAAGTAAAAATTCGTAAGCCGGACGCTTCACGCTCTCGTTCGCGTGAAGTGTACATTGTAGCGACAGGGCGCAAACTATAGTACCCTACGCTGTCTGTTAACACAGTTGTAATAAGAGGTTAATCCCCTTGAGTGACATGGCGAAAAACCTAATTCTTTGGTTAGTCATCGCAGTCGTGCTGATGTCTGTATTCCAGAGCTTTGGGCCCAGCGAGTCGAATGGCCGTAGGGTTGACTACTCAACCTTCCTGTCAGAAGTGAACCAGGATCAGGTCCGCGAGGCACGTATTAACGGGCGTGAAATCAACGTTGTCAAAAAAGACAGCAACAAATACACGACTTACATTCCTGTCAACGATCCCAAGTTGCTTGATAACCTGTTGACTAAAAATGTAAAAGTGGTTGGCGAACCGCCTGAAGAACCGAGCCTGTTGGCGTCGATCTTCATCTCATGGTTCCCAATGCTATTGCTCATTGGTGTCTGGATCTTCTTCATGCGCCAGATGCAGGGCGGCGGCGGCAAAGGGGCAATGTCCTTTGGTAAAAGCAAAGCCCGCATGCTGACGGAAGATCAGATCAAGACTACCTTCGCTGATGTTGCCGGTTGCGACGAAGCGAAAGACGAAGTGGCTGAGCTGGTTGAATACCTGCGTGAGCCAAGCCGTTTCCAGAAACTGGGCGGTAAAATTCCGAAAGGCGTACTGATGGTCGGGCCTCCGGGTACCGGTAAAACGCTGCTGGCGAAAGCTATCGCCGGTGAAGCTAAGGTGCCTTTCTTCACCATCTCCGGTTCTGACTTCGTTGAAATGTTCGTTGGTGTGGGTGCATCCCGTGTCCGTGACATGTTTGAACAAGCCAAGAAAGCCGCGCCTTGCATCATCTTTATTGATGAGATCGATGCAGTAGGTCGTCAGCGTGGTGCTGGTTTAGGCGGTGGTCACGATGAACGTGAACAAACGCTGAACCAGATGCTGGTTGAGATGGATGGTTTTGAAGGTAATGAAGGCATCATCGTCATCGCCGCTACTAACCGTCCAGACGTACTTGACCCAGCGCTGCTGCGTCCAGGCCGTTTTGACCGTCAGGTTGTTGTAGGCTTGCCAGACGTTCGTGGTCGTGAGCAGATCCTGAAAGTGCATATGCGTCGCGTACCTTTGGCAACCGACATTGAAGCTTCTGTTATTGCCCGTGGTACACCAGGCTTCTCAGGTGCCGATTTGGCTAACCTGGTCAACGAAGCTGCGCTGTTTGCTGCCCGTGGTAATAAACGTGTTGTCTCGATGGTTGAGTTCGAAAAAGCGAAAGATAAAATCATGATGGGTGCAGAACGTCGCTCCATGGTGATGACAGAAGCGCAGAAAGAGTCGACTGCCTACCACGAAGCTGGTCATGCGATTATTGGTCGTCTGGTGCCGGAACATGATCCGGTGCACAAAGTGACCATCATTCCTCGTGGCCGTGCATTAGGTGTGACCTTCTTCCTGCCTGAAGGCGACGCGATTAGCGCCAGCCGTCAGAAACTGGAAAGTCAGATTTCTACCCTCTACGGTGGCCGTCTGGCAGAAGAGATCATCTACGGTGTTGAGCGTGTATCTACTGGTGCCTCTAACGACATCAAAGTAGCGACCTCAATAGCACGTAACATGGTTACGCAATGGGGCTTCTCAGAGAAACTGGGCCCGCTGTTGTATGCTGAAGAAGAGGGTGAAGTGTTCCTCGGTCGTTCAGTAGCCAAAGCGAAGCACATGTCTGATGAGACCGCGCGTATCATCGACCAGGAAGTAAAATCTCTGGTTGAAGGTAACTACCAACGTGCCCGTCGTATTCTGAATGAAAACATGGACATTCTTCACTCGATGAAAGATGCCCTGATGAAGTATGAAACCATTGATGCTCCGCAGATCGATGACCTGATGGCACGCCGCGAAGTGCGTCCGCCGCAGGGCTGGGAAGATCCGGGCAGCACCAACAATTCTGACAGCAACGGTACGCCAAAGGCGCCGCGCCCGGTTGATGAACCGCGCACGCCAAATCCTGGTAACACCATGTCAGAGCAGCTGGGCGACAAGTAATTTACTTGCTGGTCTGAGCTCACTCCAAACCCCGGCGCTGTCCGGGGTTTTTTATATCTACAATTTCATTACCCGGTCCAACAGACCTGCGAAACCCGTATGGAGACTTACCGTTATGAAGCTTTACGCCAGAGACACCGTCCTCGATCTTTCCCATCCTCATGTGATGGGGATCCTGAATGTGACCCCGGACTCTTTCTCTGATGGCGGCAAGCATAACGATTTGGTTCAGGCGCTGACTCATGCCAATGAAATGATTAACGCGGGGGCCACCATCATTGATGTTGGCGGAGAATCTACACGTCCAGGCGCTTCCGAAGTTAGCGTTGAGCAGGAGTTGGAGCGCGTTATTCCTGTGGTTGAGGCAATCTCTCAACGATTTGAAGTGTGGATATCAGTTGATACCTCAAAACCTGAAGTGATCCGGGAATCCGCAAAAGCCGGGGCGCATATCATCAATGATATTCGTTCTCTGCAGGAGCCTGGCGCTTTGGAAGCTGCGGCTGAAACCGGCCTTCCCGTTTGCCTGATGCATATGCAGGGCGCCCCCAGTACCATGCAACAGTCGCCGAAGTACAAACAACTGCTGCAGGATGTGGAAGCCTTTTTTGTGCACCATATCGCCAGATGCGAGGCGGCAGGGATTAAAAAAGAGCAGTTGATCCTCGACCCAGGGTTCGGTTTCGGTAAGAATCTGTCCCACAATTATCAGTTGCTGGCCCATCTGGCAGATTTTCACCAGTTCGGCCTGCCACTGCTGGTCGGCATGTCCCGCAAAAGTATGATTGGTCAACTGCTGAATGTTGGCCCCTCGCAGCGGCTGACAGGCAGTCTGGCCTGCGCGGTGATAGCCGCAATGCAAGGCGCGCACATCCTGCGCGTTCATGATGTTAAAGAAACCGTCGAAGCGATGCGCGTCGTCGAAGCAACACTGTCAGCGAAGGAATAAGAACGCTATGAGCAACCGTAAGTATTTTGGGACAGATGGCATCCGCGGCAAAGTGGGTGAGTCTCCTATTACACCTGACTTCGTGCTTAAGCTTGGCTTTGCAGCGGGTAAAGTGCTGGCACGCAATGGCTCAAAGAAAATCATTATCGGTAAAGATACGCGCATTTCTGGCTATATGCTGGAGTCGGCTCTTGAAGCTGGCCTGGCAGCCGCAGGTTTGTCTGCCGCTTTTACCGGCCCAATGCCAACCCCAGCGATTGCCTATCTGACCAGAACCTTCCGTGCTGAAGCCGGGATCGTGATCTCAGCTTCCCACAATCCCTTCGACGACAACGGCATCAAGTTCTTCTCTATCGAAGGCACCAAGCTGCCAGATGACGTGGAAGAGGCAATTGAAGCTGAGATGGAGAAACCCATCACTTGCGTTGAATCTGCAGAACTGGGACGTGCCAGCCGCATTGTCGATGCTGCCGGTCGCTATATCGAGTTTTGCAAAGGAACCTTCCCGAGCGAACTTAGCCTGAATGGCATGAAGATTGTGGTGGACTGCGCAAACGGTGCGACCTATCACATCGCGCCAAATGTCCTGCGTGAGCTCGGCGCAACGGTTATCACCATTGGGGTGAATCCGGATGGCATGAACATCAATAAAGACTGCGGCGCGACAGATGTCCGTCAGCTTCAGGAACGCGTGCTGGCTGAGAAAGCTCACGTGGGCCTGGCCTATGATGGCGATGGCGACCGCATCATGATGGTGGACCATCTTGGCCACAAGGTGGATGGCGATCAGATCCTGTATATCATTGCCCGTGAAGGTTTGCGGCAGGGGCAACTGCGTGGTGGTGTCGTTGGCACACTGATGAGCAATATGGGGCTGGAGCTGGCGCTTAAGCAGCTGGGTATCCCCTTTGTCCGTGCCAAAGTGGGTGACCGTTACGTGCTGGAAAAACTGCAGGAACGAGGCTGGCGTATTGGGGCAGAAAACTCCGGTCATGTGATCCTGCTGGACAAAACGACCACCGGCGATGGCATTGTGGCAGGTTTGCAGGTGCTTACTGCGATGGTACGTAACCACATGACTCTGCACGATCTGTGCAGCGGCATGAAGTTGCTGCCACAAATCCTCGTCAACGTGCGTTTTAGCGGCGCAACCGATCCGTTAGAAGATGCAACCGTTAAAACAGTCACGGCAGAAGTTGAAAAAGAGCTTCATGGCCGTGGCCGTGTATTGCTGCGTAAGTCAGGGACTGAACCCCTGATCCGCGTGATGGTAGAAGGCGAAGATGAAGCGCAAGTGACGGCGCTGGCACACCGTATTGCCGATGCGGTGAAAGCGGTCTGATAAGCCCAAAAAGGGCGGCAGATGAGTGATTTAGCAGCAGTTTTTTTGCTCATTTGCCGTTTTTTTCCGCAATCAGTTATCTGTCGCTAAATTGCCCTTGCGCAGTCAGGCGGCTTTAGTTAGTATTCACACCCGCTTCTGATGGGTAGTGACAACGCTATCTCTCTAACTGGTTTGAAGCTTTTTGATGTGCGGCTACCGCGCAAGGAAACAGGTTAATTATGTACGAAGCTCTCTTAGTAGTTTTCCTTATTGTTGCAATCGGCCTTGTAGGTTTGATCATGCTTCAGCAAGGTAAAGGCGCTGACATGGGCGCGTCATTTGGTGCAGGCGGTTCGGCAACGCTGTTTGGTTCTAACGGTTCAGGCAACTTCATGACCCGTATGACCGCAGTATTGGCAACACTGTTCTTCATCATTAGCTTGATTCTGGGTAACCTCAACACCAATAAGACTCAGAAAGGAAGCGAGTGGGAAAATCTGACTCAGCCTGCACAGTCGCAGCAGAGCCAGCCAGCTAAGCCGGCAACCCCGGGTAGCGATATCCCGCAGT
This sequence comes from Erwinia sp., assembly GCF_049696395.1. Taxonomy (GTDB): domain Bacteria; phylum Pseudomonadota; class Gammaproteobacteria; order Enterobacterales; family Enterobacteriaceae; genus Erwinia. The sequence continues at coordinate 79,103 of NZ_JBAVTT010000029.1, forward strand.
AAGTCGTAAAAAGCAGTGATTTCGACACGACAGAAATAAAAAAGTCGTCTCTTTAGTGCCGTGGTGGTGGAATTGGTAGACACGCTACCTTGAGGTGGTAGTGCCCGCATGGGCTTACGGGTTCAAGTCCCGTCCTCGGTACCAAACTTCAGTATTGCTTGCATTTTATGCAAGATCGGCGTAGTATTTGCCACGTTATTTCGGACGCGGGGTGGAGCAGCCTGGTAGCTCGTCGGGCTCATAACCCGAAGGTCGTCGGTTCAAATCCGGCCCCCGCAACCACTTTCCCTTAGAGTTCTTTTTCAAATATACTGTATGCATCGAACGGCGCATCTCAGCAGATTTTGAAAAAAATTCTTTTGGATTGTGCCGAACCGCCAGATGTTTGGCGTACAGGGTCCAGTCGCATAAAGCCCCGATTTATCGGGGTTTTTTGTTATCAGGAAACAGCATACTGGGCTATTAAGCCCTTTTTTTATGTCTTGGGGGTGGCCTTGTCCACATTAGAGCAAAAATTAACTGAGCTGATCACAGCACCTGTAGAGGCGCTGGGCTACGAACTGGTCGGTATCGAGTTTGTACGCGGTCGCACATCGACGTTGCGCATCTATATTGATAGTGAAAATGGCATCAATGTTGACGATTGTGCTGATGTTAGCCACCAGGTAAGTTCCGTATTCGATGTCGAAGACCCGATTACCGTAGCTTACAACCTTGAAGTCTCCTCACCAGGCCTTGAGCGCCCACTCTTTACCGCTGCGCATTACGCACAATTTATTGGCGAAGAAGTGAGCCTGGTGCTGCGTATGGCCGTTCAAAACCGCCGCAAATGGCAGGGAATCATTAAATCTGTTGAAGGTGAAATGATCACTGTTGCTGTTGAGGGTAACGACGAAGTGTTCGCGCTGAGCAACATTCAGAAAGCGAACCTGGTTCCCCACTTTTAAAAGTCCGGATTGAGGCATACCAGGATGAACAAAGAAATCTTAGCTGTAGTTGAGGCTGTGTCGAACGAGAAATCACTCCCGCGCGAAAAGATTTTCGAAGCGCTGGAGAGCGCACTGGCCACGGCGACCAAGAAAAAATACGAGCAGGAAATCGAAGTCCGTGTCAGCATTGACCGTAAAAGCGGCGATTTCGACACGTTCCGTCGTTGGGTTATCGTTGACGAAGTGACCATGCCAACGCGTGAAATCACGCTGGATGCGGCTCGCTACGAAGACGAATCGCTCAATCTGGGCGACTACGTTGAAGACCAGATCGAATCTGTAACCTTCGACCGTATCACCACCCAAACCGCGAAACAGGTTATCGTGCAGAAAGTGCGCGAAGCTGAACGTGCGATGGTTGTCGATCAGTTCCGTCAGCAGGAAGGTGAGATCATCACCGGCGTGGTTAAGAAAGTTAACCGCGACAACATCTCGCTGGATCTGGGCAGCAACGCTGAAGCCGTCATCATTCGTGAAGACATGCTGCCACGCGAAAACTTCCGTCCGGGCGACCGTATTCGTGGTGTTCTGTACGCAGTGCGTCCAGAAGCTCGCGGTGCTCAGCTGTTTGTCAGCCGTTCCAAGCCGGAAATGCTGATCGAACTGTTCCGCATTGAAGTGCCAGAAATTGGCGAAGAAGTGATTGAGATTAAAGCTGCCGCGCGCGATCCTGGTTCTCGTGCCAAGATTGCGGTAAAAACCAACGACAAGCGTATCGACCCGGTCGGTGCTTGCGTAGGTATGCGTGGTGCGCGTGTTCAGGCAGTATCCAGTGAGCTGGGTGGCGAGCGTATTGATATCGTGCTGTGGGATGATAATCCTGCGCAGTTCGTGATCAATGCCATGGCCCCTGCGGATGTTGCCTCTATCGTGGTGGATGAAGATAATCACACCATGGATATCGCTGTTGAAGCCGGTAACCTGGCTCAGGCGATTGGCCGTAATGGTCAAAACGTACGTTTGGCAGCTCAGCTGAGTGGCTGGGAGCTGAACGTGATGACGGTCGACGATCTGCAAGCGAAGCACCAGGCTGAAGCCCATGCTGCCATCGACGTCTTTACCAAGCATCTCGATATTGACGAAGACTTTGCTACCGTTCTGGTTGAAGAAGGTTTCTCTTCTCTGGAAGAACTGGCATACGTTCCGATCAACGAGCTGTTGGAAATTGACGGTCTGGATGAAGAGACAGTAGAAGCGCTGCGCGATCGTGCGAAAAATGCGTTAACAACCCTGGCGCTGGCGAAAGAAGAGAGCCTGGGCGATAACCAGCCGGCAGAAGATTTGCTGAATCTGGAAGGTCTTGATCGTGAGCTGGCATTTAAGCTGGCAGCGATTGGCGTCTGTACGCTGGAAGATCTTGCCGAACAGGGTGTTGACGACCTGACAGATATTGAAGGCCTGAACGATGAACGGGCTGGTGAGCTGATTATGGCTGCACGCAATATCTGCTGGTTCGGCGACGACGCGTAATAAACTGTAGCAGGAAGGAACAGCATGACAGATGTAACTGTAAAATCGCTGGCCGCAGAGATCCAGACACCGGTAGAACGCCTGGTACAGCAGTTTGCTGATGCAGGGATCCGCAAGTCTGAGACTGATTCTGTGACACAGCAGGAAAAAGAAACGCTCCTGACCCATTTGAATCGCGATCATAACGGCGGTTCAGGTAAACTGACTCTGCAGCGCAAGACGCGCAGCACCTTGAATGTTCCCGTTACCGGGGGCAAAAGCAAGTCAGTCCAAATTGAAGTCCGCAAAAAGCGCACCTATGTAAAAGGCGATCCTGCAGAAGCTGAACAGGCTGAAGCAGAAGAGCAGGCACAGCGTGAAGCGGAAGAACTGGCTCGTCGCGAGGCTGAAGAAAAAGCCAAGCATGAAGCCCAAGACAAAGCGAAGCGTGAAGCCGAGGAGCAGGCTAAACAGGCAGCTGATAAAGCCAAACGTGAAGCAGCGGAAAAAGATAAAGTGAGCAATCAACCTACTGATGAAGTAACCCGGGCAACGCAGTCTGATAAAGCCCGTCGCGAAGCAGAAGCTGCAGAACTGAAGCGTAAAGCCGAAGAAGAAGCGCATCGCAAGATTGAAGAAGAAGCGAAGCGCGTAGCGGAAGAGGCTCGTAAAATGGCAGAAGAGAAAGGCACCGAGTGGACTGAGGTTAAAGAAGTTGAAGACACTTCTGACTATCACGTAACCACTTCTACCCACGCCCGTGCGGCTGAAGACGAAAACGATGCGAAGGTTGAAGGCGACCGTCGCACCCGTGCAGTCCGCCCGGCAAAAGCGCCACGCTCCAAGAAAGGCAACAAGCATTCTGAAGCGAAAACTGACCGTGAAGAAGCGCGTGCGCAGGTTCGCGGCGGTAAAGGCGGCAAACGCAAGCCAAGCACTCTGCAGCAGGGCTTTAACAAGCCAGCGCAGGCTGTTAACCGTGATGTGATCATCGGCGAAACCATCAGCGTAGCCGAACTGGCTAACAAAATGGCGGTGAAAGGTTCCCAGGTCATCAAAGCGATGATGAAAATGGGCGCCATGGCCACCATTAACCAGGTTATCGATCAGGAAACTGCTCAGATGGTCGCGGAAGAAATGGGTCACAAAGTGACGCTGCGCCGCGAGAATGAGCTGGAAGAAGCGGTAATGAGCGATCGTGATACTCATGCGCTGCAGGAATCCCGTGCACCAGTCGTGACCATCATGGGCCACGTTGACCACGGTAAAACGTCTTTGCTGGATTATATTCGCTCCACCAAAATCGCCTCTGGCGAAGCGGGCGGCATTACTCAGCACATTGGTGCATACCACGTTGAAACTGAAAACGGTATGGTCACCTTCCTGGATACCCCGGGACACGCCGCGTTTACCGCAATGCGTGCTCGTGGTGCTCAGGCAACGGACATCGTTATCCTGGTTGTAGCGGCAGATGATGGCGTGATGCCACAAACTATCGAAGCTATCCAGCACGCTAAAGCGGCGAAAGTGCCGGTTGTTGTAGCGGTGAACAAGGTTGATAAGCCAGATGCCGATCCAGAACGTGTTAAAAACGAACTGACCCAGTACGGAATCATTCCGGAAGAGTGGGGCGGTGAGAACATGTTCGTGAACGTGTCTGCTAAAGCCGGTACCGGTATTGATGACCTGCTCAACGCCATCCTTCTGCAAGCAGAAGTTCTGGAACTGAGCGCGGTTCGTCAGGGTATGGCAAGCGGTGTGGTTATCGAATCCTTCCTCGATAAAGGTCGTGGTCCGGTTGCTACCGTGCTGGTACGTGAAGGTACGCTGAACAAAGGCGATATCGTGCTGTGCGGCTTCGAGTATGGCCGTGTGCGTGCGATGCGTGACGAATTAGGTCGTGAAGTGACTGAAGCTGGTCCTTCAATTCCTGTTGAGATTCTGGGTCTGTCAGGTGTTCCTGCAGCCGGTGATGAAGCAACAGTGGTTCGTGACGAGAAGAAAGCCCGTGAAGTTGCACTGTATCGTCAGGGCAAATTCCGTGAAGTTAAGCTGGCACGTCAGCAGAAATCTAAACTGGAGAACATGTTTGCTAACATGACCGAAGGTGAAGTTTCTGAACTGAATATCGTACTGAAAGCTGACGTTCAGGGTTCTGTCGAAGCGATCTCTGATTCCCTGCAGAAGCTGTCTACTGACGAAGTGAAAGTGAAAATTGTTGGTTCAGGCGTAGGTGGTATCACCGAGACTGACGCAACTCTGGCCGCTGCTTCTAACGCTATCCTGCTGGGCTTCAACGTCCGTGCCGATGCTTCTGCTCGCCGCGTAGTGGATACCGAAAGTCTGGATCTGCGTTACTACTCCGTCATCTATAATCTGATTGACGAAGTTAAGCAGGCGATGAGCGGTATGCTGGCGCCTGAGTACAAGCATCAGATTACCGGTCTTGCTGAAGTTCGTGACGTGTTCAAATCACCTAAGTTCGGCGCTGTAGCGGGCTGTATGGTGACTGAAGGTAACATCAAACGTCACAACCCAATCCGCGTACTGCGTGACAACGTGGTTATCTACGAAGGCGAGCTGGAATCCCTGCGCCGCTTCAAAGATGACGTTAACGAAGTCCGTAACGGCATGGAATGTGGTATCGGCGTGAAGAACTACAACGATGTGCGTGTTGGCGATATGATCGAAGTGTTCGAGATTATCGAGATCCAACGTACTATCGATTAATGGTCGCCTGAAAACAGTGACTTATTTGGGAGGCCGTTGTGCCTCCCGAATTATTTGGAGAGTATTATTATGGCGAAAGAATTTGGTCGCCCACAGCGTGTCTCCCAGGAATTGCAGAAAGAGATTGCTGTCATTCTGCAGCGTGAGATTAAAGACCCCCGCCTGGGCATGATGGTTACCGTGTCAGGCGTCGATTTGTCTCGCGATCTGGCCTACGCCAAAGTGTTTGTTACCTTCCTGAACGACAAAGACGAAGACGCTATTAAAGGCGGCCTGCGTGCACTGGGTGATGCTTCTGGTTACATCCGTACGCTGCTGGGCAAAGCAATGCGTTTACGCATCGTGCCTGAACTGACCTTCTTCTACGACAACTCGTTGGTGGAAGGGATGCGCATGTCTAACCTGGTTACTAACGTGGTCAGAAACGACGTTGAACGTCGTGGACCGCAGGAAGAGCAGGAAGAAGAAGACAAGAAGGAAGACTGATGAGCCGTCCTCGTCGTCGCGGACGCGACGTCCACGGTGTTCTGCTGTTGGACAAACCCCAGGGACTGTCGAGTAACGATGCCCTGCAGAAAGTGAAGCGGTTGTTCACAGCAAACCGTGCTGGCCACACCGGCGCGTTAGATCCTCTGGCTACCGGCATGCTGCCGATCTGCCTGGGGGAAGCCACCAAGTTTTCTCAGTATCTGCTGGACTCAGATAAGCGTTATCGCGTGATTGCCCGTTTGGGACAACGCACGGATACCTCTGACGCCGATGGCGCAATTATCAGCGAACGTCCGCTAGCCTTTACTCAGGAACAACTGGAGAAGGCCTTAGACAGCTTCCGTGGGGAAACCCAGCAGGTGCCGTCTATGTATTCAGCGTTGAAGTATCAGGGTCGCAAGCTGTACGAGTATGCCCGAGAAGGCGTTGAAGTCCCGCGTGAAGCCCGCAGCATTACCGTTTACGAGCTAAAGTTTATTCGCTGGGAAGGCGACGAGCTGGAGCTGGAAATCCACTGTTCTAAAGGCACCTATATCCGCACCATCACCGACGATCTCGGCGAGATGCTGGGCTGCGGAGCGCACGTAATTTACCTGCGCAGATTACAGGTTGCTACCTATCCCATCGCCAGTATGGTGACGCTGGAACAGTTGGCTGAACTAAGTGAAGAAGCTTACCGCACAGAGCGCACGCCGGCAGAACTGCTTGATGCGTTACTGATGCCAATGGATAGCCCGGCAGCCGCTTATCCAGCGGTAAATCTGCCTTTAGCTGTCTCAGCTTACTTCAGGCAAGGCATGCCAGTGCAGGCCGCTAATGCTCCTTCTTCCGGCCTGGTTCGGGTCACGGAAGGCGAAGAGCAGAAGTTTATCGGCATGGCTGAAATTGCTGACGACGGTCGCGTGGCGCCACGCCGGCTGGTTGTAGAATATTCCGACTAGTCATTTGCGTAAGCTTCTGGCTAAGAGTAGAATGGCGCGGCTTTACCATTGGGTTGCTGAATTAGAGATCGGCGCCTGTACATTTATCTTATAATTTGGAGTTATCATGTCTCTAAGTGTTGAAACTAAAGCGCAGATCGTTGCTGATTACGGTCGTGATGCGAATGACAGTGGTTCTACCGAAGTTCAGGTTGCTTTGCTGACTGCGCAGATTAACCATCTGCAGGGTCACTTCTCTGAGCACAAAAAAGACCACCACAGCCGTCGCGGTCTGCTGCGTATGGTTTCCCAGCGTCGTAAGCTGCTGGATTACCTGAAGCGTAAAGATGTAGCACGTTACACCAGCCTGATCGAGCGTCTGGGTCTGCGTCGCTAGTCTTAGAGTTTGCCAGGTCATTTCGGGCCATTCTGATGGTCCGAAATACGGTAATGGCAGATTCGTGCGAGTTTCGCTAAAAAGGGGCCTTTATGGCCCCTTTTTTCAGGTCAGCGGCAGCATTTCAAGCCAAACTATTGTATTGTTGCTGGGTGTGATCTTCAGTTGCAGAGGTTCGCGCGGCTAATGAGAGGCTTTGTCCCATAAGGGATTAGGGTTGTCATTAGTCGCGAGGATGCAGATGAGGATTTAAAATTAACGGCAGGGTCAGTGCCTTGCCAGTACGTTAAGGACATAATTTTGCTGAACCCGATCGTAAGAAAATTCCAGTATGGTCAGCATACCGTCACCATTGAGACCGGTATGATGGCTCGCCAGGCAACGGCAGCCGTAATGGTAAGCATGGACGACACCGCTGTGTTCGTTACCGTTGTAGGCAAAAAGACCACTAAGCCAGGACAGGACTTTTTCCCGCTGACTGTTAACTATCAGGAGCGTACTTACGCTGCTGGTCGTATCCCAGGCAGCTTCTTCCGTCGTGAAGGCCGTCCAAGCGAAGGTGAAACCCTCATCTCTCGCCTGATTGACCGTCCGGTTCGTCCGCTGTTCCCGGAAGGCTTCATTAACGAAGTCCAGATCATTGCAACCGTGGTGTCTGTTAACCCACAGGTTCACCCTGATATCGTGGCGTTGATCGGTGCTTCTGCAGCGCTGAGCCTGTCAGGTCTGCCTTTCAATGGTCCAATCGGTGCCGCTCGCGTTGGCTACCTTAACGATCAGTACGTGCTGAACCCAACAACAGATGAGCTGAAAGAAAGTAAGCTGGACCTGGTTGTTGCTGGTACTCAGGGCGCGGTATTGATGGTTGAGTCTGAAGCTGAACTGCTGAGCGAAGACCAGATGCTGGGTGCTGTGGTGTTTGGCCATGAGCAGCAGCAGATTGTTATCGATCAAATCAACGACCTGGTGGCTGAAGCTGGCAAACCACGTTGGGAATGGCAGCCAGAAGCTGTCAACGAATCTTTACAGGGCCGTATTGCTGCGCTGGCTGAATCCCGCCTGAGCGAAGCTTACCAGATCACTGAGAAACAAGAGCGTTATGCTCAGGTTGGTGTGATCAAGTCCGAAACTACCGCAGCACTGCTGGCGGAAGACGCAAACCTGGACGTTAACGAAATCGGCGACCTTCTGCATTCACTTGAGAAGAACGTGGTTCGTAGTCGTATCCTGAGCGGCGCTCCACGTATCGATGGTCGCGAAAAAGACATGATCCGTGGTCTGGATGTGCGCACTGGCGTTCTGCCACGTACTCACGGTTCCGCGCTGTTCACCCGTGGTGAAACTCAGGCACTGGTTACCGCTACACTGGGCACCGCCCGTGATGCGCAGAACCTGGATGAGCTGATGGGTGAGAAGACTGACAGCTTCCTGTTCCACTACAACTTCCCTCCGTACTGCGTAGGCGAAACTGGCATGGTTGGGTCGCCTAAGCGTCGTGAAATTGGTCACGGTCGTCTGGCGAAGCGTGGCGTGTTAGCTGTGATGCCTAAAGCCGATGCGTTCCCGTACACCGTGCGTGTAGTGTCAGAAATTACTGAATCAAACGGCTCTTCTTCAATGGCTTCCGTGTGTGGTGCTTCTCTGGCACTGATGGATGCAGGCGTACCAATCAAAGCAGCCGTAGCCGGTATTGCGATGGGTCTGGTAAAAGAAGGCGAGAACTTTGTGGTTCTGTCTGACATTCTGGGTGACGAAGATCACCTGGGCGACATGGACTTCAAAGTAGCCGGTAGCCGTGAAGGTATCACCGCGCTGCAGATGGACATTAAAATTGAAGGTATTACCCGCGAAATCATGCAGGTGGCTCTGAATCAGGCTAAGGGTGCGCGTCTGCACATTCTGGGCGTGATGGAACAGGCTATCAGCACACCGCGCGGCGATATTTCTCAGTTCGCACCACGTATTCACACTATCAAAATCAGCCCGGACAAGATCAAAGACGTGATCGGTAAAGGCGGTTCTGTTATTCGTGCGCTGACTGAAGAAACCGGCACCACCATCGAAATCGAAGATGATGGCACGGTGAAAATTGCTGCGACCGACGGTGATAAAGCGAAATATGCTATCCGTCGTATCGAAGAGATCACTGCAGAAATCGAAGTGGGCCGTATCTACCAAGGTAAAGTGACCCGCATCGTTGACTTCGGTGCCTTCGTAGCTATCGGTGGTGGTAAAGAAGGTCTGGTTCACATCTCTCAGATCGCTGACAAGCGCGTAGAGAAAGTGACCGACTATCTGCAGATGGGCCAGGAAGTGCCGGTGAAAGTACTGGAGGTTGATCGCCAGGGCCGTGTGCGTCTGAGCATCAAAGAAGCGACTGAGCAGGCTGCAGAGCCTGAAGCAGCTGCGACGCCAGCAGCGCCTGAAGCTCCTGAAGCAGAATAAAGTCAGACCCTTAAGCTCTCCCTGTTCGCAGGGAGAGCTGTATCATCGCGAGGACAGGACGACACCTTGTGCACGGCAGGCGGATGAAAGGATGGTCATCCCATTGTTTGTATTTGGGAGTGGGAAATGAAGCCTTTTTTACGCTGGTGTTTCGTTGCGACAGCTTTAACGCTGGCAGGATGCAGCAACTCGGATTGGCGTAAGAACGAGGTTCTGGCTGTTCCGCTGCAGCCTACGCTGCAACAGGAAGTGATTCTGGCACGTATGGAACAAATTCTTGCCAGTCGATCCCTTAGCGATGATGAACGCGCACAGCTGTTATATGAGCGCGGAGTGTTGTATGATAGTTTAGGTTTGAGAGCACTGGCGCGAAATGACTTTTCATTAGCGTTATCTGTCAGACCTGATATGCCTGAAGTATTCAATTACTTAGGCATATACTTAACGCAGGCAGGCAATTTTGATGCTGCCTATGAAGCGTTCGATTCTGTACTTGAGCTTGATCCAACTTACAATTATGCGCATTTAAACCGCGGTATCGCCTTATACTACGGCGGAAGGTATAAATTAGCGCAAGATGATCTGCTGGCGTTTTATCAAGACGATCCTAACGATCCTTTCCGCAGCCTGTGGCTCTATCTCGACGAACGTGAGATGGATGCAGACAAGGCTAAAATAGCGCTTCAACAGCGTTATGACAAAGCGGTCAGAGACCAATGGGGATGGAAAATTGTCGAGTTCTACCTGGGAAATATCAGTGAAAGTACACTGATGGACAGTCTCAAGGCAGACGCAACGGATAACACCTCGCTCGCTGAACATCTCAGTGAAACCAACTTCTATTTAGGTAAACATTACCTAAGTCTGGGGGAGAAGGACGACGCAGAAGCGTTGTTCAAGCTGACGGTCGCTAACAACGTTCATAACTTCGTTGAGCACCGATATGCATTGTTGGAGCTGGCCCTACTCGGCCAGACACAAGACGATTTATCAGAATCTGACCAGCAATAGCTGACGAACTACTATCGCCCTTTTTTCGAAATGTCATCATCTTAGCGGATGAGGGCTTTCTTGTTCGTCGAAACCACTAATTTGAGCCGGTTCACACTTTTTGATGAAAATGACTGAATGTTTTCACGACGAGTTATGTAGACTGGCCGCCGCAATCTAAGAGGCACGTGTACTACATGACTGATATTGAAACCACTTTTGCTGACCTTGGCCTGAACGCCGAACTCCTCGAATCTCTGAACGGTATGGGCTACGTTAAGCCTTCTCCAATCCAGGCTGAGTGTATTCCTCACCTGTTGGCAGGCCGTGATGTTCTGGGTATGGCACAGACCGGTAGCGGAAAAACTGCAGCGTTCTCGCTGCCACTGCTAAACAACATTGATAGCTCCCTGAAAGCACCTCAGATCCTGGTGCTGGCACCAACTCGTGAGTTGGCGGTTCAGGTAGGCGAAGCAATTACCGAATTCTCTAAACACATGAAAGGTCTTAACGTGGTTGCCCTTTACGGCGGTCAGCGTTATGACGTTCAGCTGCGCGCTTTGCGCCAGGGTCCACAAGTTGTTGTGGGTACGCCTGGTCGCCTGCTGGATCACCTGAAGCGTGGCACGTTAGATCTGTCTAACCTGCGCGGCCTGGTGCTGGACGAAGCCGATGAAATGCTGCGTATGGGCTTCATCGAAGACGTTGAAACTATCATGGCTCAGATCCCAGACAATCATCAGACTGCTCTGTTCTCTGCCACCATGCCAGAAGCGATTCGTCGTATTACTAAACGCTTTATGAAAGATCCGCAGGAAGTGCGTATCCAGTCAAGCACGACCACTCGCCCTGACATTTCTCAGAGCTACTGGACTGCTTTCGGTCGTAAGACTGATGCACTGACTCGCTTCCTGGAAGCTGAAGACTTTGATGCTGCGATCATCTTCGTGCGTACCAAAAACGCGACGCTGGAAGTTGCTGAAGCGCTGGAGCGTAGCGGTTACAACAGTGCTGCTCTGAACGGTGATATGAACCAGGCCTTGCGTGAGCAGACTCTGGAACGCCTGAAAGATGGTCGTCTGGACATCCTGATTGCAACCGACGTTGCGGCCCGCGGCCTGGACGTTGAGCGTATCAGCCTGGTGGTAAACTTCGACATCCCAATGGATGCAGAGTCTTACGTTCACCGTATCGGCCGTACCGGTCGTGCTGGCCGTGCTGGTCGCGCTCTGCTGTTCGTTGAGAACCGTGAGCGTCGTCTGCTGCGCAACATTGAACGCACCATGAAGCTGACCATTCCAGAAGTTGAACTGCCTAACGCAGAACTGCTGGGTGAGCGTCGTCTGGCTAAGTTCGCGGCTAAAGTTCAGCAGCAGCTGGAAAGCAGCGATCTGGAACAGTACCGTGCGCTGCTGAGCAAAATGCAGCCTGCAGAAGATGAGCTGGATATCGAAACGCTGGCCGCTGCTCTGCTGAAAATGGCTCAGGGTGAACGTCCTCTGATCGTTCCTGCCGATGCACCTCAGCGTCCTCGTCGTGAGTTCAAAGAGCGTGACGATCGTCGTGGAGACCGTCCAGAGCGTGCTCCTCGTGAAAACCGTGAAGGTGGCGAGCGTCCAGCCCGTCGCGAACGTCGTGACGTTGGCGATATGGAAGTTTACCGCATTGAAGTTGGCCGCGATGACGGCGTTGAAGTGCGTCACATCGTTGGTGCTATCGCTAACGAAGGCGATATCAGCAGCCGTTACATCGGTAACATCAAACTGTTCGGTACTCACTCAACTATCGAGCTGCCGAAAGGTATGCCGGGTGACATCCTGCAGCACTTCACTCGTACGCGTATTCTGAACAAACCAATGAATATGCAGCTGATTGGCGATGCCGTGCCACACAGCAAAGAGCGTAGTGGTGGCGGCGAGCGTCGTGGTCCTGCTCCAGCCCGTGGTGGTTTCGGCGCTGGCAACCGTGAAGGCGGCCGTAGCGATCGTCCTGAAGGCGCTCGTCGCTTCAGCAATGACCGCAACGGACCTGCTGCCGGTGGTGAGCGTCGTGGCGGCGGTTTCAGCCGTGACGGTGGCAACCGCGGTCCTCGTACCGAAGGTGGCAACGCGCCAACTCGTCGTCGTGATGCATAATCACTGACTGACGCTTAACGGCGTTGTTCACACGAAAAGCCAGTCACTTCGGTGACTGGCTTTTTTTTTGCCTGAATATCGGTGAGCAGGGCTGCTACAGGCTGCCGCTCACCTTGTGGTAAATTAGGCCCGTTGAAGAACAGGCCAGTGAGGCAATATGAGAACCCCCGTCAGCCGTACGACACATGAGATGAAGATCAACAACGTCGTGCTGGTTACCGATGTGCTTAAGTCGCTCGGCTCAGCCACTAAAGCAGAAGCTGCTGCACAAACAGGCTTGAGCGTGGCTACCTGCGGCACGGTGCTTAATGATTTATGCCAAAGCGGTGAAGTGCTGGCCCTTGAGCTGGAGTCTTCGCGCGGGGGACGGCCTGCTCAACGCTATGCCTGCAATCCTGATTTCTTCTCTTTATTGAGCCTCTATGCGGAAGGAAGTGATGATTCGTCTGACCTGGTATGGTCGGTTACCTCCGCAACCGGCCAGGTTCTGGCGCAGGGGGAAGTCGGTTTTCTGCCGCTAACGCTGGAAAACTTCATTGAGCAGGCTGCTATGCTGATAAAAGCTTATCCCAATGTGAAAGCACTGGGCGTAGGATTACCCGGCGTGGTGGCGGAAGGCGTTGTGCTCTCTTGTGATATCAGCCTGTTTACTGGTGTACCGATTGCACAGCGGCTGCGCGAACGGCTCGGCCTGTACGTTCAGGCGGACAATGACATGAACTACACTGCCTGGGGGTTTTATCGCAGCAGCGGTGCTGCAGCCACCGCTCCCGTCGCATTCCTGCTGAAACCTGAAGTGCCCTGTACCGGTTGTGGAATAGTGATTAACGGCCAGCTTCTGCAGGGGGCAAGCTACTTCGCAGGTGAGGTCTCTTACCTTCCGTGCAACACACCTAAACCACAGTTGGTGCAGGATGAACTGATTAATATCGTGCTTTCTCTTACGGCAACGGTGAACCCCGCCACGGTGGCACTCTCCGGGCCACAGGTTAGTGAACGGCTGGTTGCACAAATCCGCGAGCGCTGTGCTGAGCGCATTCCTGAACGTCATATTCCTGAGTTGGTCTATCGCCACTCGGTCCGTCCGGACTACTTACAGGGGATCGCGGAACTCACGGCCCAAAGTTACAACCTTCATCGACTCTTTGACCGTTAACCTCTCTACCCACTCCTGCATCCCTCACTTTACGCGGTAATTTCATCACCGCGTGATTTGACAGCTCTTGTCGCGCGATACTATAATCAGCACTTATTATAAGTCTTTTAATAAGTGCGTACTGCTGTTGCAGTGAAACGATTTCCTACTGAGAAAGGCTGACTATGTCCGTTAATCATTCCCTGACTATCGCCGACAACCCTGCCAGACGTTTCGCCACCAGAGCAATCTTCTTTGTCACCGGGATGGCGATGGGACTTTGGGCGGCTCTGGTACCTTTCGCTCAGCAGCGAACAGGAGCCGCCGAGGGTGAATTGGGACTCTTGTTGCTCTGCCTTGGCGCTGGCTCACTGCTGTCGATGATCGGATCGGGACGCATCATTGGCCGATTTGGCTGCCGGGCAGTGATTGTCAGTGCGGTTGTACTGTACTGCCTGATGCTGCCGCTCATGGCAGCGCTGAACGACATCCGCCTGCTGGCGCTGAGCCTGTTTATTTTTGGCATGGGGATTGGCCTGGCTGATGTGGCGGTTAACGTGCAGGGAACGATGGTTGAGCAGGCCGCCGATAAGCCTTTGATGTCTGGCTTCCACTGTCTTTGGAGCGTAGGTGGCATGGTCGGTGCCGCTGGCGGCGCACTGCTACTTGGCAGCGGCATCACCCCTGAATTAAGTACTGTGCTTGCCGTAAGCATAATAGCGCTGGTCACCGTGTTCTCACTTTCAGGCCTGCTGGCTTCAGGTAATCAGCAGCCGGACGGTAACAGCAGCAAAGCGAAGGGACGGCCTAATTTCCGTCTGGTGCTGATGGCAGTGATGGCTATGATTGCCTTTATGGCGGAAGGGGCGGTAATGGACTGGAGCGGCGTCTTTATGACCGGCCAGCGCGGGCTGGCGGTAGAGCATGCCGGATGGGGATTTGCGCTCTTTGCCTTCACTATGTCACTGATGCGACTGACCGGCGATGCCATGGTGAAAAAACTGGGACGCAAGCGCGTGCTGACCTGGGGGGGACTGGTTGGGCTGGCAGGCTATCTGATGGTCGTGTTGCTACCGGGCTGGGAGTTGTCGCTGGTTGGGTTTGCTCTGGTAGGCGTTGGTGCGGCCAATATTGTTCCGGTGCTAATCACGCTTGCCGGTCAGGAAACGGTGATGCCGGTCAACATGTCGGTAGCGTTGGTGGCGACGATGGGTTACCTCGGCGTGCTGGGCGGACCCGCGCTGTTGGGTTGGGTTGCTCATCTTTCCAGTCTTTACGTCGCCTTCACGGTGGTAGCGGCAGCATTTCTGATTATCACCTTTGGCGCTTTTAAACTCCGCTACAAACCCTGAAAATCTGCGGCCTGCTTCCGCCCGAACAACGAGCCGGTGGAATTCAGGTGATTGATGACTGGTGGAAGGAAGAGGGCCTTTCTGAAGAGTGACCCGAAAGCACAGCAGTGCTTTCGGGGGCAGGTTTCTTATGCCTGAAGCGACTTATGCGCTTCCATAGCGAGTTCAAACGAGCGCAAACGCGCCTGCTGATCAAAAATCTGACCATTCACCATGATTTCGTCAGCCTGAGTTTCACGGATCAGTGAAGCCAGTCCCTGACGAACTTTATCCAGATCGCCCACAATCGACATGCTCAGCGCCTGCTGCACACCGTATTGCTCTGAAGGTGACCACAGATTATCCATGTTCTCAACCGGCGCGGGAAGCGGGCCTGGTTTGCCACGGCGCAGATTGATGAACTGCTGCTGCATTGAAGTGAACATGAAGCGGGCATCGCGTTCGCTGTCCGCCGCGACGACATTCACGCACACCATCGCATGGGGCTTCTCAAGGCGGGCCGAAGGCTTGAAGTTTTCACGGTAAAGATGCAAAGCCTGGAACAACATATCCGGCGCGAAATGCGAAGCAAAGGCAAACGGCAGGCCTAGCTGTGCGGAAAGTTGAGCGCTATACAAGCTGGAACCAAGCAACCAGACAGGGATTTTTAGCCCAAGTCCCGGCACCGGTTGTACGGCTGGTTGTTCGCCGTCTTCGGCATCAAACCAGGCAATCATCTCTGAAACGTCAGCCGGGAAGTTATCTACATGGCCGCCCATATGACGGCGAAGTGCCATCATTGTGCGTTGATCCGAACCCGGCGCGCGACCCAGTCCCAGATCGATACGGCCGGGATAGAGAGATTCGAGTGTGCCGAACTGTTCAGCAATGACCAGCGGTGAATGGTTCGGCAGCATCACGCCCCCAGACCCCAGGCGCAGCGTCGTGGTGTTGGCAGCCAGATAACCAATCAGCACGGACGTTGCCGCACTGGCAATACCGGTCATGTTGTGGTGTTCAGCCAGCCAGTAACGGTTATATCCTGACTTTTCCGCTTGCTGTGCGAGTGCCAGAGAAGAGTGAAACGCCTCGCGCGCTGTAGCGCCTTGCGGGATCGGCGCCAGATCGAGAACCGAAAGTGGAACATTTTTTATATCAGACATGGGTGCTCACTTATTCGAAGGGCGGCTTAGCGCCAATACAAATATCTATCCTGGACGATTTCTTCTCAAAAGGATTGGCAGTTTGCAGCACTTTTCACAGCGCCGGGCCGGTCATAAGACCTGCCACTCCAACGGTTCGCGCTCAGGACAGGCTAGTCCGACCAGTATCCTCCATCATCAGTCATATTAAAACTGCCATTATTCTTAGGGGAATTCAGCGGGCCATTAACCCGCTGATTTTTAGTTAACTAATTCCAGCCCGGCCACTTTCCACCAGTAGCCATTACATTGCTGGCGAGAAACCAGCGGTAAAGGGTGTTTCCCGGTTTCATTGTTGCGGAAAGCGTCAAGCATCGACAGGGTGTCACTGCCTTCCGGAGACAGACGCACAATGTCGACCAGTCCCTGCATCGAAATCAGTTCATTGCCCAGGTTATAGCAGTAGCCACTCAGGGTCTGGATGCCGTTAAGCACAAACACCTGCTGATCTTCCTGTGAGCGCAATGCTCTGCCTTGGGGATAGTCAATGCAGCAAGTCTGACAGTCATCTTTACCGCGATTTTCCGCTCTGGCGGTAAAGCAGCGCGCGGAATAAGCCAGAGGCAAATGGCCGTAACTCAGCACTTCTACCTCAAACTTATTCCTGATGCCCAGCGCCTGGCATTGGGTGAGCAAATTGACCAGCCATTCACGGGAAAGCTCAACCGGCATACACCAGCGCACCATGCCCATTTTGTGCAGCAGGCGCAGCGTTACAGCGTTATAACAGTTGAGGGCATGCCCGGCGACAAAAGGCAGGCCGGCCTCAGAAGCCATATTCACCGTGCCCATATCGTTGGCTTCAATCAGAAACTCACCGTTATCGACATACCTTTTCAACTCCGTCAGTTCAGAAGGGGACTGCACCAGTGCCAGCGTGCTGAGAACCACCTGTTTGCCGCTGGCTGCCAGTTCTTTTGCCATGCCCAACCAGTCGGCATGTTTTGTTGCCCTGCGCTTACTGCAAACGGCTTCGCCCAGATAGACGATCTCGGCCTGACTGTCTGCAGCCGCCTGATAAAATGCCTGCAATGTTTCAGTTGGCCAGTACCAAAGAACCGGGCCTAATGCGTATTTCATGGTGATCCTTACTGCCATTCACGGTGATAGGCACCGAGCGTGGTTTGTGTGCCTTCGCTGAGCGCGCTTAATGCGTCCATCCAGCTTTGTTGTGCGGTGAAACTCTGCGGATCTGCTTTGCAGCGATCGATGGCTTGCCGCCAGATGCGAGCGATCTGAGCGACATAAGCCGGACTTCTCTGGCGTCCCTCGATTTTCACCGAGGCGATGTTCGCCGCCAGCAGCGTGGGAAGCAGCTCCAGCGTATTCAGGCTGGTCGGCTCTTCCATGGCGTGATAGGGCACATCATCTACTTTATAACGGCCCTTACAAAGCGTGGGATAACCGGCGTTCTGATTGGCGCTGTAGCGATCGATCAGCACTTCGTTCAGACGCGACTCAAGCCCCGCTGGTGTCTGCTGCCAGCGGACATATTTAGCGGGAGAACAGGCGCCAACGGTGTTCGGAGATTCGCCAGTCAGGTAAGAGGAGAGGTAACAGCGTCCTTCGGCCATGATGCACAGGCTGCCAAAGGCGAAGACTTCAAGCGGTACGGTGGTGGCCCGCGCAAGCTGTCGAACCTGGTGAATTGAAAGTACTCGGGGAAGAACGACCCTCGAAACCTCAAAGTTACGTTGATAGAAATTGATCGCTTCGGCGTTAGTGGCTGAAGCCTGAACCGAAACATGGCGCTCGATGTGCGGATAGCGCTCGGCGGCATACTCCAGCATCGCGATATCGGCAAGGATCAGAGCATCTACACCGGCCTGTGCGGCCATATCCACCGCCCGTTCCCAGCGTTGATAACCGTCAGGGTGGGCAAATGTATTGATCGCAACATGCAGTTTGCGTCTATGCTGATGAACGTAGCGGGAAGCTTCCTGCAAACGTTTCTCTGTGAAGTTGAGCCCGGCAAAATGGCGTGCATTGGTGTCGTCTTTCAGGCCGATATACACGGCATCAGCGCCATTCTCTATCGCCGCCTTCAGGGCAGGTAAGTTACCTGCAGGGCAAAGCAATTCCATATCAAGACATTCCGGATAAACTGAAGAGCCGTCGAGTTTAGTCAGCATGGAGAGGACAATTTTTGATTTAAGGCAGCTAATGGCGTATTGATGGGAAGAGATTTACCGACGATTTCCAGAAAGTTCGCTCATTTTGTTGATCCAACTGCCTGATGTGTTTTGTCAATCTGGCAAAATAGTCGAAATTTACTCAGAAGGAGTCACGATGGTGTTGAACCCATTTCGCGCTCAATTGGTTCGAAAAGGTCCGAAAATGTTACGGATACCGCTGCAGTTTGCGCCGTTTATGATCAAGAAGCAGATGCTGCAGCAGATCCTGAACGGGCAATTTCACCATGCTTTGGCCGAAGGTGAGGTAAACTTTCTGCAGGGGCGTTGGTTAGGGATTGAGATCCGTGACCTCGGGCTGAGCTGGGCAACGACTGTTGAACAGGGAAAAATACGCGTAGCTGAACGGGTGGAAGCGGACGTCTGGTTTCGTGGCGACGCTAACGATCTGCTGCTTATTGCCGCTCGCAGGTTGGATCCCGATACCCTGTTTTTCCAGCGCCGTTTGGTGATTGAAGGAGACACAGAATTGGGGCTGGAAGTGAAAAATCTGATGGATGCGATTGAGCTTGAATTCATGCCAGCGCCGTTGCGCTTTGGCCTTATGCAACTGGCCGATTTGGTTGAGGCTGGACTGACTGAGGACGCGAATTCCCCAGCGGATCGCGCGGGTGCACCATGTTGATTCGTAGTGAAATAGGAATGGATGCGGCGAGTATTGACAGTCTGTTGCGCCGCTGTTTTGAGACCTCCGCAGAAGCCGAGTTGGTTCAGCAACTGCGTGAAGACGGTTTACTTACCCTTGGCGTCGTTGCCACGGATGAGGAAGGCCAGGTTCTCGGGTATGCCGCATTTAGCCCAGTTACGCTGAATGGTGAAGATTATCAGTGGGTTGGCCTTGCGCCACTCGCCGTTGACGCCAGTTTCCGCGGGCAGGAACTGGGTAAACAGTTGATCTATGAAGGGTTGGATACGCTGAATGAGTTTGGCTATGCCGCGGTGGTGGTGATCGGTGATCCGGCCTACTTCGAGCGTTACGGTTTTGAACCGGCAGCCAGGCATCAACTTCGTTGCCGCACGCCGGGCGCGGAGGCTGCTTTTCAGGTCTACAAGCTGGCTGACAATGCGTTTACCGGTGCCGAAGGCCATATTGACTATTCTGCACCCTTTAACCGCTCTTAAGTGCCTCCAGCCAGGCGCTTAATGAGACAGGCTGGTGTTCTACCAGCCTGATCTTCTCCGCACGCTTCAACTGCTTCACCTGATACTCCAGGCGCGAAGCAGAAGAACGGTCGCCAGCTTCGCAGTGAAACAGCAACTCCAGCGGGCCTTTACCGCGTAACGCCTTCGCCCCTTTTCCCGCCTGATGCTGCAAGAAGCGTCTGGCCACATCATTGGTGATCCCGGTATATAACAGACCGCTGGCCGTGCGCAGGATATACAGACGCCAGTGCGCGCGTTCATTTTCGATTATCATTTCTGTCATCACAATTCCTCTGCCCGCAGCATAGCAAAACCTGCTGTGAATGTGGCAAAGTAGCGTTTTTCAGGGAGGCGGAATGTCAGCAAGCGAACACCTAATTGCGATCGGTCGGTATCTTAAAAAACACCATGTGCTGTCCCTTTGCAGTGGCAATCCCGTGTGGTGCGCCAACTGCTTTTACGTCTATGACGCTGAACGGGTCGCGTTCTGGCTGATGACGGAAACGGAAACCCGCCACGGCGCAACGATAGCAAAAGATCCGCTGGTGGCCGGGACCATCAATGGGCAGCCTAAATCGGTACTGTTGATTAAAGGCGTGCAATATTCCGGGCGGATAGTCTTGCTGGAGGGCGAAGAAGAACAGCATGCCCGCAAGGCATACATCAAACGTTTCCCGATCGCGGCAAAAGTCTCTGCGCCGTTATGGGAAATAAAGCTCGATGAGCTGAAGATGACCGATAATGCGTTAGGCTTTGGTAAAAAACTGATCTGGACGCGAGAATAAGTCGTTTATTCAAGCAACATGTAACCTGAAATTGAACCCTGATCAAACTGTGGACAGAGGATCCTGAGTACTATGACGACGTCGGGCGTAGCCTGCAATGATCCGGAGTCATCGGAATGTCCCATATAAGCTCATCACGCCTTACCCTTCCTGCGTTTGCCAGATGGAAACCGCTGCTGTTTTTAGCCGTAGTGGTTGCCGGGCTTTGGTACGTCAAATGGCAGCCTTATTACTTTAAAGCTTTCCTTGCCGCCGACACGCATAGCATTGGCAAGTCTCTGCTCGCCAATCCGAGCGAACACCCTTTACAGGCAGCCTGGGATTATGCGCAGGTCTACTTTCTGGCCGTATGGAAAGCCGCCGTACTGGGGGTGATCTTAGGCTCGCTGGTTCAGGTGCTGATCCCGAGGAACTGGCTGTTACGCACCTTGGGGCAGCCGCGTTTTGCCGGTACGTTGTTCGGCACGTTGCTTTCACTGCCTGGTATGATGTGTACCTGTTGTGCTGCGCCGGTTGCTGCCGGGCTTAGGAGGTCTTCCGCTTCCGTCGGAGGAACGCTGGCGTTCTGGTTGGGCAATCCCGTTCTTAACCCGGCCACGCTGGTGTTTATGGGGTTTGTGCTTGGCTGGCAGTTTGCGGCTATCCGGCTGGTTGCCGGTTTGCTGATGGTGCTGGGGATCGCCTTGCTGGTGCAAAAAATGACGCCAGAAGCGCAAGTGAGCAACGTGATCCCGATGAGGCCAAAAGTGGATAACACGCCGTTTCTGCGTCGCTGGCTTAGCGCACTCTGGTCGTTGTTCTGGAATACCATTCCGCTGTATATCCTGGCGGTTCTTCTGCTGGGTGCGGCACGAGTCTGGCTGTTTCCCCATGCAGATGGCCTTGTCAGCAATACGCTGTTCTGGGTCGTGGCCATGGCGATTGCCGGTTGTCTGTTTGTGATCCCAACGGCGGCTGAAATTCCGATCGTCCAGGCTATGATGCTGGCAGGGATGGGAATGGCACCTGCGCTGGCCCTGCTGATGACCTTGCCAGCGGTCAGCGTGCCGTCATTGCTGATGTTGCACGGCACGCTTCCTGCCCGGTCTTTATGGCTTACAGGTGGGTTAGTGGCGTTAAGCGGGATGATTGTTGGCGGCCTTGGGCTGTTACTGCTTTAAGCCTCTTAAGTGGGATCAACGTAAATAGTGAATGACCTGGTTGCTGCTGCCGCGCCAGAGCAGCGCCGGGTCTTTTAACGCCTCGACAAATTTTCCGTCTATTAACACGTCAATCTCCTCTACAACCTGCTGCTGTTTCGCCGTCAGCTCAGCCAGTTGGTATCCGCTCCACAGCCAGATATCTTTGCCCTGACACTCGCGCCGCACCCGCTTCACCAGCCTCAATACGTCCGCTACGTTAGCCGGATGTAAGGGATCGCCTCCCGACAGGGAAAAACCCTGGCGGGGAATGCGCGAATCATTCAGATCAGCGATCAGCTGCTCTTCCTGCTGAACGGTAAAAGGCTGCCCGGAATTGAGCCGCCAGGTGCTTTTGTTATAGCAGCCAACACAGTGATGCTCACAACCCGCCACAAACAACGTGCAGCGGGTTCCCGGCCCGTTAAGGATATCGACCGGGTAATACTGGTGGATATTCACCCCAGCGGCCCACTTAAATGCTTAACGCGCCGCTTCACCTCTTCCTGTTTGCCGGCATTGAAAGGCCGGGCATCCGGGCTGCCAAGATAGCCGCAAACTCGACGGGTTACGGAAACCCTCGCCGCATCGTGATTGCCGCATTTCGGGCAGGTGAAGCCTTTACTGGTGCAAGAGAATTCACCGGTAAAGCCGCACTCATAGCATTCATCAATTGGCGTATTGGTGCCGTAATAAGGCACGCGGCTGTAGCTGTAATCCCAGACGTCTTCCAGCGCTTTCAGGTTGTGTTGAATATTGGGGTATTCGCCGTAACAGATGAAGCCACCATTGGCGACAGGCGGGTAAGCCGCTTCGAAATCAATCTTGTCGTAAGGGTTCACCTTTTTTTCCACATCGAGGTGGAAGCTGTTGGTGTAATACCCTTTGTCAGTTACGCCAGCCACCACGCCAAACTCAGCGGCATCAAGGCGGCAGAAGCGATCGCAAAGGTTCTCGCTTGGTGTGCTGTAAAGACTGAAGCCGTAGCCGGTTTCTGCCTTCCAGCGATCGGTGGCCTGACGTAAATGGCTGACGATGGCCACCGCTTTTGCCCGCAGCGCTGCATCATCATAAACATGGTTTTCGCCACCGCTCAGGGCATTTATCGTCTCGTGCAGCCCGATATAGCCCAGAGAGATTGAGGCGCGGCCATATTTGAAGATTTCTGCCACATCATCATCGGCTTTTAACCTGACGCCACAGGCACCTTCCATATACAGGATCGGCGCGACGCGAGCTTTGACGTTCTCCAGCCTTGCGATGCGGGTCATCAATGCTTTCTTCGCCAGTTCAAGGCGCTGGTCCAGCAGCGTCCAAAAGTGCGCTTCATTCCCTTTCGCTTCCAGCGCAATACGCGGCAGGTTAAGGCTGATCACGCCAATATTATTGCGGCCTTCGTGCACCAGTTCGCCATTCTCTTCCCAGGTTCCGAGGAAACTGCGGCAACCCATTGGCGTTTTAAATGAACCGGTGACTTTCACCACCTGCTCATAGTTGAGAATATCCGGGTACATGCGCTTGCTGGCGCACTCCAGAGCCAGCTGTTTGATATCGTAGTTCACGTCGCCAGCCAGCCGGTTCAGCCCTTCTTTAATAGCAAACACCAGTTTAGGGAACACCGCTGTTTTATGGTTTTTACCCAGCCCGGCAATGCGATTACGTAGAATGGATTGCTGTACCAGGCGCGCAGACCAACTGGTGCCAAGGCCAAAACCAAAGGTGACAAAAGGCGTCTGGCCGTTGGCGGTATGCAGGGTATTCACTTCGTATTCCAGCGACTGGAAAGCGTCATAGCACTCTTTCTCAGTCCGGTTGCGGGCATAGGCTTCGGCATCCGCGATTTGCCACTCATGGGCGGTTTTCAGATGTTTTGCCTGGCTGGCCTCAACAAAGGGGGCCAGCACTTCATCAATGCGGTTGATGGTAGTGCCGCCGTAAATATGGCTGGCGACCTGAGCGATGATTTGCGCGGTGACGGCGGTAGCGGTGGAGATGGATTTCGGTGGCTCAATTTCTGCGTTACCCATCTTAAAGCCTTGGGTCAGCATTCCCTTCAGGTCGATCAGCATGCAGTTGAACATCGGGAAAAAAGGCGAATAGTCGAGGTCGTGGTAGTGGATCTCGCCACGCTCGTGCGCCATCACCACATCACGCGGTAAAATATGCTGCGAGGCATAATGCCTGGCAACGATCCCCGCCAGCAGATCCCGCTGTGTCGGGATCACTTTGCTGTCTTTGTTGGCATTTTCGTTCAACAGGGCAGGGTTGCTTTGCTCAACCAGGCCGCGAATGGCTTTATTCAGTTTCCCGCGCAGCTCGCGGGCAATGTCCCGATCGTGGCGATATTCGATGTACGTGCGGGCCAGCTCAGGATAGCGTCCGGCCATCAGCTGGTTTTCTACTGCCCGCTGGATATCATGAATATCCAGGCTGTCGTGTTGCTGAAGCTGCTGGCAAATTTGTGCGGTTACCTCAACACAATAAGCCTCATCCTTAATCTCCGCCGCTCGTGCCGCGCCTTTGATCGCTTCGCCGATGCGTGTTGCATCGAATGGCATACTGCAGCCATCACGTTTAATCACCCTAGCCACGTTACATCCCTCATTGAATATCTATATATGGAGTAAGAGTGGCATGATAAACGCTATATGTAGTGATTTGGCGGATATAACTGCCAGTTTGTTGACCTGGCGCAAATGATCAGCAAAGTCTTAATCACGCAGGATCAGCCTCCCTGAATAAGGGGGGGGGGAAGTGGTGCTAATCAGAGGGGATTCAGGGCGTTAATAAGCAGACCCAGCCAGTCTATTGCCACTCGGCCAGCAGCAAATCAATCGCCATTAACGCGCCATAGCGGGCCATTTTCTGTCCGGCAGGCAGCGTCAGCAGATGCTGTGACAGTGCGGCCAGCGGGCTGGTGGCAGGGGCGAGGGTGATGATGGGCAGGCCGTGTTCTCGCGCCTGCAGCACCGCAGCTTGCAGCATCATGTCGGCTTCATCGGTTGCCAGCACCAGCAGCGCGTGATCGTCGGTTAAGGTAGCGGCAGTCATCCGCATCAGATTACTTTCCTGGCAAAGCGTGGTCATGATGCCTGCCTGGAGCAGACGATGCTGAAGCTCGCTGGCAAAAGGGGCATCCTGGTTCCCCATGGCGAACAGAGTCACGCTGCGGGCTTTTTTCAGGCAGGCGGCGGCCTGGCTGAAGGCATTTGTGTCGCTGTTCTGCAGTTGCTTTTGCAGCGCCTGTTCAACGCCTGACAGGGTATTCTGCCAGACGGAAGGCAGATTGGTGGCTTCTCTGGCAGGCAGATAACGTGAATGGCTGGTGCTGGCCTGAGCCAGTTTCATTCTCATCTCGCGGATATCTTCACAGCCCACGGACTTGGCAAAACGGGTAATGGTTGCCGGGCTGACGCCTGAACGGGTCGCCAGTTGCTCGATAGAGGCTGAAGAGGCGAAATCGACATCGTCTAACACTGCCCGTGCCACTTTCGCTTCCTGCTGACTGAGCTCGTTAAGACGGCGACGGATCTGGAACAGAATATCGCTGAAGTCTTCCCGGCCAATTGAACGCGCAAAACGTTTCAGCATCTCCGGGCCGATACCGGCCTTCGCTGCCAGCTTCTCCAGCGCGGTGGTGGTCGAGAAGTCGATATCACCAGTGACGGCAGGTGCAACGCTGTTTTCATCAACCTGTTCGGTGTTCAGGGCCCGTAATTGCGCCATAAAATCATTCAAATCTTTGCATCCTACCGAGCGTGCGAAAGCCGTCAGCGTATCAGCGCTAACCCCTGCCTTCGTGGCCAGTTGTTCGATACTGGCCTGAGAGGTAAACCCTAAGTTATCCAGCACAAAACGCGCAACCCGCGACTGCTGAGCGGGTGAGCTTGTCTTCGCTGTTTGCAATTGCCAGAGAATATCCAGAACCGTTCTGCCTTTGACGGAGTGTAACCAGAGAACTGTTTTACCATCATATGCCAATGAAAAACTTTTTCACATTGCTTTCTTAGGTCTTGAAAGGGAGTTAATAATGTTAATTGCATGATTATAAATGGTTTTAAAAAATAACCCAGCAGGAATTAATTAACGAAAATCTATCCAGATCACATTCATGAAAATTATTTTCATGGAGAGTGATTTCTATCTTGATGATTATTAACACCTTTCCAAAAACATCAGCAAATCCTATGTCCTCAGGGTATTTACAGAACCTGAAGGTTCAGGCTTATATGCTTCCACGCCATCACAGGAGGAAAGCTGATGCGAATCGTATTGTGTTGTGCCGCTGGAATGTCTACCAGCATGCTGGTCACTAAGATGAAAGCCGAAGCGCAAAAGCGCGCGTTGCAGATTGAGATCGAAGCGGTACCGGTTGCCCATTTCGAGCAGGAATTGGGTGGCGCGGATATCGTTTTGCTGGGCCCGCAGGTCCAGTACGAAGCCGCCCGTCTTCAGGCGCTTGCAGCCCCTCAAGGCAAGCAGGTTGCAGTCATCGATATGCTGGATTACGGCATGATGCGTGGTGATAACGTGCTGGATAAAGCCCTGGCGTTGCTGGGAGCCTGACCCCTCACTTCCCTTTTAGGTTAATGCTGTTACGCGCTGCTTTTGCAGCGTGCGGCTCACTGCACTTTTTTTTCGTCAAAGAGGAATTTTCATGTCACTGGAAAACCTGATCATGGAGTTGCTGGTAAGGGCTGGAAGCGCCCGAAGCCATGCGCTCTCTGCGCTGCAACAAGCGCGAAAAGGCGATTTTATCGCGGCCGATCTCGCCATGGCGGCAGCCAAAGAATCAGTCAATGAAGCTCACCAGATCCAGACTGAACTGATCGGCATGGATGAAGGGTGCGGCAAGGTGCCCGTTACCTTAATCACTGTCCATGCCCAGGATCATCTGATGAATGCGATGCTGATTCAGGATCTGGCAACGGACTTCATTACGCTTTACCGCCGTTTACCCCAGGAGGTTTGTCATGCTTAAGATCGCGGTAGTGGGTGGCGGTAGCAGCTATACGCCAGAGTTGATGGAAGGGCTGATCCAACGCTATCAGCAGGTGCCCATAACGGAATTAGCGCTGGTGGATGTGGAATCCGGGCGCGAGAAGGTGGAAGTGATAGCCGCTCTGGCACGCAGGATGCTTAAGCATAGCGGGCTGGAGCAGGTAAAGGTCAGCGTTCACTTCGAGCTGGATGAAGCCATCCGTGGCGCCAGTTTTGTGCTGACGCAGCTGCGTGTCGGGCAGTTAGCCGCACGTGCCGCCGATGAACGTCTTGGGCTGAAATATGGCTTGCTGGGCCAGGAAACGACCGGCGTCGGTGGGTTTGCTAAAGCGCTCAGAACCATTCCGGTCATGCTGAACGTGGCGCGCAAGGTGGAACAGCTGGCTCCGGACGCATTTATCATCAACTTCACCAACCCGGCAGGCATTGTCACTGAAGCCGTCTCACGCTACAGCCAGGCAAAAATTATCGGCCTCTGTAATGTCCCAATCACCATGCACCATATGATTGCTGACATGCTTGAAGTGCCTTATCAGGAGCTGTCGCTGCGGTTTGCCGGGCTGAATCATATGGTTTGGGTACACAAGGTCAGCAGGCTGGGTGAAGATCTGACGGCGAAGGCGATCGATCTGCTGTGTGATGGTAAAGCGCTGTCGATGAACAACATTAAAGATTTGCCGTGGCCGCCAGCCTTCCTGAAAGCGTTGGGCGCCATTCCCTGTCCTTATCATCGTTATTTCTATCAAACTGCCTCGATGATCGAAGAGGAAATTGAGGCGGCCAAATCCCGTGGCACGCGAGCCGAGCAGGTGATGAAAGTGGAAGCAGAGTTGTTTGAGCTGTATGCCGATCCACAGCTGGATACCAAACCGGAGCAGCTTAGCTTCCGTGGTGGGGCACACTATTCGGAAGTGGCGGTAGAGCTGATCAGCGCTATTTACACCAACGCCGGAAAAGAGCTGGTGGTGAACTGCCGCAATAACGGGGCGATACAGGGACTGGCAGAGGATGCGGTGGTTGAAATCAACTGCCTGATTGATGCACAGGGCGCTCATCCGCTGGCTTTTGGACCTTTGCCTCCGGCGATGAATGGCCTGACGCAACAGGTAAAAGACTTTGAAAGACTGACTATTGAAGCCGCGGTAAAAGGCGATCGCCAGAGCGCGCTGCTGGCACTGGTGACCAATCCGTTGATTGGCAATCTGGCCAGTGCTGAAGCCTTGCTGGAAGACGTGCTGACGCTGAACAAACCGTATCTGCCGCAATTTAACTGATGGGAAAACACCGGCGACGAACCGGTGATGGGGGTGTCTGTGACTGCGAATAAAACAATCATTGAGCGTTATGTCCTGCCCGTAGCGCTGAAAGTCGCCGGGCAAAAGCATGTCCTGTCGGTCCGCGACGGCATTATTTTGAACATGCCTTTTATGCTGATTGGCTCCTTCTTTCTGATTTTTGCCTATCTGCCGATCCCTGCCTGGGGACATCTGATGGCCGATCTGTTCGGGGATACCTGGCAGGATAAATTGCTGTACCCGGTGAAAGCCACTTACGACATCATGGCGATCCTCTCCAGCTTCGGCATCGCTTATCGGTTGGCGGAAAAATACCGTACGATTGATCCGCTGACCAGCGGGGCGATGTCGCTGGTAGCCTTTATGATGACCATCCCGCAGCACACGTTATTTGCGCCGGTAGAAGGTGCCTCTCAGAAAATCATTGATGGGGTGATCCCAGTCAATTTGATTGGCAGTCAGGGGCTGTTTGTGGCGATCATCATTTCGTTGCTCTCAACGGAGATCTACCGCTTTGTCAGCGGACGAAATCTGGTGATCCGCATGCCTGAAGGCGTGCCGCCAGCGGTGGCAAAATCGTTCCTGGCGCTGGTTCCGGGCTTCTGCGTGCTGGCCGTGGTGCTGGCAATCAGACTGGCGGTAGAAGCCTCCTCCTTTGGCGATGTAAACAACATGATTGCCACCATTATTGGCATTCCTATGCATCACGTTGGCGGTACGCTGCCGGGGATGATCTTCTCGGTCATTTTGATTGGCGTGCTCTGGACATTGGGGCTGCATGGCGATGCCATTGTGCTGGTGTTTATTCAGCCGGTGTGGCTCTCGAATATGACGGAAAACCTGAATGCCTTTCAGCATAACCTGCCGATCCCGCACATCATCACCCAGCAGTTCTATGACCTGTGGATAGCACCAGGCGGCACAGGCGCATTGCTGGGACTGGTGATCTTTATGGTGATCAGTAGCCGAAGCGCACAGATGCGTCAGCTGGGTAAAATCGCTGCACCTGGCGCGCTGTTCAACATCAGTGAACCCATGGTGTTTGGTATTCCGTTAGTGATGAACCCTTACTTCTTCCTGCCGTTTATCCTGACGCCGGTGATTCTGGTGCTGGTTTCCTACTTCTCGATGTCTACCGGTCTGGTGGCTCCCCCAGCCGGAATTGCGCTGCCGTTCACCACGCCGATCTTTGTTAGCGGCTATCTGGCAACCGGCGGCCATATTTCCGGAACCGTCTTGCAAGTAGTGAATTTGGGGATTTCGCTGGTGATGTACTATCCGTTCTTCCGCGCCTGGGACAACCTCAAAGCCCGCGAAGAGCAACAGGCCGCCCAGAAAAATGTAGAAGCCGCCGCCGCTTCACAGCCCGCCGTCTAATCAGAACAAACAGGCCGGTCGATGAAGATCGGCCTGTTAGTCCTTAGCGATGACTCCCCATTCCCTCTCAGCCCGACTCTGGTGATCTGATCTGCTCCCTGCGGCGTTGAAACTTTGGCCGGAGAACGGGCAACAACGCAGCTGTAAATATTTTTTGGCGACAGAATGGCGCACTTCAGTTGCATTCATAGCAGAGGAATTCATATTATTGCCTGTTATGCGGAGCAAACATGTCTTTGCTCAGGTCATCCCGGGATACTGTCTGATGCCTTCTGTGACGTACAATGAAAAACAGGTTAGCCGATGGATCGGTGCGCGCACCGTTGCCAGGGGAAGAAGCCTGGTGGAAAAAGCGCAGAATATTCAGTGGCAAAACAACCTGCTGACGGGCGAAGTGCCAGGCAGGAAAATCGAACCTTTTCAGGTGATGGTGCATTTCAGCAGGCCGCAGGGCAAGCTGCTCGCCAACGGTGAATGTACCTGTCCGGTAAAAAACAACTGTCGCCACGTTGCGGCTGTGATGCTGGCCTGGCTGCAACAGCAGCCTGAAAAAGCGTCAGAAGAACCTGTATTACACACACTTTCCGCCAGGCCTGTCCCTACGCTGCGGCTTGAGTCGCGCGCGAAATTTGTCAGTGGATTTGGCCGTTATGGTCACCGGCAGAAGATGCTGGACTTCGCTGCGGTGCATTTTGATTATGCGGGCGTGGCGGTGGCCGCTGGCAGCACGGGTGAACGCTTTGAAGACCGTCAGGGCGCGCCATTTTTGGTTCAGCGCCAGCTTGAGCTTGAACAGGGCTGGGTGCAGGACATTAATGCCGCAGGTCTGGAAACTATCCCCGCCGGGCACATCTACACGCCTGAGTCTGCCCCTTTACCTCCTTTGATCTTTGCCCCTGAAACCCCGGTTGAGTGGCGGGCGTTTATCCGTAAACAGCTGCCTAAACTGCGCAAACGCGGGTGGAAGGTCAGCATGGATAATGACTTTACCTGGAACGTTACCGACATTGCCGGCATTGAAGGTAAGGCCGTGCAGGGAGAAGACGGCTGGTTCAATCTTGAGCTGGAAGTGAGCGTGGGCAAACGTCAGGTACGGATGCAGCCACTGCTGTCTGCGCTGTTCCAGAAAGACCGGCGCTGGTTCTCTGGCAATCTGAACCACATCCCGGACGAAGAGGTGATCGAACTCAGAAGCGATCGCAACGAACGGCTGCACATCAGCGCCAGCGTGATGAAGCCGCTGGTGGGCAACCTGATCGACCTGTTTGCTTTGGGGGCTCATACTCCACTGCGCATTGCCCCTTACGAGGCTGGCCGCTTAACGGCGCTCAGTGACACCGGGCGCTGGCAGTTCCACGGCGACAGCGGCGTTTACCAACTGGCTGAACGCCTGCGTTCCAGTGAAGGCATCCTTCCTGTCGAGCCGCCAAAAGGGCTGCATGCTCAGCTGCGTGATTACCAGCAGCAAGGCCTGAACTGGATGCAGTTCCTGCGTGCGCAGGATCTTTCTGGCGTGCTGGCGGATGATATGGGCCTGGGTAAAACGATTCAGACACTGGCGCACCTTCAGCTGGAGAAAGAAGCGGGCAGGCTGGATCGCCCGGCGCTGATCGTAGTGCCTACCACGCTGGTCTATAACTGGACGCAGGAAGCCAGCCGTTTTACGCCGGAACTTACCGTTCTTGCGCTGACCGGGCCGGACAGGAAAGCCTTTTATGACGACATCGAAAAGTACGATGTGGTGCTCACCACCTATTCTCTGTTATGGCGCGACCAGCCACAGCTGATTGGTCACAGCTATCATCTGCTGATCCTGGATGAAGCCCAGTACGTGAAGAATAGCGCCTCCCGTGCGGCTTCTGTTATTCGCTCGCTGAAGTCTCGTCACCGTTTGTGCCTGACGGGTACGCCGCTGGAAAACCACCTCGGCGAGCTGTGGTCACAATTTGATTTCCTGTTGCCGGGTTTTCTTGGCAGCGAAAAGCAGTTCACTCAAGACTGGCGAGTGCCGATTGAGCGCAATGGCGACCGCGTTCGTAGAGAGCTCCTTGCTCGCCGCGTCAGGCCGTTTATGTTGCGCAGACGCAAGCAGGAAGTGGCGAAAGAGCTGCCACCGAAGAACACCATCGTGCGATCTGTGGAGATGGAAGGCAGCCAGCGCGAACTGTACGAATCCGTGCGCAGCGCCATGCAGGATCGTGTGCGGCTGGCGGTGGAGCAGCAGGGCGCAGGACGCAGTCATCTGCTGGTGCTGGATGCGCTGCTGAAACTGCGGCAGATTTGCTGCGATCCTCGGCTGGTGAAAACCGATAAAGCGGCGAAGGTGAAGCACTCAGCCAAGCTGGCACTGTTGCGGGAGATGCTGGACGATCTGCTGGCGGAAGATCGCCGCATCCTGATCTTTTCGCAGTTCACCACCATGCTGACGTTGATTGCCGAAGAGCTGCAAAAAGCCCGTATCCCTTTTGTCACCCTCACGGGCAGCACGCGGGATCGTATTGAGCCGGTGAGGCGTTTCCAGGAAGGTGAAGTGCCGGTATTCCTGATCAGCCTGAAGGCTGGCGGCGTGGGGCTTAACCTGACTGCGGCGGACACAGTGATCCATTACGATCCCTGGTGGAACCCGGCAGCAGAGAATCAGGCAACCGACCGGGCTTACCGCCTCGGCCAGGACAAGCCGGTTTTCGTCTACAAATTGATTGCCGCTGGCAGCATTGAAGAGAAGATCGTCGCGCTGCAAGGGCAGAAAGCCGAACTGGCAGACAGCATCCTTGAGGATGAGCTGAGCGAACCAGCCAGTTTCACCAGTGACGATCTCGCCATGCTGTTTGCGCCGCTATAACAAACAACGAAGTTGGGCGAGGTTAACTCAACGCTTCTGATACCACCAGACGGCTTCCCACGGGCGCAGCATCACTTCGCCCGGCGTAACGTGAGTATCGGGGTAGTTGCTGATCAACACGTCCCACTGGCCGCTGTAGGCCGGTGGATGCCAGACCTGCGTCTCGGCACTGAAGTTGGTTGCCACGACCAGCGTCTCGTTTTCCAGCCGTCGGCAGTAGCACCACAGATAAGCATGATCCGGCAGCAGATCCAGATAATCGCCCCAGGTGAGGATCGCAAACTCTTTGCGTAACTGGATCAACCGCTGATAGGTGTAATACACCGATCCCAAATCGGCCACCGCCGCTTCTGCATTGATCGTTTCCAGGTTGTCGCACATGCCAATCCACGGCGTGCCGCTGGTGAAGCCGCCATTCTCGCCAGCGTTCCAGGGGATTGGCGTGCGGCCATTGTCGCGGGATTTGCTGGCGAGGATAGCCAGCAGGTTATCGCTGTCCCGTCCCTGGGAACGTAGCTCAGCGTACATATTGTGGCTTTCGATATCTCGATAATCGATGATTCGGGTGAAGTGCGGATTGGTCATTCCCAGCTCTTCGCCCTGGAAGATGTAAGGCGTGCCCTGCATACCGTGCAACACCAGCGCCAGCATCTTGGCTGACTGCACGCGATAGTGATGTTCATCTCCCCAGCGCGACACCACTCGTGGCTGATCGTGATTACACCAGAACAGCGCATTCCACGCCCGATTGTGCATGCCCTGCTGCCAGTGGCTGAAAATCGCTTTCTGCGCCACCAGGTCCAGCGGCGTCAGCGTCCATTTCTGGCCGTTGTAAAAGTCAACCTCAACATGATCAAAACTGAACACCATCGACAGCTCTTCGCCATCCAGCGAGCCATAACGCTGACAGTGTTCCAGCGTAGCGGAAGACATCTCGCCAACGGTCATCAACTCACGCGGGCGGAACACGTCGCGGCTCATTTCCTGCATAAATTCATGAATGCGCGGGCCATCGGTATAAAGCCGCAGCCCGTCACCGCCGGGATCGTCCGGGAAATCCTGATGTTTGGACACGAGGTTCACCACGTCCAGCCGCAGGCCGTCGATACCGCGATCTGCCCAGAAGTTCACGATCTGCTTCAGCTCGGCGCGCAGATTGTCATTCTCCCA
Organism: Erwinia sp.; assembly: GCF_049696395.1. Lineage (GTDB taxonomy): Bacteria > Pseudomonadota > Gammaproteobacteria > Enterobacterales > Enterobacteriaceae > Erwinia. Next base: position 112,298 of record NZ_JBAVTT010000029.1, read on the forward strand.
GTTCAACTCGGCCTGCTCAGGCGCCCACAAGTGCATATAGTACTGGGCGCTTTCCGGATGCCAGCGCCAGGCATTGCCGCCAAACTTCGACAGCCAGTTATTGGGTGGTTGGCCTGGCGTGCCGTCACGCCAGATATAGTAAGAGCGATAAGGGCTATCGCGATCCAGCGCTTCATGGAACCAGTGATGTTGGGTAGAGCTGTGGTTAAACACCATATCCAGAATGATCCGCATCCCGCGCCGATGGGTTTCTTCTACCAGCTTGTCGAAATCGTTCAGGGTGCCGAAGATCGGATCGATGGCGATGTAATTCGCCACGTCATAGCCATTGTCCACCTGGGGGGAAATATAGAACGGCGTCAGCCAGATAGCATCCACGCCAAGCCCTTTTAAATAATCCAGGCGCTGTATCACGCCGGCCAGATCCCCGGTTCCACTGCCGGTGGTGTCCTGAAAACTCTTGGGATAAATTTGATAAATAACGCCGTTTTGCCACCACGGGGGAGTTTTTGTCATCGCTCAATCCTGATTCTCAGGTGAAAGGGTCGGGCTGTCTCGATCGTTCTAATCCGTTCTTATTTCCTAAGATTAGCCATTAACTGGCAAGGTGTCACAAAACCAGACAGTGGCGGGGGCCTGAAACCCGAAGTCACTTGATGCGCATTGCGAAATATGTTTTATGGGTTTTTTGTCTTTTTTGGCCCGTCATACTTATGGAGAAGTTTTGATGCCTCATTCCCTGCGTTTGTCGTTACTTGCCAGTTCCCTTTTGGTCTCACTCTATGCGCATGCCACCCCTGCTGGCAACCTGCCGTTGATGCCCTGGCCACAGCAGGTAGAACAGCCTGCCAGCGGCGGGAATTTACGGCTTGATAATACGCTTTCTATCCGCATTGAAGGGGATGATCTGCCGGGCGCCGTCGACCGCTGGCGTCTGCGAATTGGCCTGCAAACTGGCTGGCAGATGATGCCGCAGACCAGTGAAGTAGCGGAGCCCACCATCAGGGTTGTGATCGCCAAACGCGTTGACACTGTCCCGCAGCCGGACAGTGATGAAAGCTACAATCTGAAGGTCAGCAGTGAAGGTGTGGTGCTGGAGGCAGCCACGCGTTTCGGCGCGATGCGTGGCATGGAAACCTTGCTGCAACTGGTGCAGAACAACAAGCAGGCCAGCGAGATCCCTTATGTGACGATCCACGACAGTCCGCGCTTCCCGTGGCGAGGGATCCTGATCGACTCTGCCCGCCATTTTATGCCGCTTGACACGATCCGCCGCCAGATCGATGGGATTGCCTCGGCCAGAATGAACGTCTTTCACTGGCACCTGACGGACGATCAGGGCTGGCGATTTGCTTCCACGCATTTCCCTCAGCTGCAGGAAAAGGGCAGTGATGGCCTGTTTTACACCCAGGATCAGATGAAGGCGATCGTGCAGTACGCTGCGGATCGTGGCGTGCGTGTGGTGCCGGAGATCGATCTTCCTGGTCACGCCACTGCGCTGGCGGTAGCGATGCCGGAATTGATCAGCGCCCCAGGGCCGTATCAGATCGAACGGGGTTGGGGCGTATTCAAACCGCTGCTTGATCCCAGCAACGAGCAGGTTTATCAGTTTATCGATACGCTGATCGGTGAAGTGACGGCCATCTTCCCGGATCCGTGGCTGCACATTGGCGGTGATGAAGTAGATGCCACGCAGTGGAAAGAGTCGAAATCTGTTCAGGCGTTTATGCAGGAAAAAGGGCTGAAGGATGAGCATGCGCTCCAGGCTTACTTCAACCAGCGAGTGGAGAAGATCCTTGAGAAGCACCATCGCCAGATGCTGGGCTGGGATGAGATTGCCCATCCGGATCTGCCAAAAAGCATTCTGATCCAATCCTGGCAGGGGCAGGATGCGCTGGGTGAGGTCAGCAAGCAGGATTATCACGGCATTCTGTCAGCCGGTTTCTATCTGGACCAGGCGCAACCGGCCTCTTACCACTTCCGCAATGAAGTCTATCCTGTCGGCCTGAACGGCAAAGACCAGCTTCAGCAGGGCGATACGGCGCAGAGCTGGCAGTTCACCCTGCCAAGGCTGAAAGGCAGTGCGGTGAAAGGTAGCTTCACACTGATTGAGCATGAGGGACAGTGGCGCGGTTTTATTGATTTTGCCGGAAAATCGCGGCGGATGGTGCGCGAGGTGGACTGGCTTTCACCGCATCAGGTGACCTTCGCTGTGGATACCTGGATGGGGAACGTCCAACCGGTAGTCACGCTGGATGGCGATCGGCTTTCTGGTTATATGCTGGTGGGCAACGCACGCTATCCAACCCAGGGGAGTAAGTTAGAGGCTGTGCCTGCGGGCATCCAGCCGAGCGTGCCGGGCGAGCAGCAGATGAAAGATAACCTGCTTGGCGGTGAAGCCGCGCTGTGGGCAGAGATCGTTAATCCACAGGTGATTGATGTTCGCCTGTGGCCGCGAGCTTATGTCGTGGCGGAGCGCCTCTGGTCAGCAAGAGATGTGACCAATGAGCAGAACATGTATCAGCGGCTGGCGGCGGTGGACCGCTGGTCAACCGTATCGGTAGGTCTGCAGCAGCATGCTCAGGCGCAGACACAGATGATCCGTCTGGCCAACAGCAGCGACATCGTTCCTCTGCAAATCTTTGCTGAAGCGCTGGAGCCTGCCCAGTATTACACCCGACAGCACCTGAAATTCCAGGCCGGGCATTACGATCTGAACGAGCCATTGAATCGCCTTGCGGATGTCTTACCGGCTGAGAGCGATAAAGTCCGCGAGCTGGATCGGTACGTTGAGGCGGTGATCGCTAACAGAGGCGATCGCCAGGCGATGCAGGCCATCCGTCATCAGCTGCGTTTGTGGCAGCAAAACGTGCCGGAAGTGATGCCTCTGCTGGCGCAAAACTACCAGCTACAGCCTTTGCAGCCCGTGGCTCAGCAGGTGGAAGAACTCAGCCGTATGGGGCTTTCTTTGCTGGATGCGATTCAGGATAACCGGGCGTTTGGGGCGGATGAAGTGGCAAAAATGCAGCTGAAGCTGGATAAAGCGGCGGCTACTCAGGATGAAGTGGTGCTGGCGCTGGTCTATCCGATTGAGAAATTACTGCGGGCAGAGCGGTAAGACGAAAACCCTCTGCCGCAGGGGGCAGAGGGCGAACCGGCTAGCGACGAACGGCGATCGCTTCGATTTCGATTTTCACATCTTTAGGCAGACGGGCCACTTCCACGCAAGAACGCGCCGGGAAGCTGGCCTGATGCTCAGTGAAGAACGCCTCATAGGCGGCATTCACCGTAGCGAAGTCATTCAGATCCTTCACGAAGACCGTGGTTTTCACGATGTCACCGACTTTCAAACCAGCCGCTTCGACGATGGCCTTCACGTTTTCCAGCGACTGGCGCGCCTGAGCGGTCACGTCGTCGGCCACGGTGCCGGTTTTAGGATCGACCGGGATCTGGCCTGAAGTGATGATCATGCTGCCCAGATCGACGCCCTGCACGTAAGGACCGATAGCGGCTGGTGCGTTTTCAGTGCTGATTTCGCGAGACATACTTTCTCCCTGATATTGAGATGCTGCGTTAGCGGAGCGACGGCGGCCGCCCCGGCCGTGTTTGGCGTAATCTGCCGGTGCTGATGGGCTAACTATCAGCAGCTGGCCGGCCCATTATAAGCCGCTGACCGCTGATTACCAGTTCGCCAGCACCACATGGTGGGCGAAGGATTTCTCGCAATATTTACAGGTTAAGCGCACGTCATCCTGCCGTTTTTTCACCGCAAAGCTGGAGGCAACCGGCTCGCTGCGGCTGATGCAGTTGCTGTTTGGGCAGGTCAGTACATGCTCGATGCGGTCTGGCAGCGCCGGAGCAATCTTGCCCACCACTTCATAATTATCGATGCGGTTTACCGTGGCGTGCGGCGCATAGACCGCCAGCTGGTTGATCTGATCGTCGGTCAGGAACGTATTTTCGATCTTGATCAAATCTTTGCGGCCCATCTCGCCAGACGGCAGGTTCAGACCGATAGTAATGCGCTGATCGGTTTCGGTCAGGCGGAACAGCGACAGCAGCTTAAAGCCAATCTGTGCCGGAATGTGGTCGATTACCGTGCCGCGTTTAATCGCTTCGACCTGCAGTTTATTATCTTGCGTCATCTCAATTCCCCTTACAGAGCCAGTTCGCTACTCAGTACCAGCGCCAGCAGCGCCTGGCGTGCATAGATGCCATTTCCCGCCTGCTGGAAGTACCAGGCATACGGCGTTTTGTCCACATCGGTGGTGATTTCGTCGATGCGTGGCAGCGGGTGCAGCACTTTCATATTGTCGCGGGCACCGGCCAGATCAGCCGCACGCAGCACAAACTGCGCTTTGACGTTGGCATACTCCGAAGGGTCCAGACGCTCTTTCTGCACGCGAGTCATATAAAGAATGTCTACCTGAGGCACCACTTCTTCAATGCTGTCATGGCGGCTCCAGACAATGCCTTTCTCGTCCAGCACATCGGTGATGTAAGACGGCATAGCCAGCGCGTCTGGGGCGATAAAGTAGAAGCGGTTGCCCTCAAACTTCGCCAGCGCCTGGGCCAGAGAATGCACCGTACGGCCATATTTCAGGTCACCGACCATCGCCACTTTCAGGTTGTTCAGGCGGCCCTGCGTTTCCTGAATGGTGAACAGGTCCAGCAAGGTTTGAGTAGGGTGTTGGTTCGCGCCGTCACCGGCGTTGAGGATGGGCACACCGTTGGAGAACTCTGTCGCCAGGCGGGCGGCCCCTTCCTGCGGATGGCGCATCACAATCGCATCCACGTAGGTGCCAATCACGGAGATGGTATCCGCAAGGGTTTCCCCCTTCTTACCCAGCGAAGTATTGCTGCCGTCGGCAAAGCCCACTACGGAAGCGCCAAGGCGGTGCATCGCCGTTTCAAAAGAGAGGCGCGTGCGCGTAGAGGCTTCAAAGAAGCAGCTCGCAACCACAATGTGCTTCAGCAGTTCCGGCTGGGGCGTCGCCTTCAGACTGGCGGCCGTGCGCAGCACCAGCTCCAGCTCTTCGCGGTTGAGGTCGTTAATTGAAATTATATGTTTGTGAAACAACGGGTTTGCCATCATCTCTCTCCTTTACGCATGCCGGTTAGCTGAAAAACGGGCAAAAAAAAGCCCCTCAATGAGGGGCTTCTTTTTATGATCGGTGATGCCTGGGAAGGAAAAACGGCGCTGCCAGCCTGGGTTCAGGCTTGTCAGTTCGGCAATGTTAACGCTACTCAGTTTCATGCATCCTCCCGGCAAACGGGGGGCATTATACGCAATCGGCTCGCCGCGGCAAGAAAAAATCGCAGGACCGAAACCGTTTGCCCATCGGTGTTTAATGCAGTTTTGCCAGCGTCGCGACCATCACCGCTTTAATGGTATGCAAACGGTTTTCCGCCTGATCAAATACCACGCTGTGCGGGGATTCAAACACGTCGTTGGTCACTTCCATGCCGCCCTGCAAATGATATTGTTCTGCCATCTGTTGGCCCAGCGTGGTCTGGTCATCGTGGAAAGCGGGCAGGCAGTGCAGGAATTTCACCTTTGGATTGCCGGTCAGCGCCAGCATCTCACTGTTGACCTGGTATTTGCGCAGCAGGGCGATACGTTCCTGCCACACTTCTTTTGGTTCGCCCATCGACACCCAGACATCAGTGTAGATAAAATCTGCGCCGTTCACGCCTTCAGCAATCTCTTCTGTCAGAGTGATTTTTCCGCCGGTCTTCTCCGCGGCTTTACGACACTCCGCGACCAGAGCCTCATCAGGCCAGCAGCCTTTTGGCGCCACCAGACGCAGATCCAGTCCGACCAGCGCAGCGGCTTCCATCAAAGTATTGCCCATGTTGTTATGCGCATCACCGACATAAGCGAAGATCATCTGGCTGAAGGCTTTCTCCGGCAGGTGCTCTTCCATGGTCAGCAAATCTGCCAGCAGCTGGGTAGGGTGGAACTCGTTA
>NZ_JBAVTT010000030.1:0-25466 GCF_049696395.1 Erwinia sp.
CTCATCGCTGACCATGCCTTTATTGCAAACCGTGCGTGAGCAATTCCCGGATGTGCTGGTCTATCTGCACGAGAACAGCGGCTCTTCATTAAACGAAAAAGTGATGAATGGGCAGCTTGACATGGCGGTTCTTTACGACCGTGCGCCGACAGCTGGCATCACCAGCATGCCGCTGATGAAAGAAGAGCTGTATCTGGTAGGCGCGACGGATTGCCCAGGACAGACCATTGACCTGGCAGACGTGGCCCTGATGAACCTGTTCCTGCCGCGTGACTACAGCGCCGTGCGCAAACGCGTTGATGAAGCCTTCTCACTGCGTCGTCTCAGTGCCCGTATTATCGGTGAAATCGAATCTATCGCCACGCTGACCGCCGCCGTTTCAAGCGGAATGGGTGTCACCGTGCTGCCAGAATCTGCCGCCCGTGCGCTGGTCAGTTCGACCAATGCGTGGATGGCCCGCATCAACAGCCCAACGCTGAATCTGCCGCTGTCGCTGAATGTCTCTGCCCGTGTGCCGCTCTCTCCTTCGGCTCAGGCAGTGAAAAATATTCTGTTATCGCTGCTGAATAAGCCGGTAGTAGAAGACCGCGAGTTGATGTTAGTGAGCTAATCCCCTCTGTCGGGCGCGCGGTTGCGCGCCTCACTTCTTAGCACTAAAAAGCATATTAAACCTTTTTTTATTATTTGTTGATATTGATAAGCCTCCTTAACATGACGCTATCCAACAGAAAATAGAAAGGGGCGCGCGCGTGAATTTTCAACAGCTTAAAATCATCAGGGAAGCCGCTCGCTGCGACTTTAATCTGACTGAAGTTGCCAATACCTTATTCACCTCGCAGTCGGGCGTCAGCCGTCATATCCGCGATCTGGAAGATGAGCTGGGCGTGGAGCTGTTTATTCGTCGTGGCAAACGTCTGCTGGGAATGACCGAACCGGGTAAAGCGCTGCTGACCATCGCTGAACGTATCCTGGATGAAGCGGGCAAGGTGCGCAGGCTGGCGGATGTCTTTACCAATGAATCCAGCGGTGTGCTGACCATCGCCACCACCCATACGCAGGCACGCTATTCTCTGCCGAGAGTGATTAAAGCCTTCCGTGCGCTTTATCCCAACGTCCGTGTTGAACTGAATCAGGGATCGCCTCAGGAGATTGTGACTATGCTTGCCGCAGGTGAAGCCGATGTGGGCATCGCCAGCGAACAGGTGGTGAACAACCCGGCGCTGGCGGCCTTCCCGTGGTTTAACTGGCACCATGCGCTGCTGGTGCCAAAAGGGCACGAGCTGGAACATCAGCAGCCTGTTTCTCTGGAAGCGTTAAGCCGCTATCCATTAATTACCTACAGACAAGGTATCACCGGGCGTTCGCGCGTTGACCGTGCGTTCCATGCTGCCAGCCTTAAACCGGATATCGTCTTAAGTGCGCAGGATTCTGACGTGGTGAAAACCTATGTTGAGTTAGGATTGGGCGTCGGTGTCCTGGCCGATCAGGCCTGCCAGCTGGATGAGCACTCCTCGCTGACCCGGCTGGAAGCCAAGCACCTGTTTGAATCCAACACCGTCTGGCTGGGACTGAAGCGCGGCCAACTGCAGCGTAACTTCGTCTGGCAATTCCTGGAGCTGTGCAACGCCAATCTGTCGCTGGAAGAGATCAAGCGCCAGGCGCTGTCCGTTTCCGTGGAAGAGCCGGTGCTCGACTTCCAGATTTAGCCGGATATTCCTTCTCGCCACGGTAAGCCAGAATGCACCGAGCGCCACAGGCTGTTAAGGAAAAAAGAATGACTCACCAGATTTGTGCAATGCAGGACCAGCATCTTGAACAGGCCTTCGCTCTGACGCAAAACCTCAAGTGGCCGCACCGCCTGGCCGACTGGCAGCAGGCGCTGCAACTGGGCGAAGGCATCGTGGCTGAACAGGAGGGTGAACTGCTTGGCACGGCCATTTTCTGGCGTTGGGGCAAAGAGTACGCCTCGATCGGGCTGGTGATTGTTGCCGACCACGCGCAGGGCAAAGGTATTGGCAAACAGCTGATGCAGTCGATACTGCAAAAACTGGACGGCTTCAATGTTCGTCTGCACGCCACCGAAAGGGGTAAACCACTGTACGAGAAGTTGGGCTTTGTCAGCACCGGATTTATTGAACAGCATCAGTGCCAGGCGCTGGCTGAAGTGATCCCGGTGCTGCCTGACCAGCGACAACTGCTGCGCCCGGCCCGATTGGACGAACAGCAGTTGATGATTACGCTGGACCATCAGGCGCAGGGTCAGTATCGCCCTGAGTTGATCGCCAGTCTGTTTGACAGCGCTGAACGCATTTTGCTGCTGGAAGAGCAGGGGACGGTTGAAGGTTTTGCCAGCCTGCGCCGATTTGGTCATGGCTATGCCATTGGCCCGATCATCTGCCGCGACGTAGTCCATGCAAAAGTGCTGGTCAGCGCGCTGCTGGCTGGGCTACAGGGGCAATTTGTCCGTATTGATACCGACAGCACATCCGGCCTGGGCGACTGGCTGAATACCCTTGGTATGACCGAAGTTGATGGCCCGATCGCGATGATCCGCGGCGTTTCCTGGCAGCCTGAGGGGATGCAAACCTTCGGATTGATGTCGCAGGCGATGTCCTGATGAACTACGCTTCTGTTTACGCTTTTCAGAGGATAACGACATGGCTACAGACAACAATCCCGTCTGGTTTATTACCGGCTGTTCCACTGGCTTTGGTCGCGAACTGGTGAAAGAGCTGCTGAAACAGAATTACCGCGTGGTGGTGACCGCCCGTGATAAGTCAAAAGTTGAAGACCTGGTTACCGGAGTAGAAGACCGCGCACTGGCCCTGTCACTGGATGTCACGGATAGCAGCACCATCAAAGCGGGTGTGGCTGCCGCGTTGGCTAAGTTCGGCACCCTTGATGTGCTGGTGAACAATGCAGGTTACGGCTATCAGACCTCGGTAGAAGAGGGTGAAGAGCAGGAGATCCGTGCCCAGTTTGATGCCAACGTCTTTGGTCTTTTTGCTATGACCAGGGAAGTGCTGCCGACGATGCGCAAAGCAGGAAGCGGGCATATCATCAATATTACCTCCGTTGCCGGGATTATTGGCTTCCCGGGGTCCGGTTATTACTCGGCCAGCAAACATGCGGTTGAAGGGTGGTCAGATTCGCTACTGGCAGAAGTCGGCCCGCTGGGTATTCATGTTACCTGCGTTGAGCCGGGGCCATTCCGCACTGACTGGGCAGGGCGTTCACTGCATCAGACGCCGAGCAAAATTGGCGATTACGAGGAAACCGCTGCCGCCAGGATGAAAGGCACCTCAGACAACAGCGGAAAACAGGCTGGCGATCCGGTGCGTGCCGCTCAGGCGATGATTGCTATCACGCACACTGACGAAGCCCCAAGGCATCTGGTGATGGGCGCGTGGGGGCATGATGCTGTTACCGCCAAACTGAAAGCCCGACTGACCCAGGTGGAAGCCTGGAAAGACACGTCTGTGGGCACTGATTTTCCTAAATGATCTCCAAGGGGAATGCTTTAGGGTATTCCCCCTGCTGTAAATCCTGTACTCAACGGTCAAACACTTTCAACGCCGCAATACGTTCCAGAGCTGTCATCAGCTGCTCAGTCTGCACGGTCAGGCTGATGCGGACATATTGGCTACCGCTCACCCCGAATGCTGCGCCTGGAGCAACCAGCACGTGGGCATCCTGAAGGAGCTTGCCAACAAAATCCTCTCCGCTAAATCCTGCTGGTACTGGCAGCCAGAGGAAGAAGGTGCCTTGTTGTTTCCTCACCGGCCAGTTCATCTCTGCCAGTTTTTCTAACACTTGCTCGCGTCGCTGATGATAAACCTCGGCCAGCCCGCGTATGCGTTCGCCTGGCAATGCCAACGCAGTCACAGCTGCATCCTGTACCGCGCCATAAACGGTGCTGTAGCTGTGGGTGTGCAGCTTTTTGAAGGCGCTGATAATCGAAGCATTGCCCACGGCAAAACCAAAGCGCCAGCCAGCCATCAGGAAGCTTTTGGACATCGTATACACCTCCACTCCCCACTCTTTTGCGCCAGGCTGTGACAGCAGGCTGATCGGCTGATCCTGCCGGTTGCTGCCTATTGAAGCGTAAGCAAAGTCATGCAGCAACGGCACACGATACTTTTCGGCAAATTTCAGCGCATCCTGAAACAAGGCGGCAGTGGCGACAGCCCCGGTGGGATTATGCGGATAGTTGAGCAACAGCAGGCCAGCACGCCGGGCAATATCTTCGGGAACACGGCTGAAGTCCGGCAGGAAAGCCGTGTTTTCATCAAGTGGAATCCCGTAAAAATCCGCCTGCGACTGTCTGGCAGCAGAGCGGTAAAGTGGGTAGCAGGGATCGGTTGAAATCAGCACCTGTCCGGGATTGAGTAGCGCGCGAGGGACGCCGCTGACAGCAATGTGCGATCCCTGAAAAACCGCAATCTCGGTCTCTGGATTCAGTTCTACCGCGTATTCGCGCAGATAAAATGCCGCAATAGCCTCGCGGATCTGCGGTTTGCCCCAGAAAGAGGCGTATTCGTGATTGCCAGGGTTTTCCGCCGCGGCTTGCAAGCTGGCAATGATTTCCGGGGGCGTTGGCTGGCGCGGACTGCCAGATGACAGATCGATTAGCGGTAATTGCGATCTGTCCACTTTAGCTGCCAGCTTTTCCAGCACGCTAAATACGTTCTCTTCTAAGTCTTTCACTAATTGCGATGCGGCAAAATCAGGCATATTCCCACCGGAAAAAATATGTTTAAGCCGGGAAGAATGTCATATCTGGCACGGGGATAATATGAAAATACCGGGTTATCGTTAGCACAAAAAAGTCTGTCTATTGCCAGGAACGTTTAATTCATCTTACAACTATCTTTAGCAGAATAAAGCCCAAGCCAGACGCGGGTTTACCTTCTACATCAAACTTTAGCTGTGATTTAATTGTTTTCTTTCATTATCCGCATTAAGGATTTCACCATGAGCAAGTCTGTATTGCAGGGGATTGTATTTAGTCTGTTATCTTCAGCCGCACTTCTGTCCACAGCCCACGCTGATGACAGTAAATTGATCAGAGTGGGCTTTAATCCTGGTCCCTATAAAGAGCAGTTCGAGAAGGGTGTTGCGCCTTATTTAATTAAAAAAGGCTATAAGGTCGAATACAAAGACTTCAGCGACGGGATTCAGGTGAACGATGCGGTGAGTCGCGGTAATATCGAAGCCAATATCATGCAGCATCCCATTTATCTGAAGTCGGTAAACGATCGTCTGGGCAGTGATAACGTCGGCATTGTGCAGGTGCCAACACCGCCGATGGGGCTTTATTCAGGCAAAATCAACACGCTGGAAAAGCCCGCTGAAGGCGCTACCGTCTCAGTGCCTAATCAGGCTTCTAATGAGTATCGTGCGGCGTTGTTATTGCAGAGTATTGGCTGGCTAAAAATCAGCCCGAACAGCGATCCCGCCACCTTCTCTCAGAAAAACGTCACGGAAAATCCCTATAAAATCGTGCTGAAAGAGATGGATAATGCGCAGCAGGTCAGGGCGCTGCCAGACGTGGATTACGGCGTGATTCAGGGCAACTTCGCGGTGTCCAGCGGGATGAAGCTGAGCTCTGCGTTGAAGCTGGAAGAGCCTACCAGTAACTTTATTAATATCGTGACCGTTGCGGGCAAAAACAAAGAAGCCCCGTTCGCCAAAGAGATTATTGCTGGCTACCACTCTGCCGAATTCAAACAGTATATTCAAAGCCACGCTGAGTATCAGGGCTACCTGTTGCCAGACTATTTCAAATGAGCCAGCCGACTATCGCGTTTCGCAACGTCAGCAAAACCTTTTCACGCAAGAACGTCGAGTTTCTGGCCCTTGAGCAGATCGACCTGACCATTGAAAAGGGCGACATCTATGGCGTGATTGGCACCAGCGGCGCGGGTAAAAGCACGCTGCTGCGCTTGATCAATCATCTGGACACGCCGAGCAAAGGTGACGTGCTGGTAAACGGTGAATCCCTGCAAGGGGTCACCAAGTCCCGGTTGAATAACGTTAAGAAAGACATTGGCATGATCTTCCAGCACTTTAATCTGCTGAATGCCAAAACGGTGTTCCATAACGTGGCTATCCCGCTGATTTTACAAGGGCGCGATAAAGCTTTTATCCGTGCGCGAGTGGAAGAGCTGCTGGCGTTTGTCAGTCTGGGCGATAAAGCTAACAGCTTTCCTGACGAGTTGTCCGGTGGGCAGAAGCAGCGGGTGGGTATTGCACGTGCGCTGGCGACTAATCCCTCTATTCTGCTGTGTGACGAAGCCACTTCAGCGCTTGATCCGCAGACCACGGTGCAAATTCTGCTGCTGTTGAAAGAGATTAATCAGCGTTATGGCATCACTATTGTGCTGATTACGCATGAAATGTCGGTAGTGCAGAAGATTTGCAACAAAGTAGCGGTAATGGCGCAGGGGCGGATTGTTGAACAGGGCGATGTGCTGAGCCTGTTTGCTCATCCTCAGCATGCGGTAAGTGCCAGTTTTGTCCAGTCGGTGATCCACGATCGGCTGCCAGAACAGACGTTGGCTCTGCTTGCCGGGCAGGAGAGGGCGCAAGCGTTGCGGCTGGAATTTATCGGGATTACCGCACAACAGCCGATCGTTAACCGCTTAATCCGCGACTTCCCGGTGGAGGTTAATATTCTGTTTGCCAACATGTCGGAAGTTCAGAGCACTATTCTCGGGTTTATGATTGTGCAGATTAAAGGTGAGCCGTCACACACCGAGGCGGCCATCCATTTTCTTCGCCAGTCGGGAGTGAAAATTACCCATGTTTGAACTCTTTGATACCGCCATCACCGGCGATCAGTTTCTGCTTGCGCTGCATGATACCGCGGTGATGATTGCCGTCTCGCTGGGGTTTGGTTCATTACTCGGCATCCCTTTGGGGATTGTACTGGTGATTTGCCGTCCCGGCGGGATCTTGCCAAACCGCTTTGTGCACCAGATTTTGAACCCGATTGTTAACGTGATCCGCTCGCTGCCCTTCATCATTTTACTGATCGCTATTCTGCCGTTTACCCGCTTTCTGGTGCATACCACCATTGGCACGCCGGGCGCGATTGTGCCGCTGGTGATCTTTATCGCGCCGTATATTTCTCGTTTGGTTGAAAGCGCGTTGCTGGAAGTGGATGAAGGCATCCTCGAATCCGCTAACGCAATGGGCGCCACCCCCTTTCAGACCATCTGGTATTTCATGCTGCCAGAAGTCGCTTCATCGCTGGTGTTAGCGCTGACTACAGCCACCATCGGTTTACTTGGGGCTACCGCAATGGCGGGAACCGTGGGTGGCGGTGGGATTGGGGACTTAGCCATCACTTACGGGTATCAACGTTTTGATGCTTTTGCCACGCTTTCAACGGCACTGGTCCTGATCGTTATCGTCCAGTTGTTGCAGACCTTCGGCACGCGTCTGGCGCGCCGTATACGCCGCGAGTAATCAGCCCATGAACAATAAAGACCTGGCCGTAATGCATTGGGGAACCTATCGCGTAACCACCGAGCAAGGCGTGCTGACTGACGTTAAGCCAGTGGAATGGGATCGTAATCCTTCAAAGATCGGCGACTCTTTACCGGGCGCGGTGCAGGGCTCCACCCGAGTTCAGCATCCGGCGGTACGGCTTGGCTATCTTCAGGGGAAAGCCGCCTCACGAGCAGCGCGCGGAAAAGAACCTTTTGTCGAAGTCAGCTGGGATGTGGCGTTGAAACTGGTGGCTGATGAGCTAGCGCGAGTGAAACAGCAACACGGCAATCAGGCGATTTACGGCGGCTCTTATGGCTGGTCCAGCGCCGGGCGGTTTCACCATGCGCAAAGCCAGCTGCACCGTTTCTTGAACCAGTTCGGCGGCTACACCGCCAGCACCAATACTTACAGCATTGCCGCAGGGGAACGCACACTACCGCATATTCTGGGCGATCTGGACGAACTACAGCGGCGCCATACGCACTGGCCGGTGTTGGCCGAACATTGCGAGGTGTTTGTGGCTATCGGTGGCCTGCCGCTGCGTAACGCGCAGGTTAACGGTGGCGGGGCGAACGACCATGCGCTGGCGTACTGGCTGGAGAAAATGCGGGAGAACGGCACGCACTTTATCAACGTCAGCCCGGTGAAAAACGATCTGTCTGCGGTGCCAGAAGCGCAGTGGCTGGCTATTCAACCCGGCACAGACACCGCGTTGTTGCTGGCGCTGTGCCACGTGCTGATTACCGAAGCACTTTATGACCAGGATTTTGTTGAACGGTACACCGTCGGCTTTGCGCAGTATTCCGCGTATCTGCTGGGTGAAACCGATGGCGTGACGAAAAGCCCGGAATGGGCAGCCAACATTACCGGGCTGGCCGCCGAGCAAATTCGTCAGCTTGCCCGTTGTCTGGCTGGCAGCAAAACCATGATCAATATTGCCTGGTCCGTGCAGCGTGCCCGGCAGGGAGAGCAAGCTTACTGGGCCGTCGTCGCGACTACTGCATTGTTGGGGCAAATTGGCACTGCTGGCGGTGGGCTTGGATTCGGTTATGCCTCGACCAATCTGGCGGGGGCAGACAGGCGGGTCTTCTCTGGCCCGCGTTTGCCAGTGGGTAAAAATCCGGTCAGCAGCCGGATCCCTGTCGCGCGTATAGCTGACATGCTGTTGCAGCCCGGCGAACAGTTCGACTTTGATGGGCAGTCGCAGACTTATCCCGACATCAAGCTGATTTACTGGGCAGGCGGGAATACCTTTCATCATCATCAGGATCTGAACAAGCTTGTGAAGGCCTGGCAGCGTCCTGACACCCTCATCGTGCATGAGCAATTCTGGACCGCGCAGGCGAAATTTGCCGATATAGTCTTGCCCGCCAGCACATCGCTGGAGCGTGAAGACATCGGCAGCGCCAGCAATGACGGTTTTATGATTGCCATGCAGCAACATATTGCGGCGTTTGCCGAATCTAAGTCTGATTATGCGATCTTCGCCGCGCTTGCTGACAGGCTGGGATTTGCTCCGTCGTTCACCGAGGGCCGTTCTGAAAGGGAATGGTTAGCTGCTCTTTACGAGGGGTCAAGACCGCGAGCGGAGGAACAGGGGATTACGCTGCCTCCCTTCAGCGACTTTTGGGTGGCCGGTAAATTGGAGTACGCCCGTCCTGAACAACCGCAGATCATGTTACAGGCGTTTCGAGAAGATCCGGAAGCTTCGCCGCTGTCCACACCGTCAGGCAAAATCGAATTGTACTCTGCCACTGTTGCCAGCTTTGATTATGAGGAAGCGCCAGGCTATGCGCACTGGCATCAGCCAGAATACGCTGCTCAGCAAGCGGTGAAGCAGCAATGGCCGCTGCATTTGCTCTCCAGCCAACCCCGCACGCGGTTGCACAGCCAGTACGATCACGGCAGGGTCAGCCAGCAAACCAAGATCGCCGGGCGCGAACCTGTCTGGATGCATCCGGAAGATGCGGAGCCGCGCGGCATCCGCGAAAACAGCATCGTGAAGGTGTTTAACCAGCGCGGGGCGTTACTGGCAGGCGTGCACCTCACGCGGGACATTCTTCCCGGCGTGGTGCAGATGTCCACCGGCGCCTGGTACGACCCGCTACATTCGGATGAGGCCGCGCCATTGGATAAACATGGCAACCCAAATGTGTTGACCGAAGATCGCGGCAGTTCTCGCCTTGGGCAAGGTTGCAGCGCGCAAACCTGCTTTGTCGACATTCAGCGATTCGATCAGCCACTTCCAGAGATTACGGCGTATAACCCGCCGCAATTTGTACACTACACCGACGAGTAATGAGCTGTTATTCCGGCTGTTTCATATTTCGTTATTAAATTCTGCCAGATGCATATTCATTGCAGGATTACTTCGTAGTTAAGCCCCGGCGGAAATGGCATTGTTGTTCTATGACATGCCAACGGGAAAAGACTAATGAGCCCTTCAGATTCGCCAGCGCTGCCGGTTATTGATTTCGCCCTGTTAACCGGCGGTGAGCAGCAAAGAAAACAAGCTATTGAGAAACTCGGCGAGGCCGCACGTGAGGTGGGATTCTTTTATCTTATTAACCACGGTGTTGAAAAAACGGTATTAGATAACGTGCAGACGGTGGCCCGTTCTTTTTTTTCGCTTCCACAGGAAGACAAGCTGAAAGTTAAAATGGAGAACTCCCCCCATTTTCGCGGCTATAACCTGGCAGGGGTGGAAATAACCCGTAGCCAGCCGGATTACCGGGAGCAGTTTGATATTGGTGCCGAGCGTGAAGCGTTATCTGACGAGCCAGAATCACCGACCTGGCAGCGGATGCAGGGACCGAATCAATGGCCAGAAGCCTTGCCGGAATTAAAAACAGTGCTGACTGGCTGGCAGCAGGAGATGACTCAGGTCGCGCTGGAACTGCTGCGCGGCTTTGCCGAGGCGTTGCAACTGCCCCGCAACGCTTTCGATACCCTCTACGGCGCTTACCCGAACGAGCACATCAAGCTGATCCGCTATCCCGGAAGGCAGGACTCTGAATCCTCTCAGGGCGTTGGCGCGCACAAAGACTCTGGCTTCCTGACGCTGTTATTGCAGGACGACCAGCCTGGGCTACAGGTTGAGGTCACGCCAGATAACTGGATTGCTGCCTCGCCTTTACCGGGTTCCTTTGTGGTCAATATCGGTGAATTGCTCGAACTCGCCAGCAACGGATACTTGCGTGCCACTGTCCATCGCGTTGTTTCACCCACGGCCGAAAAGGAACGCTTATCGGTTGCCTTTTTCCTCGGTGCGCAACTGGACGCGGTAGTCCCTGTTTATCACCTGCCTGACTCTCTGGCCCAGTTGGCGCTTGGCCCAACCAGCGATCCGTTGAATCCCTTATTACGTGAAGTCGGCTGGAATTACCTGAAAGGCCGCCTGCGCTCACATCCTGAAGTAGCCCGACGCTTCTATCCCGAACAGACCAACAGTCAATAACAATAAGAGAATGATGATGCTGAAAAAGACCGTATTTACCCTGGCAGGACTGTCCTTACTGGTAGCGCAAAGCCTGCAGGCTGCACCTTTACGCGTAGCCGCCGATCCGGTCCCCCATGCCGAGATCCTTGAGTATGTGAAGAAAATCGATCCAAAGCTCGACCTGAACATTGTGGAACTGAGCGGTGGGGTGAATGCGAACGAACTGCTGTCTTCGGGCGATGTGGATGCTAACTATTTCCAGCATCTGCCGTACCTGAAGGACCAGGAAAAAGCGCTGGGCAAGACCTTTAGCGTGGTGGCAAGCGTGCATATTGAGCCTCTGGGGATTTATTCACGCAAAGTGAAAAGCCTGCAGGCGCTGCCGCAGGGGGCCACAATCGCGGTACCGAATAACACCACCAACCTTAGCCGTGCGCTTTGGCTGCTACAGCAAAAAGGGGTGATCAAACTGAATGCGCAGGGGCAGGCAGGATCGACGCTGGTCACGCCGAAAGACATCAGTGACAACCCGAAGAAAATCAAAATTATTGAAATTGAATCTCCACAGTTACCGCGATCGCTGGATGACGTGGATGCCGCCATTATCAACGGTAACTACGCGCTGGAAGCTGGGTTAACTCCCGCGAAAGATGCGTTAGGGCTCGAGTCCGCTGAGCATAATCCGTATGCCAACCTGCTGGTCACCACACCGGAACTGGCAAAAGATCCGCGCGTGTTGCAGCTGGCAAAAGACCTGACTTCACCGCAGGTGGCCGATTTTATCCGCAAGAACTACAACGGCTCGGTCATCCCGGTTTCGGATCAGAAGCATGATTAAACTCACCCACATCAGCAAACACTATCCCGGCACTGAGGTGCCGGCTTTAGATGAGGTCTCTTTAGCGATTGAGGACGGCTCCATCTTCGGCATTTTAGGGCGCAGCGGAGCGGGGAAAAGCACGCTGTTGCGTTGTCTGAATCTGCTTGAACAGCCCACCTCCGGGCAGATTGAGATTGATGGCGAAAACCTGGCGACACTCAGTTTGCCGCAGTTACGCCGCCAGCGTCAGCAGATGGGGATGATTTTCCAGCACTTCAATTTGCTGCACTCCCGAACCGTTCACGACAACATAGATTTGCCGCTGGAGATTGCCGGTGTTCCAGCCAGACAACGTCGCGAGCGAGTGAAAGATTTGCTTCAGCTTGTCGGTCTGGAGGACTTTGCCAAGGCGTGGCCTTCACAACTCTCCGGCGGGCAAAAGCAGCGAGTTGGCATTGCGCGCGCGCTGGCCGCCAAACCCCGTTATCTGCTGTGTGATGAAGCCACCAGCGCATTGGACCCAGAAACAACCGCCTCGATTCTTGATCTGCTGGCCGATATTCAGCAGCAGCTGAACATTACTATCGTGTTGATCACACATGAAATGGGGGTGGTGAAGCGCATCTGTGACGGTGCGGCACTGCTGGAGCAGGGCAAGCTGGTTGAAAGCGGCAGCGTAGCCGACATTATGGGCCGTAGCGACAGCCGCCTGCGCCAGATGTTACTGAAAGATGGTGAAGCCGATCGGGCCTTTATCGCCAGATACCAGCGAGAGGAGCAGGCCAGATGCGTAGCGTAAACTGGGATCGTTTTCAGGATCTGTTGCTGAATGCCACTTACGAAACGTTCTATATGGTGCTGCTTGCGGCGCTGTTTACCGTGGCGCTGGGCTTGCCCGTTGGTGTGCTCCTGTTTCTGACCCGGCCAAACGGCATTTTGCCCAACCGGACTATCGCTGTCGTGCTGAATACGCTAGTCAACGTGGGTCGCGCTTTGCCCTTTGTGGTGCTGTTGATTGCTCTGATCCCCTTCACCCGTTTATTGGTGGGAACCACGCTGGGAAGCACTGCGGCGATTGTGCCGATTACGCTTGGTGCCTTTCCTTTTTTTGCCCGCATTGTGGAGAACGCGCTGGATGAAGTCGATCGTGGGCGCATCGAGGCCGTGGTGTCGATGGGTGGGAATCTCTGGCACATCGTCAGCCGCGTGTTATTGCCCGAAGCCTTGCCAGCCCTGGTTGCCGGCATCACTTTAACCCTTGTCATGCTGATTGGTTTTTCCGCTATGGCAGGCGTGGTGGGCGGCGGCGGGTTGGGCGATCTGGCCATACGTTACGGCTATCAACGCTTTGACAATCAAATCATGGCGGCCACCATTGTGGTGCTGCTGGTGATGGTGCAGCTCATTCAAAAGATGGGCGATCGGATAGTGAGATCGCTGGCTTACCGTCGCTAACGTAAAAGAGGAAGTCCCATGTTTGTTATTAAATCGCCGAAAGCCTACCTGCAACGGCCTGGACTTCGTGCTGAAGTGGGTAAGATTATTGCCCCGTTTGGGCTGCGTATTCACATCTACACTTCGCCACAGGCCTGGGAGGCGGTGAACCCGGAAGTGAGTGAAAGTCTTGAACGCGCCGGTATCCGCTGGCAGCTCAACTATCAACACGGTGAGTGTACTGATGCGGCAATAGAAGCGTTACAAGCCAGCGTGCTGGAGCAGGATGTGAAAGTGGTATTAGCCATTGGAGGTGGAAGGGTGCTGGACTGCGCCAAGGCGGTAAACAATGCGTTGCCCGATTTAGTGCTGATTAATTTTCCCACGCTGGCAGCTACCTGCGCGGCCTGGTCACCGCTGGCTATTATTTATAACGAGCAGGGTGGTCATCTTCGCAGTGAGCCGTTGAATAAGCTGCCGGAATGGGTGCTGGTAGACAGTGAGGTTATCGCCCGCAGCGACGTGCGTTATCTGAAATCAGGCATCGTGGATGCGCTGGCCAAGTGGTACGAGTTTGAGCCCTATCAACGGCAAAATCCCGACCGTCTGGCCGTGGATCTGAAGGTGCTGGCCGCATGGCAGGCGGTGGGCGTTTTTGAACGATGGGGAGAGCAGGCCGTTGCCGACAATGCGCAACAGCGGGTGACGCCAGCGCTGGAGAAAGTGATTGAAGCCAATATCGTGTTGGCCGGGCTGGCGAACAGCATTCAGGATGAGCTCTCTACACCGGGATTTGCACATGTGATCCACGACCGCCTGACGCATCAACCCGAATTCTATCACTGGCTGCACGGTGAGAAAGTCGGCTTCAGCCTGCTGGTGCAATCGATTATTGAACAAAACAGCCATCGACCAGACAGCAAGCTGTTGGAACTGTTAGCGCGTTTCAATACGCCGCTTACATTACCGTTTATTGGTGATGACCGGGCGATAAGGGTGAGAAAGCTGGCAGAAGAGATCCGCTTCCCAGCTGACAGTTTGCAGCATCTTCCCTTTACTATCACCGCTGAAAAGCTGGAAAAGGCACTGTTAAGCACGCTGGCTGGCGACTTTCCACCCTCAGCGTTATGACTTCGTGGCAGGGGCGAGCAATGGGACGCCCACTGACTTCTCAAGGCGCTGAATGCAGTTACTGATTGCTGAAGGTCAACGGTCAGCGAGCGAACCGCAGCCGGATACCTGTCGATCAAGCGAAGGCAATAAGCCCCGTGACTCTTGCAAACCTCGATGTTCCTTCCTGACACACTTCCAACGAAATCCCTGTGAGCCGTTAATTAAGGCGGCATCATACCGTTAAGAATCGTGATTCTGCGAGCATCGTATAATAACAAGGAATTATTAATCAACTCAGCATTGATAACGTAAATTCATTGTTTTTTTGTAAAATTAGTGATTATGAATTACATTGTATTTTGATAACCGAGAAAAAACTTGAAGCATTTTTTGAGACTTATCTGATGACTAAGGGTTGTCAGTTTACTTTAAGGGAAAATAATGCCGTTGATATTTAGTGAGTTATCTGGTGCGCCATCATGGGTACCTGCTTTATTACTCGTTACGCTTTCATTTTTACTGGGTTTTCTGGCCCGATTTATCTTCCTCAGATTCATCCGCTACTGGCAAGGTCGTGACAGAAAGCTCTTCAAATCCCTCGAAAAGCACCTGCGAGGATCGCTGTTTCTTTTCATTCCCTTGCTGCTAATTAATGTCGGCATTAATTATATTAATATTCACCCGGTTACTCTTGGGTTTATAACTACAACGATTAATGTTTTTATTATACTGTCATTTTGCTCCGTTTTAATTCGGTTGACTAATGTCGTGCAGGATATGCTTTTTATACGCTATGACATCAATCTTTCGAATAACCTTCGCGCTCGTAAAATCCGCACTCAGATAATGTATGTCAAAAAGGTCGCTATCGTCCTCCTTGTGCTTTTCTGTCTTTCTCTGATCCTACTCAGTTTCCCTGGCGTCAGGAAATTCGGCACTACCATTCTGGCTGGTGCTGGGGTTGCCGGAATAATTATTGGTTTTGCCTTACAGAAATCGCTGGTCAATCTGTTTGCCGGTATTCAGATAGCGTTCACGCAACCGATCAAAATTGATGATGCCGTGGTGGTAGAAAATGAATGGGGTTGGATAGAGGAGATAAATCTGACGTATGTTGTGGTGCGTATCTGGGATCTGCGTCGACTGGTTCTGCCGATTACCTACTTCACAGAGAATGCTTTCCAGAACTGGACGCGGAATAACGCGCAAATATTAGGCTCAGTTTTTCTGTACCTGGATTACTCCATGCCATTAGAACCTCTGCGTCAGCATTTCGAAAAAGTCCTCAGTGAAACCAAACTCTGGGATCAACAGACTCAGGTACTTCAGGTCACCGACACTACGGACAAAACCATGACCATCAGATTATTGATGACGGCACAGAATTCCCCCACGGCCTGGGATTTACGCTGCCTGGTGCGGGAAAAAATGATCGAGTTTATCCAGCAAAATTATCCGCAGAGCCTCCCTCACGTCAGGGCTACGCTGTCGGGTTCTGGCAGTTGATGGCAAGGACAATAGCAGGGCCGAAGTGTTAACGTGAAGCCCATTTGATGAAACAGAGTTTATTACACCAAGTAGCAGTATCTACTCGCCACGACCCACGGCATGTGCCCTGCAGCAACGAACTGAGTGGCAATGTTTACGTCAAATTGATTATGCCCTAAGGAATCTGACATGACCCCCTTTCATCAACTTACAGCCACCCGTTTAGGGGGCGAGCTGAACTCTATGGCCGAGTACGCTGGCAAGCTGCTGCTGGTGGTTAATACCGCCAGCCATTGTGGCTTCACACCGCAATACGCGGGCCTTGAAGCGCTTTACAAGAAATACGCCGCTCAGGGGCTGGTGGTGCTAGGTTTCCCCTGCAACCAGTTCGGTAAACAGGAACCCGGCGGCGCTGACGAAATCGCGCAGACCTGTCATATCAACTATGGTGTGAGCTTTCCGATGTTCGAGAAAGTGGAGGTCAACGGCGCAGCCGCGCACCCGGTATTTCGTTACCTAAAAGACGAACTGCCCGGCGTGCTGGGTGGGCGGATCAAGTGGAACTTCACCAAGTTCCTGGTCGGGCGCGACGGCAAACCGCTCAAGCGTTTTGCGCCATACACCACCCCGGAGAAAATGGAAGCTACCCTTCTTGCTGCACTGGATATGTAAATGCTCCTGTAATCCAGCGCTACCTGGTTTCACGATCGGAGAGGCTGAATTCAGCTCAACGTTTCGGGGAATGTCTTGCGTATGATGCAACCCGATCACCTTAAAACTGCTGTGACTAATGATATGACTCTCAATCGTTTTTGTTATTTGCTGCTGGCCTTATCGGCGGTTGCCTGCCTTTTTGTACCGCATCCCGTTGTTATCTGGTTCCTGCTCGCCAACTTACTGACGCTGATGATTTACGGTGTGGACAAAATAGCGGCGCGAAAGTCCTGGCGCAGAGTCCCGGAATCCACGTTGCTGGTCTTTGGGGTAGTGGGTGGATGGCCTGGCGCGATGGTAGGCCAGCAACTCTTCCGCCATAAAACGCAAAAGCAGCCGTTCAAAACCCACTTTATCGTCAGTGTGATAGTGAGTCTTTCCGTCATGGTAGCGGTGTATCTGGCTTATCCCTTTGCTCGTTTCTGAACGACTGTGACTATTACGCGGGTCCGCTTGGTGCCAGAAGGGGACGTTGGAGAGGACCAGAGTGATGACTATTACATCTCCTTTTTCCGGTTCCCTCTCTTAACGAGTGCCAAAATCATTTTGACTGTTTTAACGCCATAGCTATGCTCTCAAAGCGAGATTTATCTACAAGCTTATGGACAGTTTTCGGGACATTAGATGGCAGATTTTGCTCTTTTTGACCCGAATCGCGTTCAGCACGTTTCAGAGGGTCACGCAAACTGATGTTAGGGTAAATATGAGTGGTTTTGCAGGTTACCAGCAAGTATGGTGCATGGCCGGGATGTGAACGGGGCGCGTCCACTTCTCACTCTTAGCGGACATTGCTACCCTGATGCTGATTTTGTGCCGGGCAAGAACAGGTCCTTTGCAAATATCGATAAATCAAAGCAAGAATGGATTATGGGGAGGATATGAATACCCAGAATTCCACGGCAATAGAAGATTCGGACCATTTAATATTTTTATTTTTTATTCTTTTAAGTTATATAAATTAGCATACATTTGTGTGCCATAGTCGGTAAGCCTGTCTGTTACAGACTTAGCGGTAGTATCAGCCCGTTAGTGCAGAAGAGGAGACTGTCATCGTCAGGCAACGTAAGTCCTGATTGAGCAGGATTATCGGAATATCAAACGCAGGATACGCCCGATGCTGGGATTCAAGTCTTTCAGGCGAGCACAGACGCTTCTGGCTGGCATCGAAGTGATACACACCTTGCGTAAGGGGCAGTTGCATCATCCGGGCGGGGAGGGATTGTCCTCGGCAAAACAATTTTATCTGCTGGTTGCCTGAAAAATAACCCTGCCGCATTTACCACACACTTTTTGCATTAATGCAACAGACCCTAATTCATGGAATGAATGACAATGACTAACATCATCGTAGTTGATGACCACCCGGCTATCTGTTTTGCGCTGAAAGCCATTCTGGGTAAAAACCCTGACTTTCATATTTCAACAGCCAATGACGGCGTCACGGCGATGGCTCTGGTGAAAGAGCTTGCACCATCGCTGGTCATTCTCGATATCGCGCTGACAAAAATGGACGGACTGGAAATTCTGCAGCGTATGCGCCGCCACGACAGTACGGCAAAAGTGCTGATCCTCAGCGGTCAGAACAGCGAGCTTTATGCGGAAAGGGCCTGTCGTGCGGGTGCTAACGGCTACCTCAGCAAAGATGAAGAGCTCAGCCACCTGCCTACGTTGTGTAACCTGATCCTCGCAGGTTATAGCTGCTTTCCGACTTTTTTGATGACACGTCTGATGGCCGCGGCCCAGACTCCCGTAGGATCCCCGCTTGAGAAACTCTCCGACCGTGAAATCACGGTTTTGCGTTATCTGGCCGCCGGCCTGACCAACAAAGAGATTGCCACTCGCTTATTGCTCAGCAATAAAACCATCAGTACCTACAAAACGCGTTTAATGGAAAAGCTAAATATCACTGACTCAGGGCAGATACAAAAGCAGCTAGAAGACATTCTGGCCAGATCATGAAGCGTTTTTCGTTCATTCTGATTTTCGCTCTGTTGTTGCTACCTGCGGTGTTTTCTGTTGCCTCCCAACACGCTCCCTTCACCGAGCTGAAACTACTGGGCAGAACTCAGATCAATCTCAACGATGTCGATCTTTCCCAGGCTGAATGGAGCTGGCTGCGCAAAAAACGCGAGTTGCGATTTGGTGCGTCGTCACCCAATTTTCCACCTTTTGACATCACTTCCGGTATCAATGATTACGGCGGCATCAGCGCGGATTACCTGGCCATGATCGCCCGTTATCTGAATATCAACGTGTCCGTACGCTATTACCCTTCTTATCAAATAATGCTTGATGCGCTTGCAGAGGGCGAGATTGATCTTATCGCCAATGCCGGCGGTACTGAGAAACACCGTTATCACTTGCTACTGAGTCAGCCCTATGTCGCCAGCATACCGGTGCTGATAAAACGTGACGGATCGCTGGAAACTGCCCCCCGCGGGGAAGAAAAAATCGCCATCGATACGCTCTTTGCCGGAAACCCTGCGATACTCAAGCAGTTCCCGCGCGCGCATTTTGTCAGCGATAATTCTCCGCGCCGTACGCTTGAGGGCATCTCTTTCGGGCAACTGGACGGCTATATTGTCGACAGCACGATGGTAAAATACCTGATCAATCAGGCGAATCTGAACAATCTGCAAATAAACCCTTTGCTGAATATTCAGCCTGAAGGCTTTGCGTTCGCCACCACGTCTGAAAATCAGCAACTGACCGATATCATTAATAAAATTCTCAGTCAAATCCCGGACAATGTTCGCGTTGATATTCTGCGGCGATGGAGCGGGGGAATACCGCTGTCCTTAAGCGATAAAACGCTGCAACTGACCCCTCTTGAGCAAAAATGGATTGCGGCACATCCACGTGTACGCGTCGCGGTGGTTCAGGACTACGCCCCGTTGAGTTTTTTTGATAAAAGCGGGCATTACCGCGGGCTGACAGCAGATTTACTCAGCGCTATAAGTGCAAGAACAGGGCTGAATTTTGAGGTAAAAAACATCGGAACTCTGCGTGATGTCCTCGGGATGACCCAGCAGGGGGAAACCGATGTCGTTGCTGGCGTCACGCTGGATAATATCTGGGCAAACGGACTGCTAACCACGCGGACTTACCTGTTTAATTCCTGGGTAATGGTAGGCAGAAAAAATAGCCACGCCGGCCTACATAAAATTGCGTTGCAGGCCGGAGATGAACTTGAAAAACGTTCGGAAAAACAATATCCTGGTGTAATAATTTTGCCGGTGGAATCTCATCTTGAAGGTCTGAATCTGGTGATGGAGGGAAAAGCAGACGGCATGGTTCTGCCGCTTATTTCAGCGGATTTCCTGCTTCCCCGTTATTACGCCAACAGCTTACAAATTATCTCAAGCCTGAACAACGACCCAGCACGCTTTGCCCTGGGCGTTTCGCCAGAAAACTATCCGTTGGTGGCTATCCTCGATAAAGCCATGCTCAATATTCAGCCGGAAGACTTACACGCGCTGACCAGCAACTGGTATTCCAATATCCAGATGGGGGATGAGGGAGTCCCGGCGCATACATACACTTCGTTTTTACTGCGTAATGATCTGCTTTCCGCGGGAATTATCGGAATTTGCATGGCAGCGGCGATGTTATTTTTCTACCGCCACCGCCGTCAGCAACGGCTGATTACTGAACTCACGCTGGCACGCGAACAGGCAGACAGCGCCAGCCGCGCTAAAACCATTTTTCTGGCGACAATGAGTCATGAGATCCGCACTCCCTTGAGTGCCATTATTGGTTTGCTGGAACTGGTATTACGCCGTCATAAAATAGATACGGCTGACTGGCGTTCATTACAGCAATCTTATGATTCAGCCCAATCGTTGCTGGCTCTGATTGGGGACAT
Source organism: Erwinia sp. (assembly GCF_049696395.1). Classification (GTDB taxonomy): domain Bacteria; phylum Pseudomonadota; class Gammaproteobacteria; order Enterobacterales; family Enterobacteriaceae; genus Erwinia. The sequence continues at coordinate 20,371 of NZ_JBAVTT010000030.1, forward strand.
TCTTGATATCGCCCGTATCGAATCTGACCGGCTGGTTTTGCATCCTCAGCGGGCGGATATTCGCCAGTTGATTGAAAGCACGGCCATCATGTTTGAAGGGCTGGCGCGTGAGAAAGGGCTGGAGTACCGCCTTGAAATCGATGCTGAAATTCAGGGTGATTTATTGATCGACCCGCTAAGGGTCAAACAAATTCTGTCTAACCTGCTCAACAACGCGGTGAAATTCACTGGCAGCGGCGAAATCATCCTGCGCGCGGAACATGAACCGACCGACCACCCGCGTATGGGGCTACGCATTCAGGTACAGGACAGTGGCTGTGGCATCAGCGCGGAGATAATACATCGCCTTTTTCAGCCTTTCTCACAGGTCAGCAGCAGCCAGGGAGGAAGCGGTCTCGGTTTATATATTTGCCGTAGTCTGACGGACATGATGGGCGGAAAAATTGAACTGCAGAGCCAGCCGGAGAACGGCACAACGGTCACGCTTCATCTGTCCGCACTTCGGCTCGCCCCTTTAACTGCGCAGGACGTCCCGGCACTTTGTGCGGCAGAAAGCCGTAACTGCCTGTCAGTTTTAATTGCGGAAGACCACCCTGCAGGGCGGCATTTGCTTGAGCAACAACTTATCTTTCTGGGGCACCGCACGCACAGCGCCAGTGAAGGTGAGCAGGCTTTGCAGATATTAGCGGAACAACACGTCGATCTGGTGATCACCGATTGCAATATGCCCCGGCTAAATGGCTATCAGTTTACTCGGCAATTACGCGCACGTGAGCGGAGCACAGGCGCGACCCCTCTACCCATCTGGGGACTTACTGCCACGGCACAGCCTGGCGTTCGCGAGTGTTGCCTTGAGGCAGGAATGAACGATTGCTTGTTTAAACCGATTGATCTCAATCTGTTAGCTGAAAAGTTACAATCCCTGCACCGCCATGGCGATATACCGGACGACATCGGCAACGACTTTTGCCTGGAGGATTTACCCGCCGAACTGCGCACGCCTGACACTCAGCGTATTTTCTTAACGCTTCTGGCGGAAAGCCTGAATGAAGAACTGGAACGACTTGATAGCTGGCAAATGACTTCAGGTGCCGCGCTAGAAGATTTTCAGGCACTGATGCACCGCATACTAGGTGGGATCAGGATAATTGGCGCCAGCGAATTATGTCAGGTATGTCATGCGATGGAGCAATGCATCAAACGCCCTTCAGATGATGAAATCCGCAGGTTGCGTCTGCGTCTGCAGACGTTGCTCACAGCCATCCATACCCGCACGGATGAACTGAATAAGCGGGACTACACATGAATCAGTCATTCCTACAGCAAGCTTAAGGCGGCAGCCCGTTGTGACTTATCCTTCATAAATCCTATTCTGAACACGTTGCCTGGACACACTCAGGTAACGCCAAGGGATAATGGATATCGCTTTACGAGGAGCCAAACAATGAAAAAAATTGCAAAACTGACCGTCTTATCTTTAGTGCTGGGCCTGAGTGCAGGCTATGTTTCAACCGCTTCAGCCGCAGGCAATGATTGCAACGCTAAAAGCGCCGCCATTGAGAATCAGATTAAAGAAGCTCAAAAATACGGTAACTACAACAAAGTTGCTGGCCTGAAAAAGGCACTGGCAGAAGTGAAAGCCCACTGTACTGACAGCAGCTTAGCGGTAAAGGCACAGCAAAAAGTCACTAAGCTTGAGAAGAAACTGGCCGAGAAACAGAAAGATGTACGTGAAGTCCAGGCCGATCTGCGCGAAGCTCAGGCTGAAGGCAAGCAAAGCAAGATTGTGAAATACCAGAAAAAACTGGCAGAGAAACGTGCCGACGTTCAGGAAATTCAGGCTGAACTCCAGGCTGCACGCAGTGAACTCGCCGCGCTGAAAGGCTGATGCGATAACGCTCACAGCGCTATGTTGCTGTGAGTGGTTTCTCCCTCCTCACCATGACCCTCAGAAAAATAAGCCTTGTTTTTGCACTGCTTTTGCCCTCTCTTCCGGTCAGCGCCGGGAAGGTATTTACGCTCGTTAACAACGTCTATCACGGACGTATCACCCTGAATTTCAACCAGGATTATGCCTGTCTTTCCCCTTCACTCTTACGTGAATGGGGTTTTCTACCCGCGATGAAAGAAACCGCGTCTTTTGATGCACTCGGTTGCCTGAAAAGAAGCGAGCTCAGCTACTGGGACGTTAAATATTTTTTCGACAGGGACGCGCAGTTAGTCACATTAGTGGTGCCTTCTGAGCTGATGAGCAATAAGAAAAATGGCATTGCGTCCAGCCGGTGGGATGACGGCATTCCCGCATTGTTTACCAATTATCATGTGAACTATCAGCGTAACAGCGGCCGCAATTACCGCTATCAGACCGATAAAAACGACCTTTACTTCACGCTGGATTCCGGTCTGAACCTGGCTGGCTGGCAGCTGCGTGTCGGACATCAGTATCAGCAGAGCGCCTATGGCGAGCGTGGTTGGCTGACGCAAAACGCCGCCATGAGCCGGACGATTCGTTCTCTGCGCGCTCTGCTGACGCTCGGTGACAGCACATCACCGCCCAATTTATTCGATAATTTCAGCTACCGTGGTGTGATGTTTGCCACCGACGAACGGATGCTTCCCGACGGTTTACGTCAGTTTTCACCGACAATCCGTGGTATCGCTAAAAGCAATGCTGAAGTCGTGCTTCACCAGAATGGCTCGGTGATATATCAGACATTTGTCGCTGCCGGCCCTTTCGTTCTTCACGATGTTTATCCTCCTGGCTCAGAAGGGGATCTGGAGATGACTATCACGGAAAGCGATGGCACTGAAACGCTGCGAACGATGCCATATGCTGCGATGCCAAATCTGACGCATCATAATGTCATCAACTATCAGTTATTAGCCGGGCATTACAAGCGCTGGGAAGGCACTGGTTACCAGCAGCCTTCTTTTATGCAAGGCACAGTGACATTCGGCCTGACAGAACGGCTTTCACTGTTTGCTGGCGGAATGTCCTCACCGATATACCAAAGCTGGGGCGGCGGTGTCGGCCTCTCGATGGGGCAAGGTGGGGCTGTTTCCGTTGATACCCTTTTATCGTTGGCAAAAGACCCGCGCAGACCGGAAAGGGATCGTGGTAACGTCTGGCGGATACGCTACGCCAAAGCATTTCTTCCTGCCGGTACCAGCCTGAGCATCCAGGCACGGTATTTCCCCGGCGGCCAACGTTTTCGCAATTTTCAGGAAACCATTTATCAGCAGCAGACATACTGGTGGGACTGGGACGACGAAGGCCATTACGACGGGGGTTTTGATCCGGAAAAGCTCACCAGTTTCAACGCGTATCTCAACCAAAATATTGGCGAAAACAGCAATTTATACCTGACCTGGCAACGCGATAATTTTCGCAAAAAAAACCAGCACAATACCAGCCTGATTTTCGGCGCAGATCATACCTGGAATGATATCGATTATGGTTTCGCCCTTTCTTGGGAGCGCGATGCAGGGTTTCCGGCTAACGGAGAAATCACGCTGGATGTTTCTATTCCCCTGACAATATTCAGTAAAAACAGACCAAAACTGAACGTATCCCGAACATTTTCGCATCATGAAGAACGCAGCCAGCAAGTGTCGGTCAGCGGTACGGCGCTGGAGGATTACAGCCTGAGTTACAGCCTCGGAGGGCAGCACAGTCAGACCGAGAATGACAGTGTCAATGCATCGCTGGGCTATCAGTACAATGCCGGTGAAATGCGAATTGGCTTCTCGCAGGGAGGGAATTTCCGCCAGCGTAATGTCGATGTCACCGGCAGCCTGATGCTTCATCCGTATGGTCTTACTATGGGACAAACACTAGGTGATACGATGGCGCTGGTGGAAGTCAGCCATTCACCGGGGATCGGCGTCGATAACCAGTTTGGCGTCACGACGGACAGACGGGGTTTTGCGCTGGTCAGTTATCTCACACCATATCGGGTTAACCGACTGATGCTGGATAATTATACGCAGGCAGAAAGGTTCAACCTGCCGGATACCGAAGTCGATGTAGTGCCGACTGCAGGATCTGTTGTTTTTGCTAGATTCCGCAGTGTTGAAGCAGCCAAAAAGTAGGGCGCTTGAGAGCGGCGGTTCTGTTGCATTATGTAGTCTTAGGGTAAGGTATTGCTTTTTCTAGATACTATCTACTGATGTCTTCAATCAGAAAGTCTTTAAACGTCTGCATTATCCGGTCGATCTTATGGCTCAGTGCGTTTGTTGGTATCTTACCTATGCCCAGAGTCTACCGCGAGGTGCAGTTTACGCCAGACGCGGCGCTTTTCCTGGCCGTGTTTTTTCACTTTCCACTCTCCTTACCCGAAGACTTTTAATCCGGTGGAGTCGATAACCAGATGGGCTATTTCGCCGCGCGTGGGGTTTTTGAACGGGATATTGACGGACCTGGCCCGTCTGCTGACGCAGGAGTAATCCGGGCACCGGAGCGGAAGCTTCATCAGGGTAAAGAATGGAGTCGCTAAATCGCTGCGCGGCGCGCAGCGTGAGGCGAAAGACGCGTTTGAGCATCAGTACGGTGGTAATAGCGAGCTCAGAATAACGTTGCGGACGACCACGTGAAGACGTGTTTGGCTCGTCATACCAGGCCTGGATGGCCGACTCATCAAGCAAGAATGTCAGTGAGCCCCGGTTGACGAGCGCCTTGTTGTAGGTAGCCCAGTTGGTGATTTTGAACGTTTGTTTTGCCACGTGATACCGCTACAGGATCAGCAATGTGGTGATCTGATCCTGGTTAAGGCTAAAAGTTCGATTTATTCAACAAAGCCGACTGAATACGCAAAGGACATTATCAGCATCCGCAAAGTGAGGAATGTCACCTGAGAAACAATTGTATCTGCTGGCTGCCTAAATAGCCGGCAACATAACTTTTGCCGACTTACCTACGCTCATGCGACAGAACCGTTTTCCCCCGTTCAGCTTTCAGGCCAGTAAAACTACCGCCAGCAGTGCTAAACGCATTGGATGCTCAACAACCCGAGCAGCACTGTGATTGAATTCGCCCCTTACCTTTTCGTACGTGGTTATCATGCATTTTATTCATAGTCTGATCGGTTTTATTGAGG
>NZ_JBAVTT010000031.1:0-13964 GCF_049696395.1 Erwinia sp.
TCTCTCGGTGCTATTTCCACTTTGTAGCGGAAAAAGTCGGTCTACACAGTCAGGCTCTGGAAGGCTAATTTATTTGCATCGCGAATAAACCCAGTTTCAGGCCAGAGCCTAAACGGAACATGAGGAGCAGAGAGTGAATAATGGAGCGGTATCAGTGAACACGAAGGACGGTGATCTGGCGATACAAGCGCTGGCAGACAAAGTGATGGGTCAGATTGCTGACCTCTTTGCTGCAAAAGCTATCGTCCCTAATGCAGTGCAGCTACAGATGCTGACTTCACATGTTAAAGCCATGGCGCTGCGCTCACTGACCGGAGAGCCACTGCCTGAAGTGGAAGAGGAGCTGTTTGAAGATATCTCCCCTGAGTCGATGGCTCTGGCGCAGCAGGTGGTCGATCTGTTTGGCAATTTGCCGAAAGAAGAGGCCTGGCTGCTCTCCGTTCACTTTGAAGTGGCGAAAGAAAACGACTAACTCAGCAGGGCAAACACCCTCAGCCCGTAAAAATTTCAACCTTAAGGAATACACCATGTCACAAGTCATCGTAGTAATCGGCGATCGTTTAGGGAAAGGCCAGAAAGTAGCAGCAGGCGTTGAGAAAGCGGGCGGCAAAGCCTTTGTGGTGCCTGGCGTGGCAGCAGACATGAAGCTGGGCGACATGATGAAAGCGGAAAATGCTTCTTTCGGCATTTCTTTCTGTGGCAGCGGCGGCGCGGGTGCCATCACCGCACAGAACAAATATGGCTACAAAGCTAAACACGGGATGCGTTCTATCGACGAAGGCGTTACCGCCATCAACGAAGGCGCCACCGTACTGGGCTTCGGCTTTATGGACAAAGAAGAGTTGGGCGAGCGTCTGGTGCAGGCGTGGATCAAGAAGCACGGTAGCTGATCGATGAAGGAACAATTCACTACCACGGTAAACGTCAGCGGCAAAGGTGACAGCAAAGAAAGAGCCTTTGCCGATGCGTTGAGCCGGGTTCAGAACACGGTGCTGAAATCGACCAACAAAGTTCTGCTGCGGATTGAACCAGAGGATGTGAAGGTGGTTCAGGCCCGGGAGAGTGTCAGGCAGGAGAAATTTTTGTTCTTCTTCCTGGCAAGACAACGACGGAGTTACAGCGTCGAGCTGGACATTACCGTCAACGTAACGGTGATCGACACTGACAAAGTCAGTTTCGTATCGCAATAAAGCCCTGCCTGGACAGGCAGCAATAACCTGATTTAAAAACGTTGGCGTAAGCCTGAAAGGAAAGACTGATGTTTTTAATTATTCTCTTTAAGTCACTTATTATCGGCGGTCTTGTCGGTGTGGGCGTAGGCGCCGGAGCGGCGCGCATGTTTCACGCCCCAACAACGCAGGGGATGGGGGCATTTCGTACACTGGGTGAACTGAATTCCTGTGAAGGCGATCCTGCTTCTCACTTCTCCTTTGGCCTGGGATTCTTCTTCAACGCCTGGGCTTCTTCTGTTGCTGCCGGTTCTTTCACGCAGGACGTTGACCACCGCATCATCCCGCACTGGGGCGCGGCGGCACTGATGGTGAAAAACCGCAACGTAGCAGAAACGCTGCACGACCCGAAAAAAATGGCGATTGCCTGCGGCATCATCGGCATGATCGTCGTCGCCTTCCTTAACTCTACCGCTTCAGCGGTTCCTGCCGCGCTGCAGGTTACCGCAGTGAAAGTGCTGGTGCCTGCCGCTAACCTGCTGGTGAACACCATCATGCCGGTGATCTTCTGGCTGGCGGCGATTGATGCCGGCAAGAAGTCGGGCTTCTGGGCCACCATTTTCGGCGGTCTTGCACAGCTGATCATGGGTAACGCCGTACCGGGTCTGGTGCTTGGCATCCTGATTGGTAAAGGTGTTGAAGAAGCTGGCTGGAACAAAGTCACCAAAATTATGATGACAGCGATTGTGCTGTTATTCGTACTGAGCGGCTTCTTCCGCGGCTTTGATATGAAAATGCTGCAATCCTTCCAACTGGGCGTGCCCGGCTGGCTTGAAATGATCCACAACACCCTGAGCGGCAAATAATAGGAACTGTAAATGGAAGAGTCAAAAAGCGGTTTCTGGTATGCCGACTGGTCTTTCCCGATTTTTGTCGGGTTGCTGTCAGCCGGGGTGTTTGCGGGAACGCACATGTATTACACCTATGGACTGGGTGCGTTTAACGAAGTGGCCTTCGTATCGATGCTGCGTTCAGGTATGGAAACCGGCGTTTATGGCGCGGTTGCGGCCTTCGGTGCCAGCTTCCTGTTTGCCCGTATCATTGAAGGGTCGTTGGTAGGGATCCTGGACATTGGTGGCGCAATTCAGACCGGCGTTGGCCTGGGTGTTCCTGCTCTGCTGCTGGGCGCAGGCATTATTTATCCGGTGGCTAACTTTGCGGCCTCTCTGGTTACCGGTCTGGTGATTGGCCTGGCCATTGGCTACCTGATTATCCTGGCGCGTAAGTTTACCATCAATAACAGCGACTCCACTTACGGTGCAGACGTGATGATGGGCGCGGGTAACTCATCTGGTCGTTTCCTTGGGCCGTTGATCATCCTCTCGGCGATGGCCGCTTCCATCCCAATCGGTCTGGGTTCACTGGTAGGCGCGCTGCTGTTCTACCTCTGGAACAAACCGATTACCGGTGGCGCAATCCTTGGCGCCATGCTGCTGGGTGCTATTTTCCCGGTTGCTCTCTGATGTAACAGCGGTTTACCCACTTTGGGTAAACCGCTTTATCGGATGTCGTACCATCCGGTGCAAGAAGGAGTTTGTCATGTTTGACCTCATTATTCGCCGTGCACGCCTCGCTGATGGCAGCGTGACGGACATTGCCCTGCAGGACGGCAAAATTGCCGCGCTGGGGGAAGTGAAAGGCAATGCTGCCGAAGAGCGCGATCTGGCTGGACGTTTCTGGCTGAGCGCAGGCTGGATTGATTCCCACGTTCACTGCTACCCGAAATCCCCTATTTACCATGACGAAGCGGACCGCATTGGTGTGGAGACCGGCGTGACCACCGTAGTGGATGCAGGCAGCACCGGCGCTGACGACGTGGACGAGTTTTACCGGCTGACCAGAACGGCCAGCACCCAGGTTTATGCGCTACTGAACATTGCCCGCACCGGCATTGTCACGCAGAACGAACTGGCCGACATGAAACAGATTGATAAGGTTGGCGTGCGCGATGCCGTGCAGCGTTTACCTGGTTTCATCATCGGCATTAAAGCGCGGATGAGCAGCAGCGTGGTCGGGACGAACGGCATCAACCCGTTGATCCGCGCTAAAGAGATCCAGCATGAGATTGGCGACCTGCCGCTGATGGTGCATATCGGCAACAACCCGCCCGATCTGGACGACATTGCCGACCTGCTGACCAGCGGCGACATCATCACCCATTGTTACAACGGCAAGCCGAACCGCATTCTTACCCCAGCCGGAGAACTCCGTGCCTCCGTCAGCCGGGCTATTCAACGCGGCGTGCGTCTGGATGTGGGCCACGGTAGCGCCAGCTTCAGCTTTGAAGTGGCCCGCGTGGCGATTGCTCAGGGCATTTTGCCGCACAGCATCAGCTCGGATATCTATTGCCGCAACCGCATGAACGGCCCGGTGTATACCCTGGCTCACGTGATGTCCAAATTCTTTAACGTAGGCATGACGCTGCCGCAGATCATCGACTGTGTGACCAGCAAAGCGGCAGAAGGCCTGCGTCTGCACAGCAAAGGAAGGCTGGAAGTAGGGCTGGATGCCGACCTGACTATTTTTAACGTCAAAGAGGAAACTTGCCTGTTTACGGACTCCGAAGGGGAGTCAGTTTCGGGCGAGAAGCAGCTGGTCCCCCTGGCCGCCGTGGTTGGCGGTCAGTGGTTCATTACCGACGAAGGGAAAAAGAATCATGTCTTCGATTTATGAAAAATACGGGTTAAAGCAGGTTATTAACGCTTCTGGCCGCATGACCATCCTCGGGGTCTCCACGCCGAGTGCCGACGTGGTTGAGACGGTGAACTATGGCCTGAATCACTATTTCGAAATGAAGGACCTGGTCAATAAAACCGGGGCTTACATTGCTAATTTGCTCGGCTGTGAAGATGCCGTGGTGGTCTCCTGCGCTTCTGCCGGTCTTGCGCAGTCTGTAGCCGCAGTGATTGTAAAAGACGACGACTGGCTGCTGGAAAACCTGCACGCCACGCCACTGATTGTGCCGCACGACATCGTGGTGCCGAAAGGCCATAACGTCAATTACGGTGCGCCAGTGGGCACCATGGTAGCGATGGGCGGTGGACGCCTGGTGGAAGCGGGCTGGGCTAACGAATGTTCTGCCGATCAACTTTCTGCGGCCATCACGCCACAGACTGCGGCCATTCTCTACATCAAATCTCACCACTGCGTGCAGAAGAGCCATCTCAGCGTGGAGCAAGCGGCGGCGGTTGCCCGCAAGCACGGTGTTCCGTTGATCGTGGATGCGGCAGCGGAAGAAGATTTGCAGTGTTACTACCAGTACGGTGCCGATCTGGTGATTTACAGCGGCGCGAAGGCGATTGAAGGGCCAACCAGCGGTCTGGTGATGGGCCGTAAGCAACATGTTGAGTGGGTTAAACGCCAGTCGATGGGCATCGGACGTGCGATGAAAGTCGGCAAAGAGGGGATCCTCGGTCTGACGCAGGCGATTGAAAACTATCTGGTCAACGAGAAAGTCTCCGGTGCGCAGATGGTGGAGAAAATGACGCCATTCATCAACAGCCTGAACTCGCTGGCGGGGATCACTTCCCGTGTGGTCTGGGATGCAGCGGGCCGTGATATCGCCCGTACCGAGATTCATTTTGATGAAGCAGTGATTGGCCACACCACCGGTGAAGTGGTGCAGGCGCTGAAAACCGGTGCCATCGCCATCTACTTCCGCGGCTACAAAGCCAACGAAGGCATCGTGGAAGTGGATGTCCGCAGCGTCTCACCAGAGCAGCTGAACACCATTTATCTGTGCATTAACGCTTTGTTAGCAGGAGAGAAATAAGCATGAAGCTGACCCCAAAATTCTATAAAGATCGCGTTTGTCTGAACGTGCTGGCCGGTTCTAAAGAGAATGCCCGTGATATCTGGCAGGCGGCGGAAGGCCATGTGCTGGTGGGCGTTTTGTCCAAAAACTACGACAGCGTGGCAAGTGCCGTCAGCGATATGCGTGAATACGCGGCGTTAATTGATAATGCTCTGTCGGTTGGCCTGGGGGCTGGCGATCCTAATCAGTCCGCCATGGTTAGCGCCATTTCTGCTGAAGTTCAGCCGCAGCACGTGAACCAGGTGTTTACCGGCGCAGCGACCAGCCGTGCGCTGTTGGGACAGGATCAGACCGTGGTGAACGCGCTGATTTCCCCAACGGGCAAAGTGGGCTTTGTCAAAATCTCCACTGGCCCGCTGAGCTCTAAAGCGACCGATGCGATTGTGCCGGTAGAAACGGCTGTAGCGCTGCTGAAAGATATGGGCGCCAGCTCAGTGAAATACTTCCCAATGGGCGGCCTGAAATCCATCGACGAGTTCAAAGCCGTAGCGAAAGCCTGTGCTGAGCAGGACTTCTGGCTGGAACCCACTGGCGGCATCGATCTGGAGAACTATGAGGCGATCCTGAAGATCGCTCTGGATGCTGGCGTGCCGAAGATCATCCCGCACATCTACAGCTCAATCATTGATAAAGAAAGCGGTAACACCCGTCCGGCCGATGTCAGCACCCTGCTGGCGATGACCAAAAAACTGGTCGGCTAAGCTCTTACGGCGGGCGATCTGCCCGCCACTCCTTGGTCCCCCTGACATTTCTTTGCGAGGAACACCATGCGTAACTGGTCTTTGATCTCTGCCGTGTCTGTCGCTCTGATGGCTACGGTCCCCCTGGTTGCTCAGGCGCAGTTTGCCTATGTTGGGACGTATAACCCCAATGGTGAAGGCGTTTACCGCTTCCAGGTCAATCCTGCCGATGGCGCGCTGAGTGGCAAAACGCTGGTCAGCCAGTTGGCTAATCCGGCTCAGCTCACGGTGGATGCGAAAGGTAAGACGCTGTATGTTGCCAGCGAGAGCGAGAAGGGCATCGTAGTGGCTTATGCCATTGGCGCTGATGGCAACCTGAGCAAACTTAATGAGGTCAGTACGCATGGCGCAGGTCCGGTTTACCTGTCGCTGACGCCGGATGGCAAACACTTGCTGGTGGCGAACTACGTCAGCGGCAGCAAGGCTGTTCTGCCAGTGCTGGCCGATGGTCGCCTGGCTGAAGCCAGCGACACACAACAGGATCAGGGGCCGGCAGGAGCAGGAAAACCAGCGGCAGCAGTAGAAGGAAGCTTTGCGGTCAGCGATCATAACGGCCCTCATGCTCATATGATCTCGACCGATCTTAGCGGTAAGTTTGTCTTCTCCACCGATCTGGGACTGGATCGTATTTATCAGTACCGACTAAGCGCTGACGGCAAGCTCCAGCCAAATACGCCAGCCTGGATCCCGGCCTCTTCCGCTGGCGCAGGGCCACGCCACTTTGTCTTCCACCCCGACGGTCATTCAGTTTATCTGATCAACGAAGAAGCCTCGACGCTGACTCACTATCTGCTGAACCGCAAAACAGGTACGCTTACCGAAGCGGCCACCGTTTCGGCTCTTCCTGCAGGTTACAAAGGTACCAGCTTTGCTGCCGGACTGGTGATCGACAAAGCCGGGAAAAACCTCTATGTCGCTAATCGCCTGCATAACAGCATTGCGCATTTTGCCATTGAGGCCAACGGCACGCTGACGCACAAAGACGATGTCTGGACTCGCGGCGATTACACGCGCACCTTGACGCTGTCAGCAGATGGTAAGACTCTGTATGCCATGAATCAGCGCAGCGATAACATCACCCGCTTCAGGGTTGAGCCGGCTGGTGGAGCCTTGTCGTTTACCAATGACTACACCGCAGTTGGGGCACCTTCGCAACTGGTCTTAACACCGTAATTGTTCAACGGGCCGACGCTGTTCGGCCCTCAATCACAGGATAAAGAGTGAGATTCCCAAACCAACGCCTTGCCCAGCTGTTCGATCTGCTCCAAAACGAGACGCTGCCTCAGGATGAGCTGGCGCGCCGTTTTGACGTTTCAACCCGCACTGTCCGCACCGATATCACCACCCTGAATGAGTTGCTTGCCGATCACGGCGTCCGGCTGGTGTTAAACCGGGGCGAAGGGTATCAGCTCAAAATTGATGACGAGGTGCTTTACCGTCAGTTGCAGGATCAGTCGCCTTCCCATTTGCGTGTGCCGCGCACCTCGGCCGCCCGCGTTAACTATCTGTTAACCCGTTTTCTCACTTCAGCTTTCTCCCTGAAGCTGGAAGATCTGGCTGATGAGTGGTTTGTCAGCCGCGCCACGCTGCAAAGTGATATGGCTGAAGTGAGAGAGTGGCTGGGCCGTTACCAGCTGGCGATAGAAACCAAGCCGCGGTATGGCATGAAGCTGTTTGGCACGGAAGTGGCGATGCGCACTTGCCTGACGGATCTGCTGTATAAAATCGCCCAGGAAGACAGTGAAGATCCGCTGTTGAACCTGGAAGCGCTGAACAGCGGCATGCTTGGCACGCTTCAGCCGTTGCTGCACCAGTGCTTCAGCCGCTTCCATATCCGCATGACGGATGACAGTGAGTTCTATCTGCGGCTGTATTGCGCGGTAGCGGTAAGGCGCATCAGCGAAGGCTATCCGCTGTCTGACTTCAGCGCGGAAGATGTGGATGAAGATGTGCGCGATGCTGCGCGGCATATTATCAACCTGATGCGGCCGATTACCGGTAAGGCAATCTCCCCGTCTGAAGAGGCTTATCTGCGGGTGAACATTGCTGCGCGGCGCGTGGAAGACATCGCGCCCAGCGCCATCAGCCCGGATGACGGTGAGTCGCTGGTGGATTACATCCTCAGCTACATCAACACGCACTACAATTTCAATCTACAGAACGATCCTCAGCTGCGCGCCGACCTGTTGACGCACATCAAAACGATGATTACCCGGGTCCGCTATCAGATCAACATTCCCAATCCGCTGCTGGCCAATATCAAACAGCACTATCCAATGGCTTATGACGTTACGCTGGCAGCGGTTTCCAGCTGGGGGAAATACACCCCCTATGTGATCAGCGAAAACGAGATTGGCTTCCTGGTGCTGCATATTGGTGTCGGTCTGGAGCGACATTACAACGTAGGCTATCAGCGGCATCCGCAGATCCTGCTGGTGTGTGATACCGGCAACTCGACGGTGCGAATGATCCAGGCGATGTTGACGCGAAAATACCCGCAAATCGTCCTGAGCAATATTGTCTCGCTGCGCGAGTACGAGCAGAAGGACAGCATTGAGGAAGACTTCGTGATCTCCACCGCGCGGCTTACGGAGAAAGATAAGCCGGTAGTGGTGATGTCGCCTTTCCCTACGGAGTATCAGCTGGAACAGATTGGCAAGCTGGTGCTGGTGGATCGCACGCGGCCTTATATGCTGGAAAAATACTTCGATGCCAGCCATTTCCGCATCATCAACCAACCGATGACTCAGGCCGAACTGTTCCAGACGCTGTGCCAACAGCTGGAGCAGGAAGGCGTGGTCGATAACGATTTCTGGCCGTCGGTTGAAGAACGTGAAGCGATAGTCAGTACCATGCTAGGCGAGGGCATTGCGTTACCGCACTCACTTGGCTTGCTGGCGAAGAAAACCGTGGTGTATACCGTGCTGGCACCGCAAGGGATCGCATGGGGAGAAGAGACCGCCCACGTCATTTTCCTGCTGGCGATCAGCAAAACCGAATACGAAGAGGCGATGGCTATCTACGATCTGTTCGTCACTTTTATGCGTGAAAGGGCGATGACCAGGCTGCGGGACAGTGGCAATTTTGCCAGTTTTAAAGCGGTGGCGATGGACTGTTTAAGCCGGCTGTAGCGGCGGGAAGAAAGGGATAAATACCGCCCATGCAGAGGGTTGCACGGGCGGTTTGAACGTTACTTCAGAATAGTAAAGGCGGTGGTGACGTGCTTCACGCCGCTCACCCGGCTGGCAATTTCCGCCGCGCCTTTCGCTTCAGCCTCTGTTACCAGACCCAGCAGGAACACTTCGCCGTTTTCAGTAGTCACCTTCACATTGGACGACTTCACCTGGTCGCTGGACAGCAACTGGGAGCGAACCTTGGTGGTGATCCAGGTATCGGAAGAGGCGGTGCCGAAACTGGCTTTGTCGCCGGTACGGATTTCGTTATAAACCTCATTCGCGCCGTCTACACCCATGGTGATCTGTTTCGCACGGCTGGCGATATCGGCGGTTGGAGACTGACCAGTCAGCAGCACTTTGCCCTGATAAGCGGTAGCCACAATATGGGCGTCATTTTTAATCTGCTCGTCTTTGCTGAGCGCATTGCTGACCCGCAGCTCTAACGTGCTGTCGTCCACCTGAGTACCAACGGTACGTGGGTCTGTGGCGGATTTGGTTGCCACCGCTGCACTGCCAATTACCGCAGCCACACAGCCCTGTAACATCAGTGCGGTCAGTACCACGGCCAGAGTAGGTAATACCTTCATTTAAGCTCCTTTAAACGTCCTGGTGGGGAAACAAGGTGTTATCGATTAAATCGCACAGGCAATTCACGGTTAACATGTGCATTTCCTGAATCCTCGCGCTACGGTGCGAGGGGATGCGAATTTCCACATCCTGTGGTCCCAGTAAACCGGCGAGCTCGCCGCCGTCATAACCGGTAAGCGCTATGATTGTCATGTCGCGCGTTACCGCTGCTTCTACGGCCTTCACAATATCACGGCTGTTGCCGCGGGTTGAGATGGCCAGCAGAATGTCGCCTGCCTGGCCCAAAGCCCGGACCTGTTTGGCGTAAATTTCTTCGTGCAGACGATCGTTACCGATCGCCGTTAGCAGCACATTATCCGCACTCAGCGCGATCGCGGGTAAGCTTGGCCGCTCCGTTTCGTAACGGTTGATCATACTGGCGGCAAAATGCTGGGCATTGGCGCTGGAGGTTCCATTGCCACAGCTCAGAATTTTGTTGCCGTTCAGCAGCGACTGTACCATCGACATCGCTGCATTGGAGATGGCATCCGGAAGCGCTTCTGCCGCGGCAATCTGCGTCTGAATACTTTCGGTAAAACACACTTTTATTCTTTCCAGCACTTCATTCACCTGGTCAGTCGTTGGTGGAGTGTCTACTCCGCCGAAAAGGCATTGGGTAACCAGTCAACCTGCGTGCCGGTTATCGCAATTACATCAAAACGGCAGTCTGCGGTTTCCAGGCTGCTGTTGCGTCCCCTGAGCCATAACGCTGCGGCTCGTAGCAGCTTAAGCTGCTTGCTGCGGGTCACGCTGGCGGCGGCGCCACCAAAAGCATCGCTACGGCGATAACGCACCTCGACAAAAACCCACGTCAGCCTGTCGCGCATAATCAGGTCAATTTCCCCTGCGCGAAAGCGGACGTTGGCCGCGACAAAGGTTAACCCTGCGTGTTCCAGCAGGCGGCGGGCCTGAAGTTCATAGCCCGCCCCCGTAAGCTGGCGACTCAGTTTGCCGGAACGATTTGCCCCTGGCGATACTGGTTCCATGTCAACTTCCTGTTGATAACGCAGTCCTGAGAAGCGCTGAGGCTGCCGGTTTCCCCTTTCACCTGGAAGCCAGGCAGCTGGCGCATTTCATTAAAGTGGTTGGCCAGTGTCCAGGCATCCACGCCCATGGCATACAGACGAACCAATGAATAATCGTTGTTGAAGGTTTTGGCGGCTTGCTGCATCAGTGCCGGGTTGCTGCCAGACAACAGAGGGGCATCGCTGAACTGCACTCCTTCCATCTCCAAACGGTAATCCGGGCCTGATCCCGCCTGGAAGCTGCGTGAGCTGGCATACATTGACACCATGCTACGGCTGCTGACACGCATCGAGATCATCGGTTTGATCAGCGCCATTTCGCCTTCGGTGGCCACAATGTAGACCGAGTCCACGCTGCCGCTATCGCCTGAAGTGGCCGCCGGAGGCTGTGGCTGAGTCGGAGCCGGAATAGTCAGCCCGGCAATGCTCACACCTTGCGGCGCTGCTGGCTGCGTGGTGGTGATTGGCGTACCAGACAGGCGCAAACCGGCGCCGCTGTTGATGCCCTGCTTCAGTTCGCCGGTTGAGCCAAACTGCTGCTGCAACACGGTGCTTCCCCCCAGCTTCTGCCATTCGGTAGCGAAAGCCTTGCTGACACGGTCACCCAGCGAGCTGCGTGGCACCATCAACAGCGGCGAACGTTTACCCTGATCCCACATATGATGAGCGGCATCACGGGCTTCGTCTTCAGGAGAAAGCGCAAAGTAACAAAGATTCGGATGGTTCTGTACCGACTCCGGTTCGTTCAGCGCGAGGATATTCAGCGGCGTTTGCACCGCAGAAAGCTTCTCTACGTTGCTTTTGATCAACGGGCCGACAACCAGCGTGGCACCGTCTTTCTGCGCCTGAGCCAGCACCTGGTCAACAGGCTGAGTGCTGGTGTCATACACCTGCACCTGCGTTGAACTGTTCGGTGGCGCGGTTTGCGCTACGCTGCCGGACTGCGCGGCAGGCTGAGCAGCATTCGCATCTGGCGTTGCGCTGGCGTTTTGGTTGGCTTCGACTGGCGCAGCAGAAGGGCTGACTGCGGCTGCCGGATCGGCAGGGTTAGTCGCCGCTGGCTGTGCTGTGCCGTCTGTGGCTGGCGCGCTGCCATCCTGAGGCTGTGCGGCAACCGGGGCCGGAGCCGCTGCCTGCGTCAGGACGCCATTTTTCGCATCGTTAAAGCCTTTCTGAATGGCGTTGGCAAAGATCTGCGCCTGACCGCTTAACGGCAGCAGCAGGGCAATTTTACCGGTAGAAGACTGCTGGAAATTCTGTACCTGGCTTAGCGCCGTAGGCAGCATTTTCGCGGCAGGGTTATTCGGATAACGTGTCTGCCAGTCTTGCAGACCCGCTTTCAGCATGTCTGGATCGTTGCTGTTGGTTTTATACACACTCAGCAAATCCAGCCAGCCTTGCAGCGTATTCTCGTCTGCGTTGATCACCAGGTTGCCAACTTCAGAGGGCGGCATCTGTACCAGCGTCTGCCAGGTGGCATCGATATTCTTTTGCTTATCGGCTGGCGTGGTCAACAAAGGTTCCAGCGCGATATACGCACGCAGTACTTCAAGAGGCGCGCGGCCCTGATTGGCGGCAATCTGCAACTGATAGTAACGAGCCTGCTGCTCTTTCGATAAAGAGCCGACATCAACCTGTTTTAACAGGCCCACAGCGCCATTAACGTCCTGCTGAGTCAGTTTAACCTGAGCCTGCAATAGCAGCGCTTCCTGACGTTGGGTATCGTTCAACGTCTGAGGCAAGCTGGAAAGTTGGTCGTTGGCCTGAGGGAACTTCCCTTCGTTGAGCAGCGCTTTGATTGCGAGTAATTGCCAGTCAACCTTGTTATCATCTGCGCTTTGCTGCATTTGCTGCAGATAATAGTCAGAGGTGCCTGTAGCTGCGCCTTGCACATTCGCCGCTGGCGTTTGCGGACCCTGGCTTGTACACCCGGCAAAGAACAGGGCGGCCAGTAGAACAGGCATGCAGCGTCCTGCTTTGTTATGAATGACTTTCGAAGGAAGCATACTGTATCCAGTGATGTTTTTTTCAAGATGCTCAATATTAAATCGGCAATTCGGATCACACAATGAAACAACGCGATGATATTTCTGCCAGCACGCTCTATATCGTTCCAACCCCGATCGGTAATCTGGGCGATATCACCCAGCGTGCGCTGACGGTGCTTGCGGGCGTCGATCTGATCGCAGCGGAAGATACACGTCATACCGGGCTGTTGCTACAACATTTCGCCATCAATGCGCGCCTGTTCGCATTGCACGATCACAATGAACAGCACAAAGCCGAAACGTTGATTGCTAAGCTGCAGGAAGGCCAAAGCATTGCGTTAGTCTCTGACGCCGGTACGCCGTTAATCAACGATCCTGGCTACCATCTGGTCCGCCGTTGCCGTGAAGTGGGGATTCGTG
The DNA here is from genome assembly GCF_049696395.1 of Erwinia sp. Lineage (GTDB taxonomy): Bacteria > Pseudomonadota > Gammaproteobacteria > Enterobacterales > Enterobacteriaceae > Erwinia. The sequence goes on from NZ_JBAVTT010000031.1 coordinate 13,020, forward strand.
TCGTGCCTTTACCTGGCGCCTGTGCAGCGATAACAGCATTAAGCGCGGCGGGATTACCGTCCGATCGATTCTGTTACGAAGGGTTTCTACCGGCCAAAAGCAAAGGGCGCTGCGATACCTTACGCGAGCTGGAACAAGAGCCCCGAACGCTGATCTTCTACGAGTCCACCCACCGTCTGCTGGAGAGTCTACAGGATATGGTGACGGTTTGGGGACCGGATCGTTATGTTGTGCTGGCCAGAGAGATTACCAAAACCTGGGAAACCATCCAGGGCGCGCCCGTTGGCGAGCTGCTGGCCTGGGTTCTGGAAGATGAAAACCGTCGTAAAGGCGAGATGGTCTTGATTGTAGAAGGTTTCCACGCGGAAGAAGACGCGCTCCCGCCTGAAGCATTGCGCACGCTGGCGCTGTTACAGAAGGAGCTGCCGCTGAAAAAAGCCGCTCAGTTAACCGCCGAAATTCACGCTGTGAAAAAAAATGCGCTGTATAAATACGCCCTGGAGCAGCAAGAGGGGTGACAAATCGCGCGGGATCCCCTATTATCCGCGCCGAAGCTGACCAGGCAGTCGCCGCTTTGTTGCCGTCCTCCTTCGGGGGAGACAGACAGAGGGGAGGAAAGTCCGGGCTCCATAGGGCAGGGTGCCAGGTAACGCCTGGGGGGCGCAAGCCCACGACCAGTGCAACAGAGAGCAAACCGCCGATGGCCCACTTGTGGGATCAGGTAAGGGTGAAAGGGTGCGGTAAGAGCGCACCGCGCGGCTGGTAACAGTTCGTGGCACGGTAAACTCCACCCGGAGCAAGGCCAAATAGGGGTTCATAAGGTACGGCCCGTACTGAACCCGGGTAGGCTGCTTGAGCCAGTGAGCGATTGCTGGCCTAGATGAATGACTGTCCACGACAGAACCCGGCTTAACGGTCAGCTTCACTCTCAAATAAAAACCCCGC
>NZ_JBAVTT010000032.1:0-15551 GCF_049696395.1 Erwinia sp.
AAGATACATCAATTTAAAGATATCAGACGCAATTATGCTACACACCTCACAAATAAAAACACCCCCACCCATTAAAATCCCATGTTATTAAAACCACCTAACGAAATATGAAAATCCGTTTTGCAACATCCACCAATGAAACATTAAATAAAAAATGATGTCACCTTGGTTTGTTATAGGAATATTCTTTAGCGTTTTTACTTTGAGATAACTGTCATCCCCCCCGCTCCCTTACTAAGATTATTAAGAATGGAGAGATATTCCCTTCTTTATTTTAACCTACTGATTTCTCTAACGGCATAACGTTATCGATGAGCCTACTCACTAAGAGACGAGGCGATGTGTGTCAACGAGGAAATAGTCATAAGGGGTGAGATTGGTACCAGACCATAATCAGTTATGACTGAAGCCGGGGCTAAAAACTGCCGTTATACCGCGGGTAATATTCGGGAGGCGAAGAAGTTTGAGCCGTCGCTCTCCATCGTTCTGGAGGGCCACTGGCCGGAAGCGGGGGGAGTTGTGACGGAGATGCCGGATGACGTGAAGGTGCTGCCGGGCTGCCAGATCCTCAGCGTTCAGGAGCAGGAACCCACACCACCGCCGGAGCCGGAAGTGGTTGGGACGCTGAGACGGGCCTGTAAAAATCTGTCGGCGAGCAAGCAGCAGCAGGTTGCGGAGTTTATTCAGGTGATCGCCACGCCGCAGAAGCGGCCCCGGAAGATCCCGGAAGGCACGGTGGAGTGGCGCAGGCTGGATTAACCGACTGGTTATAGAGTAAAATCCCAGCCACAAGGGCTGGGATATTTTAGGGTTTATCGATAATAAAAATACCAAAAAACAAAACCAGTAGGTAGCCCCATCCAGGTTAATTTTAGACAAACAAATAAATCACCCATTGAAAATGGAAATTTATCATTCATATCCCAAGCAAGCCATGCTCCTAATAAACGACCAAAGATTGTTAATATAAACAACACCAGGCTCATCGAACAGCATAAATATAAAAGGTTAAGTAATGACTTTGTACTGTCTTTCATCACTTACCTCCACGATCTTTCAGCTTATCCTGAACCATACCAGACACAGCAGAATCACCGACATTACCTATTATCGATGGTAATGGATGCTGCGATGCTGGTTTAGTTATTGTCCAGACCCCTGTTGGAACCCACTCATATTGCTTTGATATTGGATTTAATTTTTTATCAAATGGCACTTTTAAAACATTACCCGCAGCATAACCAGCCGAAGCACCCGTCTTACTCAACAACGCAGCCATAAATGGATCATCGCCGCTGATTTCGGCCTGGTAATAACCCCCAGTAGCATTCCAGGTTACCGTTGAATTATAACCTTTACCGGTTGTAATCCCACCAATAATGCCCGAGCCAATCACATCAGACAGTTGCACTTCTCCGGTTAAACCGTACTGGATGCCTGCACCCAATCCGGCTGATACACCCACCGCAATAAGCTGCTCTTTGGTGTTATTCACGGCATTAGTAATAATGGCTTTCCCGCCCATTATTGCCACCGGCCAGGATGTCGGATCCATGACTACAGACATTACCCGATCCCCAGTTGTGATATTTTCCTCCAGGAATTTAAGATCGGTTCCATTCAGGTAATTAACCAGCGCTGCCGCCGTCGGATCTTTCAGCTTTTCATCCAGCCGGATTTGTGACGGGTTGGCAATATTGGTGGCACCCTGTATCAGTTCCTGCCAGGTCACGCAGGCAACACCGCCACCTGTACAGGCTTCTACCAGTTCCTTACTGTTCTGGTTGCTGATTTCTATGTACTTCTCAGCCACTTTTCCGCAGTCGCCACTGGATGCTTTGCAGTCCTGCATTTCTTTATCAAGCTGACGGGCTTCTTTTGAACTCAGATAGTTATTCTCAACGGTCGTTTTACCGACCTGAGCACCCGCCACAGCATCCGCCATGCTGTCACCGACCAGACCACCGGCAAGACCCGCCGCCAGCGTGGCCAGTGCGCTGACCGTCTGCTTCTCGGTTTCACTCAGCTCGCTGACCGGTTTGCCGTAAGCATTCACGGCTATCATCCCGGCTATTTCCGCCGTGGCCGCACCTGCCGCACCCGCCAGCGCATTATTGCCCTGCGCCGCTGCCAGTGCCGCATTTACGGCCGCATGTGCCAGCACCTTACCGGCATCATCAAGTCCGCTGCTGCCGATAATATTCGCTATATATGGTGCCGCACCACCCGCTATTGCACTGGCGATATCACCACCGGCCAGACCCTGCACCGCAGCAGTAGCGGCCTGGATGGCCTGCTGAACCTTACCGCCTGTCCCGAACCCGCTTTCGGTAAACGCCTGGTTATAGAAGTTCTGGTACGCCTGGTCGCTGATGTTCTTATCCGTCGGCTTTTTGCCCGGATTGGCTTTCGTCCACTCATCTTTTGCGGCCTGAAGCTGCTCCGGGGTGACGTCCTTCATCTTCTCATTCGCCGCTTTCGTCGCCACTATCTGGCCCTGAGTCCTTGCGATATCGCCAACCTGAACCCCAATTTCTCCCAGTAACTGCGCCTCTTTCAGCCGCTGCTGCTCTTTCTCCTTGTCAAAAATCACCCCCAACCCTGGATTGGCGTTCTCAACATCACGGCTGAGTTCAGCCACAGCCTGTTGCTGATTTTCCTGGTCACGAATAGCAATGCTGCCTTCACTTACCGCCGCTTTTGTCATTGAGCTGTCGCTATCGCTGCGATTTGCACCAATCAGCAGGTTATTAGCCGCATTTCCCGCGAACTGAGCGCCAATAGTGCCACCGGTACTCACCCCCACGCTCTGATGCTCAACTTTATACTCCGCCTCATTTTTAATGTCGCTCCAGCCCAGGGTACCAGTGTCGAGTTTATTTTTGTCTGCAGTGGCCGTACTGCCCAGCACCGCACCATTCAGCTGGCAGAAGAGTGATCGACAGGTAAAAAAATCCCGGTTCGGTTGGCCGGGATTTTTGTTATTTAGGATCTGAGGGAGGAGATTTGTCTTCTTTAATTTCTTTCATCTTTGACAAGATCCAGATACCAGCACCAACAGGCATACCAGTTATCAAGCCCTTTTTTATTGAAAAAACAACGTCTTCCTGCCAGCTAAAAATAAATGAACCATTTTTTAAATAAACAAAAAATGTAGCACATAGACAACCGGATAAAACTACAAGGGTCATGATAGTGACGAAGGACAATAATAAAATCAGCAATGCTGTTAATCCATAATTACGCTGTTTCATTTATTACCCCCTCCCTCTTTCAGCTTATTTTCGGTTTTGCTACCAGATATTTCACTAGCTATAGAACCGCCAATAGCCCCAGCCATGCCAGCAGTTTTATCTGAGACTAGAGGGAAGTATTTATTCCCAATTTCTACAGATTTACCACCTACTGCACCCACCGCTGTACCAAATCCAGCACCAACCACAACCGGAAGCGCATCTTTCCCCTGCAACTTAGCCCCCGTGTACGCACCAGTAATACTCGCCGCTTCCGTGAACCAAAAACCTTTGCCCTGCGTTAAGGCACTGACGCCGGTCGCAATCAGTGCATCTGTGGCGCTGAATGGTCCATCGCTGCTCAACTGGTTAAACACATTCGCTGAACCACCTATCGCACCGGCACCAATAATACTTCCCACTGTTGCGGTAGCTGGCAACAGCAGCGGTGCTGCAACTGTTGTCATCCCCGCCCCCCAGGCCGTCAAAAGTCCCGTGGCCGGGTTCTGTCCTTCTGGCAGATCACCTTTGGCATTCTTACTCAGCGCCGCGTTGATTTCTTCCGTTGTCGCTCCGGCTTCCACCATCGACGTTCCCAGTGTTGAAGATGCCTGACCGTAACTCTCCAACCCGCCAGGCAGGGAAAGGTTATTATTGTTGGATGAGTTCTTGCCTGCCTGAGCGCCCGCCACAGCATCAGCCATGCTGGTTCCGGCCACTCCGCCAGCGAGACCGGCTGCCAGCGTGGCAAGCGCACTCACCGTCTGCTTCTGATCTTCGCTGAGCCGATCGCGTGAGATCCCCGGATACATTTGCTGGGCGATATATTCGCCCATTGATGCACCGGACGCACCCGCCAGCGCGCTGTTACCCTGGGCCTGAGCCGCCACGGCACCCAGCACGGCATGCGCCATCAGGTTGGCTTCAGTATTGACCTTACCTGTGGCCGGATCGGAGGTCATATTATGGATCACTTCCGCCAGATACGGCGCACTTCCACCGCCGCCATTGCAGTTTCACAGGATACAGGGGGTCCACCGCTACAGGCTTCTCTTATGGCAGCCTGCGTGCCTGATTCATAATTCTCTATAGTGCCAGGTTTCTGTTTATTTGCCGCTGCCAGCACACTTCCCAGCGCATTATTCTCAACAAAAAGATCCCGGCTTAGTTCAACCTGGCCGGGATTTTTATGCTATCTGTTTTTTCTGTAGTGTTGGTAATAAATCCACCAACAACCTATTGCTCCAATGATTCCCCCAATGATACTTCCTTTCAAAACCCTTACATAATCAATGGAGGATAAATCCAAAGATAATCCATGAAAGAAAAAGTAAAACAACCTTATTAAAATCTGCGTAGCTATAGCAGCAATAAATACGCCGATGGGAAGAGCAATTATCAGATAAATAAAAATTAAAAACCATTTTGAGGCTGAGATTTTCATTTTTCACCTCCCAATTTTTTTCCTGCCTGATCATTGCCGTATTCTGCTGTTATAGAACCAGTTATGTTACCAGCAACACCAGGCAACGGATTAATTGGTAAAGGTTTGGTTATACCCATCCCCATATCAACCCATTCCCAGCTCTTCCAGTTTGGATTAATAACTTTATCCAGGGGCCCCTGTATCAGCTTACCGGCCCCATACCCCAGCCCCGATGCGGCACCGCTGAGCGCGCCACCTTTTAGCGGGTCATCACCTTTCAGATAGCTGGACGTGGCTCCGCTGGCGGCATTCACGCCCATCGTTCCCCAAAACCCGGTTCCTGCCGTAAATGCCCCTGTCCAGTACCCCAGAATGACATCATTCGGATTCACTTCACCATTAATTAGATAGCCCACTCCGGCATTAGCACCCGCTCCAATCAGGCTGGTCGCTGCAGCAGCTCCCGGCAACAGCGGCCAGGCAACAGCACTTCCCACCGCCGCCAAAGCAGTTTCACAGGATACAGAGGTTCCACCGCTACAGGCTTCTCTTATGGCAGCCTGCGTGCCTGATTCATAATTCTCTATAGTGCCAGGTTTCTGTTTATTTGCCGCTGCCAGCACGCTTCCCAGCGCATTATTCTCAACCGAATTCTTGCCTTCCTGAGCACCGGCAACCGCATCTGCCGTGCTGTCTCCTGCTGCGCCTCCCGCAAGGGCTGCTGCAAGCGTACCCAGTGCGCTGATGGTCTGCCGCTGTTCCTCGCTCAGTTTATCCCTTTCGACACCGGGGTACAGTTGTTGCGCAATAAATTCTCCCGTTGTTGCACCTGCGGCTCCCGCTAATGCGCTATTACCGTTTATCTCCGCAACTACCGCACCTAATACCGCGTGCGCCATCAGGTTCGCTTCTTTGTTCACCTTCCCCTGAGCATCCGTGGTCATAGTGTGGATCACTTCCGCGATATACGGTGCTGAACCGCCTGCAATCGCCTTCGCCAGATCGCCGCCAGCCAGCCCCTGAACCACTGCCGTGGCTGCCTGAATTCCCTGTTGTATGGCACCACCCGTCCCAAAACCGCTCTGTGCATATGCCTTGTCGTAAAGGTTCTGCCAAACCTGACCGTTGAGCTCCTTATCCGTCGGTTCTTTACCCTGATTGGCTTTCACCCATTGCTCTTTCGCCGTCTGACGGTCAGCATCGCCGGCTGAAGCCATACCGTCATTGGCTTCTCTGGTGGCCACTATCTGGCCCTGAGTCCTTGCGATATCGCCAACCTGAACCCCAATTTCTCCCAGTAACTGCGCCTCCTGCAGCCGCTGCTGTTCTTTCTCTTTATCAAAGATAGGGCTCAGCGTCTGGTTGGCGTGCTCCGCATCGCGGCTCAGGTCACAATGTGGCCGGGATCTTTTCAGAGGAAGTTAAAAACCTTTTACTTTAAAGAGTCTGAATAAGATAACCGTAACCCCAAGAGTTACGCCTGCATAAAACCCCATTTTTAATACTTTAATAGTATCTTTCCAAGTCATATCAAATTCACCATGAAATAGCCAAAGCACTCCAGAAAATAATAACCTTGCAGAAAGAGCGGAAAAAATTATTGATAGAGTGATAACAAATACTGTTATTAATGAAAAAAGAATATTTTTAACCTGATGACTCTGCCGATTAATTCTCATTTTTATCCCGCCCATCAATTAACTTTTGTACAGTACTACTACCTGATTCGGAGCTGATTGAGGATGTAATATTGCCCGCTGCACTCGGAAGCTTACTTGGCAGCATCTCCTTAGAGATCCCCAGTTGTCCCTTAACTTCAGTATATTTCAGCAGGTCAGGATTAAACTTCGGATCCCACCCCCCTGTTATCCATTTCCCGGCACTATTCGTCACTGAGGTTGCTACCTTGCCAAAGCCATAACCCAATGCCGATCCTACCCCGTTAGTTATCGTTCCTGTTAACGGATCATCGCCGTTAATCTGATTGGTTAAGGCACCACCTGCGGCATTCCAGATGACTGTCCCGGTCAGGCCATTACCAATGCTGACAACGTTAGTCCAGCCAGCAATTACTGAGTTAACAGGGTTCACCGTTCCGTCTTCAGCATACTGAACACCTGCGTTAACACCAGCTCCCAGCGCCCACATGGCCTGTGCAGGCGCTGTTAAGGATGCCACTCCACCCGTTGCCAGTACGGCCGCATAGGCTTTATTTTCCGCCAGGCCTCGCTGACAGGCTTCACCTGATGGATTATCCGCACAGGACAGCACATCTGTGCCATGTTGTCTGGCTTTTTCTCCCTGTGCCACTTCGTTACCACCAAACAAGTTGTTGTTAACTGAGTTCTGTCCTGCCTGCGCTCCGGCTACAGCATCCGCCGTGCTGTCACCGGCCACACCACCTGCCAGGCCTGCCGCCAGTGTGCCCAGCGCACTGATGGTCTGTTTTTCCTTCTCCGTCAGTTCGCTGTCTGTCTTGCCCGGATACAGCTGACTCATCACCAGCTGCGCCATCAGTTCTCCGCTGACTGCTCCGGCAGCCCCTGCCAGGGCACTGTTGCCGGACGCATACGAAGTCACCGCACCGACCACCGCGTGGGCCATCGCCTGTGCTTCCGGGTTACCTTCGGTCAGTTTGTGGATCTGCTCTGCCAGATACGGTGATGCTGCGCCGCTGATGGCCTGAGCGATATTTCCGCCCGCCAGACCCTGCACCGCAGCAGTAGCCGCCTGGATCGCCTGCTGGACCTTATCGCCCGTGCCGAACCCGCTTTCGGTAAACGCCTGGTTATAGAAGTTCTGGTACGCCTGGTCGCTGATGTTCTTATCGGTAGGCTCTTTGCCCGGATTGGCTTTCATCCACTCATCTTTTACGGCCTGAAGCTGCTCCGGGGTGACGTCCTTCATCTTCTCATTCGCGGCTTTTGTTGCCACTATCTGGCCCTGAGTCCTTGCGATATCGCCAACCTGAACCCCAATTTCTCCCAGTATCTGCGCCTCCTGCAGCCGCTGCTGTTCTTTCTCCTTGTCAAAAATCACCCCCAACCCCGGATTGGCGTTCTCAACATCACGGCTGAGTTCAGCCACAGCCTGTAGCTGATTTTCCTGGTCACGAATGGCAATGCTGCCTTCACTCACCGCCGATTTCGTCGTTGAGCTGTCGCTATCGCTGCGATTTGCACCAATCAGCAGGTTATTAGCCGCATTTCCCGCGAACTGAGCGCCAATACTGCCACCGGTGCTGACCCCCACGCTCTGATGCTCAACTTTATACTCCGCCTCATTTTTAATGTCGCTCCAGCCCAGGGTACCGGTGTCGAGTTTATTTTTGTCTACAGTGGCCGTACTGCCCAGCACCGCACCGTTCAGCTGGGTGTGTTCACCGACCCTGATATCAAAACCATCCTGCCCTGCAAACACGCCCGTCTGCTCCTGGACGCTGTTGTAGTTGCTGTGCATTTTATCCTGACTCAGACTTACCGAACCGCTCCCGCCGGTGAAACTGACGCTACCTCCCGCGCTGGCATTTTTTTGTTTCGAGTCGTAGCTGTCGGTGTCCTGCTCGCTGCTCAGCGTCAGGTTGCGGCCAACTTCCATGGTGACCTTCTCACCGCTGACCTGCGCACCGGTCAGCGATGTGTCCCGACCACTGATAATGTTCAGTTTATTTCCGGCGCTGACGGTGCTTTCATTGTGCGAGGTGCCATTGCCGCTTTCGCTGCCTCTTCCTTCATTGATACTGGCGTTAACTGACAGGCCATTTGCGCCCTGACCAAAATTAATCCCTACTCCTAAGGACGCCCCCTTACTCTCATTTTTCCCTTCCAACTTCTGGCTGTCCTGAGACGACATCAGGTTAACGTCACGCGCAGCGCTCAGGCTGGCATCCCCGCCCGCCTTCAGTTGGCTGCCCTGCACGTTAATATCCGTGTGGCTTGCCGCAATCTTGAGGGTGTTCCCCGCGGTCAGTGAACTTGCCTGGTTCTGATGTTGGGTGACCGTTTGCTCAGATTTTGACGACTGGCTGCCGTAAGACAGATTAACCCCCACCAGGCTTCCCTCACTTCCTCCTGCCTCTGCCAGCGAGGCTCCCTGATAAGCCTGAACGCCGGTGAGGGCTGCCTGCATCCCCTTAAGCACCGCGAGACGACCGCTTGTTTCATTACTGGCTTGCGTAGCCGTGGTCACGGCAGAATTTATCGCACTTCCCACCACGCCGGACAGCGCCAGCGTCAGCCCGCTCTGCTTCTGCTCAACCTTGTGTGTCTGCTTGCTCTGGTTCTCTGTCGCCAGGATATTCACTGCGCTGCCGCTCAGCGTCAGATCTTTCCCTGCAAGCACGTCCGAACCTTTCACCGTCAGGTTATTGCCCGCACTCAGGCTGACGTTGCCCGCCGTGCTGCCGACCGTGCTGGCCGCGCTGCCGTGTGTAACACCTTCATCCGTCGTTTTAAGCGAGCTTCTGCCCACCGTTACCCCGATCCCTCCGGTTCCCGACAACCCGCTTTTCGTCTCCTGGTATTGATGTATTTCCTGCCGCGTTTCATCCGCCGCTGTCAGCATCAGGTCCCGGCCCGCCGACAGCACCACGTCCTGCGTCCCAACCACGTTGCTACCGCTCACGGTCAGATCATTCCCGGCCTGCAGTTTCACGCTATCGCCACTGAAACTGCTGCCGATAGCGGTCTGGCTTATCACCTCGTCATGCGTGGTGACCGACTTACTGGAAAACATTCCGCTGCTGCTCTGATGGCTGTTATCGGTCAGGTGATAAGAGGCCTCGCCGCTGGTCAGATTAAGATCGTTGCCCGCGGTCACATTCAGACTATTTTCGGCCGTGACGGCCGCCGCGCGGGCATTCAAATCATGACCTGCCGACAGTGACACATCGCCACCAGCGTTAATCTGGCTACCCACTTCCGTGCTCTGCGTCAGGCTACGGTTGTTTCCGCCGCCCCAGTCGCCACTTTCACTTTGGGTAGTGGTCAGGGTGTTGAGATTCAGGTCATTGCCGGCAATAATCTGCGTCTGGCTGCCTGCGCCAGCATTACTGATTTGCGATGCGGTAAGATTCACGTTATTCATCGCCTGCAGGCCCAGCGTGCCATTTTCGTTCTGCACATAAATGCCTGCCGGGCGATCCAGAGTAATGTTGCCCACGGAGCCACCCAGCGTACTGATGCTGTTGATATCACGCCCGGCAACCGCCTTCAGGCTGCTGTCGCCCTGCAGCGTGCCACCGAGATTACTGATGTCCTTACGTGCCTGCAGGTCAAGGCGATCGCCGCCGATAAAGCCGCGATTGTTCAGGTTCTCTGCGATCAGTTGCGTCACGTTACGGCCGTTGATATGCCCGCTATTGGTCAGATCGTGACTGACTGCCAGCGAAACAGCATTTCCCGACAGTAACGCGCCGCTACCGTCCAGATCGCCAGGCCTGAGACGGGCATAAAGCTGCGGCACCAGCACCGTCTGCATGCTGCCATCAGGCAGCGTTACCCTCTGCTCTACCAGCCACACCATATCACTGGTCAACAGGGCCATCTGTTGTGCCGATAACGCTACGCCAGTCTTCAGCTCAAGGGTTTTAGCGAAAGTGACGCCAGCATCCATCAGCGCCCGGTATTGCGCTTCATCATTACTGTAACCTGCCAGATAACGGTTGCCGGTCAACGCTATTACCTGCTGACGAATTAACTGCTGCTCATAATACCCATCGCCCAGGCGCTTCAGGACCGTATTTGGATCCTGAGTAAGCTTTTCCTGCATGTAGTCGCTACCCAGCCATTTTTTCTGATTAGTGAAGCGCGGATCGGTTTCCACCAGATAAGGCACGCCGCTTTCCAGATGTGTCGAGAACAGGCTGTTATCAGGTAAGGTCGTAACTGGATTGATCTCCCGGATAATCGTATTGCTACCGTCGCTGCCAGGCTGCACAATTTCCACAATCTGTCCCGGCGGTGGCGTTATTGGCGTTTGACTGGTGTTGGCAGAGATGGCAGCGGCATCAATAATAGTCTCAGCCGTTACGGCAGTATCACGCCCTCCCATTGTCATGCTACTGCCACTAACCTTAGAACCTCCCTGCCAGCTCATCGTTTTCAGATCGAGAGTTTGCTGGATGGGCTCTGGCTGGTACTTATCACGACTTTTTCCTTGCGACGTGTCTGTTCCACCCATCGGCCCCCCACTGGTTTTTTTTGCATACCAGCGGGTCTGAACCCCCCTGTCAGTTATCACCCGTTCGCCCGGCGTGGCAACGTTATTCAACTCATCAATCACCCCGCTGAGTTGTCCACCCGCAATCATCTGGCTGTCATGGTTATTGACCTGATGACTGTTGATGGTCAGATTACCGCCGGAGAGGACCTGGCCGGGATCGCTCTCCGTTACCTGGGTTTCGGTGATAGTCCGGACATATTCATATTCGTAAAAAGTGCGCCCTTTGGTGCCGTCCGGCATGATGGCGTACTGGACGTTGTCTTTATCTTTCTTGCTGTGATCGATGTCATCCCAGTCAAAACGATTTACAGAACTACTGAGCACCGCCTCATGGTGAGAGGAGCGTTCAACCAGCACCGTTTCCGTCACCAGATGGTCATTAATATTGTTTATCTGCCCAATGTTAAGGGTCATATTTCCGGCAGATTCCACCGTGGCGCTGATGTTATTGAAGACGGAACCCTGCGCACTGGCATTCCAGTTGCTGTCCAACGCGCCGCCAATGGCCATGTCGCCGCTGCTGTAGATCAGCGCGTGGTCACGGTTGTTCAGCAGTTGCGCACCAATATCCAACCGCTCGCGGGCGGCTATCGTTGCGGCAATGCCATTTTCCGCCAGGTTATTCAAGGTGCCGGTTTGCAGCGCAATGTGGTCACCGTAGAGACGACCGCTGCCGAGATTCGTCAGTGAGGAGGAAACAATATGCGTGAGCCCCCCGTCGATCACTCCCCGGTTGGTCACATTACCTGTAATGATCAGATGATTTTCCCCGGCGCTGACCTCCGCCGGGTGCTGGTTATTCAGGCTGCCGGCTGTGAGCGTAAGGGCACCTCCAGCCTTGATAATGGACTGGTTATTCAGTCCATTGCCACCCAGATTAAAAGTCAGATTGCCGTTAGCTATCACTTCACCCTGATTGAAAAATGCTTGTTGCAAGGTTAACGCCATCGCACCTTGCGACAGCACGCGGCCATCACCACTCAGTGATTTTGCAGTGAGATTCAGTGAATTTCCCGCGATCAATGTTCCGCTGGTATTGGAAAGTGCCAGCGTATCAGCCCCAATTAGGGTTAATTCTGCACCTGAAGAAATCAGCCCTTTGTTGTTATTCAGTGAGGTAGCGCTGCTGACTTCCCGGCGTTCATTCGCCCACAAAGAAATCAGCAGATCGCCAGCAATTTGTAATTGCCCCTCGGCGTTATCCAGGGTGCCACTCTTTATCTGCGCGTCCTTATTTGCAGCAATTAAACCGCTACTGTTATCAAGGCGCTGGCCAGAGGTATTGAGTTCAAGTGCATCGGAGCTGAGTAACTTTCCAGACCGGTTAAGCAATGTTCCGGTGAGTAACGTCAGTGTCTTCCCGGCACTGAATATGCCACTGATGTTGGACAAAGTGCTGCCCTGCGTATTCAGCAGCAGTTCGGTGCCTGCCTGCACTCTGCCATGCTGGTTGTCCATTGCCTGACTGACGAGGTTCACACCGGTCTCGCTGGATAACATTCCTTGCTGATTAGTGAAGTTCAGTCCCGTTAGCGAGGCATCGCCGCCTGCTGCCATAAATCCGGCTGTGTTGTCGATGTTCCCGCCCTTCAGGGTTAACGTGCTGTGGCTGAGAATGCCGCCATTGCTGCCGCTGTTGCGGTTGTTCAGGTCACCACCGTGTAAATCCAGATCCATGGCTGCGCCGGATTGCAGTAATCCCCCCTCATTGTTCATCCCGCCACTTTTTAGTGAAAGCCTTCCAGCTGCCGCAATCACGCCCTGCTGATTGTTAAGAAGCTTTTGCGTCTCAATCTGCACCGAGCCCTGTTGTCCGGCGATCAGTTGGCCGTGCTGATTAGTGAAAAATGCGGTAGTGAGCCTGAGGTTTTTACTGTTACTGGCCAGCGTACCGCCTTCATTATCAATGCCTTCGGCAAACGAAAGCCGCAGATCGCTGTCACCCAGTTGTTGCAACGTTCCTTGTTGATTGGCTAATGAGCGGCCGCTAAGCGCCAGAGTTTCAGCCGACACGCTGCCACCAGCATTATTCAGCTTCCCAAATGCTGAGGCGGTTAGCTTACGCGTGGCTTCCACGGTAGCCTTTGCCGTGCTGAGATCCCCGCTGGTGGCTTCCAGAGATAGAGTCTCGCCGTGCGTCTGGCTGCCGCTGAAGTTGACGGTCGTGCCTTTTGCCTTGAGTTGCCCCGCAGCCAGAGCCTGGCCGTTCACCGTCAGCTGTCCCTGGCTGGTAAGTGTTAAATTACCGGCTGCACCTTTCGAACCCTCCCCGTTAATGCCAGCGCCCAGAGTACTGCCTGAAGTATTGCTAATCGATGCAGCACTCAGGGTGGTATCAGCGTTGGCGGCAATAGTCCCCCCATTGCTTAGCGAGCCACTGACCTTGATATCGGTGTTGCCAGTGGCGTAAATCTTGCCGGTATTGTTAATACTGTTTTGCGAGATAATTTGCAGGTTTCGGGTCGCTTTAAAGCTTCCGCTATTGGTGATACTGCCATCCGCATTGAGCACCACATCCCCTGCTGAGGCACCAATATTGCCTGCATTGTGCACGCCAACCCCTTTTTCCGTTCCCAGCAGGCGGATTTTATTCGCGTACATCCCACCAAGTGCAGCAACGTCTATTGCAACGCCCGGTGACACACTGCCGTTAGCTGCTTTAGCGTTGACCCGATGGTGATCCGCATCGACGGTATTGCGGCCTGCCGAAACCTTCAATTCATTGGCCCAAACGGCGGAATTGATGCTCACCGCGCGGGCAATAAGATCGGTGCTGTCCTGCTGGCGACTTTCCATCCCTTCGCCCTTCACGACAATTTCGCCCTGGTTGACGTCATATCCGCTGATCGAACCGTTAGTCATCTGCACCTGCCCGGTAGTCAACGTGGCACGGTTCGCATTGATAAAGCCGCAACCATTGCAGGTAATTCCTGACGGATTGGCAATCACCACCTGCGCCCGTGTTCCTGCAACCTCGATAAACCCCCTAAGCTGGCTGGCGTTAGCGGAATTGACCTCATTCAGGATCACCTTCGCTTCCCCACGGACAAGATTAGGGTTCCCGGTGATCATACCGGCCAGTTGTGACTGGGTGTTGGCATGGGAATTGTTCAGCACAACCCCCTTTTTATCTACATCAAACTGGCTGTAAACGTTGCGGGAAACGCCCCCTTTGCTCGGGGTTTGAATAGTGATTAGGGGAGTGCCGTTAGCGGAATTGGAGACGATCGCCTGATGCTTCCCAGCGGCATGACTATCGGCTATCACTTTGGCATCAACGGAGTAAGTGACACAACCAAGTGACAGTAACAGGGCAAATTGCAGTGGAGAAAGTAGGCTGATACGGCTCTGTAAGGTGCGGCCTGGACCGGAAGAGGGTGAAGAGGAAGCCCGGCCAGATGCTGCGATGTCAGCCACCACCATTAACATGCCACGCGCTTTATTAAAAACAATACGATAGAGGTTCTTATTCATCACAGCATCCTTACTGAAATGGGGTGACCAGACTGGTCAATGGCTTTACTGGCCGGTATTTTCAGACGCAAAGTCGCTTCAATATTGATAATTAAGGCTAAAACCCACTGACACAGGATCGGTTTTAAATCCATCAGGTTTGGAGAACGGCATCGCGGCAAACAGGTCATAACCCAACTTAACTGCCGCGCCGCGAAGCCCCAGTGCGCCGCCAGCTAAATGGTTACCCACCAGATTTTCCGTGCCGTTTCCGCCGACTTCACCGTAATCCACGCCAAGGTATACTTCTTGTGACGGCAGCGGCGTACTCCAGGCAATATCATTACGAATAAACCAGCCGCGATTAGCATTCAGGCTGCGTTCTCCGTCAAAGCCGCGCACGGTCCAGCGACTGCCGATGGCAAACTGATCCTGAGGGGTTAGCAGTGTATTGCTCAGCTGGCGCTGGTATTGAACGTTGTAATGGAAGCGTTGATTGGCTAAGGAAAAAGGCACATCCAACTGGGCGTTAAATTGCAGGATTTTGGAGAGCGCAGTGGCATAGCCGTAATATTCTTCCGGGGCTGACATCGCCCCAAACCAGCGTGTACCGCGTTGATAACTGACGCCTGCATCCAGTGTGGACTGGCCAATGTAATGCCGGTGTTGTAAACCCATGCGCCAGGCTGCCGTGCGGCGGCGCTGAACTTCCACTTCGGTATCATCAACGAAGCTTTTCGTCTCTTTGGTCAGCACATGGTAAGTGAAGGAGGTTTTCTGGCTGCTGCTGCGGTGTAACACCCGGCTCAACTGGAAATCAAGACTCTGACTTTTTCCGCTGTACCGGTAGCTCTGGTTCAGCCCGGCAACCGTTTGGTGATAGTCATAGCGGCTTGCAGTAAAGCCAGCCGTCCAGTAGCTAAAAGGCACAGAATAGTGTGCAGTAAAGTTGTTAGTGCCTTTGCCTCGATGGTTTTCAAGGCTGGTGCTGCCTGAAAGATAGAAAAGATCGCTGAACGAAAACGGGTTGTCGAGCGAGAGAGTTAAGCCGCCCTGATAGCGCCCGGTGGTGCGGGTGCCGGAGTCGTCCAGCGAGGCACCCAGACGCCACATTCTTGGTTGTTGCCACGTTAACAACACATCGCTTTCGCCGGGTTGGTCGCCCGGAACCATCTCCATGCTGGCCTGAACCCCAGGCAAGCGTTGCAAATTCTCCA
>NZ_JBAVTT010000033.1:0-1817 GCF_049696395.1 Erwinia sp.
GGGTAGGTCTTCCAGTAAGGCATCATCACCGGGATAAACTGCGCTTTATCGGGCTGTAATTCATACACCGGCTCAAACAGTCTTCCTATTCCCAGACCGCTGCGTATTCCGTCAGTCATCACATCAATGTCATTGCTGATAAGTTGTCCTGGCATATCAACGGTTAATTGCTCACCGTTATCTTCCAGCATCAACGGGAGGATGCGGTTATTGGTGATAAAGCGATAGCCGATCAGTTGATGCTGATGCAAGTCCGTCGGCAGTTCGGGCGTGCCGTGTTCTGCAAGATAGGCCGCTGATGCATACAGACCTTCCCGAAACGGTTTCATCAACTGGCGAGCCACCACGCTCTCTTCCAGGATATCGCCAAACCGAATGCCCAAATCAAACCGTTCTTCAACCATGTTTACCGTTCCGTCATAAACGGATATCTCAAGCTGAATTCCCGGGTAGTTCTGGCAAAACTCCGCCATAAAGGGCTTCAGAATAAGCAGGTAAGCAAAGCGTGAAAGCGTAATTCTGACCAGCCCGGACGGTACCTGATTCAGGTCTTTGATGCTTTCCACCGCACTTTCCAGTGACGCCACAGCCCGCGACGTCTGTTGCACCAATTGTTCCCCGGCATCCGTCAGCTCAATACGCCGCGTGGTACGCACAAAAAGCGGGTGACCGAGATGCTGCTCGAGAAGTTTTAGCGCTTTGCTTACGGACGGGGGGGTGATCTCAAGTTTCCTGGCAGCTGCAGTAATGCTGCCCTCACGGGCGATGGTCTGGAAAATACGGATTTGGTTGTAAATGACATTGTTCATGGCGTCATCCTGGGGAGAAAGAGAGTTTGATTATTAGCTTTTGGTTAAGAGTGTATAAGGTATTAGTGCTCTAAAAAACAGAATCAAGGATGTTTATACTCATTTCCAGTTAAACAAACCCCTGTTAAGGAGGCTAAAAATGCAAAATGTACTGATTATTTCAGGTCATCCGAATCTCAATGAGTCCGTTGGTAATGCCACTATCTTGGGTGAAGTCGCAAAAGCGCTGCCCGAGGCCGAAATTCGCTTTCTTGATGCTCTGTATCCTGACTACAAGATCGACGTGGCAAAAGAGCAGGAAGCCTTGCTCAACGCCGATGTGATTGTCTGGCAGTTCCCTTTTTCCTGGTATTCAGTGCCGGGGTTAATGAAATTATGGATTGACCAGGTATTGGTTCACGGTTTTGCTCATGGTTCAACCGCAAAACTGGGTGGAAAAAAACTGATTATCTCCTTTACTGCCGGAGCACCTGAGAGCCTGTATTCCCCGGAAGGTGTCTTTGGTCACGGTATTGAGCAATATCTGACCCAATTTGAAACCACAGCATTGTTGTGCAATTTGGATTTACAGGACCCGATTTATACCTTGGGGATCAGCTATGCGGGTCGTGATGAAGCCAAAATTCGGGAACAGAAAGTAATGGCTAAAGATCACGCTGAACGTCTGATCGCTGCGATTAAAGACACTGCGCCTGCTTTAAAAAAGGCTGTATAAAAGGGAGGGTAAAAATGTATCTCATCAACATTACCGTGAATGGCGATATTCCAGCTCAACAGCATGAGGCACTTTTCAAGCAACACGCCAGCTGGTTTGAGAAGTATTTCAACGCAGGAAAATTTGTTCTGGTCGGCCCCTATACGGATCGCGAAAGAGCAGGGGTGATCATTGCCGATACTGAAAGCCGGGAAGAGCTGGATGCAATCCTGAGTGAAGATGCCTATTATCCGACTCTCGCTGAATACGAGATTCGCGAATTTATCCCGAAAATGCTGCGCGGCTAATCGGTG
>NZ_JBAVTT010000034.1:0-27786 GCF_049696395.1 Erwinia sp.
ACTGCTGACCCACTGGCTCTGTTAGATAAAGCCATTGCACAGGTTGATACTTTCCGTTCAAGCCTGGGTGCGGTACAGAACCGTCTGGATTCAGCGGTAACTAACCTGAACAACACCACCACTAACCTGTCTGAAGCTCAGTCACGTATCCAGGATGCTGACTACGCAACAGAAGTGTCTAACCTGTCTAAAGCACAGATCGTTCAGCAGGCTGGTAACTCCGTGTTGGGCAAAGCGAACCAGATTCCACAGCAGGTTCTGTCTCTGCTGCAGGGCTAATCTTAGTTCCCTGATTAAAGCTTCCTTAAAACCCCGCGCTCGCGGGGTTTTTTATCTCTGGAGTGTAGCTATGCGCTTCAATGTCGACCTTATACCTGGGGATTTGCTGACTTTTGAGGAGATAGCGCAGCGTTATGCGTTGAAATATCCCGAAGAGAAAGAGCTAACGGCGCGTGCGTTGTTAAGCCCCTCGACCAGCTACCGCAATCTGGTGATCCGCGCGGTGTTTGCCAATGAAGAAACCAACAGTCCGTTAGAGGATTTGTTGTTCGTCTCCAATGACAACGAGCGTAAAAACTACCTGCGCCGGTTTGAGTCCTATCTTAAGCAGCAGCAATCCTTCTTCTATTTCCGCCGTACGGCAGAAGCGAAGCAGGAAAACCGCTGGAAAGTGATGGGCGAAAGCCAGGTTTACGCCATGCTCGATCCGGCTTCGGCTGCGGTACAGAACCTGATGGCCAGCCGGGGTTACAAGCTTTCGCTGATGCGTAAAGAGGGCGAGGACCACTACTGGCAACTTTTTGATGCTCAGGCGCACCCTTGCTTCACCGTTTCACGGCGCATTCAGTTCGTGGTGGTGTTGACCAGTCCTTTACTGAATATCCCGGCGGGAGTAATTGCTGGCACTCAAGTGGGCAGACAGGTGAAAGCCAACGTCTGGCAGCGCGCCAGTCAGGCTGAGTTTGCCTCGTCGGTTAAGGCCCGTTATGGCGCTTGCGTCATTACCGGCACCCGGCTAATGGATCACAGCCAGTATCCCTGGGTGGAAGCCTGTCATATTGATACTCAAGAAAATGAGGAGGGTTTCCTGCAGGACAATAGCGTGGATAACGGACTGTTTCTGCGCAGTGATTTACAGCGACTGTTTAGCAGCCGCTTATTGACCATCAATCCAACGACCGGCACGGTGAGTTTCCGCCACGGCTTGCAGGACGACGTGAAAATAAGCGAGTTCTATCAGGAGCTGGACGGCAAGGTTTGTGTGCTCTGGCAGCAGGTTCCGACGGCTACCCGAGAAAAACTTCAGCCCTAAAGTAAATCTTAATGAGGCGGTTGCGCAACGCGCCGCCTTTTTACACAAAAATGAAATAACCCGCCTTTAGTACCGCTATTCAACCAATCAATCTCCCCTACAGAAACGGATAATCATGCCGATAACTTAACTAACGCAGGGTCGTCATCGTGAATGATCTCTATACCGCCGATGGTGTGATGGACAAAAACTCGCTCTGGCAGCGATACGTACCGCTGGTGCGCCATGAAGCATTGCGCCTCCAGGTACGACTGCCAGCCAGCGTGGAGCTGGATGATTTGTTACAGGCAGGAGGCATAGGTCTGTTGAATGCCGTGGAGCGCTACGACGCGCTACAGGGAACAGCCTTTACCACTTACGCCGTGCAACGAATCCGTGGCGCGATGTTGGATGAACTGCGCAGCCGTGACTGGGCTCCTCGCAGCGTGCGACGTAACGCACGTGAAGTGGCCGGTGCGATGCACAAGGTAGAACAATCGCTTGGGCGAACGGCTACCGAGCAGGAAGTGGCTTCTTCGCTTGATGTTTCATTACAGGAATACCGGCAGATCTTGCTGGATACCAATAACAGCCAGTTGTTCTCCTACGACGAGTTTCGTGAAGAGCACGGCGACACAGCCGAGCTGGTGACGGATGGCCACGAAGAGGCCAATCCGCTGCACCAGTTGATGGAAGGGGATCTGCGCGAGCGGGTCATTGAAGCGATTGAAGCCTTGCCCGATCGCGAAAAAATGGTTCTGACCTTGTATTACCAGGAAGAGCTGAATCTGAAAGAGATTGGCGCAGTGCTGGAAGTGGGTGAATCCCGCGTAAGCCAACTGCACAGTCAGGCGATTAAACGCCTGCGCGCCCGGTTATCGGGAGCGCGCTGACGGAGTCAGTATTGCACTCTCAACACCAACCGGGGACTCTCAGATGGGATCCAAAATTAAAATGAGGCCGTTGAGCCGCTATTTGAAAGACTACAAACACAGCCAGAGTAACTGTTCCCATTGTGGCAAAGTACTGGACCGTATGGCGTTAGTGTTTCGCGGTCAGATAATAAATAAAGAGGCCATAGCCCGGATGGACCAGCTGATCGATGATCAAGTCTGGCTAAAACTTCAGAACGAACTTACGGCACTGTGCCGCTTTTGCAGCGATATTTTCTGCAACACTCATCCAACTTATTTTGACATCATGGCGTTCAAGCAGTATCTGTTTGAACAAACTGAGATGAGCCACAGCACCATTCGCGAATACGTCGTTCGCCTGCGCCGCCTTGACGATATGCTATCGGCGCGCAATTTTCCGGCTGAAAAACTCAGTGGGAACAGCTGGCACGCCTGCCTGGAAAATGATTTACCGGATGCCGGTAATAACAACTATCGCATTGCTTTGCGCAAATATGACCAGTTTTTAGGCTGGCAGCGCGCTTAAGGTGACAACAACTCGCTCTTTTACGTTACCTTTTTGCCATCTTCTGTAAGACTGTAAGGATAACTGTTAGCGCCCTCAAAGGAGGCTGCATTGTCCTTACATCTTTTACCTTCCTTCCCCAAGCTTGAGCTGCTGGGTGCGCCCACGCCGCTGGAGCATCTGCCACGCCTGTCTGATTACCTCGGCCGCGATATTTTTATCAAACGTGATGACTTCACGCCGGTTGCGCTGGGCGGCAACAAACTCAGAAAACTCGAATTCCTCGCGGCGGATGCCTTACGTCAGGGCGCTGATGTGCTGCTTACCGCCGGTGCCATTCAGTCCAACCATGTGCGACAGACAGCCGCGGTGGCTGCAAAGCTGGGCCTTAAATGCGTTGCGCTGCTCGAAAATCCTATCGCCACTCCCTCTGCTAATTACCTGTCTAACGGCAACCGACTGCTGCTTGAGCTGATGGACGCTGAAGTGGTGATGGTCGATGCGCTGCACGATCCTGTTGCTCAGCTTGAAGAGCAGGCCACTCGTCTGGAAGCGCAGGGATTCCGTCCTTATATAGTGCCGATCGGTGGCTCCAATGCGCTTGGCGCGCTGGGCTACGTTGAATGCGCGCAAGAAATGGCGCATCAGATCGAAGGCGTGGTGGATTTTGCGGCGGTGGTTGTCGCCTCTGGCAGCGCCGGCACCCATGCCGGTCTGGCCGTTGGCCTGGAAGTGCTGATGCCTGAAACCGAACTGGTTGGCATTACCGTTTCCCGTAAAGCCGAAGATCAGCGGCCTAAAGTGGTGGCTATTCAGCAGCAGCTGGCCGCCTCGCTGGAAATGACCGCTTCCGCTTCAATCACCCTGTGGGATGAGTACTTCGGCCCGCAATACGGTATGCCGAACGAAGAGGGGATGGAGGCGATCAAGTTGCTGGCCCGTCTAGAAGGGATCTTCCTCGACCCGGTCTATACTGGCAAAGCGATGGCCGGATTAATTGACGGCATCTCGCAGAAACGTTTCCGTCGTGAAGGACCGATTGCTTTTGTCCATACCGGCGGTTCTCCGGCGTTGTTTGCTTATCATCCTTCGGTCTGAGCTGGAACGAAATAATCTTTGTCGGCCGCTGGTATTCACGCGGCCGCTCGAATAAATTCTGCGGGTCGGAATCTAATAACACAGTGGAGTCATTATGAATTTATCTCTGGTACGTCGCCGTCTGGTGATGGGAGCCGTGTCACTGGCGCTGGTGGCGGGCTTTTCAGCCAACGTCTTTGCGGCAGATGAAAACCTGCTCAGCAAAGTGAAAGAGCGTGGTTCTCTGTTAGTGGGGCTGGAAGGCACTTATCCGCCGTTCAGTTTCCAGGATGAAAACGGCAAGCTGGCCGGATTTGAAGTGGATTTCGCTGAGGCACTGGCGCAGCATTTAGGCGTGAAGGCCAGCCTCAAGCCGACCAAATGGGACGGCATGCTGGCGTCGCTGGACTCTAAACGCATCGATGTGGTGATCAATCAGGTCACTATCTCCGACGAGCGCAAGAAGAAATATGATTTCTCCACGCCGTATACCATTTCTGGTATTCAGGCGCTGACCAAAAAAGATAACGCAGCAACCATCACCAAGCCGGAAGATCTCAGCGGCAAGAAAGTCGGTGTCGGCCTGGGCTCTAACTATGAGCAGTGGCTGCGCGCCAACGTCAAAGACGTGGACATCCGTACTTATGATGATGACCCAACGAAATATCAGGATCTGCGCGTAGGCCGTATCAATGCGATTCTGGTAGACCGTCTGGCTGCGCTGGATCTGGTGAAGAAAACCGGTGATACGTTGGCAGTAGCAGGTCCGGCCTTCTCCCGTCAGGAATCTGGTGTGGCATTGCGCAAAGGCAACACTCAACTGCTTGAAGCGATCAATAAAGCCATTGCGGACATGCAGAAGGACGGCACGATGGCTAAACTGTCTGAAAAATGGTTTGGCGCGGACGTGACTAAATAATGCAGGAAAGTATTCAACTGGTGCTGGATTCAGCACCCTTTCTATTAAAGGGTGCGGTGTTCACTCTGCAGCTGAGCATCGGCGGGATGTTCTTTGGTCTGCTGCTCGGCTTTATTCTGGCGATGATGCGCCTGTCGCATTTCTGGCCGATCGCCTGGCTGTCGCGCTGTTATGTGTCGATTTTTCGCGGCACACCGCTGATAGCCCAGCTGTTTATGATCTACTACGGCCTGCCGCAGTTCGGCATTGAGCTGGACCCCATTCCTTCCGCGATGATTGGTCTGTCGCTAAATACTGCCGCTTATGCGTCCGAATCCCTTCGTGGTGCCATTGCGGCTATCGAACGGGGGCAATGGGAAGCCGCCTCCAGCATTGGTATGACGCGCTGGCAGACGATGCGCCGGGTTATCCTGCCGCAGGCTGCACGTACCGCGTTGCCGCCGCTGGGCAACAGTTTTATCAGCCTGGTGAAAGATACTTCACTGGCCGCCACTATTCAGGTGCCGGAGCTGTTCCGTCAGGCGCAGCTGATCACTTCCCGCACGCTGGAAGTGTTCACCATGTATCTCGCCGCCTCACTGATTTACTGGGTGATGGCCACGTTGCTCTCTCTCCTGCAAAGCAAGCTGGAAGATCACGTTAACCGCCAGGATCGGGAGTCGAAATGAGTGCCATTGAAGTCAGACAGCTGGTCAAACAGTTTAACGGGCAGACGGTGCTGAATGGCATCGATCTGGAAGTGAAATCCGGCGAAGTGGTGGCGATCATTGGACCCAGTGGGTCCGGTAAAACGACATTGCTGCGCTGCATCAACCTGTTAGAAGTGCCGGAAAGTGGCACTATCCAGGTGGGCGACATTAAGATTGATGCCGCATTGGGCATCAATAAACAGAAGGAGCTGGTGCGCCGTTTGCGTCAGCAGGTTGGGTTTGTGTTCCAGAGCTTCAATCTGTTCCCGCACCGCTCGGTGATGGAGAACATCATTGAAGGGCCGACTATCGTCAAACGCGAACCCAAAGCCGAGGCCATTGCTCGTGCCCGGGAGCTGCTGGAGAAAGTCGGTCTGCAGGGCAAAGAGGAGAGTTATCCGCGTAAGCTCTCCGGCGGGCAGCAACAGCGAGTGGCCATTGCCCGTGCGCTGGCCATGCGTCCTGAAGTGATCCTGTTTGATGAACCGACCTCTGCGCTGGATCCTGAACTGGTGGGCGAGGTGCTAAGCACCATTCGCGCGCTGGCTGAAGAGAAGCGCACGCTGGTGATCGTCACCCATGAGATGAGCTTTGCCCGTGATGTCGCCGACCGCGCGATATTTATGGATCAGGGTCGGATCGTAGAGCAGGGCGATGCCAAAAGCCTGTTTACGAATCCACAACAGCCGCGGACTCGTCAGTTCCTCGAAAAATTCCTCAATAATTAATTCTCCTGTCGCCGGGATCGCCGGCGATATATTTCCTAATCCCCCTGTTTATTGCTAAGGATAATCTTAATTATCCCGCCGGCTTATTTGGCTTACTGCCTGAGACACATCCTGAAATTGCTTCTCTCACTGATAATAACGACCGTTATCAGGCCAATTAGGAGGATCCCCCATGGCCTTTGGCTGGACAAAAGTTAATAATTCGTAAAGTTTTAAATTAATTTGGGTTTAGTGCTATGGCATCTTCTGGGAAAAATGAAGTTTTATGGATTAATACGTTGAAGGGGGGCTGTATTTTACTGGTGGTACTGCATCACACCATTATCACCACCTTCGCGCCATCTTTACAATATCTTACCGCCGGGGTCTTGCCAGCGGAAATATGGATCGCTTTTAATAAGTACCTCTCTCCACTAAGAATGCCGGCGTTCTTTTTTGTTTCTGGTTTACTGGCCATCAGTGCGATAAATAAGAAGGCGTGGGGAGAGGTTTTCACGAAGAAATTTACCAATATTTTTTACCTTTATTTACTTTGGGGCGTGATCCAGTGGGTCAGTATTTACAATATTTCAGCCAATTTGATCGGAGATAAGCTCTCCACGGCGAAAAACGCCGCCTATGCTGAAAGCCCGCTGGAGTTTGTGAAGCTGCTGTTTTTATCGATGACCAGCCTGTGGTACCTGTACGCGCTGGCTGGCTATTTTGTGGTGGCTAAGCTGTTCCACCGCCACAAGGTGGCATTGATTGTCGCGGCGCTGCTGATGAACTACGCCACGCAGTTCAGCCTGGTGCCAGGCTGGGGACCGGCAAGCGTGGTGCAGAACTTTGTCTACTTCCTGTTGGGGGCGTACTTCAGCCACTCTTTGGTTGAGCTGAGTTTTATGACCCGCCGCAACGCACTGATCCTTAGCGCCTTTGCTCTGACCGGTGTCGCGCACCAAGCGGTGGGACTGTACAAGAACCCGTTCTACTGCATGCTGGCAATCGTGTTTGGCATCGTGCTGTGCAGAGCGCTGAACAACCGATTCAATATGGCCTGGCTGAACTGGATAGGCCGGAATACGTTACAGATTTATGTTTTACACCGCATTTTTATCGAGCTGCTGGGACTGAGCGTGCTGACGCTGGCCGTGCAGTACAAGCTGTTCGATAACAGTGCGTTTTCAGTGATTTGGGCGTTGACGCTTCCGGTGGTTGCCGTCAGTACCTGTACTGCTGTCTCCTTGCTGGTTTGGTCACTGCTGAATCGTGGTCCTGGTCGGGCGCTGTTCCTCTATCCAGGATTGATGAGAGAAACGCGGCCTAAACCCGATATAGCCAGCAATAACTGACAGTCTCCACTCAGGGCCGATAATATCGGCCCTGAGTGTTTCTGAACCACCGTATTATCCCGTACCACATAATAATAAAATTACACTCAGCACCAGGAGAAGTTGCTGCCACGCTTTTATAAAAATACGACGAAAACAGCAGGAGTATTATAATGCATACTACTCAAAAGAAAGATATCGCCTGGGTGAATAGCCTGAAGGGCGGGTGTATTTTGTTGGTTGTCTTATATCATGTTGTACTACCAGGTTATGCTGAAATGATCACCCATTTAACCGCCGGATTTTTCCCGGCGAAATTATGGGTTGCTTTTAATTATTATCTCTCACCGCTAAGAATGCCCGCGTTCTTCTTTGTTTCCGGCCTGCTGGCGGCCAATGCTATTGTTAATCGGCCCTGGAAACAGGTGTTCACCAGTCGCGTCACCAATCTGTTCTATCTCTACTTCCTGTGGGGACTGATTCAGTGGTTGATGATTAACGGCGTCTCAGGTGAAATTATGGGAGACCACCTCTCTGATAACCTCAATGCTGCCTGGGCTTCCACACCGTGGGAGTTTATGAAGCTGATGTTACTGGCGATGAGTTCTTCCTGGTATCTCTATGCACTGGGTCTGTTCTTTGTCTTTGCCAAGGTGTTCCGCCAGCAAAAAGTATTGATGCTGTTGGTGGCAGCGGCACTGAACTATGCGGCTATCGTCAAAGCTATCCCCGGCTGGGGGCCGGAAAGCCTGTCGCAGTACTTTATCTTCTTCCTGTTTGGCGCGTTCTACAGCAGCACGCTGATGCGTTGGAGTGAGTGGCATCGCAGTAATGTGTTGCCCTGGGTAGCGCTTGTTGCCCTGGCTGGAGTGCATGCGTTGCTGGGGTTAACAGAAAGCCTCTTCCTGTGCGTGATAGCAATCCTGTTCTGTATCTCCGCCTGTCGGGCGTTGAATCGCTACTTCTCGATGAGCTGGTTAAACTGGATCGGTAAAAATACGCTGCAAATCTATGTCTTGCACCGTATTTTCATCGAGTTCTTTGGCATGTCTGCCATCCTGTTTGCCGTGCATCATCAGCTGTTTGCCAGCAAGGCGTTCTCTATGCTGTGGGCAGTGGGCTTCCCAATCGCCATGGTAGCTGTCTGTTCGGGCTGCTCGGTATGGGTCTGGACGTTGCTCAATCGCGGGGTAGGGAAGAACCTGTTTATCTACCCAAAACTGCTGCGCATGAAGTTGAATGTTCAGTGAGTGCCAGCCGTTAAGGTTCAGGGCCTGATTTAAGGCAATAAAAAACGGGGCGATGATTCGCCCCGTTTTTGTTCATTTCACCTTATTCACTGCAGCTGACGCCCGGCAATCCTGTTAACCGATAGTCATCAGGCTGGCATTGCCGCCTGCCGCAGCGGTGTTCACGCTCAGCGAGCGCTCAATCAGCAAGCGTTCCAGCAGCAGATTGGTTTCACCACGGGCAAAGCCCTGCACCGAGACAATCGGCCCTTCACGCGTAGCAACCGTCTCGCACACTGTGCGTAACTGATCGGCATCACCGTGATAAATCACTGCATCAAACGCCTCGCTGGCTGCCAGTGGCTGTGCGCTAAGCGCGATCCGTTTCTGCACTTCAGCAGGCAGTGCTTTCAGCAGCGTGCGGTGCAGCTCATCATCGCTCCAGATCACCTGGCTGCCAACGGCGGTCGCGCCAGCCAGCTGGATCAGCGCATCTTGCTCATTGTCCGCCAGGCACAGCACATGCTCTCTTGGCAGCAGCGCGAAGGTGTTACGTTCACCCGTTGGGCCAGGCAGTAAGCGGACGGTGCCACCTTGTCCCAGCTCTGCAAAGCGGGCGCAGCAGGCAGCGAGCTCCGGTTTGTCCTTCGCCCACTCGGTCAGTGCCTGATGGGCAGCTAACAGCGTGGGACGCAGAGCAGCATCTACCGGACGTTCGCCATCCTGACGATCCAGCGTGACGCGCAGCGCACCGTCCGGACGGTGTGACAGCAAACGATAGAGATACAGCGGGCCACCGGCTTTAGGCCCTGTGCCTGACAAACCTTCCCCACCAAACGGCTGCACGCCAACCACCGCGCCAACCATATTACGGTTCACGTAGAGGTTACCGACGCGGGCGTTATTGGTCACCTGATGGATAGTCTCGTCGATACGGGTGTGAACCCCTAACGTCAGGCCGTAGCCGGAAGCATTAATCTGCTCAATCACCTGCGGCAGGGAACTGCGCTTGTAGCGCACCACATGCAGCACCGGGCCGAAGACTTCTTTATCCAGGTCGCTAACGCTGGTCAGCTCAATCAGCGTTGGCTGAATAAAGGTGCCGCTCTGCCACTCTTTGCTGTCTTCCTGGCTGGCATAGGCTGCCTGATACACCGCCATGCCTTTACTGCGCATCGCCTGGATATGACGTTCGATATTCTCTTTGGCTTCGGCATCAATTACCGGGCCGATATCGGTAGAGAGGCGTTCAGGATTGCCCATCCGGCATTCGGCCATCGCGCCGCGCAACATTTTCAGCGTATGTTCAGCCACATCTTCCTGGATGCAGAGCAGACGCAGTGCGGAACAACGTTGACCGGCACTGTCGAAGGCGGACGCGACGATATCAATGACCACCTGCTCAGTCAGCGCTGAAGAGTCAACGATCATCGCATTCATGCCGCCGGTTTCAGCAATCAACGGCGTAGGGCGGCCTTGAGGATCCAGGCGGCCAGCCAGATTACGCTGCAACAGGGTCGCTACAGCGGTAGAACCGGTAAACATCACGCCACGAACGCGCGGATCGCCCGTCAGCTGAGCACCAACGGTTTCCCCTAAGCCTGGCAACAGTTGCAGCGCACCAACCGGCACGCCCGCTTCATGCAGCAGGGCAACCGCTTCGGCTGCTACTAACGGCGTTTGCTCCGCTGGTTTAGCCAACACGCTGTTGCCAGCGGCCAATGCAGCAGCAATCTGGCCGGTGAAGATCGCCAGCGGGAAGTTCCACGGGCTGATACAAACCACCGGGCCCAGCGGACGGTGGGTTTCATTATCAAAGTCATCACGAACCTGACCGGCGTAGTAATGCAGGAAGTCGACCGCTTCACGCACTTCGGCAATCGCGTTGCTGAAGGTCTTGCCGGCTTCACGCACCAGAATACCCAGCAGGCGCTGCATCTGACCTTCCATCAGGATCGCGGCGCGCTCCAGAATGGCCGCTCGTTCTTCTGGTGGGGTAGCGAACCAGATTGGACCAGCAGCGGCTGAGGCATCCAGCGCCGCAGACACTTCTGCTTCGCTGGCGTGGCGTACGTAACCGACAATATCCGTCGGTTCTGCGGGGTTGATCACCGGCAGGGAGTCGCCTGCCTCCAGCTCGCCGTCGATCATTGGAGCAGCCTGCCACGGTTGACTCGCACTGTTCAGCAAAGCGCTGGAAAGTGAGGCCAGACGGTGTTCGTTAGCCATATCGAGCCCGGCGGAGTTCTGACGCTTAGGCCCATACAGGTCACGCGGCAGAGGAATTTTCGGGTGCGGTAAACCAATCGCGCCTTCCACGCGGGCCATTTTCTCCACTTCTTCTACCGGATCGGCCACCAGGTCTTCGATCGGCAGCGTGTTATCCGCAATACGGTTAACAAAGGAGGTGTTAGCGCCGTTTTCCAGCAGACGACGAACCAGATAAGCCAGCAGGGTTTCATGCGTTCCTACTGGCGCGTAGATGCGGCAAGGGCGGTTTAATTTACCGTCGGCCACTTTGCCCACCACCTGCTCGTAAAGCGGTTCGCCCATGCCATGCAGGCACTGGAACTCATACTGACCAGGGTAATAGTTGTTGCCAGCCAGCTGATAAATCGCCGCCAGCGTGTGGGCGTTATGTGTCGCGAACTGCGGATAAATCAGGTTTGGCACCGCCAGAAGTTTGCGGGCGCAGGCCAGATAAGAAATGTCGGTGTAAACCTTGCGGGTGTAAACCGGGTAGCCTTCCAGACCGTCGACCTGGGCGCGTTTGATTTCGCTGTCCCAGTAGGCGCCTTTCACCAGACGGATCATCAGGCGGCGGCGGCTGCGCTGAGCCATATCAATCAGCGCGTCAATGACAAACGGGCAACGCTTCATATAAGCCTGGATGACAAAGCCAATGCCGTTCCAGCCTTCCAGCTCAGGTTCAAAACAGAGTTTTTCCAGCAGATCCAGCGACAGCTCCAGGCGGTCGGCTTCTTCCGCATCGATATTGATACCGATGTCGTAAGAGCGGGCGAGCAGCGTCAACGATTTCAGGATTGGGTAGAGCTCGGTCATCACGCGCTCGTATTGAGCACGGCTGTAACGCGGATGCAGCGCAGAAAGCTTGATCGAAATACCCGGGCCTTCATAAATACCGCGGCCGTTAGAGGCTTTCCCGATGGCGTGGATTGCTTGCTGATAAGAGAGCAGATAAGCCTTGGCATCCTGCGCGGTCAGTGCCGCTTCACCCAGCATATCGTAGGAGTAACGGAAACCCTTCTCTTCCAGCTTGCGGGCGTTGGCCAGCGCTTCGGAGATGGTTTCACCGGTAACAAACTGCTCGCCCATCAGACGCATCGCCATATCCACACCTTTGCGGATCAGCGGCTCGCCACTTTTACCGATAATCCGGTTCAGCGAGCGGGAAAGGTTAGCTTCGTTATGGGTGGAAACCAGCCGCCCGGTAAACAGCAGTCCCCATGTCGCCGCATTGACGAACAAGGAAGGGCTGCGACCAAGGTGCGAATGCCAGTTGCCATTGCTGATTTTGTCGCGGATTAACGCATCACGAGTTGGTTTATCTGGAATACGCAGCAGCGCTTCAGCCAGGCACATCAGAGCCACGCCTTCCTGTGAAGAAAGTGAGAACTCCTGAAGCAGGCTTTGCACCATGCCAGCGCGGCCGGTTGCCCCTTTCTGGTGCCGAAGCTTTTCGGCCAGCTGGTGGGCAAGGCGATAAGTTTGCTGCGCCAGCGGAACCGGAAGACGAGCCTGTTCAAGGATCATCGGCACAGATTCTGTCTCAGGGCGGCGCCATGCGGAGGTTATTGCAGCGCGGGTTACAGACTGCGGCAGAATATGCTCTGCAAAGGGCAGAAACGGCTGGCGTTGCTCGTCTGGCGGGGTTTCTTCCCCTTCCTGTACCAGCGCCTGCTGCGGGATTTCAGGCAGGGCATGCCCACTTTCTAACTGCTCAAGATAGTTAAAAATCGCCTGCTTGATCAGCCAGTGTGGGGTGCGGTCAATCTGGCCTGCAGCCAGCTTAATACGCTCGCGCGTGGCTTCATCCAGCTTCACGCCCATGGTTGTTGTACCCATGCCTGAGAACTCCTTAAAAGAATAATGACGATGTTGGCAAGCAATATCACTTAAGTTGCAACTTTGTGCAACCGTGTTAAATGTGACGCCGTTTGCAGAGTTTGAAACCGATTATTTAAAAGCGGCATGGATATTGCTGCAAGAATCCGGCCAAGGTTATAAATCGCCATTCTGCCTGGGCTGGAAAGCAGTTTTTTGCAGGTGCAACCGGTTAAAATGTGATCCAGTGCAACCTGTTAAAACGTAACCTGTGACGAAGGGTGAAATTGCTGTAACTGCTGTGTTAAATCGTTTGTGCGCCAAAGCGGTTTACGGCAGGATACCCCGCGCTGAGCCAGGGAGGTAGCGCCGCGACGTTCCAGCGGCAACTACAAAATTCTTACGGTTGCGCGTCAACAATAATAAGTGGAGAACCTGAATGACTCTGAGTACACCAATGATGGTGACCTTTTGTGTGTATATCCTCGGCATGGTGCTGATAGGTTTTATTGCATACCGGTCTACAAAAAACTTCGATGACTACATCCTGGGCGGTCGCAGCCTGGGGAGCGTGGTTACCGCGCTGTCTGCTGGGGCTTCTGATATGAGTGGCTGGCTGCTGATGGGGCTGCCGGGTGCGATTTTCATTTCTGGTATTTCAGAAAGCTGGATCGCAATCGGTCTGACTATCGGGGCATACCTTAACTGGAAGATTGTGGCAGGGCGTCTGCGCGTGCAGACCGAGCATCACGATAATGCCCTGACTCTGCCAGACTTCTTCTCCAGCCGCTTTGAAGACAAAAGCAAAATGCTGCGGGTGATCTCAGCGCTGGTGATCCTGGTGTTCTTCACTATCTATTGTGCTTCCGGCATTGTGGCTGGTGCGCGTCTGTTCGAAAGCACCTTCGGCATGAGCTATGAAACCGCGCTGTGGGCCGGTGCTGCTGCCACTATCCTCTATACCTTTGTTGGCGGATTCCTGGCGGTAAGCTGGACAGACACCGTGCAGGCAAGCCTGATGTTCTTCGCGTTAATTCTGACGCCGGTAATGGTGATTTTCGCCGTAGGGGGTCTGAGCGATTCACTGCAGGTGATCGAGGCGAAGAGTATCGAAAATCTCGATATGCTGAAAAACCTGAACTTTGTGGCGGTGATCTCGCTGCTGGGCTGGGGCCTGGGGTACTTCGGGCAACCGCATATCCTGGCGCGCTTTATGGCCGCTGATTCCCACCGTTCGATTCGTAGCGCACGCCGCATCGGGATGATCTGGATGATCCTGTGTCTGGCTGGTGCGGTTGCGGTTGGCTTCTTCGGCATCGCCTACTTCCAGAACCATCCTGAGAATGCTGCTGGCGTGTCTGAAAACGGCGAGCGCATCTTTATTGAGCTGGCGCGTATTCTGTTCAACCCGTGGATTGCCGGTATCCTGTTGTCCGCTATTCTGGCTGCGGTGATGTCCACGCTGAGCTGCCAGCTGCTGGTGTGCTCAAGTGCGCTGACAGAGGATTTGTATAAAAACTTCCTGCGTAAGAATGCCACTCAACGTGAACTGGTATGGGTAGGGCGTCTGATGGTTCTGCTGGTGGCGGTGATTGCCATTGCGCTGGCGGCTAACCCGAACAACCGCGTGTTGGGACTGGTAAGCTACGCCTGGGCTGGTTTCGGTGCCGCTTTCGGTCCAGTGGTCCTGTTCTCGCTGATCTGGAAACGTATGACCCGCAACGGCGCGCTGGCTGGCATGATTATCGGTGCCGCTACCGTGCTGATCTGGAAACAGTACGGCTGGCTGGATCTGTATGAAATCATCCCTGGCTTCCTGTTTGCCAGCCTGGCGATCTGGATCGTCAGCCTGATGGGCCGTGAACCTTCCGCAGCGGCGCAGCAGCGTTTCGAAGCGGCAGAAGCCGAGTACAATACCAAGTAATCACACTGTCTGACCTCCGGGCGTCACCCTGACGCCCGGAACAAGGTTCTTTCCCCGCATTTTATTTCCCCTACTGAAGCGAAAAGCGTAGTTACCGACGCGCCCCTTCTCGCAAAGTGTGAAAATACCGCACCTGCCTCTTGTTTTTTTCATGCCGATAATGATAATCGATATCGTTTTGATTTACGTTTCTTTACTGCAACTGAAATTCTTTCACACTCGAGGGTGTAGGCATGTTTGTTCCCTTTCTCATCATGTTACGCGAAGGCCTGGAAGCCGCGCTGATCGTCAGCCTGATCGCCAGCTACCTGAAGCGTACCCATCGCAGTGAATGGTTTGGCGCGATGTGGGTGGGCGTGTTTGTTGCCGCCGCACTTTGTCTTGGCGTGGGCTATTTCATCAATGAAACCACCGGCGAATTCCCACAGAAAGAGCAGGAGTTGTTCGAAGGGATTGTGGCCGTGGTAGCCGTTTGTATCCTGACTTATATGGTGTTCTGGATGCGTAAAGTGTCCCGCAACGTTAAGGCCCAGTTGGAAGATGCGGTGGACAATGCGCTGCAGAAGGGTAAAAGCAGCGGTTGGGCACTGATTATGATGGTGTTCCTGGCGGTAGCCCGTGAAGGGCTGGAATCGGTGTTCTTCCTGCTAGCCGCGTTCCAGCAGGATGTCGGCATCGGCCCGCCGGTAGGTGCGCTGCTTGGCCTGGCTACAGCGGTTATCCTCGGCATGCTGATCTATTGGGGCGGTGTGCGCCTTAACCTGGCAACCTTCTTCAAGTGGACCAGCCTGTTTATCCTGCTGGTGGCAGCAGGCCTGGCCGCTGGGGCCATCCGCGCCTTCCATGAAGCCGGATTATGGAATGAATTCCAGTCGATCGCCTTTGATATGAGTAACACCCTCTCTACCAGCACGCTGATAGGTACGCTGCTGGAAGGCATGTTGGGTTATCAGGAAGCACCAAGCGTCAGCGAAGTGGCGGTCTGGTTTATCTATTTAGTTCCT
Organism: Erwinia sp.; assembly: GCF_049696395.1. Lineage (GTDB taxonomy): Bacteria > Pseudomonadota > Gammaproteobacteria > Enterobacterales > Enterobacteriaceae > Erwinia. The sequence continues at coordinate 15,656 of NZ_JBAVTT010000034.1, forward strand.
GCACTGCTGCTGTTCTTTATGCCAGTGCGTCCACAGTCTGCGGCAGTGCGTACCACGCGCTAAGCCTTTGTCCGCGCCTGTTTTGCAGGCGCGTAAACTTTTCACAGGGATTTACTATGACTCTTCGTATTCGCCAGCACGCGCTGAATGCTGCGCTCGTGACTTTGCTGACTGGTTCTGCCGCTGCGATGGCCGCTGATATTCCTCAGGTGAAAATCAGCGTCAATGACAAGCAGTGTGACCCAATGAACGTCACGGTGAACGCGGGTAAAACCCAGTTCATCATCCAGAACAACAGCCAGAAAGGGCTGGAGTGGGAGATCCTGAAAGGGGTGATGGTCGTAGAAGAGCGTGAAAATATCGCGCCGGGCTTTACTCAGAAGCTGACAGCCAATCTGGAAGCGGGTGAATATGACCTGACCTGCGGCCTGTTGAGCAACCCGAAAGGCAAACTGATCGTCAAGGGCACCAACGCGTCTTCTGACGGCAAGCCAGACGTGATGCAGTTAGTCGGACCGATTGCGGAATACAAAGTTTACGTGACTAAAGAAGTGGCGGAACTGGTTGCCAATACCAAAGCCTTCACTGATGCAGTGAAAGCAGGCGACATCGAGAAAGCGAAAGAGCTGTACGCACCCACTCGCCGTCACTACGAGCGCATCGAACCTATTGCTGAACTGTTCTCCGACCTGGATGGCAGCATTGATGCCCGTGAAGATGACTTCGAGAAGAAAGCGGAAGATCCTAAGTTCACCGGCTTCCACCGTATTGAGAAAGCGCTTTGGGGCGATAAGAGCACCAAAGGCATGGAAACCTTCGCTACACAGCTGAACACCGATGTGCTGGATCTGCAGAAGCGCATCGACGAGTTAGCCTTCCCGCCAGGCAAAGTTGTTGGCGGTGCGGCTGGTCTGATTGAAGAAGTTGCTTCCAGCAAAATCTCTGGCGAAGAAGATCGTTACAGCCGTACTGACCTGTGGGACTTCCAGGCTAACGTCGATGGCGCGCAGAAAATTGTTAACCTGCTGCGTCCACTGCTGCAGAAAGCCGATGCGCCTCTGCTGGCGAAAATCGATGCTAACTTCAAGAAAGTGGACAGTATTTTGTCAAAATACCGGACTAAAGACGGTTACGAATCTTATGACAAGCTGACTGACGCCGACCGCAACGCAATGAAAGGTCCGATCACCACATTGGCTGAAGACCTTGCTAAGCTGCGCGGAACGCTGGGACTGGATTAATTGTAGATGGCATGGCAACCAGAAGATGACGCGGCACTGCCGTCGCGTCGTCGTTTATTAAAAGGCATGGGCATCCTTGGGGGTGCCTTTGCTGTTGGCGGAGGCTGTCCGGCGCATGCTGCACCGGACGATAAATCTTTCTCACCTGGCGCGCTGTCACCCTCAGCAAGACAGGAAGCGCAGCCGTTTTATGGCCTGCATCAGTCGGGCGTTACCACACCTCAACAGGCTGCGATGATGATCGTGGCCTTTGACGTTCTGGCGACCGACAAAGCGGACCTGCAGCGTCTGTTCCGCCTGCTGAACGAGCGCATTGCGTTTCTGACCAAAGGGGGTAAAGCGCCGCTGGTGACCAATCCGCGTTTGCCGCCAATGGATTCTGGCATTTTGGGTGAGGATATTTACCCGGATAACCTGACCATTACGGTGTCGGTTGGCCATTCGCTGTTTGACGATCGATATGGTTTGCAGGCGCAAAAGCCGCTGAAATTGCAGGCCATGACGCGCTTCCCGAATGACTCGTTGGATGCCCGATTGTGCCATGGCGATCTGCTGCTGCAAATCTGTGCCAACACCAATGACACGGTGATCCACGCGCTGCGAGATATCATCAAGCATTCGCCGGATTTGCTCAGCGTGCGCTGGCGTCGTGAAGGGTTTATCTCCGATCATGCTGCGCGCAGCAAGGGCAAAGAGACGCCGATCAATCTGCTGGGCTTCAAAGACGGTACGGCGAACCCGGACACGGCTAACCAGCCGCTGATGGACTCTATTCTGTGGGTGACCGCAGGGCAGGGGGAACCGGCCTGGAGCGAAGGCGGCAGTTATCAGGTGGCGAGGATTATCCAGTTCCACGTTGAATTCTGGGACCGGACGCCGTTGCGGGAGCAGGAGACGATCTTTGGCCGAGTGAAGCACAGTGGTGCGCCGCTAGGAATGCAGAACGAGCATGATGTGCCTGACTATGCCAGCGACCCTGATGGCAACGTCACGCCGCTGGATGCGCATATTCGTCTTGCTAACCCACGAACGCCAGAAACCCAGAGCAATTTGATGCTGCGGCGTGGCTACAGCTATTCGGGGGGAGTTTCAAACGCCGGTCAGCTTGAAATGGGCCTGTTGTTCGTTTGTTATCAGCATGATTTAGAAAAAGGTTTTCTCAGCGTGCAAAAAAGACTGAACGGTGAGGCCCTGGAGGAATATATCAAGCCGATTGGCGGGGGATATTTCTTTGTGCTACCCGGTGTCAAAGACGATCGGCATTATCTTGGCCAGTCTTTGCTGGAAGCCTGATAGTTTCATTAAGGAACCTTCTGCTTCGTCGTGAAGGGGGAGGTTATTTTTTAATCAGTTATTTTTTTCTGCCTTATTTTCCCGTTCCCCGCGCATTTTCTGAATCAGAAAATGACTTAAGAAAAATCCAATGCATTGAATTAAAACGCTATTTAATTCAGTGTGGCCTCGCTGCCTGCTATTAACCCTTAAATTGTTACCTTAGAAGTAAAATAGATGTTGCATTGATCCTGAGATCTGTAGCACTTTATTAACAGCGGTAGGAAGAAGTGTTGTCAGGTTCACCACGGAGATCGCGAATGGTAAAGTGCTGTAACGGACAGATGTACGATAAACAAAGTTTCGCGGCTCCATGCGAGGGCGATACTACCGCTTCAACTTTCTCTTCTCTCTTATATTCTAACGGCCAACTTTTCTCAGTTTCAAACCGGTGCACAGCTGCGCTTGAGCATAGTTATGCGCTAACACAATGGCCAGACAAGGCTTAAAAGGAAGCCACCGAAACCTCTAAAGCGTTCACGTAATCGCATTGCTCCTGAAGATGCGGGAAATGAAACCAACTGTAAGGTGCCACTATGGGAAGACAGAAAGCAGTGATCAAAGCTCGTCGTGAAGCAAAACGTGTGCTTCGTAGCGATTCACGCAGTCACCGTCAGCGTGAAGAAGAATCGGTCACCTCGCTGGTGCAGATGGGTGGGTTAGAGTCGATTGGCATGGCGCGTGATACCCGTGACCATTCACCCATTGAAGCCCGAAATGAAGCTCAGGCGCACTATCTTAAAGCCATAGAAAGCAAACAACTGATCTTTGCCACGGGCGAAGCCGGTTGCGGTAAAACCTGGATCAGCGCAGCGAAAGCGGCTGAGGCCCTGATTCATAAGGATGTTGACAGGATTATTGTTACGCGTCCGGTGTTGCAGGCGGATGAGGATTTGGGATTCCTCCCTGGAGATATCTCAGAAAAATTCGCACCGTACTTCCGGCCAGTGTATGACGTTCTGGTTAAACGTCTGGGCTCTTCCTTTATGCAGTATTGTCTGCGTCCCGAAATCGGCAAAGTGGAGATCGCTCCCTTCGCTTATATGCGTGGACGAACGTTTGAAAATGCCGTGGTGATCCTTGATGAGGCGCAAAACGTCACCGCCGCCCAAATGAAGATGTTTCTGACCCGCCTTGGGGAAAACGTTACTGTGATTGTGAACGGCGATATCACACAGTGTGATTTGCCGTCCCATGTGAAGTCCGGTCTCAGCGATGCGCTATCTCGCTTCGAGGACGACGACATGGTCAGCGTGGTGCGTTTCGAAAAAGAAGATTGTGTACGTTCACAGCTCTGCCAGCGTACGCTTCTCGCTTACGGCTAAGAATGAGTTAGCTGAGCCAGGCCCGGATGAAAATCCGGGCTTTTTTATGCAAAAAAAAAGCCCGAACGTAAGTTCGAGCTCTTCTTCATAATATGGTGGTGAGAGAGGGGGATCACGAGGCACGTCCATGTGCCTCGCCCTTTGGGCAGCAGAGCTGTGCAAAACGGCTATCCTGCCGTTTTGTCGAACCCTGTCGAGGCTTCTCACCCCTCTCTTTCCTGTGCTATAGGCAAAAAAAAAGCCCGAACGTAAGTTCGAGCTCTTCTTCATAATATGGTGGTGAGAGAGGGGTTCGAACCCTCGATACGTTGCCGTATACACACTTTCCAGGCGTGCTCCTTCAGCCACTCGGACACCTCACCATATTTTTACTGCTTCGTCCCAGAGGGGCGACGGGGCGCTACTATAGGCAGTCGTAAGGAATGGGTCAAGAAGAATTTTCTTTTGTTCTATCAGCTTATGCCCAATCTCCAGGGACAGGTTCTGCGAGTGATCGCAGAGGCCTTGTCATCATACCGCCACGGGATGGACACAAAAATGTCACGGTTGTGTCGCAAACTAGCTCCCTGAAATGTTTAGCAAAACTTACTCACGGAGCGTTGAGTTTATGAACTGTAAAAGCCTGTTTACCCTTTCTTTAGTTGCCTCTGTTATCTCCTCCACGGCCATGGCCGATATCGCTACTTACAGCCGGGCAGCTCAGGGCGATCTTACTCAGCCTGGCGGTGCACGTCGCCTGACGGGCGACCAGACCGACGCGCTGAAAGCCTCGCTGAACAGCAATAAAGCCAAAAACGTGATACTGCTGATTGGCGATGGGATGGGCGACTCTGAAATTACTGCAGCACGTAACTATGCGGAAGGTGCGGGCGGCTTCTTTAAAGGGATTGATGCGCTGCCGCTGACCGGGCAATACACGCATTATGCGCTGGACAAGAAAACCCATAAGCCGGATTACGTTACTGACTCAGCAGCCTCCGCCACGGCGTGGAGCACCGGCGTGAAGTCGTATAATGGCGCAATCGGCGTGGACGTTAACGGTAAAGATCATCCAACTATTATGGAAATGGCTAAAGCGGCAGGCAAAGCAACCGGCAATGTTTCCACTGCCGAGCTGGAAGATGCCACGCCAGCGGCACAGATTGCCCATGTCACTTCCCGTAAGTGTTATGGCCCGGTAAAAACCAGCGAGCTTTGTGCCAGCAATGCGCTGGAGAAAGGTGGCAAGGGATCGATTGCTGAGCAGCTGTTGAATGCCCGTGCAGACGTAACGTTGGGCGGCGGGGGGAAAACCTTCAGTGAAACCGCTAAAGCAGGCGAGTGGCAGGGCAAGACGCTGGAAGAGCAGGCTAAACTGCGCGGATATCAGTGGATCAGTGATGTAAATGGCCTGAATGGCCTCACGGAAGCCAATCAGGACAAGCCGGTGTTGGGTCTGTTTGCCCAGGGGAATATGCCCGTTCGTTGGAAAGGGCCGAAAGCGACCTATCACGGTAACGTCGAAGGTCAAGCGGTTAGCTGTGAAGTCAATACCGATCGTCCGGCATCGACTCCAACGCTGGCGCAGATGACTGACAAAGCCATTGAGTTGCTGAGTAAGGATCAGAACGGTTTCTTCCTGCAGGTTGAAGGCGCTTCTATAGATAAGCAGGATCACGCGGCGAACCCTTGTGGACAAATTGGCGAGACGGTAGACCTGGACGAAGCCGTCCAGAAGGCGCTGGAATTTGCCCGCAAAGACGGTAATACGCTGGTGATTGTAACGGCGGACCATGCACACTCCAGCCAGATCATCGCGAACGACAGCAAAGCGCCAGGTTTGACGCAGACGCTGAACACCAAAGAGGGCGGTTTAATGACCATCAGTTACGGCAATTCTGAGGAAGATTCGCAGGGCCACACCGGAACGCAGCTGCGCATTGCGGCTTATGGTCCTCATGCTGCTAACGTGGTGGGATTAACCGATCAGACGGATTTGTTCTACACCCTGAAGTCGGCGATGGAAATTCAGTAACTTTTTCTGGTTAGCCTGGGGGAGCTTCGCTAAGCTGAATTAGCGACTCCCTTTCAGGAATAACTTCATGCGGCATAGCTTGTTACGCGTTCGCGATGGCCAGGGTGCCACCGTGTCGTTTTCTGAATTACTGTTCGATCTGATTTACGTCTTCGCCGTTACCCAACTTTCCCATTATCTGCTGCATCATCTGACGCTGGTCGGTGCGCTGCAAACGCTGCTGTTATGGTTTGCAGTCTGGTTAGCCTGGCAATATACCGCCTGGGTGACTAATTGGTTCGATCCGGAAACCCGTCAAATCCGTCTGCTGTTATTTGCCATCATGTTGCTTGGCCTGTTTGCCTCTTCAGCCTTGCCTGAAGCCTTTGGTGAAAGAGGGCTGGTCTTTGCCTTATTCTACATTGCGATGCAGGTCGGTCGAGCGGCCGTAACGCTGTTCTGGCTACCAGATAATCATCTGTTACAACGTAACTTCCAGCGAATCTTGGGCTGGATGGTGATTGCCGCTGTGTTTTGGTTGATTGGTGGTTTGGTTGAAGGGTTGGCCCGGATGGTGTGGTGGGCAATCGCCATTGCCTGTACCTACATATCGCCGATGATTGGCTTTTGGTTGCCGGTGTTGGGGCGATCGGATACCTCAAGCGAATGGACGATTGAGGGGCATCATCTGGCTGAGCGGTGTCAACTGTTTGTGATTGTAGCGCTGGGCGAAACGATTCTGATCACTGGCGCAACGTTAAGTGAGTTGGAGAGTTGGGACGCCCCGGTGGTGATTGCATCGCTGGTGGCCTTTATCGGCAGTCTGGCGATGTGGTGGGTGTATTTCGATACCAGCAGTAAAGCGGGAAGCCATGCGATCCAGCAGGCGGAGAACCCAGGGCAGATGGGAGCCTGTTATCACTATGTGCACGTGGTATTGGTCGGCGCAATCATTGTCTGTGCGGTAGCGAATGAGCTGGTGATAGTGCATCCAGATGGGCATATGGATGCCAGCGCGATAGCGGTTCTGTTACTAGGGCCCGCCGCCTATCTGGCCGCGAACGGTATCTATAAAACGATGGTTTATCGACGTTTCCCGCTTTCTCATGTTGTCGGGCTGGTGGCCCTGCTGGCGCTGTTACCGGTTTGCTTTATCACGGACAGGCTGATGATTAACGGCTTAACGACAGTGGTGATGATCGTGGTAGCCGGATGGGAGAGCGTTTCGAGGGGAAGGGGAAAGGCGCAGCATTGAGCTTGTGGTTCAAGGTGTTAAGGTCAAAAGCGGCTTTGGTGTGCGGGCGTTAGCATAGATCACATGTTCAAAGTTAAAAGCGGCTGCGGTGTAATGGCGTCAGCATAGAGTTTGTTGCAATAAGGTCAACGGCTGGTGCAGTGACACGGCGTCAGCATAGAGCTTGCTGTTGAGGTCAAAAACGGCTGCGGCGTAATGGCGTCAGCATAGATCGCGTTATCCGAGCCGCCGTGAATACGTCCATGTAGGCTTGGATGCAGCATCCCTGCTGCATACACTCGGCTAACGCGCTCTATGCTGCCACCCAATAGCTTCAGAGTTGTGGGTTGGATTAAGGGATGCACAGGTCAAAGACGGCTTCGGTGGCAAGGTATCGGCATAGAGTTTGTTGCATTAAGGTCAACGACTAGTGCGGTTACACGGCATCGGCATAGTGTTTGTAGTAATAAGGTCAACGGCTGGTGAGGTGGTACGGCGTCGATATAGAGATCTTCGCTGAGATTTAGTAATGCTGCGGTGATGTAGCGTCGGTACGGAATGTATAACACTGCGAAGATTTTTATCAGATTGAATTAACAAATCGTCTTAAATAACTCAACGAAATATTCTATCTGCTAAGATTTAATTACATTTGATCTATTTAATTTTGAATCGATAATGGAATTTTACTTTAAATTTTTTGGCTTAATTTTTGCGCTGCATTCCAATTTATAATGTTGAATTCATCTGGAAATCGCATCTCTTTTCGAGCTACCTTCCAAAAAATAAACCCCTGTATATTTATCAGGTGAAATAGCCTTATACAGTATTGACGGTGTTTAGCAGGGAGAGATAGAGTGGACGGGAACCTTACTTAAAGGTGTCAGTAAATAGCGAAGCCCGACGATGCTAGGAACATCGGCGAGCTTCTGACCACACTGTTATACGAGGTAACACCATGGCTGATAAACAGTTTACGCACACTCGCCCTGAATTTACACACTTTTCCTCACAGATGGACTTTATTGAGCTGGCGGAATACAACGAACGACTGGTTTCGGTGCTGATTGAATCTGATGATAATGCGGAGCGGAACGCAATTTCTCAGGAAATGGCGATCTCTCTGGCACAGTTACAGTTGGCGTTAACGGAGCCCGTTCCACAGTCACGCATTCCGCAACTGACTGCCGAAGATGATACGGTTTACTGGAATACGTCTTTTATTGCTGAGCCGGAAATAGTCAATGAATATTGTATTGCCTTGAATCAGGCGTTACTCAGTCGCGTATTAAATTCAACGATTGAGGAAGCGCTTACCGGGTTGTTGTTCGAGCTGGTCAATTTCCAGGTGGACGATCTTAAAGCACCAAGATTCGTCCAGACGATCAGCGGCCTGCAACACATCAGATAAGGGACAGAAAGAAGCACGGGCCAATATCCTGCGATTTGGCCCGATTTGAATGGCTTCGGTTTGGACTGGTTTGATTAAATGAGCCTCTTAGAATTCGTATAATCAGCAATTTGTGCAATTCCTTATTTTTTGTGTGACAATTCCCAGCAGGTTGAACCAACATCAAGGAATCAGATGGATACGGTAGAGCAACTTAACGGAACATACTTCTACGCTGGCAGGTCAAACCTTACAGCAGGTGAACTACTTTTCATGATCTTTTGTGAGAAAACAGTGGATCAATTTGGTCTTGGTTTAGCTGATTTTGGAGCGGTAGTAGCTATACTCTCTGGCAGGAATGATCTAACTACACGAACTAAGCCAGGAAATGCACTGGAGGGTACGTCCCATGCGTCTAAAACCTCCAGAAAAGTATTCAAGAATATGAAGTTCCCGTTTGGGAAGAAATTGCCAACCTGGATCGGTGGTTATACGCCCTGGACAGTGAAAAGAAGAATGACAGCTAAAATAGGTACATTTGTAGGGCGTACTATCCCACTTCTTGGGAACGTTATTATTGCCGCCGATGTTTCACAGATTATCTATTATGCAACTCGTGATTATAATATGATTGCAAGAGGCGATGATAAGATATGGTAAGTGTTGATATTGAGAAAAAGGTTATTGCTCTCATAACTGGCTATAGCGGTACTTATTCTTTTAGAAAACAGAAGTATGATATCTATACTGCTGAGTCGAGTATTCATTTTGATGTCAGGCTTGATGTGGATGAGTTTGATTATCTAATGGATGAGTACTTTTTGCACTTCAATGTTGATAAAGAAAGTTTCAATATTTCAACTTATTATCCTGATGTGCCGGTGTCATTGAATCCATTTAAGAAAACGATTATTGATATTCCTGAATTAACAATTGGGATGTTAATAGAATCCGCAAAAGCTGGTAAATGGCTTTACGAGTAAATAATACAAGGAGCTTCAAAATGGCAGTACCAGTACACCTATGGCCTAAAGACGATGGCGGGGCTGATATCAAAGGTTCCTGTGATGTTCGTGATCGTGAAGGTAGTATGGAGATCCGAGGATTACATCACAATCTCAGTATCCCTACTGACATGAATACCGGAAAGCTAACAGGCACACGTCAGCACGCATCCTTTGACTTAGAGAAAGAAATTGATTCTGCTTCACCCTATCTCTATAAGGCTGTTGCAACAGGCCAGACGCTGCACAGTGCAGAACTAAAATGGTATAATATCAATTATGCTGGTCAGGAAGTTGAGTACTTCAACATTCTGATGGAAAAGGTGAAAATAATTTCTATTTCCCCCGTGATGCACGATACCCGCAACTGTCCTGGTACTGGTCACATGGAGAACATGTCCTTACGTTATGAAAAGATCACCTGGAAATACGTTGACGGCAATATTCAGTACACTGATGCCTGGAACGAGCGATCAACAGCCTAAGCGAAAATCTGTACAATTGTAGTGCCTAAGGAACACTAACCACGATGTGATAAGACATCCAGATAGGTTGCTGTCCCTGAGCACTGAATTTCAGGCAAAAAAAAGTTTGAACGTAAGTTCAGACTCTTCTTCAAATAGGGTGGTGAGAGAGGGGGATCACGAGGCACTTATTCGTCTCGTCCATGAGACTCACCCTTCGGGCCAACGCTTTGCGTTGTTCAAAAACGTTCCCGACGTTTTTATCCATGTGCCTCGCCCTTTGGGCAGCAGAGCTGTGCAAAACGGCTATCCTGCCGTTTTGTCGAACCCTGTCGAGGCTTCTCACCCCTCTCTCCTGAAATTTATGCAAAAAAAAAGTCTGAACGTAAGTTCAGACTCTTCTTCAAATATGGTGGTGAGAGAGGGGTTCGAACCCTCGATACGTTGCCGTATACACACTTTCCAGGCGTGCTCCTTCAGCCACTCGGACACCTCACCAGATTTACTTCGCTGACCGCGATGGGTCAACGGGGCGGTACTATAGGGAGTCGGTTGAAAACGGTCAAGCACTATTTTTCTCTTTTGATCTATTCGCTTAAGCTCTGAACGAATTGATTTACTGCGGCATAAAACCCGCCGTTTTACCGGCCACATCCCGCCAAACTGATGAGCCCGGTCAGGTGAGTTTTATGGCAGCAAATAAACCGGGGCGGCGTTCTCACCCTCGTTACTGGTCAGACGCTGCCCCGACTGATGCCGGAATCAGCTCTTTACTCTGTTAGCGAAACTTTTACGCAGCTTCTGCAGTTTCGGTGGAATGACCGCCATGCAGTAGCCGTTGCGCTGGCCCGCGCCTTCCCAGTAATCCTGATGATAAGCTTCAGCGGGATACCACTCTTTCAGCGGCTCAATAGTGGTCACCACCGGCACATCATGGTCAGCCTGAGCGCGGGCAATGGCGGCGCGTGCCTCCGCTTCCTGCTCTGCATTGGCCGGGAAAATGGCGGAACGATACTGGGTGCCAATATCATTACCCTGACGGTTAAGCTGGGTCGGATCATGCGTCACAAAGCTGATATCCAGCAGATCGCCAAAGCTGACTTTCTCCGGGTCGAAGCCAATGCGGATCGCTTCTGCATGACCGGTCGCACCGCTGCAGACCTGCTCATAAGTCGGATTAGGACGGGCACCACCGGTATAACCGCTTTCCACCGACTCTACGCCGATCACATCCTTAAATACCGCTTCGGTACACCAGAAACAGCCGCCAGCGATAACTGCGTATTCGATTGCCATAATAATTTACTCCTGTCAGGTCGAAAGAGGTGAATGGGGGCGCGGCAGAGCGCTTTCAACTAGATCAGCATCTCCGGTTTAAAATCGCCGCTCTTATCCAGTATTTTGTCGCTCATCACGCTGAACCGGCCTTCGCCAGTGTAGTGCAGGGTAGTGGGGTATTCCGGCTGCTCGGCAACGTGCGCTTTAACAATCTCAAAAATAAACAGGTTGTAGTTAGCGACCATCGAATCGTCATAAAGCTGACACTCAAAGCTGGCAAAACATTCGGCAATCATCGGCGCGCCAACCACCTGAGCGGGTTCCGGCGTCAGGCCAAATGCCTCAAACTTATCAATGCTGTCACCGTGGCTGTTGCCGATTGCCACAACTTCATCAATCAGCGAGGCAGAAGGAATGTTCAGCACGCACTGACCGCTGTTGCGGATCAGCTCATGGCTGTGGTTCATACCGGCAATCATGCAGCCGACCAGTGACGGAGAAAACTCCAGCACCGTGTGCCAGCCGAGCGTCATGATGTCATGTTGATCTCCGTACTGCGAACTGAGCAGCAGCACCGGTCCGGGCTCAAGGTATTTGCGGGCTTTGCTGACCGGAAAAGCATATTTGTGCATGCGTTGGCTCATGGCGTAACTCCTGTAACGGAACGTAGCCATTAAGTGTAGAGCACCGGGCGGATGCAGCAGGCGTGTCAGCGGGCAGAAATGCGAGGTTGATGGCGGCGTCTGGCAGCGCAGACATTTTTAGCGGCAGTGTCGCGAGCTTAAGGTTTCCTTAATATGCAATCGCGATACTGCCTGCTTTAACTGAGGATGATGCTATGAAAACTGCTCCTGTTGCCCTGTCTGTGAC
>NZ_JBAVTT010000035.1:0-32377 GCF_049696395.1 Erwinia sp.
GTGCCACTTCGTCATCACCCAGCGGTGCGCCGTGTGAATCATGCGTGCCCGCTTTGTTTGGTGAGCCAAAACCGATCACGGTTTTGCACATCAACAGGGAAGGCTTGTCGCTAACCGCTTTCGCTTCTTCAACCGCTTTCTTGATCGCTGCGGCATCGTGACCATCAACACCGCGCACTACGTGCCAGCCGTAAGCTTCGAAACGCTTGGCAGTGTCGTCAGTAAACCAGCCATCAACGTGGCCGTCGATAGAGATACCGTTGTCATCATAGAAGGCAACCAGTTTGCCCAGCTTCAGCGTACCCGCCAGCGAGCACACTTCATGGGAGATCCCTTCCATCATGCAGCCGTCACCCATGAAGACATAGGTGTTATGGTCAACAACATCGTGACCAGGACGGTTGAACTGTGCAGCCATGGTCCGCTCAGCAATTGCCATACCTACTGCGTTTGCAACGCCCTGTCCCAGTGGACCAGTAGTCGTTTCAACGCCTGCGGTGTAACCGAATTCCGGGTGACCTGGAGTTTTAGAGTGCAGCTGACGGAAGTTAGCCAGCTCAGCAATCGGCAGATCGTAGCCGCTGAGGTGCAACAGGCTGTAGATCAGCATGGAGCCGTGACCGTTAGACAGCACGAAGCGGTCGCGGTCGGCCCACAGTGGGTTCGTTGGGTTATGGTTCAGAAATTCACGCCACAGCACTTCGGCGATATCTGCCATGCCCATTGGGGCGCCAGGGTGGCCAGATTTGGCTTTTTGTACCGCATCCATACTTAATGCGCGAATGGCGTTAGCAAGCTCTTTACGAGAAGACATGTTCTACTCCAGGTCGGATTAAACGCTTCGCCGTCCTTAACCTATTTTAATCAATGAGTTATCAGGCAAAGTTGTAAAAGTCGACCCTCAATGTACATGAAAGACGGGTCTGCTGTACATGGCGAAACGTGCAAAATAGCTGGAGTAAACTTGCGGTTTGCTGCCATAACCACTATGCATGTGTAGCTGAGAGCGTTATAACGCTCTCTTTGTCAGCACCCTTTTATTCTGCCGGTTTGGCAGGTACTTGTTTTTATTACCTTGTTACTAATGGACGACATACCATGAAATTAGCTCTCTCTTTAGTTTCTCTGGGCCTGATTACCGCACTTTCTGGTTGTCAGGGTTTTGACAGTAATGCGCTGATGCAGTCTGGCGCGCAAGCCTACCAGGCTGCCACCATCAGTGATGAACAGGTCAAAGAACTCAGCAACAAATCCTGCGCCCAGATGGATAGCGAAGCGCAAATTGCACCGGCTTCCAGCACCTACGCACAACGCCTGAACAAAATCGCCGCCGCTCTGGGTGACAACATCAACGGAACACCGGCTAACTACAAGGTTTACCTCACTAAAGACGTGAATGCCTGGGCCATGGCTAACGGCTGTATCCGTGTTTACAGCGGATTGATGGATCTGATGACGGACAACGAAGTGGAAGGCGTGCTGGGCCATGAAATGGGCCACGTAGCGCTGGGCCATAGCCGCCGCGCAATGCAGGTCGCTTACAGTGCTACAGCTGCACGCACCGCAATAGGTTCCGTGGGCGGCATTGCCGGTACGCTGTCTCAGTCACAGCTGGCCGACCTTGGTGAGAAACTGGTCAATGCTCAGTTCTCGCAGAAGCAGGAATCTCAGGCAGATGATTACTCCTTCGACCTGATGAAAAAGCGCAACATCAACCCGAACGGCCTGGTCACCAGCTTTGAAAAACTGGCAAAACTGGAAGGCACGCACGCGAGCTCAATGTTTGACTCTCACCCGGCTTCCGCTGACCGTGCCCAGCACATTAAAGATCGTATCGCTGCCGGTAAATAACCGTCTGATGAGATAAAAAAAGGGCGCCCTCTGCAGGGCGCCCTTCTCATTTCAGCGGCTGAAACTAGCCTTTATTCACCGCCTGAACATGCAGCATATCCAGCGCCAGCGTCGCAGCGGCCAGAGCGGTAATCTCTGACTGATCGTAACCTGGCGCAACCTCAACCAGATCCATACCGACAATGTTCAGCCCCTGAAGGCCGCGCACCAGTTTGGTCGCTTTGTCGGTAGTCAGGCCGCCGATAACTGGCGTACCGGTTCCTGGCGCATGAGCCGGATCCAGGCAGTCGATATCAAAAGTCAGGTAGACCGGCATATCGCCAACGATCTGCTTCACCTGGGCGATGATGTCGTCCACGCTGCGGTCATTTACCTGAGCGGCATCCAGCACGTTAAAGCCCAGCGAGGCATCGAATTCAGTACGGATACCGATCTGCACTGAATGTGCCGGATCGATCAGGCCTTCCTTCGGCGCATGGTGGAACATAGTGCCGTGATCGAAGGTCGGGCCATTGGAATAGGTATCGGTGTGGGCATCAAAATGGACCAGAGCCATCTTACCGAAGTATTTAGCATGGGCGCGCAGCAGCGGCAGCGTCACGTAATGATCGCCACCGAAGGTGAGCATACGCTTGCCGTTAGCCAGCAGCTTCTCAGCATGAGCCTGCAGCTTGTCGCTCAGATCCTGTGAATCGCCAAACGCGTAAACCAGATCGCCACAGTCGATGACGTTCAGACGCTGACGCAGATCGAAGTTCCACGGCCAGCGGCAGCCTTCCCAGGCGAGGTTAGTCGAGATCTGACGAATCGCGCCAGGGCCTAAGCGGCTACCAGGGCGACCAGAGGTCGCTGCATCGAAAGGAATACCGGTAATCACCCACTCGGCATCGCTGTCGTAGGGCTGGAAGTTGACCGGAAAACGCATAAAACCAAAGGCGTTTGACACCAGTGAGTTGTCGTACTGGTTGCCCAGGGTGTTATTCATACCAAATCCTCTTTAACTGTGGAGCCGGACCAGGCCAGCTTTTGCTGAGACAGAGATAAAAAAAAATCCCCACCGCGTCGTTAAACCCGACGAGAAAGGGATTTTGAGTCGGCAGTGCAATCAGGACTTATTAAAAACGTTACCCAGCAAATTACTGATGCTTTGGGTATCGAGCTGTCCGGCTGGTGAGGCTTTATCCACCACCTCTGGCAAATACTGCGCCAGCGTTGAAGAAGCCCCGTTCACGTCAGTGCCCAGTTTGGAGGCCAGCGATTCCATCGCTTCCTGACTGAAGGCTGACTGAACTTCACCGTTGCCAATGGGCTGGTTGCTGCCGTTGCCTAACCATGAACTGAGGATGGCACCAAAGCCGCCCTGCTGAAACTTTTCCAACAGCACGCCAAAGCCGCCCTGCTCCTCTACCCAGGCCATAATAGCCTGCAGTTGGGGGTTAGAACCGGTGCTCTCACCATTTTGTGAGCCTCCGCCCAACGCCCCACCTAAAATTCCATCAAGCAAACCCATGAACCTCTCCTTTTTATCGTTGAGGCATGGCGCATTTTTCAATGCCGTCACACCGTCTGGAAGTGAGCTACTGCGCGCCGACAGTCTGGGCGAGAGTCACTTCCACTCTGTGAAGATTATTCGTCTTCCAGATAAGTGTAGCCGTACAAGCCAGATTCGAACTCTTCCAGGAATTGTGCCCGCAGCTCTTCGTCCAGATCGCTCTCTTTGAGCTGGTTACGGAAGTGGGTCAGCAGCTCCTGCGGATCCAGCTGAACGTATTCCAGCATGTCGGCAACGGTGTCGCCTTCGTCAGACAAATGCACGTCAACGCGGCCATCGGCATAGGCAAACACATCCACCGCTTCGGTATCACCAAACAGGTTATGCATGTTGCCCAGGATTTCCTGGTAAGCCCCCACCATAAAGAAGCCCAGCATAGGAGGATTATTCACATCGTACTGCGGCATCGGCATCGTAGTGGCGATACCATCACCGTCAACATAGTGATCGATGGTGCCATCAGAGTCACAGGTGATGTCCAGCAATACGGCGCGACGTTCAGGCGACTTGTTCAGGCCTTCCAGCGGCAGAACCGGGAACAGCTGATCGATTCCCCAGGCATCAGGCATCGACTGGAACAGCGAGAAGTTCACGTAGATCTTGTCCGCCATACGTTCCTGCAGTTCGTCGATGATCGGACGGTGCGCACGGTTGGTTGGGTCAAGGTGCTGCTGAATGTAATGGCAGATGCTCAAATACAGTTGTTCAGCCCAGGCGCGCTGCGTCAGGTCATAAATCCCCTGCGAGTAGCCGGTATGAATATCAAACAGGTCCATCTGGCTGTCGTGCAGCCATTCGCGCAGCGAGCGACGGTTGTTTGGCTCATGCATTTCCTGCCAGGTATCCCACATGCTGACGATAGGACGTGGAGAGTCTCCTGAAGGTGCCTGAGGTTCGCTGAACTCGTTACGCTCAACACCGATGATGTTGGAGACCAACACGGTATGGTGAGCAGTTACGGCACGGCCAGACTCGGTGATCACCGTTGGGTGCGGCAGATTGTGCTCTTCACACGCATCGCCGATCGCCCAGATCACGTTATTGGCATACTCGTTCAGGCCGTAGTTTACGGAGCAGTCAGACTGCGAACGTGTCCCTTCATAGTCCACGCCCAGACCGCCGCCGACATCGAAGCACTGAATGTTGACGCCCAGCTTCGCCAGCTCAACATAGAAACGGGCGGATTCACGCACGCCGGTAGCGATGTCGCGGATGTTGGACATCTGCGAACCGAGGTGGAAATGCAGCAGCTGCAGGCTTTCCATTCGGCCCGCTTCACGCATGATATCAACCAGTTGCAGAACCTGAGTGGCCGACAGACCAAATTTCGATTTTTCGCCGCCGCTGGACTGCCATTTGCCTGAGCCCTGAGAGGCCAGACGAGCACGGATACCCAGGCGAGGAATAACGTTCAGACGTTCTGCCTCTTCCAGCACCAGCTTCACTTCGGTCATTTTTTCCAGCACCAGATAGACCTTGTGGCCCATCTTCTCGCCGATCAGCGCCAGGCGAATATATTCACGGTCTTTGTAGCCGTTACAGACGATCACTGAACGGGTCATACCGGCGTGAGCCAGTACAGCCATCAATTCGGCTTTAGATCCGGCTTCCAGCCCCAGCGGTTCGCCGGAGTTGATCAATGACTCGATCACGCGCTTATGCTGGTTAACCTTGATGGGGTAAACCAGGAAGTAGTCGCCGCGGTAGCCGTAAGATTCCCGCGCACGTTTGAATGCGGCATTAATAGAACGCAAACGGTGCTGCAGGATCTGCGGGAAACAGAACAGGGCTGGCAGACGCTGGCCTTCGGCCTCGCGCTCTTTAACCAGCTTCGCCAGATCGACTCGGGCTTCAGGGACGTCCGGATCCGGACAAACGCTGATATGGCCTAACTCATTGACGTCGTAGTAGTTATTACCCCACCAGGCAATATTGTAGGTGCGCAGCATCTTGCTGGCTTCTTGATCGCTCATGGCCACCTCCTGCATAGAGCGGAGTCCACCTTGTTCGCCAGCTGACGAACCCTTCATTGTCTTAATGTCGTCAGACATTGCGAGCCTCAAATTTCAGTGATGCGGAACAGTTAACTACTATCGCAGGGAAAACCCGCAACAACAAGCCATCGGCAAGGCGTAAATTCAGCATAAAACGCTGAAGCGTCGCGCCAAACGGTCTCTCAAGTATAACATTATGCAAATCCTTATTGTGCGGAATGAGAACCCTGTCATGAAAATGTTACACTTTTCACCTCAACTGAAAAAAGCTTTAAAGAAAAAAGGCTGGCAATCCGATTAATGAGTAACCTAAAATAGCCGTCCAGATGTTAATCCATCTAAATGGTTAACTTCTAAGCGTCACCTGTTATGTACTGCTCATGGCTTTGCCTGAGGGGGCGCTGGGAACCGAAGCCGGTGTGAACTGGCAAACAGTCTTTAGCGCTATGCAGTCGTTATCCACCCGTATTCAGTAAGGTAAAGAACAAATGGCTAAACACCTTTTCACTTCCGAGTCCGTCTCAGAAGGACATCCTGATAAAATCGCCGACCAGATTTCTGATGCTGTGCTCGATGCCATCCTCGAGCAGGATCCGAAAGCACGCGTGGCTTGCGAAACTTATGTCAAAACCGGCATGGTGCTGGTCGGGGGTGAAATCACCACGTCGGCCTGGGTTGATATCGAAGAGATCACCCGTAACACCGTGCGCGAAATCGGTTATGTCCATTCTGATATGGGCTTTGATGCCAACTCTTGTGCTGTACTGAACGCCATTGGCAAGCAGTCTCCGGATATCAATCAGGGCGTTGACCGTACTGATCCTCTGGAACAGGGTGCTGGCGACCAGGGCCTGATGTTTGGTTATGCCACCAACGAAACTGACGTGCTGATGCCTGCGCCGGTGACTTATGCTCACCGTCTGGTTCAGCGTCAGGCTGAAGTGCGCAAAAACGGCACCTTGCCATGGCTGCGCCCGGATGCAAAAAGCCAGATCACCTTCCAGTATGACGACGGCAAAATCGTCGGTATTGATGCCGTGGTTCTGTCTACCCAGCACTCAGAAGATATCTCGCTGAAAGATCTGCAGGAAGCGGTGATGGAAGAGATCATCAAGCCGGTTCTGCCAGCAGAGTGGATTAACGCCAGCACCAAATACCACATCAACCCGACTGGACGTTTTGTAATCGGCGGCCCAATGGGCGATTGTGGTCTGACTGGCCGTAAAATCATCGTGGATACCTACGGCGGCATGGCTCGTCACGGCGGCGGTGCTTTCTCCGGTAAAGATCCGTCTAAAGTTGACCGTTCTGCAGCTTATGCAGCACGCTATGTCGCGAAAAACATCGTTGCTGCTGGCCTGGCTGACCGTTGTGAGATTCAGGTTTCTTACGCTATCGGCGTGGCAGAGCCTACCTCGATCATGGTTGAGACCTTCGGGACGGAGAAAGTGTCTACCGAGCAGCTGACTCTGCTGGTGCGCGAGTTCTTCGACCTGCGTCCATACGGTCTGATTCAGATGCTGGACCTGCTGCACCCGATGTACCGCGAGACCGCGGCATACGGGCACTTCGGTCGCGAACATTTCCCATGGGAAAAAACCGACAAGGCTGCACAGCTGCGTGAAGCTGCTGGCCTGAAGTAAGCAACAGCTTGCAGGATACAGGGCACCCGGTGGGTGCCCTTTTTGCTGTCTGAAGCTGGCGCAATTTTATGATCTGGCTACACTTTTTTGGGCTGAAGACCGTGAAAGTGTTAACGGTTACACTCAGAAATATTTCGATAGATCTGACAATTAAGAATTAACTCTCTTAACAACTTGTAGCGGAATGCGCTATTTTCAGCGCTGTCCGATAGAAGGGCACCCGGGAACTGAGTGAAACTATTTACTACTATGTCTAACTGGTTATAAAGCGTAAGCGCGCGTGAAAAGGCTGCATTTAGGAATGATCTGGTGTGTAACCGATTACACCAATGTGATCTGCAGCACAGTCTTGTGGGCGAAGGTTTTCTAACATTTATAACAACAATAAGCAGTACCACTTCAATGGAGGCGTTATGCCTGATAATAAGAAAAAGAGCAGGACATCAAACAAGGCGATGACCTTCTTTGTTTGTTTCCTCGCAGCACTGGCTGGCCTGTTGTTCGGTCTGGATATCGGCGTTATCGCTGGCGCCCTGCCTTTCATCGCGAAAGATTTTAACGTTACCGCCCATCAGCAAGAGTGGATTGTTAGCTCAATGATGTTTGGTGCCGCCGTAGGGGCAGTCGGTAGCGGCTGGATGTCTTCCCGCCTTGGT
The DNA here is from genome assembly GCF_049696395.1 of Erwinia sp. Lineage (GTDB taxonomy): Bacteria > Pseudomonadota > Gammaproteobacteria > Enterobacterales > Enterobacteriaceae > Erwinia. Next base: position 7,697 of record NZ_JBAVTT010000035.1, read on the forward strand.
CGTAAAAAGAGCCTGATGATCGGTTCCGTGCTGTTTGTGATTGGCTCGCTGTGGTCAGCGATGTCATCCAACCCGGAAATGCTGATCTTCGCCCGCGTTCTGCTGGGTCTGGCTGTGGGTGTGGCTTCCTATACCGCGCCGCTTTACCTCTCTGAGATCGCGCCTGAAAAAATTCGCGGCAGTATGATTTCTCTGTACCAGTTGATGATCACCATCGGTATTCTGGGTGCGTATCTGTCTGATACCGCGTTCAGCTACTCCGGCGAATGGCGTTGGATGCTGGGTGTGATCACCATTCCTGCGGCTCTGCTGCTGGTGGGTGTTTGCTTCCTGCCTAACAGCCCACGCTGGCTGGCGGCAAAAGGCGACTTCCGTACCGCACAGCGCGTACTGGACCGTCTGCGTGACACCAGCGAGCAAGCCAAACGCGAGCTGGACGAAATCCGCGAGAGCCTGAAAATCAAACAGTCTGGCTGGAGCTTGTTTAAAGGCAACAGCAACTTCCGTCGCGCGGTTTATCTGGGCGTTCTTCTGCAGATCATGCAGCAGTTCACCGGGATGAACGTGATCATGTATTACGCGCCGAAGATTTTTGAAATTGCTGGCTTCACCAATACCACCGAGCAGATGTGGGGCACGGTTATTGTTGGCCTGGTCAACGTACTGGCCACCTTCATTGCTATCGGTCTGGTTGACCGTTGGGGCCGTAAACCAACGCTGAAACTGGGCTTCATGGTGATGGCGGTGGGGATGGGTATCCTCGGCACCATGCTGCACGTGGGCATTCACTCTTCAGCCGGTCAGTACTTCGCTATCGCGATGCTGCTGATGTTCATCATTGGTTTTGCGATGAGTGCCGGTCCGTTGATCTGGGTTCTGTGTTCTGAAATTCAGCCGCTGAAAGGCCGCGATTTCGGTATCACCGTTTCTACAGCAACCAACTGGATTGCCAACATGATTGTCGGCGCGACCTTCCTGACCATGCTCAACACGCTGGGCAATGCGAACACCTTCTGGGTTTACGCGGGTCTGAACGTAGTGTTCATCATCCTGACTATCGTGCTGATCCCGGAAACCAAAGGGATTTCACTGGAGCACATTGAACGTAACCTGTTGGGCGGCAAGAAGCTGCGCGATATCGGTCATCGTGACTAAGAGTCTCTGGCCGGGGAAACCCGGCCAGCTTTATTGAATTCCCCCCTGCCAGATCGTATTCTCTGCCGTATGAAATCCCTCAGACTCCCTATTGCCCTGCAACAAGCCGTTATGCGCTCTCTGCGTGACAAGCTGCAGCTGGCAAACCAACGCCTGGAACGAAGCTACCCTGAACCGAAGTTGGTCTACCAACAACGTGGCACGGCAGCGGGCACCGCGTGGCTGCAACACTGGGAAATCCGTCTCAATCCGGTTTTGTTGCTGGAGAATCAGCAGGCCTTTGTCGATGAAGTCGTCCCGCATGAACTGGCTCACCTGCTGGTCTGGAAACACTTTGGCCGGGTAGCCCCGCACGGCAAAGAGTGGAAGTGGATGATGGAAAGCATTCTGGATGTGCCGGCACAGCGCACCCATAAGTTTGAAATTGAATCCGTACGCAGCCGCTCGTTCCCCTACCGTTGTGGGTGTCAGCAACACCAGCTGACGGTCAGACGCCATAACCGTGTGGTCAGGGGTGAAAGTGAATACCGCTGTGTGCGCTGCGGCGATCGCCTCTCTCCCGGTGAGTTCCAACAATCCGAAAAATCGTCCTGATGAAGAAAAAAACAGCAATAACACACTGATTTTCTGGCGCTGATTTCCCGAAGCGGATCGCATCTGTTACTCTCGCCGCCTCGTTTACAAGACAGAAATCCGGAACATGCTTCGCAAAATTTTTCACTGCTTGTCACTCTCCCTGCTTTTACCGACCTTTTTCGCTCACAGCCTCAGCCTGGACAACTACCATCAAAACAGCTTTGGTCAGGCCAAAGAGTACGCGGCTAAGCTGAATGCCGATGCGCCAGGCTCTTTCTATTGCGGCTGTAAGATCAGTTGGAAAGGCAAAAAAGGCGTGCCAGACCTCGCCTCCTGCGGCTACCAGGTCCGTAAAAATGCCAACCGCGCTAAACGCATTGAGTGGGAACACGTAGTGCCAGCCTGGACTTTCGGCCACCAGCGTCAGTGCTGGCAAAACGGCGGGCGTAAACAGTGCGCCAAAGATGCCGGATACCGTCGGATAGAGACCGACCTGCACAACCTTCAGCCCTCAATTGGTGAAGTGAACGGTGACCGTGGCAACTTTATGTACAGCCAGTGGAATGGCGGCGAACGTCAGTACGGTCGGTGTGAAATGAAGGTCGACTTTAAAAACAAACAGGCTGAACCCCCAGCTCGCGCACGCGGTGCCATTGCCCGTACCTGGTTTTACATGCGCGACCAGTATCAAATCAGCCTGTCTAAGCAGCAAACCCAGCTGATGACGGTCTGGAACAAGCAGTATCCGGTCAGTTCCTGGGAGTGCGAACGGGACAATCGCATCGCTCGCGTACAGGGCAATCATAACCCTTATGTACAGCAAGCTTGCCAGCGGTAAAATCACTGACCTAAACTAGAGTCCATCTTCAGGCCGGATCTGTGTGCCGGCCGCTAACATTTATCAGGATTTCCATGCGTATACCCCGCATTTTTCATCCCGAATTGCTCACTGCGGGCAGCGAAATTGCTCTCTGTGACGAGGCCGCTAACCATGTCGGTCGCGTGTTGCGAATGGGTGCCGGACAGGCCCTGGAATTGTTCGATGGCAGTAATCTGACTTTTGCTGCTGAGATTGTGCAGGCCGACAAAAAAAGCGTCCGCGTTTCCGTGGGCGAAAGCCGCGAAGATTGCCGTGAATCCCCGCTTCACCTGCATTTAGGCCAGGTCATGTCGCGGGGTGAGAAGATGGAGTTCACCATTCAGAAGGCGGTAGAACTTGGGGTAAATGTGATCACCCCCTTGTTTTCTGAACGCTGTGGCGTAAAGCTGGATGCCGAGCGGCTGGCGAAAAAACACCAGCAGTGGCAAAAAATTGTGATTGCTGCCTGTGAACAGTGTGGCAGGAACAGCGTGCCTGAAGTGCGTGAAGCGATGACGCTGGAAGCCTGGAGCGCAGAGCAGGAACAGGGCTTAAAGTTGAACCTGCATCCCAGAGCCAGTCAGAGCATCAATACGTTGCCGCTGCCGGTTGAACGTGTCCGGCTGCTGATTGGCCCGGAAGGCGGATTAACCGCTGATGAAATCAGCATGACGGCTGGCTACGGCTTTACGGATATCCTGTTAGGCCCAAGAGTGCTCAGAACAGAAACGACGGCCCTGACGGCAATTACCGCGCTTCAGGTTCGCTTTGGCGATTTAGGTTAATCACCCGGTTGTCAGCACACCAGGTACAGTTTGCCGGTGCTGGTTACTACTAAAATTGAGCATCATCATCGCAGGCAGTTTGGGCGCACTTCGTGTTCAATACGGCAAGCAAGAGAGCTCACTGGAGAAATAATAATGATTAAGCTTGGCATTGTGATGGACCCTATTACCTCCATCAATATTAAAAAAGACAGCAGCTTCGCCATGTTACTGGAAGCACAGCGCCGTGGTTACGAAATTCATTACATGGAGATGAACGATCTCTACCTGCGTGGCGGCGAAGCTCGTGCGCATACCCGCACCCTGAGCGTTGAGCAGAACTACGACAAGTGGTTTGAGTTTGGCAGCGAGCAGGACATCGCGCTGGCCGATCTGAACGTGGTGCTGATGCGTAAAGATCCGCCGTTTGATACGGAATTCATCTATGCGACCTACATCCTTGAGCGCGCTGAGGAAAAAGGAACGCTGATCGTCAACAAGCCGCAGAGCCTGCGTGACTGTAACGAGAAGCTGTTCACCGCCTGGTTTGCCGAACTGACGCCGGACACGCTGGTCACGCGGAGTGCTCAGCGGATCCGCGACTTCTGGCAGGAGCATGGCGACATCATCCTGAAGCCTCTGGATGGCATGGGTGGCGCGTCAATTTTCCGCGTCAAAAAGGAAGATCCGAATCTGTCGGTGATCATTGAAACCCTGACCGAACACGGTAAGTTCTACTGCATGGCGCAGAATTTTATTCCCGCCATTACCGACGGTGATAAGCGCATCCTGGTTGTGGATGGTGAGCCGGTGCCTTACTGCCTGGCCCGTATTCCTAAGTCGGGCGAAACCCGTGGTAACCTGGCGGCCGGTGGACGGGGTGAAGCACGCCCATTGACCGAAAGCGACTGGGAAATTGCCCGCCGTGTTGGCCCCACGCTGAAAGCCAAAGGACTGATTTTTGTCGGTCTGGACATCATTGGCGACAAGCTGACGGAGATTAACGTCACCAGCCCAACTTGTATCCGTGAGATCGAGGCAGCATTCCCGGTTTCAATTACTGGTATGCTGATGGACGCGATTGAAAAGCGTCTGGCCTGACAGGTCTGAATGGGGTCAACGGGCCCCTTTATTAACCCGTTAATTACGCCCGGCGCGCCAGCTCCGGGCGGTTAACCTGACTACAGAATCCTGATATGAATTTACAGCATCATTTTTTGATTGCGATGCCCACGCTGCAAGACCCGTTGTTTAAGCGCTCGGTGGTTTACATCTGCGAGCACAATGATGATGGGGCAATGGGAGTGATTGTGAATAAGCCAATGGACAATCTGACCGTTGACGGCATTCTCAAGAAGCTAAAGATCAGCCCAACTCCGCGCGAGCCCGAGGCCAAACTCGATAAGCCAGTCTTTTCTGGCGGCCCACTGGCGGAAGATCGCGGCTTTATCCTGCATTCCGCTCAGCGTACTTTTGCCTCCAGCATTCGTGTTTCTGACAACACGGTGATCACCACTTCGCGTGATGTCCTGGAGACGCTGGGAACCCCGGAGCAACCGAAAGACGTGCTGGTCGCGTTGGGTTACTGCGCCTGGGAGAAAGACCAGCTGGAGAATGAGCTGCTGGAAAATGCCTGGCTCACTACCCCGGCCAACAGCAATATCCTGTTCAAAACCCCCATTGCTGAACGCTGGCGTGAAGCGGCAAAAAGCATTGGCGTGGATATTCACAATATCGCCAGCGATGCAGGTCACGCCTGATGAGTCATATGACCTTGTTGGCCTTTGATTTTGGCACCAAAAGTATCGGCGTAGCGATTGGGCAGCAGTTAACTGGCACCGCCCGACCGTTAACGGCATTGAAAGCCCAGGACGGTACGCCGGACTGGAACAAGATTGAAGCGTTGTTGAAAGAGTGGGAACCGGACCGCGTGGTGGTTGGCCTGCCGTTGAACATGGACGGCACCGAGCAACCGCTTACTGCCAGAGCACGTAAGTTCGCCAACCGCATTCATGGCCGTTTTGGCGTGCAGGTTGACCTTCACGACGAGCGCCTGAGCACCGTAGAAGCGCGTGCCGAACTGTTCGAACGCGGTGGTTTCCGCGCGCTGAGCAAAGGCAGCGTGGACTCACTTTCTGCCGTCATTATCCTTGAAAGCTGGTTTGAAAACAGCTGGTCCTGACGCTATTACCCTGACTAACCTGATACAGCCACTTCAGTGTCTGCTGCCCGCCAGGTATCAACAAACCTGTTACTGGAGTTGCCCTGCATGCCACTTACCCCGTTGTTAGCTGAAGTAGCCTGCCTGCTTGTTGCCTCTGCTTAAGACACTGAGCAAAGGTCTGCATCCCGACCTGCGCTCCCGTTTCCAGTAATCCGGCCAGCTGATGGGTTTTCCCTTCCCGGATCAGGTTCGCTACCGCTGGCGTATTCACCAGTACCTCGAACAGGGCAATGCGCCCCTCACCTTCCGCTTCCAGCCGTTGCGCAATCACTGCTTTCAGGCTCCCGGCCAGCTGGCTACGAATCAGGTTTTTCTCCGCGCCCGGGAACACATCCACCAGCCGGTCCACAGCCTGAGTCGCGCCTCTGGTGTGCAGCGTTGCCAGCACCAGATGCCCGGTTTCTGCCGCGGTTAACGCCTGCTGAATAGTGTCGCTGTCCCGCAGTTCTCCCAGCAGGATGACATCGGGATCTTCGCGCAATGCGCTGCGTAATCCTTCGCTGAACGACTGGCAATGCGTGCCAACTTCGCGCTGTTGAATCAACGAGCGTTGGCTGTGGTGAAGAAACTCGATCGGATCTTCCAGCGTCAGGATATGCCGGGCCTGATGTTGATTAATGGCGCCAATCAACGCCGCCAGCGTCGTCGACTTCCCGCTGCCGGTTGCCCCGGTGACCAACACCAGCCCTTCCTGCAGCTTAAGCAGCGAGCTGGTGATGCCTGGCAAGCACAGCTCAGCCATATCAGGGCATTGACTGGCTATCACTCTTAACGCCAGAGAAAGTCCGTGCCGCTGGCGAAAGAGATTCGCGCGCAGGCGCGTTCCATCAGCCATCGTCAGGGCAAAGTCCAGCTGCCCTGCGTGGGAAAACGCCGCCTGTTGCGCTTCAGTCAGCCAGTTCCGCGCATGGCTTTCCAGCATCGCGCTGGTTACCGGAGGTGAAGAAGAGAGGCGCTCCAGTCTGCCGGAACGGCGCCAGAATGGAGAATGGCCACTGCAAAGGTGCAGATCCCCGGCGTTATGCTTTACACTAAGGGCCACCATGTCTTCAATATCCATAATAAACTCCCTGACTATGACCTCGATTCAGCACAACCTACAGCAAGTCCGCGAGCGAATCTCAGCGGCAGCCGCAAAGTGCGGTCGCGATCCAGCAGAGATTACTTTGCTTGCAGTCAGCAAAACAAAACCCCAGAGCGCGGTCGAAGAAGCCGTGGCTGCTGGCCAGCAGTGCTTTGGTGAAAACTACGTGCAGGAAGGGGTAGATAAGATCCAGGCGTTGGAGAATTCTGCCCTGGAGTGGCACTTTATTGGCCCATTGCAATCCAACAAGAGCCGACTGGTAGCGGAGAACTTTGGCTGGTGCCACACCGTAGACCGGTTGAAAATTGCTACCCGGCTGAACGAACAGCGCCCGGCTTCATTGCCGCCGTTGAATGTGCTGATCCAGATAAACATCAGTGACGAAAACAGTAAATCTGGCATCATGCTGGAGGCACTGAACGAACTGGCGAAAGAGATTGCCCTGCTGCCGCGCTTAACGTTGCGCGGCCTGATGGCGATCCCTGCCCCAGAAGCAGAGTACTCGCGGCAGTTTGCCGTGTGCCAGCAGATGGCAGAAGCGTTTACAGCACTGAAAAAAGACTATCCCTCTGTCGATACGCTTTCTCTGGGAATGAGCGACGATATGGATGCCGCAATAGCGGCAGGCAGTACGATGGTGCGCATAGGCACCGCCATTTTTGGCGCGCGTGATTACAGCGCCGCTCACAACAATAACTGAGGAACCCCATGCTGACGTTGACTTTTCTGGTCAAGACTCTGATCGATCTGTACGTAATGGTGCTGTTATTACGTATCTGGATGCAGTGTTCACGAGCTGATTTCTATAACCCACTGGCGCAATTTGTCGTTAAAATTACCCAACCCGTGGTGAAACCTTTGCGACGCATCCTGCCCTCCATTGGCCCGGTAGACACCGCGTCACTGTTGCTGGCCTTTGTGCTGACTACGCTGAAATACCCGATTTTGTTGCTGATTCAGGTGGGTGCCTTTTCGGTTGACCCGATGAATCTGCTGGTTGGCCTGTTGTCGCTGCTAAAGTCGGCTGGCAACCTGGTGTTCTGGGTGATCATCATCCGTTCACTGATGAGCTGGATCAGCCAGGGCCGTGGCCCGGTCGATCAGGTTTTGATCCAACTGACCGAGCCGCTGATGTCCCCTATTCGCCGGATGCTGCCTGCTATGGGCGGAATCGACTTCTCGGCAATGGTAGTGATCCTGATCCTCTATATGCTGAACTACCTGGGCATGGACCTGTTCCCTGGCCTTTGGTACCTGCTGTAACCTGAAAATTCTGGACCTGATATGCAAAAAGTAGTGCTCGCCACCGGTAACCCCGGCAAAGTTCGTGAAATGGCTGATTTACTGGCCGCCTTTGGCCTCGACATTGTGGCGCAAACCGAACTGGGCGTGGAGTCAGCTGAAGAGACTGGCCTGACGTTTATCGAAAACGCCATCCTGAAGGCGCGCCATGCCGCCGCGATAACCGGCTTACCGGCAATTGCCGATGACTCGGGTCTGGCGGTGGACGTGCTTGGCGGCGCACCGGGTATCTACTCGGCGCGCTACGCCGGGGAAGACGCCAGCGATCGGCAGAACCTGCTGAAGCTGTTAGCCGCGCTGGAAAACGTGCCTGACGATCAACGTCAGGCCCAGTTCCATTGCGTGCTGGTTTACCTCCGCCACGCTGAAGACCCAACGCCGCTGGTGTTCCACGGCAGCTGGCAGGGTGAAATCACCCGCAGCGCGGTCGGCGAAGGCGGCTTCGGCTATGACCCTGTCTTCTACGTCCCGGCGCTGGGCAAAACCGCAGGTGAGATGACCAAAGCTGAGAAGCACGCGGTTTCCCACCGTGGCAAAGCCATGACGATGCTGCTGGAAGCGATGCGCAATGCGTAAGCTGCCGCCACTAAGTCTGTATATCCACATTCCGTGGTGCGTGCAGAAGTGCCCTTACTGTGACTTCAACTCGCACGCGTTGAAAGGGGAAGTGCCGCACGAAGAGTACGTACAGCATCTGCTGGCGGACCTGGATGCCGATCTTCACCTGACTTCAGGGCGCGAGGTCAGCACCATTTTCATCGGGGGTGGCACGCCAAGTTTGTTGAGGAGTGAAGCCATGCAGATGTTGCTGGATGGCGTTCGCGCCCGCCTGCCGCTTTCTGCCACGGCGGAAATCACCATGGAAGCAAACCCTGGCGCGGTGGAAGCAGACCGCTTCAGCGGCTACCAGCGCGCCGGTATCAACCGCATCTCGATAGGGGTGCAGAGTTTCAGCGAAAAGAAACTGGCGCGTCTGGGACGCATTCACGGCCCGGAAGAAGCAAGGCGAGCGGCACAGCTGGCAACAGACTTGAATCTGCGCAGCTTTAACCTCGATTTGATGCACGGTTTACCGGATCAGTCGCTTGAAGAAGCGCTGGATGATTTACGTCAGGCCATTGCGCTGAACCCGCCGCATTTGTCGTGGTATCAGCTGACTATCGAACCCAACACGCTGTTTGCTTCACGTCCGCCGAAACTGCCGGATGATGACGCGCTGTGGGATATCTTCGAGCAAGGCGACCGGCTGCTGACGGCGGCAGGATATGTTCAGTACGAAACCTCGGCTTACGCCAAGCCGGGTTATCGCTGTGAGCATAACCTTAACTACTGGCGCTTTGGTGACTATCTGGGGATTGGCTGTGGCGCTCACGGCAAGTTAACCCAGCCCGATGGCCGGATTGTCCGCACCACCAAAACCCGCCATCCTCGTGGGTTTATGGCCGGAAAATACCTCGACCGTCAGCAGGAAGTGAGCGACAGCGAGAAGCCGTTCGAATTCTTTATGAACCGCTTCCGTCTGCTGGAAGCGGCTCCACGAGCCGAATATCCGCTGTATACCGGCCTGACAGAGAGCAGTATTCGTCAGCAGATTGACCAGGCGCTTAGCGAAGGCTACCTGACTGAAACCCCCGAAAGCTGGCAGGTGACGGAGAAAGGGAAGCTGTTCCTGAATTCGCTGCTTGAGCTGTTCCTGGCAGAAGACGAGTAGCGCCAAACGCAAAACGCCTGATGATCAACATCAGGCGTTTTTTTATGGCTTGACGCTTTGCGGCAGATTACTTCAGTCCGGCAATCATCGCCTGGCGCTGATCTTCCAGCACCGTCACACGGTTACAAACTTCATGACCGAAGTTCTGGAAATCCTGCTCCTGCCCTTTCCACTCTTCCTGCAGAGACTGCTGCAAACCACCCAGATTGCCCATCAGCGCCTGTAGCGGGTTACCGCCGTTCCCGGCCTGCTTAGTGCCCATCTCGTTAAGGCTGTCCTGCACTACCCCGCCCATCGCACTCTGCACCAGCGCTTCGCCATCTTTGCGAACCTGGTCAATGGCCTGATGGTGGAAGGTCAGCCCATCGCTGCGGTGTTCAATAATCCGGTTCATCTGCTGCTTCAACTGGGTATCCAGCGAGGTCAGACGGTTACGCACGTTGCTGTCCTGGCCCAGTTTATCGACAATCACTTTATCCAGAGCCACGCGGCCTTTTTCCAGACGCTGACGAGCCCCCTGATCGATCCACGGTAAATCACGTCGCAACGCAGTCTGGTAATCAATCGCTTTCTGGCGGGTTGCGGTATCAACCGTTGCCGCTTTGCCATTACGCTGAACGTCACCGGTCGGTGAGATCAGCAGATTACCGCTGGCCCCCACCACCTGCACAGTCTGCGGGGAGATAACGATGTCATCCTGGGGTTTCACGCTACATTGATAGTCAGCCTGAGCCTGACCCGCTGCCAGCAACAGCGCTGCCACCATCATCGCTTTACGCATTTTGCATTCTCCTGAGAAAGAAAAGGCCACGCATGCGTGGCCCCAACAAACATCCGTTTATCCCGACATCCTTAGGATGCTACAAGGGATACTGAGTTAGTCCCACCAGACATCGAAAAGTTCGGTGATCTGAATGTTGCTCAGTTTACGGTCTTCCAGCCACTTGCGCACCAGCTCGCGGTGCTCATCGGTGCATTTGCCCGTCTGCTGCAGGCAGACCAGACCTTCCCAGTGCAGGTAGCCACTGCCGTCAAACGCCAGGCCATTCGGGTCGATCACTTCTTCGATCAGCGCATCAACAGTTTTGTCGATAGTGGCTTCGTCAGTGCCTTCCGGGAAGGAGAAACCGATGGAAAAACCTAATTCCTGGAACTCATCGATGTGCATTTTCTTGCGTAAGCGACGACTGCGTTGGGTAGCCATTATTTAATCCTCTCAAACATCAGATCCCAAACACCGTGACCAAGACGCTGGCCACGCTGCTCAAATTTCGTTAACGGACGCGACTCTGGACGCGGCACGTAGTCTTGTGTTTCTGACTGGTTTTTATAGCCAGCAATGCTGTTCATTACTTCCAGCATATGCTCGGCATAGGCTTCCCAGTCGGTAGCCATATGGAACACGCCGCCCAGCTTCAGCTTGCGCATCACCAGCTCAGCAAAAGGTCCCTGCACGATACGGCGTTTGTTGTGACGCGCTTTATGCCAGGGATCCGGGAAGAACAGCTGCACCATACGCAGCGAATTATCCGGGATCATCTTGTCCAGTACGTCGACGGCATCGTGGCACATCACGCGGAGATTCTCCACGCCGGCTTCCTGAGCGGTGCTCAGGCAAGCGCCAACACCCGGAGAATGCACTTCAATCCCCAGGAAATCTTGCTGCGGGTTGTTCTGAGCCATGGTGACCAGAGAAGCGCCCATACCGAAACCGATTTCCAGCACAACCGGCGATTCACGCCCAAATAAGCTGACCAGATCAACAGGTTCAGGCTGATACTCAACACCCATTACCGGCCAGTAAGTGTCCAGCGCGTGCTGCTGGCCTTTCGTCAGACGCCCCTGACGACGAACGAAGCTGCGAATACGGCGCATTGGGCGACCGTTCTCATCAAACTCCGGGGAAATGACATCATTCTTCATATTTCTGCCTGCTGGTCTGCAATCTCTGGAAAGGGGGCATTATGCAAAGTTACAGCGGTTAAGCAAGCCCCGGCAACTTCCGGTTTACAGCATAGTTGGTCTGTGCTGGAATCCCAGCCTGATTTTCACTTATCCAGGATAGTTCTCTGACATGATGCAAGCGCCGCAGTTCTCACGGCAGGTACTGGAGTGGTATCAGCGCTTTGGCCGCAAAACGCTGCCCTGGCAGCTGGAAAAAACGCCTTATAAAGTCTGGCTTTCGGAGGTGATGCTACAGCAAACTCAGGTTGCTACGGTAATCCCTTATTTCGACCGCTTTATGGCGCGCTTCCCTGAGATCGGCGATTTGGCCACTGCCCCGCTGGATGAAGTCCTGCATTTATGGACCGGTCTTGGTTACTACGCCCGTGCCCGCAATTTACATAAAGCGGCAAAAAGGGTGGCGGAGAAGCACAATGGCACATTCCCGGAAACCTTTGAAGAGGTGATGGATCTGCCGGGCGTTGGCCGTTCTACGGCTGGCGCAATCCTCTCTTTATCTCTGGGTCAGCATTACCCGATCCTTGACGGCAACGTGAAGCGAGTGCTGGCACGTTGCTATGCTGTCTCCGGCTGGCCGGGCAAAAAAGAGGTAGAGAAACGTCTGTGGGAGATCAGCGAAGAGGTCACCCCGGCGGAGGGCGTCAGCCAGTTTAATCAGGCGATGATGGATTTAGGGGCGATGGTTTGCACCCGCTCGAAGCCAAAATGTGAAATATGCCCGCTGAACCTGGGCTGCCTCGCCTACACGGACAGCAGCTGGGCCAGCTACCCAGGCAAAAAACCGAAACAGACGCTGCCAGTGCGCACCGGCTGGCTGTTGATGATGCAGCAAGACCAGGAAGTCTGGCTGGAGCAGCGCCCGCCTGTTGGCCTGTGGGGAGGGCTGTTTTGTTTCCCGCAGTTTGCTACCCTGCCTGAGCTGCAACAGTGGCTGAGCGAGAAACGCATCGATGGCGCGAAACTGCAGCAGAGCATCGCGTTTCGTCACACCTTCAGCCATTTCCACCTGGATATTGTCCCAATGTGGCTGGAACTGCCTCCGGCAGGCGCGGTAATGGATGAAGGCGCTGGTCTCTGGTATAACTTAGCGCAGCCACAGTCCGTTGGGCTGGCCGCCCCGGTGGATCGCCTGTTACAACAGCTGCGTCAGCCACAACAGAAAGCGCTGCACATCCGCGCGACAGAAGAGGAAGAGTAATGAGCCGAATGATTTTTTGCACGTTCCTGCAACGTGATGCCGAAGGACAGGATTTCCAGCTCTATCCGGGCGACGTGGGCAAACGAATCTATAATGAGATTTCGAAAGAAGCCTGGTCAAAGTGGATGAGCAAGCAAACCATGCTGATCAACGAAAAGAAACTCAGCATGATGAACCCCGAAGATCGTAAGCAGCTTGAGCAGGAGATGATCAAGTTCCTGTTCGAAGGGCATGAGGTCCATATCGAAGGTTACACCCCGCCAGAAGAATAATCGTTGGGCCTCACAGATGAGGCCCTCTCAATGTGGGCGAAGCACGACAACATGAATAAGAAACTACTGAGTTTGCTGGTAATAGCGCCGCTGCTGATTTCCTGCTCCAGCAATAAGAAGCCGGCTTTCCACGAAGAGTGGGTTAAAGACACCAATGGATTCGATATTCTGATGGGACAATTTGCCCATAACATCGAGAATATCTGGGGCATCAACGAAGTGCTGATCGCCGGCCCTAAAGACTACGTGAAGTACAGCGATCAGTATTACACCCGCAGCCACATCAACTTTGAGTCGGGCTCTATCACCATCGAAACCATTGCCGGTACCGATCCGATGGCCAGCCTGCGTCAGGCAATTATCACTACCCTGTTGATCGGTGACGATCCGGGGAATGTCGATCTGTACTCTGATGCCAATGATATTAAGCTCGGCACCGAGCCGCTGCTGTACGGCCAGGTGCTGGATAACACCGGGCAGTCGATCCGCTGGGAAGGTCGCGCGGCAAGTTTTGCTGACTATCTGATCCAGAACAAGCTGCAACGCCGCAGCTCTGGCCTGCATGTGATCTACTCGATCACCATTCCGATGGTGCCAAACCACCTGGATAAGCGTGCGCATAAATATCTGCCCATGGTGCGTGAAGCTTCCGCGAAGTATGGCGTCGATCAGTCGCTGATCCTGGCGATCATGCAGATTGAATCCAGCTTTAACCCGTATGCGGTCAGTAATGCTGATGCGCTGGGACTGATGCAGGTTGTGCAGCACACCGCCGGTGTGGACGTGTTCCGCATGAAAGGCAAATGGGGCAAACCGAGCCGCAGTTATCTGCTGGATCCGGAAAACAATATTGATGCCGGCACCGCTTATCTGTCGATCCTTCAGAGCAGTTATCTGGCCGGGATCAGTAACCCAACCTCAAGGCGTTATGCGGTGATCACCGCTTATAACGGTGGCGCAGGCAGCGTGTTAAAAGTGTTCTCCAGTGATAAAACTCGGGCATTTAACACCATCAACAACCTGTCGCCTGCTGAGGTGTATCAGACGCTGACCACCAACCATCCGTCAGCGGAATCCCGTCGCTATCTCTATAAAGTGAGCAGCGCACAGAAGAGCTACCACTCTTACTGATACTGATGTGAGCGGATGTTGAGAATGAGAAAAAGGCAGCCCTTGCGGGGCTGCCTTTTTTTTGGGGAAAACCCCGGTGTTGGAAAATTAACGACTGATATTTTTGAATTGTTTTGTGGTGTCAGTCAGTGCGGTTTCGGTTGGCAGACGCTCCATCGAACTTGCGCCATAAAAACCGTCGCACTGCGGACAGTGGTCCAGAATGTACTGAGCATCTTCCGGGCTGGAAATCGGCCCACCGTGGCAAAGCACAATCACGTTTTCACGGACGGCTTTTGCCGCTGCTGCCCACTTATTAATAAGCGGCACGCAATCTGATAACTTAAGCGCGGTCTCCGCCCCAATGTTTCCACCCGTCGTCAGCCCCATATGCGGCACGATAATATCGGCCCCGGCTTCGGTCATGGCGATGGCATCGGCTTCGCTGAACACATACGGCGTGGTCAGCATCTCTTTCTGGTGCGCCAGACGGATCATGTCGACTTCCAGGCCGTAGCCCATGCCCGTCTCTTCGAGATTGGCGCGGAAGTTGCCGTCAATCAGCCCCACGGTCGGGAAGTTTTGCACGCCAGAAAATCCTAACGCTTTCAGCTCATCCAGGAACCTGTCGAACTGGCAAAACGGATCGGTGCCATTTACGCCAGCCAGCACCGGGGTATGTTTCACTACCGGCAGCACTTCCTTCGCCATATCCACCACAATCTCATTGGCATTGCCGTAGGCCAGCAGTCCGGCCAGCGATCCCCGGCCAGCCATGCGGTAGCGGCCTGAGTTGTAGATAACAATGAGATCGATACCGCCAGCTTCTTCGCATTTTGCAGAAAGGCCAGTTCCGGCACCGCCGCCGATAATCGGCTCGCGGCGGGCAATCATCTCGTTAAATTTGGTCAGTATCTCCTGACGGGTAAAAGCCATACTCAGTACTCCTGCTTTGCCAGTTGGCGGAACTGCTCCACGGCCATCTGCGCAAATTCCTGATCGTTGATGTTATAAGGCACGCGAAGAATTTTACGGCGCTCTGTCTGCACTAAACAGGCTTCCAGTGTGGTAATAAAGGCCAGATCGGCGGCGGGTGACCAGAATGCCTGGCCTGGTGCATCCAGTGCCGAGAAACCCTGCTCCGGTATCAGGAAAACAATGTTCCCCTGGCAACGATTGAGCTTGTCGGCAATCCATTTCGCCAGCGCCACATTCTCCTCTTCCGTGGTGCGCATCAGCGTAACCTGCGCATTGTGATGATAGAAGAGGCGATCGGCATATTTCTGCGGCACGCTATCGGCATGACCGAAGTTAACCATATCCAGCGCGCCGCAGGAGATAACGCAAGGCACTTCTGAGCTGGCGAGGGCATCAAACCGGGTATCATCGCAGGCCAGTACGCCACCAAATAGCAGGTCACACACTTCAGTCGTGGTCAGGTCAAGCAGGCCAGAGAGCATATGGCTTTCGGTCAGCTTTTCCATCGCCATGCCGCCACTGCCGGTGGCGTGAAACACCAGGCAGTCATACTCGCTTTCCAGCGCAGCGCTGACCTGCTGAATACAAGGCGTGGTGACACCAAACATCGTCAGCCCAAGCGCAGGTTTGTCGTCCGGATCTTCTTCCGCTTCCCATAACACGGCTCCGGCAATCTGGTGCGCGGCATTGGCCAGTACCTGGCGGGAGATACGGTTGAGTCCCGCCACATCGGTCACGGAATAGAGCATGGCGATATCGCTGGCGCCGACATAGCCAGAGACATCGCCGGAAGCCATGGTAGAGACCATGACTTTAGGGATGCCGACAGGCAGTGCTTGCATGGCAGGGGTAATCAGCGCGGTTCCGCCCGATCCTCCTAAACCAATCACACCGCGCACATCGTTTCTTCTACTGAGGAAATTCTTAAATGCCAGCGCCATCTCATCAATGGCTTTGCCCCGGTCGCCGCAGAACACAGCCTGGCGCCCTTCGGGATGGAAGTCGGCAATCAATTCAGGAGGGAAATCAGCCTCAGAGGGCTTAACTGGTTGAGTAGACAGATCAACTGTTCGCACGTTTGCGCCGGTTTTGGCCACGCACTCGCTGACATAAAACAGTTCTCTTCCTTTAGTATCTGCTGTAGCTACAGCAAAGATATACCCTGCGTTTATACTCATATTCGTAACAACACCCTGTTATCAGACGAAATAAGAACTTGAAAAACCAGTAATAAAAACGTACATAACCTGTACGCTTTATTTTATTTCAAGGCCACGAGATTACAGTACCACCTTCATTATTGGTAAATCAATTGAATGGAATAGGCGTCTCACTGAGATGTTGACTATGCTTACCGCTGAGGTCTGGCTTTAAGATTTGGACAGAAGGCAACCCGGTTTCTTCTGTGCATTATTTGTCAATCGCTTGAATATCAAGCCGAATTAATCGAACAAATGAGGTTATTGTGGAGCAAAGGGATTCCGCTGGGGTTATGACATTAACCGCTACAAGAGCAAGAACACGACGCTTACTGATTGAAACAGCAATGAAAATGTTCGACAGTGGCGCTTTTCCGTCGATCACCGAAGTGGCTCAGGAAGCACAGCTTTCCCGGGCTACCGCCTACCGTTATTTTCCTACTCAAAGCGCGCTGGTTTCCGCCATTGTGACGGAGACTCTCAGCCCAATTAAAAGCTGGCGTCCAACAAAAAAAGACGCCAGCGAGCGCATTGATGAGCTGCTGGGTTTTGCTTTTCCACGCATGCTGGCACATGAAGGCACGCTGCGTGCCGCCCTGCATCTTTCGCTGACTCAGTGGGCGCAGTCACGCTCAAATGAACGTCCGGAGAAAGAGAAACTGGTAAGGGGTAACCGAAAGGTACTGCTGCAACATGTGGTTGAGCCGCTAAACCAGGAGATGTCGCCGATGATGGTGGAGCGCGTGGTTCAGTCGCTCTCGCTGGTGTACGGTTCGGAGATTTTTCTGGTGATGAAGGATATCTGGGGCTGCGATAACGCGCAGTTGGAAGATATAGGCAAATGGATTGCTAAAGCTATCGTGCGCCAGGCGCGGGAAGATGAGAAAGCGCTGACGGCGGGTTGAACGCCGCCAAATGCTAAGGGGCCACAGAAGCGGCCCCTTATTCAGACTTATTACCAACAGACGTTACTCGTTAATCATGTAGCCAAACAGCCGTTTCACGCCGTTTTCATCGGCTTCGGCATACACGCCTTGCAGCTCCGGAGAGAAGCCAGGCAGCAAGTTAAGCCCTTCTTCCAGCGCCAGGAAGTAACGTTGAACTGCCCCGCCCCAGGCTTCGCCAGGGACCACGCAAAGTACGCCAGGAGGATAAGGCAGTGCGCCCTCCGCCGCGATACGCCCTTCCGCTTTAGCAATCGGCACTAACTCCACGTTGCCACGGATAAATTCGATATTGGCATCCTGCGGGTTCATCACCACTTTCGGCAGGCTTTCCTGACGGAACATCGCTTTCTGCAAATCCTTCACGCCATAGCTGACATACAGCTGATGCATCTCCTGACAGAGACGACGCAAAGTGTAGCCTGCGTAGCGCTTCGCATTCTTGCGGTAAATGGTTGGCAGCACGTCAGATAACAGCGCATCCTCTTTGACGTGTTGTTCGAACTGCGCCAGCTTTGCGACCAGATGGGCCATTTTCTCCACGCTCTCTGCCGGCGTCAGCAGGAACAGGATTGAGTTAAGGTCGCATTTCTCCGGCACCACGCCATTTTCGCGCAGGTAGTTGGCAAGGATGGTCGCAGGGATGCCGAAGGAAGCGTACTGGCCGCTGGCAGCATCGATGCCCGGCGTGGTCAGCAGCAGCTTACAAGGGTCGATCAGATACTGATCTTTCTCATAGCCTTCAAATCCATGCCAGTCAGCGCGCGGGGCAAAGCTGAAGTAACGAGCATCTGAAGCGATGGTTTCGGTCTTCGCGTCCTGCCAGGGTTTGCCGTCTACTTCATCAGGAATAAACGGTTTGATCATTTCGCATCTGGCGAGAATAGCTTTACGGGCATCGATGCCAAGCGTGACGCATTCGTGCCACAGGCGACGGCCAGCTTCGCCCTGATGCATTTTAGCGTTAACGTCCAGCGCGGCGAACAGCGGGTAGAACGGGCTGGTTGAGGCGTGCAACATAAAGGCATTGTTCAGGCGTTTATGGCTGCAAAAGCGTTTCTGGCCGCGGAGGTGGTTATCTTTTTTGTGGATTTGCGAGGTTTGCGAGAATCCAGCCTGCTGTTTGTGCACCGATTGGGTAACAAAGATCCCTGGATCGTTTTCGTTAAGTTGCAGCAGCAGCGGCGAACAGGCTTCCATTACGGGGATAAACTGCTCGTAACCGACCCAGGCAGAGTCAAACAGGATGTAGTCACAGAGATGGCCGATGCTGTCGATCACTTTTCGGGCGTTGTAGACGGTGCCATCGTAGGTGCCAAGCTGGATAACCGCCAGACGGAAAGGGCGAGCTTCCTGAGCGCGTTCCGGTGCCACCTGTTTGATCTGCTCGCGGACATAATCCTCATTAAAGCAGCGAGCATCGATCCCGCCGATGAAGCCAAACGGATTGCGAGCCGTTTCCAGGTAGACAGGTGTTGCACCAGCCTGGATAAGTGCGCCGTGGTGGTTGGATTTATGGTTATTGCGGTCGAACAGCACCAGATCGCCGCGCGTCAGCAGGGCATTGGTCACCACTTTATTGGCACTGGAGGTGCCGTTCAGGACGAAGTAGGTTTTGTCCGCGTTGAAGACTTTGGCGGCAAATTTCTGCGCATGTTTAGCGGATCCTTCGTGGATCAACAGGTCACCGAGTTTAACATCGGCATTGCACATATCAGCGCGGAAGACATTTTCGCCGAAGAAGTCGAAGAACTGTCGTCCAGCCGGGTGCTTTTTAAAGAATGCGCCGCCCTGGTGGCCCGGACAGGCAAAAGTGCTGTTGTCCATGGCGACATATTTGGTCAACGTATTGAAGAACGGCGGCAGCAGTTCGGCCTGGTATTCGGAGGCGGCAGCTTCGAGCTTGATCGCATCATCCCCGGCACCGGTAAGCAAGCCGACGTTTTCCGGCAGATCAATTTCTTGTGCCTGCTCGGGATAATCCAGCGAGATAAACACCGGCAGGTTAAAGCCGGTATGGCGCAGCAGCGCCAGCATGCCGCTACGGGAGTCGGCCACAGAGACGACCACCGCCGCCACATCAGTAAAATCAGTTTTCTCCAGCGTAACGACTTCGCGTCCGGTCTGGAGGTGGATAGCCACAGTGGTGCTGGCTGCAATTTTCAGTGGTGTCATAGCACAAATCCTCAGGCGTCAAGGATGAGTGGGTGCCAGAGGCACAGCAATGGGAGACGGCAAGCGCCCTCGCCCGGCGAAAGGTGTCAGAAAGGTGGACAGCCAAAGGGGTTCCGGCTTTAACCGATAGACATCAGTAAAATCAGATCGCGTCTGTTTTTACTCATGGCCAACAGTAAGCGTATGAAAACCTCACCGCACGGTGAGAGAATTTTTCGACAGGATGTGACAAGCGGATCGGCGGTCGCACGACATTGGGTGATGTCGGGAACAATTGCTGTTATTCAGCAGTGAACTCGGCATAGCGGCGGCCTTAAAGTGGTGTGGTGACGTTATCCGTCAGAATGGGCGCAATGATGTCACCTTTTTATGACAGGTTCAAGGCAGCGGGTGAATTTACCGGGAGAGAGGGATTAAGGTAATTCATTGATATTTATTGGTTTAAGTTGAACGCCAAAATAAAAATCAGTTATTTTTCTGTTGGTTATGCACTTTTGTTGCAAAGGTATTCAGGCGAGGGTCAAATCGGCTACCACCCAATATTTTCAGTAATGTCGGAGAGTTTGGCGGATGCACAGGTCAAGAACGTGATGACGGTGCTGAGCACCGAAGAGTGCCTACTCTCGTTAGATCGCCCTGAGTTTAAGCGTATTCCGTTGTATGACGGTCGCCCGTGGTTTGTACCTTTTGTCAGCGGCTGGTATCGCCTGCGTGACGTGGTGGATAAACAGCTGGATTGAGTGGCAGGTGAATAATGCGAGGTAGTCTCGGAAAAAATTGTCAATTTTTCACCGGGTTGATGGAAAAGAGTGCAATCAGTTGCGTTTTGACCATAAAGCCATTGACGCCCCGCTGCCAGTACGGTTTAATGCGCCGCGTTGCCCGGATAGCTCAGTCGGTAGAGCAGGGGATTGAAAATCCCCGTGTCCTTGGTTCGATTCCGAGTCCGGGCACCACTAATTCTGCATCAAAGCACGCTGGTTAGAGGTAACCCTTTAACGGGCGGAACAAAGGAACTGGTAAGTCGATATCGCAGTGTTTTCCGAATTTGCACACTCGATGTTGATAGCCAGCTTCCTCTCAAAAAGGACACCTGTTGACGCAGGCGTCCTTTTTACGATCACTGAACATCCTCACAGCTTGTTAAAGTTATATTAAGGTATGTCTGACCTCTCCCTCACTCGCGGGGATCACATCCATATACAGTGACAATTCATCCTCTAAAGCCTGTCCTGTCACCTTCAACCGGATAGAGCGCACAGGGTCGATATTTCCCCACGAGGCCCTTTTCACGCTCTTCAAATTGCCCTAAAACCAGATTCACCTTTACCAGTTGGTCACGGCTGAGAATTTTCTTTCTTTTAGTACCCGAAGGTACCTGCGTTTCATTAAGCGGATTTTCCTCAAGCGTGAGCCATTTTTTCTTCATTCCCTGGTTGTAGAGTGCACGTAAATGACGCACCCTATTATTCCAGGTACTGGTCGTTAAACCTCGCCCTAACATGTCTCTGCACCATAAAATCAGGTCAAGATGCATGACCTCATCGGGCAATATCGCCTCACCGATATATTTTCTGAATACCGACACCACGCGACGATAGTTTTTTTCTGTATCCGGGCGTAATGCTCTTGAGAAAAAGTATTCTTCGAGCAATTCTTCCCAGTCCATTGGACGCAATTTATTCGTGATGTACCTCCTGATTAAAATGTATCAACAGTAAATGCAAGACCTGCATGACACGGATAATCCCCGTCAGGGAAAAACCAGTACCGGGCTATTGTCAGGTACGTTTTTCCCCCGGTAGAGCAAACCCGCTTTAATGAGATAGCCTTTGGTTCGTTTGAAAGGCCCCGAATGATCGGAACTTTCATACAAGTGTGAAAAATTAAAAACGCTTTCCTTTGACACGACGATGCTTCCCCAGTCGTTCAAAATCATCTTGTTCCTTTCGACACTGCTTCTACAATTCACTCTCGTTCATCTTCTCAACAGTTGAGGCGCTAGATAATACGTACTCTTCCCCAATATCCTGTGAGTACAAATACCAACGTTTTTCAGCAACATCGACGGTTAAGCCATTGACAAAAGGGTGAGGTAAGGTAAACGTGGTCGGAGATAAAGAAAAACCACGGCCATCCGCTTTTATGATGGCTTCTTTCAACGACCACAGACGAAAGAAATCATTTTCCCCTTGAACGAGTTGTGTAAACTCCTCAGGGGTGAGCACATCCTGGTAGTCATATATGTCAATGGGGACTCTTTTTTCTACATCAACGCCGATATCCCCCTGAGTGGTATAGGCACATACGGCCCAGGCCCCCGCATGGGAAAGATTAAATCCCCCTTTCATCCCCATCACAGCAGGTTTGCCATAGCGGTTATAGTGCAACTTGGGAAAATGTCTTCCCTGATACCCTTCATGTTTTTTTAATGCATAACGTAGCAGCATTCTCCCCAATAACGTCCGACGTTTGTCGTCATCAAATCTAAACCGATCGAAGAGGATCCGCTGGTCTCTATCAAGATAATCCCGCTGCGAATAAAGCAGTTCGCTGCTTAGCTCGTCAATACGAGAGCAGTAGATATAATTGGTCATGTTCTTTAGCCCTCCACCTACAGCATGTTGGGCAGGTAATAGAACCCCTGCCCAGCGTCAAGAAAGAAATTAGCGGATGTGGCTAATCAACTCATCCTCCATTTCTAGTAAGGTAAAGTGACTTGCTGCTATTTCAAACAACTGTAGCTGGTTAATATTTTCAACACCCGCATCAACGTTGTTAAACCGGTATTGTTGATACCTCTCATTATCTATTTCCTCTGTCGCCTTGAACAACACGATCTGCGTATGTTTTAATACGGCAGATTGTGGCTGTATATTAAAAAGATTATCGCTTACGACGACCGATTCGACATTATGTCTTAAATAATGTGGGATTTGTAGCCGCTCCATCATAGCGTCCAGGTTAAAGGATGACTCATTGCACAGATAATGATCTTCACTTAACAACCAGGTGTCCAGCAGATAGACAGTGATCGCCTTAACCCCACGCGCTTCTAAATAGACCGCGATCTCCAGTGCAATCTTCCCGCCCAACGACCAGCCTAATAAGGTGACCGGTTGGCTGATATCAAGAATGCGATCGATATGCTCCAGATAATAACGCACCAACTCATCAAGCCGCTCGATCTTCTGTTCATGATAGAAGTTATATGAGTCAACCCCATAACAGCAGTAACGCTCAGCCAGCCTATTGGACAAGGATTGGTAGACCGAACAGTTCCCCATCCCAGGGTGAACCATAAACATCTGTGGTTTTTGCGTTACCGTATTAAATGGCACTATCACCTCAAAGGACTTCCCTTGAGCCTTTGATATGGCTTGCGATAACTCGCTTAGGGTACGTGCATTAATAATATCAAGCAGACGTATTTTAACCCTCAACACCTGGTTAATCCGGTTGTTCAGCCTCATAGCCAGGATACTGTTGCCGCCCAGCGCAAAGAAGTTATCCTCCATGCTGATTGCCTCAAAGGAAACTTGCAGCGTATCGGCGATTAACTCACACAACGTTTTTTCAACCTTGTTTTCCGGCGCCACGTAGGTCACGGAATGGGTTATTTGCGGTTCAGGTAACAACCTTCTGTTTAATTTACCGTTTGAGGTCACCGGCAGCGCCGTCAAATGAAAAAACATGCCAGGCACCATATAATCTGGCAGGGTTTCCCGCAGATGAGCGCATAGCTTTTCGGTGGAAATCTCCTGCGCGGCAACATAATAAGCCACCAGATTTTTATCGTTGCTGCCACGCTCACTGGCGATCACCACCGCATGATTAACGTCCGGATAATTGGCCAGGCGCGTCTCGATTTCGCCCAGCTCAATACGGTAACCGCGCACTTTAACCTGGAAATCATTGCGGCCCAGATATTGGATATTGCCATCGGCTAAATAGCGTACCACGTCGCCGGTTTTATATATCCGGCCATTGTAACCCCGCAGTTTTTCCTCATTACTCTGGAATGGATTGCTTAGGAAAACCTTATCCGCCAATAGTTTATTATTCATGTAACCTCTAGCAACACCGACGCCACCAATGAATAACTCGCCAATAGCTCCCTGTGGAATGGGTTGCAGTTGTGCATTCAGCACGTAGGCGGAAGTATTGTCTATCGGCTTACCGATTAGCACATCCTTGATGGAGGGTGCGTTACAGTCGTAGAACAGCACATCCACCGTCGCTTCCGTTGGACCATAGAGATTATGGATTTGGCAATGCGGCAGTAAACGCTGGCATTTTCTGACTTCACCCACATTTAACGCCTCTCCGCTGCAAAACAGATAGTTAAGGCTGCCCAGTTTCGCCTGCAACCCGCTCTGCCCCTCCAGAGTTTCAAGGAATGCCGATAGCATTGAAGGGACGAAATGGAGCGTCGTTACCTGTTGCTGTTCAATCAGCTCTGCCAGATAGACATTATCTTTATAGGCCTCCTGCGAGGCAAAAACGGTAGAGGCCCCGAACCAGTTAGCCCAGAAAAGCTCCCACACTGAAACATCGAAGGTGTAGTTGGTCTTTTGCAAGATACGATCCTGCGCCGTGATCGGATATTGCTTGTGCATCCAGACAATACGGTTGATCACACTGTGATGCTCTAGCATGACGCCTTTAGGATTGCCCGTGGTACCGCTGGTATAGATAATGTAAGCCAAATCGCCAGACCGTACCGATGAAGGCTGATTTTCGCCTGTGTAGCGGGCAATATCGGATGACGTATCCCGATCGGCAACATCAATAACGGTTCTGCCGGTTGCCGCCAGTGCAGTGGCTTTCTCATCGCCGGGTTTTGCCGTCAAGATGATATCGATACCGGCGTTTTCCAGCATGTAGCTCACCCGGTCATCCGGTGCCAGCGGATCCAGTGGTACGTAAGCGCCCCCCGCCTTGAGAATGGCCAGTATCGCGACCTGCATATGCTCAGAGCGGTTTAGACACAGCGCTACCAGATCGCCAGAGCGGACAGCAAAGCGTTCTCTCAAGTAAGCCGCCAACCGGTTGGCCCGTTCATTCAACTGCCGATAGGTCAGGCTCACGCCCTCAAATACCAGTGCGATATTCTCTGGGGTCCTCACTACCTGCGCCTCGAACATTTCGTGGATCGTCATCTC
>NZ_JBAVTT010000036.1:0-30692 GCF_049696395.1 Erwinia sp.
AATGCCCATCTTGTTGCGGCAGTCAGTTTCGTTTCTCCATGCACAATGTCACCACGAAAAATCCTCACGGCGCACTCTGCATCTTCTGCAAATCCATAATGAAAGTTAGCTACCACACCTTGCTTCCGGTCTGATCATTCAGAGTAGATAAAGCGTGTCGAACATCGCTGAGCAGAAACACCGAATCAGCTCCGCGATGTCTCTTAATCCCAAGCTTTGCTCCATACCTCTTCCGGGGTTAGGCCAGCATCATAATCCTCCTGTTACCTGCTCCCCCATTGATTAGTACCCACCGATGTTAGTGATGTGTTGATGACACTCTGTTGACGGCGTTTTTCTCTATAAAAATCATGCTGATCGAAGAGTGTTTTTTTGTCTTTAATCATTAAGGTCACAGATTACAGCGCAGGAGAAACTCGTCTACGCCGTAACAAGCTCGGTTCAATACAGCCAGTACTAAGTTAACGCTTACGGCTATCCGGAATAATTAAGTCCCCACGCAGCACACAGGCACCGAGCATATCCTGGGTTTTTTCCGTCAGCCAACTGACAATGCGTGCCGCCATGGCATCCAGCGAGTATTCAATGGAGGGAATGGTCGGGATGCCCGGCAGATCCAGCGAACCCGCAAGGCTGAAAATCATAATATCTCCCGGCACGGCTTTATTAAACGCCTGCAGCTGACCGATCACCCGCTGAGCCTCCTGCTCATCCGCAACCAGTAGGGCATTGAAGTTGACGGTGGTGGCATTATTCAGCAGTACCTGCACCGCAACGGAAGAGGAGGTGTTGGGGTCCATAAACACCAGGTTGCGGTTGAACGGTAAAAAATTATTTTCCAGCGCCAGCTTATAGCCCAGCAACACCTGATCGGCATGGCCACGAGTGTCAGGATGGATAAGCGCAATCTGACGTCTGCCCTGGCTGATCAGATAGTTACAGGCGGTTTCTACAGCAAAAGCATGATCGAATTGAATGCTGTTTGGCGTGTCGGCATCGATACAATCAATCAGGATCACATTCTCATCGACGATATCCAGCGGGAAGCGCGCACCGATGATCAACACGTCATCACACAGTCCGCAGGAAAGCTCTTCAAGTGCGTTCATTACGCCTGCTTTGCTGTTGGCAAAGCGAAGCAGCAGATGCTTCTGATGCTGGCTGAGTTGTTTATCAAGTGCGTAAAGATAACCGGTGGTCTGGTTAATGTTTTCCTGTGCGCAAATCACACCAATACAGCCGGTGGACTGGGAAAGTAAAGACTGTGCAATGACATTTGGCCGATAACTGAGTTCCTCAGCGGCCTGCAACACGGCGAGGCGACTGGCTTCTTTAACCCCGCGCGACCCACTCAACACCCGTGAAACTGTGGCTTTCGATACCCCAGCTAAACGTGATACATCGTTGATTGTTGACATATTTCTCCCCTGATTGCTGCAATAAAAATCGACCAAATAGACCGCAATAATGGCGCAAAATATCGCCACAGCCAGTATAACGGCTTTCCCTTTTCCATGGAAACCGATTCTCCATATCACCTCAAAAATAGCCATACACGACGAATTAATGTGATGTAAATCCAGGAAAAACCCCTTCAGGAAGAACGTTTATGATGACTGTCACACTTCTGTTTCCCCTTAATGGAAAACGGTTTCCGTATGGTGTCCAATCGTTTCCGGGTTTACGTTATATTACATTTTAAGGTGAAGGGATTATGGTCAAGATCATGCTGTGCTGCTCTGCCGGGATGTCCACCAGTCTGTTGGTCAGAAAAATGGTGGAGGCGGCGAACGAAAGAGGGCTGGAGGTCGATATTCAGGCGTATGGCGTTGCCGAGTTCGACGATCGGTTTCCACATTATCAGGTGGTGCTGCTGGGGCCTCAGGTCAAATATATGCTGAAAACATTGTCAGAAAAGGCGGCCACGCAGGGGATCCCCGTTCAGCCCATTGATCCGATGGACTACGGGATGCAACTCGGTGACAAGGTACTGGACTACGCACTGTCTTTGATTAACGCGGTTCACTAAAAGGTGTTCATATGAAGTCGTTATATCAGTCGATGATTGCCGTTATTGAGCAATCCATTACCCCGCTGGCGGGCCGTCTGGGCCAGCAGAAATATGTCATTGCGATCCGCGACGGCTTTACCGCTGCGTTGCCGTTTATGATTATCGGCTCGTTTATGCTGGTATTTATTTTCCCGCCGTTCTCGGCAGATTCCACTAACAGCGTTGCGCGCGCCTGGCTGGATTTTTCGCTGACCTACCGTGAACAGCTGATGCTGCCTTATTACCTGAGCATGGGGGTGATGACCTTCTTTATCTCAGTGGGTATCGGTGCCAGCCTTGGCCGCCAGTTTAATCTGGACCCGGTGATGTCCGGCCTGCTGGCGTTCATGGCTTTTCTGCTGGTGGCTGCCCCCTATGCGGATGGGCATATCTCTACTCAGTATCTCTCTGGAGAGGGGATTTTTACCGCGCTGATCACTTCCATCTATTCCACACGGGTTTACGCCTGGCTGAAACAAAACAATATCACCATCCGTTTGCCCAAAGAGGTGCCGACAGGTGTGGCGCGATCTTTTGAGATCCTGATCCCGGTGGTCGTGGTGATGGGCACGCTGCATCCGCTGAACCTGTTTATTCAGGCGCAGACTGGCATGGTGATGCCACAGGCGATAATGCATCTGCTGGAACCGCTGGTGTCAGCGTCAGATTCTCTGCCGGCGATCCTGCTGTCGGTGCTTCTTTGCCAGATTTTCTGGTTTGCCGGTATCCACGGAGCGCTGATTGTTACCGGGATCATGAATCCGTTCTGGATGGCGAATCTGTCGGCAAACCAGGCAGCACTGGCTGCCGGATCGGCGTTACCGCATATCTACCTGCAAGGTTTCTGGGATCACTATCTGCTGATTGGCGGTGTCGGTTCCACTTTACCGCTGGCTTTCCTGCTGCTGCGCAGCCGCGTTACGCATCTGCGTACCATTGGCAAAATGGGGGTCGTGCCGAGCTTGTTCAACATCAATGAGCCTATTTTGTTTGGTGCGCCAATCATCATGAACCCCTTGTTATTTCTTCCGTTTATCTGCGTGCCGATGATCAACGCCTGTCTGGCTTATGGTGCAACCAAGCTGGGATGGCTGGCGCAAGTGGTGTCGCTGACGCCATGGACAACGCCTGCACCGATCGGGGCTTCCTGGGCCGCCAACTGGGCGTTCAGTCCGGTGGTGATGTGCTTTATCTGTATGGGGATGTCGGCCCTGATGTACCTGCCATTCCTGCGCGCCTATGAACGTTCCCTGCTCAAAACTGAAGAGCTGAAAGCACAAAGTGCAGCAGCGCCAGCCGGCGAAGCTGTCCGCAACCACGGATAACGAAGGAGAGTTAAGTGAAGAACTACACATTTCCCGATAACTTTTGGTGGGGCAGCGCCAGCTCTGCCCTGCAAACAGAGGGAGAAAGCCAGCAGGGGGCTCGCGGAGAAACCACCTGGGATGCCTGGTATCGCCTTCAGCCAGGCCGTTTTCATCAGCAGGTGGGGCCACAGGAGACCTCTACTTTCGTTCAACACTGGCGCGAAGACATTGCGCTGCTGAAACAGCTTAATCACAACAGCTTCCGCACCTCTCTTAGCTGGTCGCGGTTAATCCCGGATGGCACCGGTGAAGTGAACCCGCAGGCGGTGGCGTTTTATAACAAGGTGATTGATGAACTGCTGGCGCAGGGGATCCAGCCCTTTATTACCCTGTTCCATTTCGATATGCCGCTAGCGATGCAGCAGCAGGGAGGCTGGGAAAGCCGCGAAGTGGTAGCCGCCTTCAGTCGTTATGCCAAAATCTGCTTCGAACTCTTCGGCGATCGCGTGCTTCATTGGTTCACTTTTAACGAGCCCATTGTGCCGGTGGAAGGGGGATATCTGTATGACTTCCACTACCCGAATGTAGTGGATTTCAAACGGGCGGCAACGGTGGCCTACCACACGGTGCTGGCCCATGCGCAGGCGGTGCGCTGTTATCGCGCCGGGGAGCACCAAGGCGAAATTGGTATTGTGCTGAACCTGACGCCTTCGTATCCACGCTCACAAAATCCGGCGGATGTCACAGCGGCGCACCACGCTGACCTGCTGTTTAACCGCAGCTTCCTTGATCCGGTGCTGCGCGGTGAGTATCCGGCTGACCTGATAACACTGCTGCAAAGTTATGATCAATTGCCCGTCTGCCAGCCGGGAGACCGGGAATTAATCGCTGACGGCAAGATTGATCTGCTGGGCGTCAATTATTACCAGCCACGCCGGGTTAAGTGCCGCGACAGCGCAGTGAATTTGCAATCCCCTTTTATGCCGGAATGGTTATTTGATAATTACGAAATGCCCGGCAGAAAAATGAATCCATATCGGGGCTGGGAAATTTACGAGCAGGGCATTTATGATATTTTGACAAATCTACGCGTCAATTATGATAACCCTCGCTGCTTTATTTCTGAAAATGGTATGGGTGTTGAAAATGAACAGCGATTTATTGAGGGCGGGCAGATTCATGATCACTACCGCATAGAATTTGTTTCCGAACACCTTAAATGGCTGCATAAAGGCATTAGCGAAGGAAGTCATTGTCTGGGTTATCACATGTGGACATTTATTGATAACTGGTCGTGGTGTAACGGCTATAAAAACCGTTATGGTTTTGTACAACTAGACCTGGCCACGCAGCAGCGCACGGTGAAGAAAAGCGGCGAGTGGTTTGCCACTACTGCGCTAAATAACGGTTTTACTGAGGGAGGCAATCATGATTGAGTTAGAAGAAGCGGTGATGGAGATTATCGTCAATGCGGGCCAGTCGCGCAGCCTGTGCTTTGAAGCCCTGCAAGCGGCGCGCGGCGGGGATATCCCTAAGGCAAAGGCACTGTTGCAGGAGGCCGACGGCTTCTCACGTCAGGCCCATCAGATGCAGACAAAGCTCATTGAGCAGGATGC
The DNA here is from genome assembly GCF_049696395.1 of Erwinia sp. Lineage (GTDB taxonomy): Bacteria > Pseudomonadota > Gammaproteobacteria > Enterobacterales > Enterobacteriaceae > Erwinia. The sequence continues at coordinate 4,974 of NZ_JBAVTT010000036.1, forward strand.
CGGAGAAGGACGTCAGCCAATGACCTTAATTATGGTTCATGCGCAGGATCATCTGATGACATCACTGCTGGCACGTGAATTATCTGAAGAAATTATCCATTTATATCAGCGATAGCATTCATTAATTTTAAAATAAAAGGGGTTTAAATACTGACATAACTTACGCCATTCATTCCATTATACCTTACATTTAAAATAACAGCACTCACGCTTCTTTATTAGCGCGGCATTATGACGCGCTAATAAAGGACGGGGTCATAATGAGAATATCATGAAGACATTGACTAAATTGCCAGTCGCGCTGGCGATAATGGCAGCCCTTTGCTCTGGAAACGTCGTTGCACAAGAATTTACGCAGGAACAAATTGATGCCATCGTGGCGAAAGCGGTGGATAAAGCGTTAGCCGACCGTCAGGCAAAAATAGACGGAGCCGTTGATAAAGCGTTAGCCGACCGTCAGGCGAAAATCGACAGTGCTGTTGATAAAGCGCTGGCCGATCGTCAGGCAAAAATCGATAAAGCGGTGGTGAAGAAGACCGATGCGATCACTGAGCCGCAAAGCCCTGCGCAGTCGCCGGATATGGCCATTCCGTTTGGCTTACAGTTTACCGGTTATGCCCGCTATGGCGCGAAGTTCCAGGCAGGCGATCAGAAGTTTGTCGGTGTGGATGGTTCCTATAACGGTGCCTCCGCCATCGGCCGACTGGGCAATGAAGACAACGGCGGCGAATTCCAGCTTTCCAAAGCCTTTAAGGGAGATAACGGCGCAATCTGGGACGTCAACGTGATGATTGACCACTGGGGCGATGAGGTGAACCTGAAGAAAGCCTATGCGGGTGTCACCAATCTGTTTGAATCCAATCCAAACGCCTATTTATGGGCTGGACGGGATTTCCATCAGCGTCCACAGCAGGGGATCAATGACTACTTCTGGATGAATCATGACGGCCAGGGTGCCGGGGTGAAAAACTTTGATATTGGTGGGGTGAAGTTTGACGTGGCGACGGTGGCATCGGTGGAATCATGTGACCCGGTGGTGATGGACGACGAAGCGAACCCGTCGCGGATCAGCTGTACTGGCGGATCGGGCACCGGCGATAAAGGCAACTATGCGCTGACTTCTAAAATCCACGGCATGAAGGTGGGCCCGCTGGATCTGGAGCTGTATGCCAACTATGGCTTCGACTCCAAAGCTATCGACAGCGAAGAGCGGTTGAAGGCCTGGCAGGGCGGCGTGGTACTGAGTCATACCGGTGAGAACGGCGTTAATAAAGTGATCACCCGTTACTCGAATAATTCCGATAACAGCGTATTCAATAAAACTGACGAGCTGACGACCGTTTATGCCAGCTTTGAAGGCAACTATAAGTTTACCCGGCAGGCGCAGGTGGAATATCTGCTCGCCTTCCACGACTACGCGAATAAAGCAGACGACACTGACGATCGCCGGAACTACGGGGTGATTGTCCGCCCGATGTACTGGTGGAACGAGGTGCATTCCACCTGGCTGGAAGCAGGCTATCAGCGGGTTGATTACGATCAGGGCGGCGATAATCACGGCTGGAAGCTGACGCTGTCGCAGAACGTGTCGATTGCCATGGGGCCAGAGTTCCGTCCCATGCTGCGCTTCTACGTCACCGGCGGTGATGTCGATAACAAACGTACCGCGCGTAGTAACGGGACCGATGACGATTCCCAGTTAGACTCGCTCAACGTTGGCGCGATGTGGGAAGCCTGGTTCTGATAACGGGGTGAAAGGATGAGGCCAGCCTGAGTGCATCGGAACGGCAAAAGATGCCTCCTGCGGGCCTCGTCCTTCGGTGTTTCTCAGGCAGCCTGATCCTGAGGCAACGGGATATCAGCACTGATGCGCAGTCCGTTTTCATCGAACACCATGCACTGGTGTGGAGAAAAAGCGGGGCGCAGCATCTGATAAGGACGGAAGTGGACATCGCCCGGCAGCAGCATTTTAAAGCCATCATGGCCATACACCTGCCCGAACAGATAGGTATTGTTCCCCAGCCTTTCCACCACTTCACAGTGAAAATCCAGCTGCAGCGGGGCGTCGCTGTTCACACGCAGATGTTCCGGACGGATGCCCAGCGTCAGTTCCTCTCCGGGTTGCAGCATACGGGCGGGTGCAGGCAGCGTCAGCGTATTTGCTCCCTCGTTAACGGTAACGGTCAACCCTTGCGCACTGCAGTGTTCGACGCGTGCTGGCAGGAAATTCATTTTTGGTGAACCGATAAAACCGGCAACAAAACGGTTAATCGGGTTGTAGTAAAGCTCCATTGGAGAGCCTACCTGTTCCACTTTGCCGTAGTTCATCACCACTATTTTATCGGCCAGCGTCATCGCTTCAATCTGATCGTGCGTGACATACACCATGGTGGTTTTCAGTTCCTGGTGCAGTTTGGCGATATGCAAACGCATATCCACGCGCAGTTCCGCATCCAGGTTAGACAGCGGCTCATCGAACATAAACACCTGCGGATTACGGACAATCGCCCGACCAATGGCCACGCGCTGGCGCTGACCACCGGAAAGCTCTTTCGGCTTGCGTTCAAGCAGGTGGGAGAGTTGCAGCGTCTTGGACACCATCTCAACCTGATGGCGAATTTTCTCTTTCGCCACGCCGTTCACCTTCAGGCCGTAGCCCATATTTTCTGCCACCGTCATGTGCGGGTAAAGCGCGTAGGACTGAAACACCATCGCCACGCCACGGTGGGCTGGGGCTACGTCGTTCATCAGCTCATCGCCTATCAGGATCTCACCGTCACTCACCTCTTCCAGCCCGGCTATCAGCCGCAGCAGCGTGGATTTGCCACAGCCAGAGGGACCGACAAAAACGGTAAACTCCCCGTCTTCAATATCCAGTTGAATATTATTGAGCGTTTCTGTTTTGCCAAAACGCTTAGATACGTTTCTCAGTCTGATACTGGACATGCGGAACCTCGTTGAAAGGGTGGGAAAGGAATAAATGTATTACGTATTACAAATATCTCTTTTGGCACGCCAGCCCTTGTGGCGTCTGGATTGACTATAAACTCCCAGTGCAGTGCGCCCTAGAGGGGATTTTGATTTCTGTAATACCGATCACATATTAGCGAGAGCAGGGTGGAGGATATGCGCCGTTCCGCGTAGCGTATGACATCGACGCGCTATGACACTCTCTCTTCTGCAAGGCACATTTTTCGGGCATTGCGCTGTATTGGTTAGAACGTCATCTCCCTAAAAAACAGATAAATGTTATACCTTCACATGAGGTCAGCAATGAAAGTGAAAACCCGCATCACTCTGCTTCTGTCAGCCCTGCTCCTGGGACAGGCTGCGCACGCCGCACAGCAACTTACCGTCTGGGAAGACATTAAGAAATCGGACGGTATTAAAACGGCGATTGCTGATTTTCAAAAGCAGTTCAACGTGGAGGTAAAGGTGCAGGAAATGCCGTTTGCCCAGCAGATTGAAAAGCTGCGTCTGGATGGCCCTGCCGGGATCGGCCCTGATGTGCTGGTGATCCCTAACGATCAGTTGGGCAGCGCAATAGTGCAGGGGCTGCTGTCACCGTTGAACGTTGATGCGGCGCATCAGGCGGCTTATACCCCGTCAGCCATGGCCGCCTTTATTCAGAACAACGTGGTGTACGGCGTGCCAAAAGCCGTTGAAACCCTGGTGTTGATCTACAACAAAGATCTGTTGCCTGCACCGCTGAAAACGCTGGATGAGTACCGGGCATTTTCACTGAAACAGCGTGAAGCGAAGCAATATGGTCTGCTGGCGAAATTTGACCAGATTTATTACAGCTGGGGCGCTATCGCACCGATGGGAGGCTACATCTTCGGTAAAGACGGGAAGGGCGGCCTGAACACGCAAGATATCGGGCTGAACACGGCGGGCAGCGTTGAAGCCGTAACCTACCTCAAAAGCTTCTTCACCCAGGGGTTGCTGCCTTCCGGCATTCTCGGTGACAACGGTCTGAATGCCATCGATTCTCTGTTTACCGAGAAAAAAGCCGCGGCGGTCATCAATGGTCCGTGGGCCTTCCAACCCTATCAATCGGCTGGCATCAACTACGGTGTAGCGCCGTTACCAGAGCTGCCTAACGGTAAACCAATGAGTTCGTTCCTCGGCGTGAAGGGCTATGTGGTCTCTACCTGGAGTAAAGACAAAACGCTGGCACAGCAATTTATCCAGTTTATTAACCAGCCTCAGTATGTGAAAGAGCGCTTCCAGAAGACTCAGGAAATCCCGCCGGTGGTTGCCCTGATGAACGATCCGCTGATTAAAAACGATGAAAAAGCCAATGCCGTGGCGGTGCAGGCGGAGCGCGCCGTTGCCATGCCGGGCGTACCAGAAATGCAGGAAGTTTGGGGCCCTGCCAATACCGCTCTGGAACTTAGCGTGACGGGCAAACAGGAGCCAAAAGTGGCGCTGGATAACGCGGTGAAGCAGATCACCATGCAGATTGAAGCAATGCAGGCCAGCAACCAGTAAGCCTGGCTTTCCGGGCGGCTCGAATGAAGAAGGATAATGCTGTGATGATTTCCCCCAGTGAAAAACTGATGCCCACCAGGCGCCCACGCCAGCACGCGCTGACGGGTGTTCTGCTGGCGCTGATACCGGGTTTCGGCCAGTTTTATAACCGCCAGTGGGCCAAGGGACTTTGTTTCCTGATCCTGCTCACCAGCTTTTACGGTGTGTTCCATAACTTCCTGCAGCAAGGGCTGTGGGGGCTGGCGACGCTGGGAGAAGAAGTTCCCCGCGATAACTCCATATTTCTGCTGGCAGAAGGGATTATCAGCGTACTGATTATCGCTTTCGGCATCGCCATCTGGGGGCTTTCGGTGCGCGATGCGTGGCTGAACGGCTGCCGTCGTGATGAGGGAAAACCGCTCCACGGGGTGCGTAAGCAGTATCAGCTCCTGCTGCGTGAGGGCTTCCCTTATCTGATGATCACGCCCGGATTTATCCTGCTGGTGTTTGTGGTGGTGTTCCCGATTTTGTTCGGTTTTGCCATCGCCTTCACCAACTATAACCTCTACCACACGCCGCCGGCGAAGCTGGTGGACTGGGTGGGGCTGAAGAACTTTGTCAATATCTTCACCCTGTCGATCTGGCGCTCAACCTTCTTCGACGTTCTGCAGTGGACGGTGGTCTGGACGCTGCTGGCTACCACGTTACAGTGCTCGGTAGGTGTGATGCTGGCAATTCTGGTCAACCAGAAAGACCTGCGCTTTAAGCCGCTAATCCGCACCATTTTCATCCTGCCCTGGGCGGTGCCAGGTTTTGTCACCATCCTGGTGTTTGCCGGCATGTTTAACGACAGCTTTGGCGTGATCAATAATGCCATCCTCGACTTCTTTGGCATTGCGCCAAAGGCATGGATGACGGATCCGTTCTGGACCAAAACCGCGCTGATTTTGATGCAGACCTGGCTCGGCTTCCCGTTTGTCTTCGCCATGACCACCGGGGTATTGCAAGCCATTCCTGACGATTTGTACGAAGCGGCGATGATGGACGGTGCCAGCCCGTGGACGCGTCTGCGGACGATAACTTTACCGCTGGTGATGTACGCCATCGCGCCGATCATCATCACTCAATACACCTTTAACTTTAACAATTTCAACATTATCTACCTGTTTAACAACGGCGGCCCGGCGGTGGCGGGATCGAACGCGGGCGGTACCGATATCCTGGTGTCGTGGATCTACAAACTCACCATGTCGTCATCGCAGTACGCGATTGCCGCCACCATTACGATTTTGCTGTCGATCTTTGTGGTCGGTGTGGCGCTGTGGCAGTTCCGTGCCACCAAATCGTTTAAACAAGATGAGATGGCGTAAGGGAGCATCATGGCTAAGTCAGTCAGTATTAAACGCGAAAAGTGGCTACGTCTGTCGCTCACCTGGCTGGTGGTGCTGGTGGTGTCGACCATCATCATCTACCCGCTGGTGTGGACGGTTGGGGCATCGCTGAATGCAGGCAACAGCCTGCTGAGCAGTTCAATCATTCCTGAGAATGCGTCGCTGCAGCATTACCGCGATCTGTTTAATGGCACGGTGCCGTACCTGACGTGGTACTGGAACTCGATGAAAATCAGCTTCTTCACCATGGTGCTGACCTTAATCAGCGTGAGTTGCACCGCCTATGCGTTCTCACGCTTTCGTTTTAAGGGACGGCAGAACGGGCTGATGCTGTTTCTGCTGTTGCAGATGATCCCGCAGTTTTCGGCGCTGATCGCCATCTTTGTGCTGTCGCAGTTGCTGGGATTAATCAACAGCCATCTGGCGCTGGTGCTGATCTATGTCGGCGGCATGATCCCGATGAACACCTATCTGATGAAAGGGTATCTGGATGCCATTCCTAAGGATCTGGATGAGTCGGCGCGCATGGACGGGGCAGGGAACTTCCGTGTCTTTATCGAAATCATCATGCCACTGTCCAAACCGATCCTGGCGGTGGTGGCCCTGTTCTCCTTCACCGGGCCGCTGGGTGACTTCATTCTCTCCAGCACCATCCTGCGAAGCCCGGATCAGTTCACGCTGCCTATTGGTCTGTACAACCTGGTCTCGCAGAAAATGGGGGCCAGTTACACCACCTACGCGGCAGGCGCGGTGCTGATTGCGGTGCCGGTCGCCATTCTCTATCTGGCTCTGCAGAAATACTTTGTTTCCGGCCTGACTTCTGGAAGTACAAAAGGATAAATCATGACCCCTAAAGCTGTGTTACTCGCCCTGGCCATGGCCTGGGCGGCGCCTCTCTTCGCCGCAAATCCGCCTGCCATCCGTCCGCTTGGACCGGTACCGGCCGATTTTGTGAAAGGGGCCGATATCTCTACGCTGCCTGAGCTGGAAAAACTGGGTGTGAAATTTTACAACGCTGACAACCAGTTACAGGATCCGATTGCCATTCTGAAGGCCAACGGCATCAATACGCTTCGCCTGCGCCTGTGGGTTGATCCTTATGACAGCAACGGGAAGGCGTACGGTGGCGGCACTAACGATCTGCCGACCACGCTGGCGTTGGCTAAACGCGCGAAAGCCGCCGGTATGAAGATCCTGCTGGACTTCCATTACAGCGATTTCTGGACCGATCCGGGTAAACAGTTCAAGCCGAAAGCCTGGGAAAAACTCACTTTCCCGGAACTGGAAAAGCGCGTTCATGACTATACCCGCGACACCATTGCACGCTTTAAGGCCGAAGGGGCGTTGCCGGATATTGTTCAAATCGGCAATGAACTGAACGGCGGCATGCTGTGGCCAGAGGGCAAAAGCTGGGGGCAGAACGGTGGCGAGTTTGACCGCCTTGCCGGGCTGCTAAAGGCGGCAATTAGCGGCCTGCGTGAAAACCTCAGCGATCCTGGGCAGGTCAAAATCATGCTGCATCTGGCGGAAGGGACCAAAAATGACATGTTCCGCTGGTGGTTCGATGAAATTACCCAACGCAAGGTGCCGTTCGATGTGATTGGTCTGTCGATGTACACCTACTGGAACGGTCCGATTGGGGCGTTGAAAGCCAATATGGACGACATCAGTCAGCGGTATCAGAAAGACGTGATGGTGGTGGAAGCGGCTTATGGCTACACGCTGAAAAACTGCGACAGCGCGGAGAACAGTTTCCAGGCGAAAGAAGAAAAAGACGGCGGCTATCCGGCGACCGTCGAGGGTCAAGCGGCCTATCTGCATGATTTGATGCAGGCAGTGCTGGCGGTGCCGAATCACCGGGGCAAGGGCGTGGTCTATTGGGAGCCGTTATGGATAGCGGCGCCGGGCAACACCTGGGCGACGCCAGAAGGGATGAAGTACATCCACGACGAGTGGAAGCAGGGCAACGCCCGTGAGAATCAGGCACTGTTCGACTGCCAGGGCAAAGTGCTGCCATCAATTCAGGCTTTTCATTAATTAACAGGCCTGAGGGCCGGTGTCGCTGACATCTCTGAGGAACCGTTATGACTAAATTTCCACCGCTCTTTGCCGGAGTTAACACGCTGTTGCACGGTGCGGATTACAACCCTGAACAGTGGGAAAACTCGCCGGGCATCATTGATGAAGATGTCTTGATGATGCAACAGGCGAACTGCAACGTGATGTCGGTAGGCATCTTCAGCTGGGCCAAGCTGGAGCCGGAAGATGGGCGCTATGATTTTGGCTGGCTGGATAATGTGCTGGAAAAGCTGCACCAGAAGTCTATCCGCGTTTTTCTCGCTACCCCGAGCGGCGCACGGCCGGCGTGGATGTCACAAAAGTACCCTGAAGTGTTGCGCGTTGGGCGCGATCGTGTGCCAGCCTTGCACGGCGGGCGTCACAACCACTGTATGACTTCGCCGGTTTACCGGCAGAAAGTTCAGGCGATGAACAGCCAGTTAGCGGCGCGCTATGCCCATCACCCGGCGGTGATCGGCTGGCATATTTCCAATGAATACGGCGGCGAATGCCACTGTAATCACTGCCAGCAGGCCTTTCGTGGCTGGCTGCAACGGCGTTATGGCACCCTGGAACAGCTAAACCATGCCTGGTGGAGCGATTTCTGGAGCCATACCTACACCGACTGGTCGCAGATTGCTTCGCCCTCCCCGCAGGGAGAAGCCTCTATTCATGGGTTAAACCTCGACTGGCGTCGTTTTATGACCGACCAGGTCACGGACTTCTGTGCTGAAGAAATAAAACCGCTGAAGGCCGTTAACCCTGACCTGCCAGCAACCACCAACTTTATGGAATATTTCTACGACTACGACTACTGGAAGCTGGCGCAGCCGCTGGATTTTATCTCCTGGGACAGTTATCCAACGTGGCATAACGAGAAGGATGAAACCACGCTGGCCTGCTATACCGCGATGTACCACGATTTGATGCGCACCCTGAAACAGGGCAAGCCGTTTGTGTTGATGGAGTCCACGCCGGGCGCCACCAACTGGCAACCTACCAGCAAGCTTAAAAAACCGGGGATGCATATCCTCTCGTCCCTGCAGGCCGTGGCCCACGGAGCGGATGCGGTGCAGTATTTCCAGTGGCGTAAAAGCCGTGGATCGGTCGAGAAATTCCACGGCGCGGTAGTTGACCACGTTGGGCATCTGGACACGCGCATTGGCCGTGAAGTCACCGAGTTGGGGCGGATGCTGGCGGCGATGACGCCGGTTCAAGGCACCCGCGTTGAGGCTAAGGTCGCCATTATCTTTGACTGGGAAAGCCGCTGGGCGATGGACAATGCTCAGGGGCCGCGCAACATCGGTCTGCATTATGAGCGCACGGTGACCGAGCATTACCGGACCTTCTGGGAGCAAGGTGTCGCGGTGGACGTCATCAATGCCGATGCGGATTTGAGCGGCTACGAACTGGTAATAGCCCCAATGCTGTATATGGTTCGCGACGGTTTTGCTGAACGCGTGGAGCAGCATCTGCGTAAGGGCGGGCAGTTTGTTGCCAGCTACTGGACTGGCGTAGTGAATGAAAGCGACCTTTGTTACCTCGGTGGGTTCCCTGGCCCATTACGTCCGCTGTTGGGTATTTGGGCTGAAGAGATCGACAGCCTGACGGATGACGAGAGCAACGGCGTCCGTGCGCTGGCGGGCAACTTACTGGGCCTGCAAGGATCCTATCAGGCGCGTGAGCTGTGCGAACAAATTCATCTGGAAGGGGCGACTGCGCTGGCGGTTTATGAGAGTGATTTCTATGCCGGGAAACCGGCGGTGACCGTGAACACCGTTGGCGAAGGGCAGGCGTGGTATATCGCCTCACGTAACGATCGGGCGTTCCACCGTGATTTCTATGGCGCGCTGATTACCAGACTGGCTTTACCGCGTGCGCTGGACATCGATTTCCCGCCGGGCGTAACCGCGCACCGACGTACGGATGGCGAGCAGAGCTATGTCTTCCTGCAGAACTTCTCGGCGCAGACGCATGCCCTCGCTCTGCCTGAGGGTATCCACGATCTGATAGACGGCGCGCCTCTCTCCGGCTCGCTGAGTATCCCTCCCTGGGGTTGCCGCGTGCTGCGCGCGCCGCTGTAATTGTTATTTCACTGGCGGGCCTTGAGCCCGCTTTTTTTTACCTGAGAGTCAGTAAGGAGAAGAGTATGGTTAGCCTGAAATTATTTAAGCACTACTTCAGCCGGGAACCGGCCCCTACGGTAGCCACTGCGGAAGACAGCGTGCTGTTGGATCAGCTAATGGGCTGCTTTGGCGGTCGGGATAATATCGTGCAGGTGGATGCCTGCCTGACCCGACTGCGTGTGACGGTGAAATCGCTGTCAGCGGTTGATAATCACGGACTACAGCAGGCCGGGGCGCTGGGCGTGGTGATTCTGGGGCATGAGGTGCATGCGATCTTTGGCAAGCAGTCAGACCGATTACGCGAGTTGATGGAAGCCCGCTTCTTCAGCCAGCCCTGAACAAAAAAAAATGGATAACCGGTGAGGGTTATCCAAATTAGCGAGCCAGTATTTATCCAATGATGATGAAGGCGTTAATGCGGGTACTGAATTACCACCAGGCCTCGACCTGCACACCAAAGTTCCAGGTGTTGCTGGCCGTTCCATCCTGGAAGCTGTTCCCCTGTTCGGAGTCATTCAGGTAAGAGGCAAAGACGCGCAGTTCCGGGCGAGACATGAATTCCGGGCCAGCGGCAAGGCCCATTGCCAGGGTATATTTCTGCCCGGCTTGTTTATAGTCGCTGCCGTCTTTGTTCTGGTCTTTCTGCATAAACGTACCGGCCTCACCGATACCGCGTATGTAGTCAGTAAACTGGTACTGTGCGCGACCGACGAGAGAGAGCAGGGTACTTTTATCGGTGAAGGCGGTGACGTTGTCAGCAGAGCCCCAGGTGATGACCTGATTCAGCGAGAGCCGATCGGTGATTGGCAGCAGGCCGGTGTTGATCACACGGTAGCCAGTAGCATCACGCGTATCGTTATACATGTCATACCAGCCGCCTCCCTGTGAAATCATGTTCTGTGCCAGCCCTTTGTTGGCATACTGCAGCACCAGCTTCTGATAGCCGCCCCACATGTCCTGGCTGATTTCGCCGGTCAGCATCACGCCATTTTCCGCGTCGTACAGTCCGCCGTACTCTTTCTGCTTGTTCGTTGCATTCGGCATGGCGTAATCGACGCCAAACTCTGTCCATGCACCGTCCCAAGGCTTCCAGCCCGCGTAGCGCAGGTCCAGATAGTTGATGTTGACGTCGTTATCGCCGTCTTCGCGGTAGTCAACATCGTTGGCATCGCCACGGATCCAGGCAACGGAGACGGCACCCGGGCCGAGGGTATAGTTTTCGATACCGGCACCAGAACCGGAGATATTCCAGTATTTGGTATCGATGATATGCAGGTCATGACGCTGGTAGTAACGTTTACCGCCCCAGATTACCGCGTTTTTATCGCCGGGGATCAGCCCCTTGATCTGCAAATTAAGCTGACGCAGGCCGAACTGTGCGTCGTCTCCGAAGGTGGTTTCATTGTCGTTGGAACCGTCAGAGAACATGCTGACCATCGAGTCGACATAGAAGCTGACATCGTCCTTTTTATAGACTTCACTACCCAGTTCAATTTCACCGTAGGTATCGGCCTCATTACCAAGGCGACCAATCTTGTTTTTCTGGAACTCTTCCATTCCCCCATCGCGAGAAACGCCAACGCCGCCACGCAGATAGCCGTGGAAATCGAGATTGTCGATGGCTGCAAAGGCAGGGGAAGTCAGTGCGGCAGCAAGTGCTACCGTGGTCGCCGTGAGTCTTGTGTTCATGTCACCCTCTGTTTATATTTGTCATACGTTCACACGTTGGCGACAGTAAACGCCCGGCAACAAGAACTGCGCAATTGGAAATGCGAAATGATGTGATTTAGTGCAAGTATTTGGCGGTAAATTGTAACGATTGGTGATATCGATCACCAAATCTTCATATGTGAACGTCATACTTTTTGTGATTTTTAGACAGTGTGATCGGGGTAACCTGGCCATCCTGTGCACTGTGATACACTTTGGTCATCGTCAAACAGGAAAGCGAAGCATGAAATCAAAGAGTGCTACTTTGGAGGATGTCGCCCGACTCGCTGGGGTGTCATATCAAACGGTTTCCAGGGTGCTGAATAAGTCTGCGAATGTCTCTGAAGGCACGCGCAGCAAGGTGACTAAGGCGATTGAGGAGCTGCGCTATGTGCCCAACCGTCTGGCACAGCAGCTGGTAGGAAAGCAGAGCACGACGCTGGGTCTGGTCACCACATCGCTGGCCTTACATGCCCCTTCCCAGGTGGCAGCAGCGATAAAGCGCTATGCCAATGCGGCGGAGTATCAGGTGTTGATCGCCATGATTGATGAGAACGTCAATCAAAGCTTGCAGGAATCCATCAACGAGCTGAAATCACAGCTGGTCGATAAGGTGATTATCAACGTTCCGCTGGATACGGCTTGTGCAGAGCGCATTGTTGAGGAAAACCAGGACATCATCTGCCTGTTCCTTGACGTGGATCCTTACTGCTCGGTGTTTAACGTGTCTTTCAACCCGGCTGACGGCACACGCGCCAGCGTGAAATACCTGTACGAGCAGGGGCATCGCGAGTTCGCGCTGTTGGCGGGACCTGAGCATTCGGTCTCTGCCCGGCTGCGGCTGAAAAGCTGGCTGGATACGCTGGAGAGCTATCGGCTGAAGCCTGTCAGTGTGATCCACGGCAACTGGGATGCGCAGAGTGGGTACAGCGGCATTTTGCAGCTACTGCGGGAAAACCCGCACTTCACCGCGCTGCTGGTAGGGAACGATCAGATGGCATTGGGCGTGCTGAGTGCGCTGCATCAGCAGGGTATTGCGGTACCGGGGCAGGTCTCTGTTGTCGGCTACGATGATACTTACGAGAGCGCGTTCTTCCACCCGGCCTTGACCACGGTGTCGCTCGATTTGGATTTGCAGGGGAAGGAAGCCGTGCAACGCATCTTGCAAGCCAGCGATGAAGACCACAGCCGTTCCTCCTCAATCCTGCCTGCAAGGCTGGTGGTGCGCAACTCAACAGCTGGCGTAGGGCAACAGCAACAAGATCTGAAGCAGATTGCTGAACAGCTCCGTCTGATAGCCAGCCGTTTGGGTTAGCGTTCGACCGGTAAAGGCAGAGGCTCTCTTCCGGCTAGTTGCTTAGCTGGAGGAGAGTGGCCGCCCGGTGCAAATGAGTCCTACAGTCTGATTTGTGCCAGAAGCAGACATTAAGGAGTAGAAGGAGGGTCATATTCCCAGGCAGATGGATCGCTGTAAATATTACCATCGTCGTCCATTACCCGAGCGCCGAGGAATCCGGAAATGTCTAACATTTTTCTATATAGCTGCGTGTCTGGCCATTTGGTGTAAATGTTGCCATCATTCCAGTCAAGCCATGCCTCGTCATGCGATGAAGCACCCGACCACAAAGCATGATAATCGCCATTTTTAAGGTCTCTCGTTAATTCGTTGTCACTATCAATGAGAGAAAGCCACTCCTCAGGAGTTATTTGGGCTTCTTCATTTTCAGCCCAAAAATCAGCTCGTGTTATATATAACTCTACGCCCATGATCTCTCCACTAACCATCCAAACATTGTTTTTGCTTAACGGGTTCACTTACAAATTAACACTGGGGATTGTTTTACGCGAGTTACATCGAAACTTCGACATATGATGACGTCCGCTTGTCGCTCTTAGCGGACGGCTTTGTCATACTGGCTGCTCTGTGCCCAAAGCGTACGTTAGAATGCAGTGGCTCACCTTGGAGTCTGACGTCATCCCAAGTTATGAGTTTTAGCTTAAAGGTGATTTCGGTTTATCAAGCCCCCGGATCGTACAGGATTAACGTAAAGGGCGGGCTATCTGTTACCGATCGTTAATGGAAACCGTGGCAACAAACTGCCACGGACATGCCTGATAAACAACTATCATAATAATTAGAATTCATTCATTCCCCGAAAACGTAATAAGGTCTTCAGGCCCGAGTTTCCTTTAAAAGTTGCTGAATTACTTTTTCCTGTCTGGCATAATCTCCTTCACCAAAGGCTTGGTAACGTAGTTGCCCTTTGGCATCAAAAATATAATGTGCAGGCCAGTACATATTGCCGAAACTGTTCCAGATACTGTAATTATTGTCGGCAACGACCGTATATGGCAGTTGCCACTTAGATATGGCCCTGGCAACAGCATCAGTATCCCGCTCCCAGGGATACTCTGGAGTGTGTACCCCTAATACGATCAGGCCTTCCTGCTTGTATTTATTTGCCCAGTCGCGCACGTGTGGCAAGGTGTGCTGGCAATTAATGCAGCCATAAGTCCAGAAGTCGACAAGTACCACGTGACCTTTAACTGACTCATTGTTCAGTGGATCGCCGTTAAACCAGTGCGTTCCGCCACTCAGCGAAGGCATCATACTTGTCGTTTTCGTTTCAACGACCGGTTGCAAGTGAACTGCAGGCTGCGCTACCGAGAGATGCTGGCTAAGTCGCAACTCCAGTTTCTGGGCGAAGTCAGGGCCGCTTTGTAGGATATTTTGAGCTCCGCTTGCAACCAGTAAGACAGAAGCCAGCATGACAGCGCCAGTAATCTGACGAAGGCGCGTCATTATGGATAATCCCGGTCGAAGTCTGGCTATTAATTCATGACCAGCTCCCCACAGGATTGCCAGCATAACGGCGCAGCCACTTCCGTAAGCAATCAGTAATAATCCCACTGAAAAATGCGCTTTACTTACCGCGGAGAGGCTAATAATTGCACCCAGCACAGGTCCGGCGCAAGGAGACCACAAAAGCCCAGTAGCAACGCCTGCCAGCCCAGCTGAAACAATTCCGCTGCGGCGATTGCTTGACGTATTGACATGATTACCCAGTGCCAGTACAGGCGCGCTAACGTAGCTAGCTATCCGTGCAGAGAGGAGAGTCAGCGCGGTTACGGCAAGAAAAACCAACGCAATCCAGCGGCCGGCGGCGGTTATGCTTGCCACCCAGTGACTGGATACCGATACCAGCAGCGCGACAGCGGTAAACATCAGCACCATACCACTGAGTAAAGCGGCCAGCTGCCCTTTTTGTCCACGCACGCTGGCGAAGACAAAGGGGATGACTGGTAATGTGCAGGGGCTGAGCAGAGTAAGCATGCCTGCTAAAAAAGAAATGAATAGCGACATCGAATATCCCTCCTGATTAATGGGTGCCAATCGCGTTAACTGCCTGGGTTATGACCTTAACGACCGTATCAGGCTGGCTCAGCATGGACACATGACCGGCATCTACCGTGGTGACTTTCGCGTGAATAGCCTTCGCCATTGCGCGTTCCAGATCGGGGTTAATCATGCGGTCATTCGCACTGACCAGATACCAGCTAGGTTTTTGCGCCCAGGCAGGATGCCCGACTTTGTCTGCAAAGGCTGCGGCGTATATCGGCCCCTGAGTGACAGTTAACAGATTTTGTTCAGGAGACGTCAGGTCTGGCGCAAAATCTTTAGTCACTGCGGCTGCGGGAAGATAGAGATATCCATCGGGGGTTTTGGCGATGTCAGCCCCTCCCGCTGGAGCAGGATAACTCTCGGCCAGCAAGGCTGTGGATTGCCCTTCGGCTGGTGCAAATGCCGCTACATAGACTAATGCCTTCACCCTGGGATCGTTGCCGGCTTCAGTGATAACGGTACCGCCCCAGGAGTGACCAACAAGGACTACGTCTCCCTGCGCACGCCCAATGGCGCGGCGAGTGGCAGCGGCGTCTTCTTTCAATGACGTCAGTGGCAACTGAACTGAAATCACCTCGACATGCTGTGACTGCAGCTTTTCAATAACCCGGTTCCAGCTGCTTCCATCGGCAAATGCACCGTGTACCAGCACGACACTATTGCTGCTTTGAGCATGCACAACATCAGAGAACGGAAGAGAAAACAGACCAACTACAAATGCAGAAGCAAAGGCTTTAGATAAATTTTTCATGGCGTGAACTCATCATGTGAAGTCGCTGACGAAAGCAATTTCAGCCAGCGGCCAATAATTGGGAAAGTGATATTTGCCTTTTAGCGGTATATTTCGGCTACACCATACAGGGTGTTGTTACCCCCCACGGAAATAATCCGAAATGCGCTGGCGCCCTTTTCCGCGGCTTTGTTCTGTAGCTTTTTTTCCAGATCCGATAAGGTGAGAGCTCCGCTGCTGTCAGAAACGGTGCCTGTTTTCTGTAATCCGTTTGAATTATTCACTTCCTGGGAAGCAAAAGAGGAAAATGAAGAGGAAAGAGCGGTCAGGGCTATTAATGCAATCAGGTGTTTTTTCATAATGAACCTCGTAAACACGGTTAAATTGGGTTATCACTGCGTTATCTGGCAGTGACGTTATTTAACCAATGGCTTGTGTTTACAACGTGTCAGGAACCGCCCGGATTTGTCAGCCTTCTAGTGCAGGAGCGGTATAGATACAAAAGCCTACAATTCCTTCTCGCGTAGAATGATTTGCACATCCAAACCGCCCTGCGGAAGATTAGTCAAAGTCAGCGTACCGGACATCTGACTAATCAGCTGTGATGAAATGGCAAGGCCGAGTCCGGTACCGCCTGTGTGCCGGTTGCGTGAACTTTCAACACGGTAAAAAGGAGCCAGAACTGCCTGAAGTTCATTTTCCGGGATCCCGGGACCATTATCACAAACGTGGATTTCAACACTTCCGTGTTCCGGGAACGCCAGCGTCACGTCAGCGCGACTCCCAAATTTTAGGGCATTATCCAGTAGATTCGTCATGATCCGGCGAAGGGCTTGTAACCGAACCGAGAAACGATCATTCGCATGACAGGGTGAGAAAGAGACCGCTTTATTAATATCCTGATAGTCACAGACAATACTGTCCAGGAAGGCATTGAGACTGACTGTCTGACGCTTCTCCTCAAGCACTTCAGCGGAACGCGCGAAGGCTATTCCCTCACGAACCAGTTTGCTCATATTGTCCAAATCTGCCAGTAACTTGTCGCGGAGATCCAGGGGAGCAGACATCTCAACTCTAAGCTTCATACGAGTAATGGGTGTTTGAAGGTCATGTGAAATGGCTGCAAGGATTTGCGCTCTTTCTCTCAGATGATCCTGAATGCGCATTTGCATCGCATTAAAGGCGCGCGCCGCATGCCTTACTTCCTCTGGCCCGCTTTCAGGCATGATGTGTGCAGCACTGGAAGCTGGCTTTATCGCATCAACGGCCTGCGTGAAGCGGATAAAGGGTTTCACAACCTGACGTACAGCCAGCCATGCGCAGAATAGTAGCAATAATAACTGACCAATTAATACCGCCGGGAGCCAGCGGGCTATCGCCGGCATGCCGGGCCTGAGATCGAGTGTTAAGGGTGATCCATCATGCAACAGAAGGTGTACTTGAAGATGTTCTCCAGGCCCAGGGATAGCACTCATCGTCATCGGATAGCTGTTACCGAGCGTTTCCTGAAGAGAACGTACCGCATCACGGGAGCGCCAACTGGTTGGGAAAGGTCCTGATAATCCGGGAGAAAGTTCGTAATGATAGTTACCCCGGGCCAGTTTACCCAACCACTGTGGTCGCTCGTCTGCAGGCAGGCGGTCAAGGATCGCCACACTGGTCGACACGTCATATTCCAGATTGCCCAGCATGACACTTTTGGCACTGCTCATTCGCTCAATCATCAGGCTGATCAATGTCATGCCATTAGCCAGCAAGAGTCCCAGCAGAACAATCATGACTAGCCGTGACAATAATGAGCGTGGCCATAGCCTCACTGGTTTGCCTCTTTGATGATCACCGGCATAGCGAGAACATACCCTTCACTGCGTACCGTTTTGAGATATGCCGGCTCGCGTGCATCATCGAGTAACCGCTGACGCAACCGGCTTACCAGCAGGTCGATGGAACGTTCAAACAACTCGGCATCGCGGCCCTGAGTCAGGTTCAATAATTGGTCACGTGACAACACCCGTTGCGGATGGTCAAGAAACACACGTAGCAATCGGTATTCAGCCCCGCTCAGAGCTACGATGGTCCCTTCACTGTCCAGAAGATGGCGTGCTGAGGTATCCAGCTGCCAGTTACCAAAGGCGATAAGTCTGCCTGCTTCGGTAATTTGCAGATTAGGTGGGAGTGCCCGGGTTCTGCGTAAAATAGCCTTGATACGAGCCAACAATTCACGGGCGACGAACGGTTTTATCAGATAATCATCAGCCCCCATTTCCAGACCAAGAATGCGATCGGTGTCGTCACTCCGTGCTGTAAGCATCAGTACCGGTAAATTACGTTGTGTATCGTTACGCAACTGGCGGCATAACGTCAGGCCGTCATCCCCGGGCATCATGATATCCAGGACAACAAGATCGACATGGCTGTCAGAAAGCACCGCCCGCATTTCCCGACCATTAGCGGCCCCAGTGGCCCGGTAACCTGACTTAATCAGGTAGTCGGTGACAAGTTCGCGAATATCACGGTCGTCGTCCACGACAAGAATATTGTCAATATGCTCCAAATGAAACTCCTGCTTTGAGAGGGACAAACGGGCGTAAACTTAAACGAATAAAAGACCGGCTCTACGTACCCGGTCTTTTTTAAGCTCACAGAACGAGACCTTCATTTACATGCCTGCAGCATCCGTAACGGCTTTAACAAAGTCGTTGGGGTCTTCCGCCGGTGGATTATGTCCGATATTGCCACTAAAAGTCCGATGCTCATATTTTCCGCTAAATTTCGCACGGTAGGTTTCTGGTGCAGGATGCGGTGCACCATTATCATCTCCTTCAATGGTGATCGTCGGAACGCTTATCACAGGCAGGGTTGCCAGTTTTTTCTCATAAGCATCATATTTATGTTCACCTTTTTCTAACCCCAGGCGCCACCGGTAGTTACTGATAGTGATCGCAACATGATCAGGATTATCCAGTGCTTTCGCCGTTAAATTGAACGTTGCATCACTGAATTTCCACCCTGGTGAAGCTTGTTGCCAGATCAGTTTAGCGAAGTCATGGGTATTTTTCGCGTAGCCTTCACTGCCGCGTGGGGTCGCAAAATAGAATTGATACCACCACTGCAGTTCAGCCTTTGGCGGAAGTGGTTTCTTACCCAACGCCTGGCTTCCAATCAAATACCCGCTCACAGAGACCAATGATTTCACTTTCTCCGGCCATAGCGCTGCAACGATATCCGCTGTACGGGCTCCCCAATCGAAACCGGCGAAAACAGCCTGCTTAATCCCCAGAGAATTCATTAATGACACGACATCTTCCGCCATGGCCGATGGCTGACCATTCCGGGGTGTAGTTGCCGAGATGAAACGCGTGCTGCCATAACCACGAAGATAAGGCACGATGACACGGTACCCTTTTTCCGCTAGTTGAGGTGCCACACTGGCATAACTATTAATATCGTAAGGCCAGCCGTGCAGCAAGATAACCACCTGGCCATCCTTGGGGCCGATATCTACATAGCCGACGTTCAATACACCGGCTTTGATCTGATTCACATTTTTAAAAGCAGCTGCATAGTCTGTTTCAGCTGCGGCAGCAGCCGATCCTGCCAGGGTCAAAAACAATGAAGCCATAAGTGATTTTTGAATGATTTTTTTCATTTCATTGATTCCATTTATCTGTTAATCGGGTTGATTGCTTAATAGCGCAGAAGCTGCACAGGTAACAGTTAAAACCGAATCGCTTCTGGGAATTTTGGCCCGGGTAACGATTCTTCCTTGTGGATATAACGCTTCCTGGAGAGCTACATTCCATGTGAGGAGATATCATGAGGTGGCACGGTAAATTCAACCGTTTTGCTGACAACAGGTTTGTGGGTAGGGTCTGCAAGGATGAGGGTAACTTTATGTTTGCCCGCAGGCAGGCCAACCAGAATTATTGGCTCTCCGCTGGTATCTGCCCAATGCCAGGGGTTGTCATCGACAATGACGTGAAGGTGACCGATCCGGGGTGTAACTTGTAGCGCTGCGGCGCCAAACACGGGTTCTATACGCAGGTTTTCGGTACGATATTGAATAAAGACCGCCCCTTTTTTTAACGGTCCGGGTAATGGCGGATCAACAATAAGTTTTGCAGGTGGCTGAGGGTGTTCAAGTGGCGCTACAGCAGCAAGACCCTCCAGGCTGGCTGCGCTGCGCCCCGCTAAACCTTCAGCCCAGGCGCAGGTTGCAGAAGTAAAGATAAGCAGAGGGATGATGATCATTTTACGGAACATGGTAGAAACTCCTATAAGCAAGCCATCCGGATGATGACCAGAGCCAACGCTTATAGAAGACCACGGCGATGTATAGGGCTTGTGTGCTAAACTGTCTTTATTGAATCAATGTGTATTGAGTCAAAGCTATATACATTAAGATACAAAGGGAATTTGAACTCCCCCAATGATACAAGCGACACGCATTTACACGATCCCTCGTCGAGACAGAAAACACCTTGACCTGTTCCCTGTTGATCAATACAACAAGATTCGAATCTTACATTCACAAGATTTGAGAAATGCAAACGTCCGCTCTTCGCTCATAGCAGAAGCAGTCGCCCTCCAGTCTGACACCTTCGTGCCCGCAGTGGGCGTCATTGTCCAGGTGAGCCAGCGCACAAACCGGCACGAAACTCTCCGACGTTAATTTACATAACCTCATGAAATTTAACAATGACAGGGCATTTGCCTAACTGTTCCAGGGCAAAAACACATAACCCAACCCCACCTCTGCTGCGTATACCTATAGCGGTGCTTTTTTCCCCTACAGGTGACGCATGACACAACAACACCCTGAATTCTCAGCCGATCACGAGGCGCATATCGCTTCCGCCATCGGCAAATTTTTCCGCCGCATTATTCCGATGCTGGCGCTGATGCTTATCGTCAATCAGATAGACCGCGCCAACATTGGCTTCGTCAAAGCCGAGCTGCAAACCGATGCCGGTATCAGCGCCGCTGCATTCGGATTAGGTGCGGGACTGTTCTTCATTGGCTATGCGCTGTTTGAAGTGCCCAGTAATATGATGCTGAAAAAACTCGGCGCTCGCGTGTGGCTCACCCGCATTATGATCACCTGGGGAATGGTGGTGGTGTTGACCGGTTTCGTCAGCACGCCGCTGCATTTCTATCTGCTGCGCTTCCTGCTCGGCGTAGCGGAGGCGGGCTTCTTCCCCGGTGTTCTGTTCTATTTCCGTCAATGGGTGCCAAATGCCTGGCGAGGACGGGCTACCGCGATGGTGCTGAGTGCCACAGCCAGCGCCTTTCTGTTCTCCGGCCCGCTAACAGGCGCAATCCTGATGATGCATGATGTGGGCGGTCTGGCGGGTTGGAAATGGGTGATGTTTATGGAAGGCGGCGGATCGATCGTGATCGGCTTGCTGGCGGCGTTTGTGTTGGTCTCTAAACCAGACGGGGCGAAATGGCTCAGCGATGCGGAAAAACAGGCGCTGGCGCTGCAACTGGCTATGGAAGATGCGGCTCGTGAAGAGCGTGCAGTAACCCAAGGTCGCTGGGGCTTGATCACCGATCGCAGCCTGTTATCCTACTGCCTGATCTTCTTCACCATGACGATGACCGGCTACACGTTGGTATTCTGGTTGCCGCAAATCATTCAACGTATCCAGGGGTTCAACAGTTTCGAAACCGGACTGTTGACCGCTATTCCATGGCTGTTTGCTATCGTTGCTCTGTTCTTGCTGGGCAAATCCACCGACAGATATCGCGATAAGCTGGATAAAGGGCTCGGGATCGCCATGCTGATCGCCGCCTGCGGCACCTTTATGGCCACGCTTGGCTCGCCGTGGTTTGGCTTTGTCGCGATGATTGTGGCCTGTATTGGTTCCAAGGTCAGCGCCGCATTCTTCTGGCCAATGCCGCAAAGCGAACTGCCCGCATCGATTGCCGCCCCGGGCATTGCGATGATTAACTCCATTGGCAACCTTGGCGGATTCTTCGCGCCTACGGTATTCGGCTACCTTGAAATGCACACCGGTAGCACCACCGGCGGACTCTACGCGCTGACCAGCGTGTCAGTGGTGACCGGCGTATGGCTGCTGCTGCGCCGCAAACCTGTTCCCCCCGCTTTAGGTCACAAGGAGAGAAACCATGTCAGACAGTCCAGTCATTAACTCCATGCGCATCGTCCCGGTTGCTGGCTACGACAGCATGCTACTGAACATTGGCGGTGCCCATAACTGCTTCTTTACGCGGATTATTGTGATCCTGACCGATTCTGCCGGGCATACCGGCGTCGGCGAAACGCCTTGTCACGCCTCCACCCTGCAGCTGCTGGAGCAGTTTCGGCCGCTGATTGAAGGCAGCTCGCTGCTGCGCCTTAACGCGACGCTGAGCCAGCTTTTTAATAGTGAGGCGCGTCAGCTGCAAACCTCACACACCAACGACATTCATATTCCGCAGATGAATCCGGAAAAGTTTTATAACGCCGCGGCAGCCATTGAAGCCGCGCTGCTGGATCTGCAAGGCAAGCTGTTTAACCTGCCGGTGGCAGATCTGCTTGCCAGCGGTAAACAGCGTGATCGTATTCCGGTGCTGGGCTATCTGTTCTATATCGCCGATCGCAAGCTCACCAATATGAATTATCGATCGGGAGATAAGGAGCAAGATGGCTGGTTCCGTTTGCGTCATGAGGCGGCGATGGACAGCGCTGGGGTGCAACGACTGGCCGAAGCGGCTGTGGAGCAGTACGGTTTTCGTGACTTTAAGCTGAAAGGCGGCGTGCAGTCAGGCGAAGTGGAAGTGGAGACGGTTGAAGCGCTACTGGCGCGATTCCCTGGTGCGCGGGTGACGGTTGATCCTAACGCCAGCTGGTCGCTGGATGAAGCGATTCGCTTTGGCAAACAGCTGGCGGGGAAGGTGCCGTATCTGGAGGATCCTTGTGGTGCTGAACAGGGCTATTCAGGCAGGGAAACGCTGGCCGAATTCCGTCGTGCCACGGGCGTGCCGGTCGCCACGAATATGATCGCTAACGACTGGCGTCAGCTGAATCATGCGCTGCAGCTTAACGCCATCGATATTCCGCTTGCCGATCCGCACTTCTGGACGATGCGTAACGCCAACGTGGTGGCGCAGTTGTGTAATGAATGGGGATTGACCACCGGCTGCCACTCCAATAATCATTTTGATATCTCACTGGCCATGGTGGCGCATCTGGGCGCAGCGGCGCCGGGCGATCGTCAGACCGCTTTTGATACCCACTGGATTTGGCAGGATGGCCAGCAACTGACGCATCAACCGCCGCAGATCCGCGATGGCTACCTGGAATTACCCCCGGGTCCAGGTTTGGGCATCGAGTTGAATATGGAACGCGTCGAACAGGCGCATGCGCTCTACAACGCGCTGCCGGATAAGAACCGTAACGATGCGTTGGGGATGCAATTTTTAATCGATAACTGGCGCTATGACGCCAAACGTCCGTCACTGGTTCGCTAAGGAAGCAACATGAATAAACTATTACGTGCGGCGACGCTGTTAGCCTCAATGGTCGCCAGCGCGCCACTGCTGGCACAAACTTTTGTCTACGTGTCTGAAGCCACTGATGGCAGCATCGCACGCTACTCGCTGAACGAGCAAACCGGCGCGCTGCAACTGCTGGGGCACACCAAAGCCAACGGAAAAGTGATGCCGATGGCGCTGAGCGCCGACCACAAACATCTGTATGCAGCCATTCGCAGTAAACCACTGCAACTGGTGAGCTGGAGCATCGACAGCAAAACCGGCGATCTCAGCCAATCCAATGCCGTGACCGCCGCTGCCAGTTATCCCTATATCAGCACTGACAAACAGGGACGCTTCCTGCTCGGTGCGTCTTATGACGGCGATATCGTGCACGTCTATCGGCTTGCCAGCGATGGCAACGTCATTTCACCCCCGGTCGGGAGTTACAAAACCGGTCACGCGGCGCATTCGGTGATTGTGGATGCCAGCGGGAAAGAGGCTTATGTCGGCAATCTTGGTACCGATCGCGTGCTTCAGCTGACCTTGAGCCCCGAAGGTGAGCTGAAGGCGTTGGGTAACGGCTACGTCAAAACGGCGGCAGAAAACGGACCTCGCCATTCGGTGCTCTCACCGGATAATCGCTATCTTTATAACATCGGCGAGATGGGCGGCATCATCACGCAGTTCCGTCGTGAAGCCAGCGGCGAGCTGGTAAAAGTGGCGGAGACACCGAACGCAGTGGCTGAAAAATACAAGCTGGAACACGGAAAAGAGCGTCCGGCTGACTACAGCGACCCCACACCGCGTATCTGGGCTGCCGATATTCGAATGACGCCGGATGGCCGTTTTCTCTATGTCAGCGAACGAACCAGCAGCACCGTTAGCGGTTATCAGGTGAATAAGGCGGACGGCAAACTGACGCTGATGGGTAGCTGGCAAGTTGAGAAACAGCCTCGCGGCATTGCGATTACGCCTGATGGTCGCTGGCTGATTGCCAGCGGTGAGAAGAGCGCGGTCACCGGTAGTTATGAAATCGATGCGAAAACCGGGGCGCTCAAGAAGGTAAGCGAAGCGCCTGTCGGGGGCGATGCAAACTGGGTGACGGTGGTGTCATATTAAGGCCGCCTGGTAGCGTGAAACTGACACAAGTCGCCCTGAGTGGCGACCTTACACTGGTCTACTCGATTGAGGATTCATGAATAAATCTCTGCTGACGCTGATCTGCTGTGTTTCTATTTCGTCTTGTCTGGCCCAGGCCGCAGACTGCCTTCCCCAGGATTTTGGGGGTAAGCCGGATGGCAAAACCCTGAATACAACGGCCATTCAACAGGCTATTCAGCAATGCAGTCAGCGCGGTGGGGGAACCGTTCAACTGTCGCCGGGGCTCTGGTTAAGTGGGCCGCTGCAACTGCAAAGCAATATCACGCTGCAGATTGAAAAAGGGGCAACGCTGCAAGCCAGCAATCAGGAAGGCAAATTTATCTCAGCGTTTATTGGGCATCCTGCCAAAGCAAATGAAGCCTTTATCTTCGCCAGCAATGTAAAAAACGTGGCTATTACGGGCGGTGGCACGTTGGATGGCGATGGAGAGAAAAGCTGGTGGCCTGAAGCCTTGAAAATCCGTGGCGAAGTGAGAGGGGGAAATAAAAAAGCCTTCACCGACCGCTTCCCAGGAATTCCATTGGCGAACGGCGTCCCTCGCCCATGGTTTGTAGAATTTAATGATGTCACCGGCGGGAAGATAGAATACCTGCACCTGACTAATTCTCCCATGTGGAACATTGTTATCCGCAATAGCGCTGATATTACGGTGAGCAACGTGAAGATTACCAATCCCGTCTCCTCGCCTAATACTGACGGAATGGACATTGTCTCTTCGAGAAATGTCACCGTTTCAAATATGGATATTCATACTGGTGATGACAATATTGCCATCAAGTCCGGGTTGGTCAACGGCACGGCAGCAGCCTCGGAAGACATCACAATCCACGACTCTATAATGCGTGATGGTCACGGTATTTCGGTGGGCAGTGAAACCGCTAACGGTATCGGCAAGGTCACAATCAGCCGCGTCACTTTCCTGAATACCGAAAATGGCGTTCGCATTAAATCCGCCAGAGACAGAGGCAACACAATAGGCCCTCTTATCGCCAGTCACCTCACCATGACCAATGTGAATACGCCGATCCTGGTGACCAACAGCTACAGCGGCCAGGCGGGAGCGCAAGCTCACTCGCTGATCCAGCCGATTGAAACGGCCCCAGTAACGGCGTCAACGCCGAAAATCAAAGGCATAACCATTTCCGATCTGATGGCGACCAAAGCGACTTACGCCATGATTTTCAG